>JAJTHB010000033.1:2500-19619 GCA_021299465.1 Rickettsiales bacterium | reverse complement strand
TCAAATATGGCAATAAATTGATGACGGCGAGGGTGTCGTTTCAGGGGCTGGTGCTTCTGATGCTTGCTCTTGTATTTTTTGTTGGTAAGCCCTAAACATTCAGGGGCATGGTAAAACTGAATAAAATCTACACTCGCACTGGTGATGGCGGTGATACCGGGCTGGTGGATGGTTCGCGCCGTCCTAAGTCCGACCTGCGTTTTGAGGCGATGGGTGATGTGGATGAGGCCAACTCGATGATTGGCCTTGCGCGCCTGCACACGGCGCCGGCTTCGCTCACCCCGCATTTTCACGTGTATGACGACATGCTGGCGCGCATCCAGCAGGATCTGTTTGATCTTGGCGCAGACCTTGCCACGCCGATGGCCGATGGCGAGGACAAGGCCCTGCGCATTATCGAAAAACAGGTGCGCCGCCTGGAAAGCGAAATCGACCAGCTGAATGAATATCTGGAGCCGCTGAATTCTTTTGTGCTGCCCGGTGGCACTGAGCTTTCGGCGCGCCTGCACCTTGCCCGCACGGTGACCCGCCGCGCCGAGCGCGTGGCGTGCGCGCTGGCCGAGCGCGAGCGCATCAATCCGCTTGCGCTGCAATACATTAACCGCCTGTCGGATTTCCTGTTTGTGCTTGCCCGCGCCGCGAATGATAATGGCCGGGCGGATGTGCTATGGAAACCGGGCATTAATCGCTGATTTATCTGATTTATTAACCATCTGCTAACCGCCATCTGGTAGCATTTTCTCATGAAAATCCTTGTCGGTGTTAAGCGAGTTATTGATTATAACGTACGCATACGCGTGAAGGCGGATGGTTCGGGCGTGGAGACGGCGAACGTCAAAATGTCGATGAACCCGTTTGATGAAATCGCGGTGGAAGAGGCGGTGCGCCTCAAGGAAAAAAATATCGCAAGCGAAGTGGTGGCGGTGTCGATTGGCGCAGAGCTGGCTCAGGAGCAGCTTCGAAGCGCGATGGCCATGGGCGCGGATCGTGCGATTCTGATCCCCATCGATCAGGAGATCAACTCACTCATTGCCGCTAAATTGCTGAAGGCGTTGGTGGAAAAAGAACAGCCGCAGCTTGTCATCATCGGCAAACAGGCGATTGATGATGATGCGAACCAGACCGGCCAGATGCTCGCTGGCCTTCTTGGCTGGGGGCAGGGCACGTTTGCTTCCAAACTCATGATTGAAAATGGCGCGGCGACCGTTGTGCGCGAAGTCGATGGCGGTCTTGCCACCGTGAAGCTTTCACTGCCAGCCATTGTCACCACGGATTTACGCCTGAACGAACCGCGCTATCCGGCGCTGCCGAACATCATGAAAGCGCGCAGCAAGCCGCTTGTCAAAATGACTGCGCAGGAGCTTGGTGTGTCACTTGCGTCTAACGTCACGCGCCTTAAAGTCGAAGAGCCGAAGAAACGAAAAGGCGGTGGTAAGGTGAAAGATGTGGCCGAGCTGGTTGATAAACTAAAAAATGAAGCGAAGGTGATTTAATGACAGAGAAGGAGCCTGAATTGGTGACTGCCATTAAAGAGACAGTTGGCGCGAGGCGCGTAGATGCTTTAATTGTTAGCTTGGTGAAAGCAGCTGAAATGCAAGACTTAGGATACAATAAAGCAGCCAAGCGTTTTGGTAAAAATGCGCAAGATTTAATAAGGGATGTATTTATTGCTGCTCAGCAGGGAGGACTTTTAGATAAAAAAGATTTTTCTGACAATGAACATGGCGATGACTTAACTACTGTTGAAGCCGCAATGGAAATTTTTAATGAGTGGTTAGAAAGTCAGGTATCAGAGAGACTAGAAAAAATGGCAGTGGAAAAAGTTAAAAAGGGCGGTAGGTAATTTTTATGAGTATCCTCGTCGTTGCCGAACTTTATAACGGACAATTGCACAGCTCGACAAAACATGCGGTGACGGCAGCTTCGCAAATCGGCGGTGATATTCACGTGCTGGTGGTGGCTAAAGGCTCCGAGGAAGGGGCGAAGCAAGCGGCGAGCCTGCAGGGCGTTACCAAAGTGCTCACCTGCTTTGAAGAGGCTTATTGCCATCAGCTGGCGGAAAATATGGCGCCGCTGATTGCCTCTATCGGCAAAAACTATTCCCATATTCTGATGACGGCGACGACGACCGGCAAGGATATTCTCCCGCGCGCGGCGGCGCTGCTTGATGTGTCGCAGGTTTCGGAAATCGTCCAGGTGATCGCGCCGGATACGTTCCTGCGCCCGATTTATGCCGGCAATGCGCTGGAGACAGTGAAAACATCCGAGCCGGTGAAAGTCATCACGGTGCGCCAGACTGCCTTTGCACCGGCGAAAGATGGTGGCGGTGCCGCCATTGAAACGGTTGCTGCCGCCGCTGTGAGTGACCGCGCCGCGTTCGTGTCGCTCGCCGAAAGCAAGTCCGACCGGCCGGAGCTGACCTCGGCGCGTGTCGTGGTTTCCGGCGGGCGCGGCATGGGCAGCGGCGAAAATTTTGCGCATCTGGAGCGCATCGCAGCCAAGCTGAATGCCGCGCTTGGCGCTTCCCGTGCGGCGGTGGATGCTGGCTATGTGCCCAACGACTGGCAGGTGGGGCAGACCGGTAAAGTGGTCGCGCCTGATTTATACATTGCGGTGGGCATCAGCGGCGCGATTCAACATCTCGCCGGTATGAAGGATAGCAAGGTGATTGTCGCCATCAACAAGGATGAAAACGCGCCGATTTTCGAAGTGGCGGATTATGGTCTGGTTGCTGAGTGGCAGACGGCGCTTCCGGAATTGGAGAAATTGTTATAATCTCGTCATTCCCCGAATTCGCGAAGCGAATTCTAGGGGAATCCACCTATAAAAGCCTGGATCGCCCTAGAATTGCCGTTGGCAATTCGGGCGATGACGATATACTAATCAAATGACCCCGTTTAACCTCGCCCTCGCCCAGATCAACGTCACGGTTGGCGATACTGTGGGCAATAGCAAAAAAATCCTTTCTGCCTATGAAGCAGCCGCACAAAAAGGTGCCGAGCTGGTGGTGTTTCCAGAATGCGCGCTGATTGGCTATCCGCCGGAAGATTTGGTGCTGATGCCGGCGTTTCGTGCCGAGGCGATGGCCGCGCTTAAGGATCTCGCAGCGGCCACCTCTGGCAAGGCGGCGATGCTGGTGGGCAGCGTGTGGGACAATGCGTTGGTAACATCCGGCGCAGCAAAACAGGTTTATAACGCCGCCGTGCTGATGGATGAAGGGCGCATCCAGCATATCCAGCCCAAGACGCATTTGCCGAACTACGGCGTTTTTGATGAGAAGCGATTATTTGATAGCGAACGACCAGAGCCGATGGCATGGCGCGGGCGAAAGCTTGGCGTGATGGTGTGTGAAGATGTTTGGTCGGACGATGTGCCGGCCGAGCTTGCGCACGAGGGGGCGGATTGTTTCATTATCCTCAATGCCTCGCCGTTTGAAGCAGGCAAGCACGGGCAGCGCGTGAAAGTGGTTTCGGATGCGGTACGAAAACATCAGCTGCCTGCGGTGTATGTAAACCTTGTCGGCGGGCAGGATGATATTGTGTTTGATGGCGGTTCGTTTGTGATGAACGAGGCGGGCGAGGTGGCCTCTCAGTTGCCGTGGTTTGAAGAGAGTGTGGAGTGTGGAGTGTGGAGTGTGGGTAGCAAAACACATACAACACTCAACACTCAGCACTCAGCACTCCAAACCCTGTGGCAAGCCATGCAGCTGGGGCTTCGTGATTATGTGGAGAAGAACGGCTTTAAGGGCGTTTTACTTGGGCTTTCCGGCGGTATTGATTCGGCGCTGACGGTTGTGTGTGCTGTGGATGCGCTGGGTGCGGATCGTGTGCGTGGGGTGCTGATGCCGTCGCCTTACAGCTCAAAAGGCAGCGTTGAAGACGCATTAGAACTGGCGAAAAACCTTGGTATTCACACCGATACCATCCCTATCACTCCGGCGATGGAGACGTATCAGGCGATGCTGGATTCCACATTTAAGGCAATTGCGCCTCCTGTTTCTGATCCGGGTTTTGTGATGGTGGATTGGATGCAGGATGTGGCAGTGGGCGGTAATATTCAGGCGCGCATCCGCGGGCAAATCTTGATGGCGCTTTCCAACAAAACCAGCTTCATGTTGCTTTCGACCGGCAATAAATCCGAAATTGCCGTGGGCTATACCACGCTTTATGGCGATGCGTGCGGCGGTTATAATGTCATCAAGGATCTCTACAAAACAAAAGTGTATGAACTGGCGAATTGGCGCAATAGGCAGGGCGCGGTGATTCCTCAAAATTCTATCACCAAGCCACCCTCCGCCGAGCTAAAGCCCGGACAGCTCGATCAGGATCAGCTGCCGCCTTATGATGTGCTGGATGCTATTTTGGCGCTGCATCTTGAGCAACGATATTCCGCTTCCGAAATAATTTCTAAGGGCTATGAAAAAACTGTGGTGGATAAAGTGCTGCGTATGGTTCGACTTTCAGAGTATAAGCGACGCCAGTCCTGCCCGGGGGTGAAGCTTTCGCCGATGCTTTTTGGCAAAGACCGCCGCTATCCGCTTACTAATAGGAGTATGGTATGAAGCACCAGAGAGGTTTTACGCTCATTGAGCTGTCAATCGTGCTGGTGATTATTGGGTTGGTTGCAGGAGGAGTGCTGGTTGGCCGTGATTTGATCAAAGCGTCAGAAATCCGTGCGACCATTAGCCAGAAAATCAGGTATGACACAGCGGTCAACACGTTTAAGCTTAAGTATAACGGGCTGCCTGGTGACCTGTTTGCTGACCGCGCCGATGAACTTGGTTTTTTCTCTCTTGATAACAGCCCTTTGCAGGGCTTTGGCGACAATAATGGTCTCATACAAAGTAGAACAGTAGGTATTGGGGTTAATTACGGTGCTACTGGCGAGACGATTTTATTCTGGCGTCATTTGGTTGAAGCGGGAATGATGGAGGGGCTTTATGGCACTGGTATTGTAGCCGCTACTGGCGATGCCGATCCTGCTGATCAGAACAAGCCGGAACTTTACATGCCCAATACCAAATTCTTGAACACAGTACGCTTCCGCGTGGTTGAACTGCGAGGGGTTCATTATTACTGGTTATCAAGCCATAACACGATTGAGGTAAGTGGTCAGGTATCGCTCGGCCCTGGGATGGCGCGCATCGATGCCTATTTTTTAGATCAGAAAATGGATGATGGCATGCCGAACACGGGGACAGTTACCGCAGCGGCAGCGTTTTGCTTCTCAGGTGGTAATCCGCTCGTGCCCATGGATGCTTGCTGGGCTGCCGATCCTAATAATAACGGTGCCTGCATTACTGGCGGCACTGGCACAAACGATCCCATGGCCACCTACATAGTAGGGCCAGAAAATATAGCGAGTATCAATCGCTGCGGCTTGCTTACAAAGCTAGACTAGCTTTTTTTTATAGCCGCATAATGATCGGATGCTGCAGTTTATGCATTCGGGTGTCCTTGCTTTGCAGACATAACGTCCGTGCAGGATCAGCCAGTGATGGGCGTGCTTTTTCCATTTCGCTGGAATAGCTTTTTCGAGCGCGGTCGTGGTCTGGTCGGCAGTTGTGGTTTTGCATAAGCCAAGGCGGTTGGCGACACGAAACACATGCGTATCAACTGCAATCAGCGCCGCGCCGCGCGCGCAGTTGAGCCACACGCGGGCGGTTTTATTGCCGACGCCGGGTAGCGCCCTCAGCTCTTCCAGTGTTTCCGGTACGCGGCCGCCATGCTCCGCCACAAGCTTTTTGGAAAGTGCAATCACATTTTTTGCCTTGCTGTTAAACAGCCCGATAGTTTTGATGTAATGCTTGATCCCATCTTCACCGAGCGCGGCCATTTTCTGCGGTGTATTGGCTGCTTTGAACAGGGCAGGGGTGGCCTTATTAACGCCAGCGTCGGTTGCCTGAGCCGAAAGCACGATGGCAACCAGCAGAGTGAAATCATTGACGCTGGTCAGCTCTGTTTTCGGCTCTGGATTGGCCGCCGAGAGCGTTTCAAATATCTGGTCGATTTTCACGCGATTCATTGATAGACCATAAGTATACAACAGGGTTAACCATGAAACATACAAAGCCACGCAAGCCCGCTAAACACAAGTCAGCTTTTTTATCTGCGTGGATCAAGGCACCGTTTTCTATGGGTGCTATTGTTCCAAGCTCTGGCAAGCTGTCGCGGGCAATGGCTGCGCAGATTGATCATAAGCATCCTGGCATCATCATTGAGTTGGGTGCAGGAACCGGACCGGTGACAGACGCGCTGATTGAGTCAGGTATTGCAACAAAGCGTTTGTGGGTGATTGAGCGCGAGGCTGCGTTATGTGCGATTCTCACGGCGCAGTTTCCAGCGCTAACCATCTGGTGCGAGGATGCCACCCATCTTAAGCGTCTTTGGCAGGAGCAGGGCGAGCCACGCATTGCCGCGATTGTCTCCAGCCTGCCGATGATGTCGCTGCCAAAGCGCGTTAAGGAAACTATCCAGAGCCAGATGGCCGAGCTGCTGGACGAGGGTGGGGTGATTATTCAATTCACTTATGGCGCTAAATCACCGCTGGATAAAACCAGACTGCGCCAGCACGGCATCACGGGTAAGAGGGTCAAGACCATTCTCACCAATGTGCCGCCGGCGCATGTTTGGGTGTATCGGAAGTAGATTCCTAGCGACGTCCAGGGACCTGTCCGTTTTTATTACCAATTTCAGCAGCGCCAGTTACGCTTAGCATCTCAGTATGTGACTGGGCAGGAGTGCCCGCTTTTTTAGTGAAAGAAATTTCTGGCCTTGGCTCTACACCGGCAATAGCTTGAACAATACGGCTATTACCGCCAGCTGCTTCCATGGCTGGTTTTACACCTGCATTGATGCCGCCCGCTAGTGCAGTGCCTGTAGCCAGGATAGCTGCTGCAACTCTTCCATCACCACCGACTTTAGAAATGATATCAGTTTTTCTGACTGGTGAAGCAGTAGTGCTGGCTGGCAGAGAATCAAAATCCCCTTCTATATTTGAAACATCATTGCCACCATCATATTCGCCACGAAGACGCTCGGCCATGTTTGATGCAATGCTGGCATTTGCTGGTAACGTTGTCATAATGTATTGTTCCTGTAAGATGTTGGTTCGATAAGCGCAGTTTTTTTCTGCGCTATTAACGGATTTCACCATACACGAATGTAGCTAAAATGTTGTGTGAAGATTGTGTGAAGCTTGTTTGTGAAAAGAGAATAACACTTTCTTAAGCGATTTTTGCCATACTTCCATCATGGCAGAAATCGAACAACCCATTGTCATAAAACGAATAAAAAAAGGCGGTCATGGCCACCATGGCGGCGCTTGGAAAGTTGCTTATGCCGACTTTGTGACAGCGATGATGGCCTTCTTCCTGCTGCTATGGCTGCTGAACGCCACCACGCAGGTGCAGAAGATGGGGCTTGCTGAATATTTTACCCCGACGGTTGGTCTTAAAGATTCGATGGGGATTGGGTTTAAGGGTGGGTTGAAGCAGGCTGAGGCTGGCCGTTCCAAGAGCGACTTGACTAAGGTTGGTCTGGTGGTTGGGCAAACCAAGCAGGGCCCTCAACCAGGTGCGCCGACACAGGCTGAAGGCGAGCCAAAGGAAAACGCAGAAAGTGAAAGTGAAGCCGCCGCTAAAGCTTCAGAAAGTAGCGAGGATTCTGAAACTTTCAGCAGCACATCAGAAGAGATCAAGCAGGCATTACAAGAGGATGAAGAACTTAAGGAATATCAGAATAACATAGTCGTGCAGGATACGCCGGAAGGCTTGAAGATTGACGTGATCGATGATCCTAAAAAACCGATGTTCGTTCCTGGCGGCGCTGTGCTTACTGATACTGGGAAAAAGATTCTGGATTCCATGGCGTCGATGATCATCAAAACACCAAATAATATCACCATCAATGGCCATACCGATGCAGCTTCAGCAACACAAAATCCACAATACAGCATCTGGGAATTGTCCGCTGATCGTGCATTGTCAGCCCGTCGCTTCCTGGGTTCCACGCAGCTTGAACCAGAGCGAGTGACGAAGATAGTGGCACTTGCTGATAAAGAGTTATTAGTGCCGCAGGAACCCACCAGCCCGCGCAATCGTCGCATTACCATTTTGCTGCAACGCGGCTCTTATTTACGTGATCCAAAATTGGCACCAACCACACGCACACTTCTTTCTGTGCCAGATACTAAGCTCAAGAAAGACGAGCCAAAGCAAGAACAAGCCCCGCAAGCACCTGTGAATACGGCGCCAGCAGCAGATTCAATTTTTAACCCGGCCAATATTGTTCCGCCTGATGCTGAAGCGGCTCCCTCAACCGAAACCAAACCCGAATAATATGCGCTGGCTGCTAGGTTGTTTAGTACTTGCTATGCTGCCGATTTCGGCAGAGGCGGCGCAGGTAAAAATCTATGTGAACTCAGGCACGGGATTTCTGGTGAATCGTGGCGGGTATCTAATCACCAATTTACATGTTGTGGAGCAGTGTCAGCGTATTGTCGTCCAAAGTGCTACACTGAGCGCGCGTTTGGCGCGAATGATTGGTCGAAACCAGACACATGACCTGGCGTTGCTTAAAATCGATGGCTCAGGATTTGAGCCCGGGCTTTTTCGTGTAGAGGGGGTGCCGGTAGCAAAGGGTGAGCGCGTGGTGGTGGTTGGCTATCCTGGCGAATCTTTCCGGCAGATGCAAACCGTGACTCGCGAGGCTGTGGTCACGAATCCTAAGGGCCCCAAAGGCGAGGATACCTGGCTTCAGCTTTCTGATACGATTGAGCAGGGCAACAGCGGCGGCCCACTCATGGATAGCGCTGGCAATATCATTGGAGTGATTGTTGCTAAAGCCGTTATCTATAGTTACCGCACAGATGCGCCGCAGGATGGGACGACGACGCATTCTGGTATAGCCATTACGCTACCTGTGGTGCGGAATTTTTTGAATCAGTATAATGTCAGCTATGCAACATCGGATGCGAACAGTGTATTGGACAGTACGCGCATCACCCAATACGCGGAGCGTTTTGTGGTGAATGTACGCTGTGAAACCGAAACAGAAATTCGTTAGTTAGTGGCGAGCCAGTGGATTGCCTGCGCCTGTGCGGTGGCGATGCTTGTCTTTATGCGAGAGGTTGACCCACTCGATTTTATCTCGATCAGCAATCTTGGTGATGCGCGAGATATCGTCATCAGATAACGCTTCGCTATGATTGTCTCTGAGCCTGTTGTTGAGTCGTTTTAAAAGCTCTTTTACCTGCGCAGATTCGGGGTAGGGTGAGGTCGCAAGTTCCCAATTAAAGACCTGGGCGCGGCTTATGGTAATGTTGTCTGAAATGCCAGGCATTTCTGCCCACTCGCGCTGCGAAATATTCGTATCTGTTGCTTCACGAAGCCGACGCAATATGGTTTTGATGGATTCTGTATCGCCAATATCACTGGCAACCTGTTTGGCTGTTTGCCATAGCCTTTTTTCATCATAGCCAGCCGTAGTTGTAAGTTCTTTGATTTCTTCTGCTGTTGCGAAGCCGTCTAATCCGATGAGCAGCAGTCGCATTTTTTCCAGCGATATTTGTTGGACTATGCGTTGCAATCTATCGTGAATATCATCTTTGCTGATAATTCCGTGACTCGCCGCTAAGCGTGTTGCGGCTTTGCTCATCGCAGATTCTGCGATATCTGATGCGTATATTTTTTGCTGTGACAGTCGCGTTATTATCTTTGCAAGAGCTGTGTAAAAGCTGTTCTTTTCCACTCTTGCTATCTCACAGCTGATGGTGCCGTTTTGCAGTGAGTCATTGATCCATTTTTTGTGATCGTCGCTGAGATGTAAGTTCTCATAAATGAGTTCACGTTCTTCTGGTGTTGAGATGTGGTCGCCGCTGAGAACGGAGTGCAATCTTTTATCAGTAGTAAAGAAGCGCCCTTCTGTTTGCTGCCTCATCTTTCGTGCCAGACCGCTGATGCTTATCCTGTCTCCCTGAATCTGAAAGTCCAGGATTTCGCGCAGTAGTTTTCCCCATAGAATTTTTTTGCCGCCAGCTATGGCATTCTTCGTTGTTTCAATAACTTTTGCATTGTGTTGCTCGATTGATTCCGGTGTTACCTCAACATAATTAGCGGAATCAAAAAAGCGCCTGCGAAAACTAGCCTCATCTTCGATCTTAGGGTCAATGCTGTCTTTAAACAGCTGGCTGGCAGCAATATCAACCATGCGATAGGTGGGGCGCTTATCGCCGCTGCGTATGGAGCACAGGCTTGATATTGAAAGTTCATAACCCTGATTTTCCAAGCGAGCTTTGAGGTCAGCCAGTGTCATGCTGCGTTGTTCCATCAGCCTTTTGAGCAAGTCGCCAAACAACCAGCGCGATGACGAGGTGTCATTGGTAGCGGAGGTCGTTTCCATGTAATAGAAAGCGATTAGCGGCTGCGATATGCGGTAGAGCCCGCGATGATTCCAAGCCCCAGCACTGCCTCAGACACACGCATCAGCCCGCTGCGGGCTTCCGGACGGCCATCAGCGCCTTCGCGCTCGGCGCGCAGCGCGTCTGCCGCCATGACGAGGCCAATGCCCGTACCCGCCACACGAATGCCTGTTTTGAGGCGATTGCCGGACGCATAGGCTTCTTTTGAAAAGAAGTTGGCTTTGACGTTTTCGATTGGCGAGCTGAAGCCGGCTTTGATTTTGGAGATAAAGCCTTCGCCATCAATTTTTGTGCTGGGCGACTCAAACCCCGCACTGTAAGAAGGATCATCCGGATTAAAATCTGCTGGATTCATGATATACCTCAATACTCTATTTTTTCCAGTATACATGGAGCTAGAAAGAAATCATGTGACAATTCTGTGAAGGCGTAAAAAATGTTTCACGTGAAACAATTTTGGTGACCCTCACCCCGCCCTCTCCCTAGGAGGGAGAGGGGGAAGTAAGGAAGAGCTCACCCCGCTGGGGGAGGGGGGGAGTAAATAGAAGGCAAAAAATGTTTCACGTGAAACATTTTGTCGTTATATGACAGAGATTTAATGATTTTTGCCCTTCCGGCGCGGTGAGTTTTGTGCTGGTTGTCGCCCCTAGTAGACAAGCTTCTCAGGTAATTTCTGGCCCTTGCCCAAGTGCTCTTTCAAGCGCTAGGCGAATTGTACGGCGTTTTGAATCGTCTAAATCTGGTAGCTTTTCACGCAATATGGTAGCAATTTTTTCGGAAGTTGACGCTTCTTTGCCGGTTCTTTTACCACTTAAAGTAATGCCTTTATCTTGCATTGCGCTTAATTGTTCAGTTATTTTTTTATAAACCAGCGGAAGCGCCCGTTGGCTTTCTACTTCGAGAACAATAGAAAAGTCTTCGCGATTACCGATATGAAGATCGTTAATACGGTACTCTCCATTTTTAGTAAGGTGTCTTTCAAGTTCCGGCCATAGTTGATGGATGATTGCCATGGCGCGGGGTTGTTTCTCGGGTCTCCTTGAAAGAGGCTGCAATTTCCAGCTGGCCGGTTTGATTGGTCCAGTGCTTGGTTTGAATTCAACACCGAACGCCTCGCATAATTTTTGGGCAAAATCTTCGTTTTCTTTATGCATCCTGACGTCGAAGTCGGCTTCGCGTAAAGATATAGAGAGGCGAACAGTCGGGGGCTTAAGAGGATCGTATACATTAGGATTAATGTTCAGTTTTACATACATTTGATCCTTTGTGCCATCCGCATCGGTGAAAGGGATGGAGTATTCTTGGTGCGTTGCGCTTTCAATGGTGTGTTTGATGACTTCTGGCACTATGTGTTTAAGCAGAACAAAATCATACGGAACAAACATATTGTTACGAGTAGTTTTTAGTTCTTCGGTTTTTTCAAAAGTGAGTGCGTTTGATTTTAGAACTAATGTTTGGTCGTCTGGATTTTCGATGATCAAACTTTGATCCGGAAGTTCTTTTATAATCTTCTTTATCTCGTCGGAAAAAAGCCCCTGCGCAATTTTACCACCTTCCATGTGCAGGGATACGCTTATACTTGGCTTTTTTGCACGGAAGTTCTCTTGCACAGTCATGTGAAGAGTGCCGTTTGGTAGGCTATATGCTGGTGAAAGCATTAACTCACAAGTTCTTCATCCGTTTCGGATTGTCTGGTCGTGCTTGGTTTGCTGTAGGAGAAGGCGAGTTCGTCCCCATCCTTACCATTATGATCCACCGATACTTTCACCGTGCCGCCTTTGGAGAGTTTGCCAAAGAGCACTTCGTCAGCGAGCGGTTTTTTGATTTTCTCGGCGATCAGGCGCGCCATCGGGCGGGCGCCATTTGCGCGGTCGTAACCACGATCACAGAGCCATTTACGCGCTTCATCCGAAAGCTGGATGGTGACGTTGCGATCAGCCAGCTGTGATTCCAGCCGGAAGATGAACTTGTTGACCACATGGGTGAGCACTTCTTGCGTTAAATGATCGAAGCCGATGATGGCGTCCAGACGGTTCCTGAATTCCGGCGTGAAAGCACGGTTCACTGCTTCTTTATCTTCACCGGCGCGATCCGTTTTCATGAAGCCAACCGGCGCACGCGCGACATCCGCCGCACCAGCGTTTGAGGTCATGATGATGATGGCGTTTCGGAAATTTACGACCTTGCCGTTGGAATCGGTAAGGCGGCCATAATCCATCACCTGAAGGAGGATGTTATAAACGTCTGGATGTGCTTTTTCGATCTCATCGAGCAGGATGACGGCATAAGGATTTTTATCAATAGCATCGGTGAGCAGGCCGCCCTGATCAAACCCGACATAGCCCGGAGGCGCGCCGACCATGCGCGATACCGCATGTTTTTCCATGTATTCCGACATGTCGAAACGAATCAGCTCCATGCCCATGAGCAGGGCGAGCTGCTGCGCCACTTCGGTTTTGCCGACACCGGTGGGGCCGGTGAACAGGTAGTTGCCGATGGGCTTTTCTTCCTCACGCAGGCCAGCGCGCGCCATCTTGATGGCGGAGGCGAGGGATTCAATCGCTTTATTCTGGCCAAACACCACGAGCTTTAAATTCTGCTCGAGGTTTTTGAGTGTGGTCGCATCATCCATATTGACGGTTTTGGCAGGCATGCGCGCCATGGTTGCGACAATTTCCTCCACCTCTTTGTGGGTGATGGTTTTCTTGCGTTTATGTTCCGGCAGCAGCATCTGCGCCGCGCCTGCTTCATCGAGCACGTCGATGGCTTTATCCGGCAGCTTGCGATCATGAATATAGCGCGCGGAGAGTTCCACGGCGGCTTTTACCGCGCCGTTCGTGTAGCGCACATGGTGGTGTTCTTCATAATAAGGTTTCAGGCCGCGCAGAATTTTAATGGCATTTTCCACGCTCGGCTCGTTCACATCAATTTTCTGGAAACGGCGGGCAAGCGCGCGGTCTTTTTCGATGGAGGATTTATATTCCTTGTAGGTGGTCGAGCCCATGCAGCGGAAATTGCCACGGGCGAGGGCGGGCTTGAGCAGGTTGCACGCATCCAGCGCGCCGCCGCTGGTGGAGCCAGCGCCGATGATGGTGTGGATTTCGTCGATGAATAAAATCGCGCCGGGGAGTTTTTCAATTTCTTTGATGACGGATTTCATGCGCTCTTCAAAATCACCGCGATAGCGCGTGCCGGCCAGCAGGCTGCCCATATCCAGCGAATAAATAATCGCGGATTTCAGCACATCCGGCACCTCGCCGCGCACAATGCGCAGCGCCAAACCTTCGGCAATCGCGGTTTTGCCGACGCCGGCATCACCAACGTAAAGCGGATTATTCTTGCTGCGGCGGGCGAGCACCTGCACGGTGCGATCCACTTCTTCCTCGCGGCCAACGAGGATATCGGTGCGGCCGCTTTCAGCTTTTTTATTGAGGTTCACGCAATATTGCGACAGCGCATCGGCCGGTTTTTCTTTGCTATCTTTAGCGGGCTGAGTTGGGCGCTCGAGCGATTCAGCGGATTCATCCGTATCCACTTCGCGTTTCCACTCGGCGATTTTCTGGTTATCCGCATATTTCACGATGCCGTGCGAAATATAATTCACCACATCAAGGCGGGTGAGCTCCTGCTCCTGCAGGAAGAAGACGGCATGCGAATCACGCTCGGAGAACAGCGCTACCAATACATTCGCGCCGGTGACTTCATTTTTTCCCGCGGACTGCACATGGATGGCCGCGCGGTGAATCACGCGCTGAAAACCGGCCGTTGGGCGGGACTCTTCAAGGTCTTCCACCACCAGCGAGGTGAGCTCATTTTCTAAAAACTGTGTGATGTTTTTCTTGATGGTGGGAATATCCACGCCGCAGCCACGCATTACCGCAACGGCATCCTGATCGTCTGAGAGCGCAAAAAGCAGATGCTCAAGTGTCGCATATTCATGGCGGAATTTTTTCGCCAGTGCGAGTGCGCGGTGCAGGCTGATTTCAAGGTTCTTCGACAGCATGGCTTCTCTCCGATGTTTCGATCATCCGATCATCGGATTGTCCGATCATCTGATCATCATTCTTTTTCCACTCGGCACTGCAGCGGATACTCATTGCGTCTCGCCAGTGTGATCACCAGCTCCGCTTTGGTCTCCGCGACATCGCGCGTGAAAACACCACAAATTCCTTCGCCTTTTTGGTGGACCTCCATCATGATGCTGACAGCCTCTTCATGGTTTTTGCGGAAAATATCCTTTAGGATAAACACCACAAAATCCATTGGCGTAAAATCATCGTTCATCAGCACCACCTTGAAGAGTGGCGGCCGTTTGGTTTTCACCTTTGGCTCCGCCAGCAAGAGATTGCCTTCGCGGCGTTCTCCTGCCCCCCCTCCAGACTCGCTCTCAACCATCATTTGATGGATGAGAGCGGATTTGGACTTCTCGGTGTCATGTACCATTATCGTCATAAACCTTGAATAACTCGTAAAACAAACCTTGCAAATTAATTAAAAAGACTAATTTTTTGCTATCGTTGATAAAAAATAAAAAGTTAACTTATTAACACGAACTAACACGCTGATAAACTTATAGATTGATCTATAGCCTATTTTAGCGGGGTTGTGAAGTCGCTAGCACTAAATTGGTTTAACTATCGCCAGCCTGGCCTTAAAAACCTTGGTTTTTTGTGCATCTGCAATGAGTGGCTCGGGTGTGGGCTGGGCAATAAATTTGCAATAACAATTGGTTGCGAGATTTCTTGGTGTGGCTTAATTACAGACAACGCTGCCAATGGCGTAGTAATTCTGTAGGTTGCGAGCGTTGATATCTGCCGGGGCGCCCTCGGCTTCGGCAATTCCAATCACGTTGGTATCAAGCATTCTCTTAATGCCAATATGGTCCATAACAAAGGTGCCATCCCAAAAAGGATCCATCCGCTTGTTGAATTCAACTTCATCAATTGTTGTTGCGTTACCAGAGCTGGTTGCTAATTGTTTTCTGATTTCCAGGACTTTTGCCTGACAATCTGGGCTTCTGCAGCTATTGCCTCCTACAAATCCGATTGCGCTGCCTGTGCCATCAAACACAGGTCCACCGCCAAAACCAAGCAGGTTGATGGGTTTGTTATTGTTGCTTGCTTCGAACCCTTCGCCCGGCGCGATGATGTTTTTTATGGTTCCAACTTTGAACTGAGCATCGAAGAGGCGTGTTTTTTTGGGGTCTTTCAGGTTGAATCCACCAGCCACGATGCTTTCTCCAGCAGCAAGCTCCTTGCTTGCTTTTCTGAATAGGACATAATTATCGACGGCAAGTGCGGGCGTTATTTTAAGTATGGCAATATCATTCTGTTCGTCGACGGCGATACGGCTGGCTTCTAGTGTTGTTTCTGCAGACTTGAACGAATCGCCTAGAACTGGCTTGGGATCAGACAGGCGGCCATTTTGAATAATGTAGCGGCCGGTGATGCTGATTTGACCAGAACAGCGCTTGATCACGTGGTGCGCTGTCAGGAAATAACCATCCGGCCTGATGAAAAAGCCGCTTCCCATAAAGCCGGTTAGGTCTTTAGCGGTTACAATCTGTGCTTTTAGTTGATTGTTATCGGATGAATAAATAAAAAAAGCAGTGATCGCAATAAGTGATAAAAGTGTGTGCGATAGCGAAAAAGGAAGCTTTCTAATCATATTTTTCATCGCTCAAAGCTACAAGAAAATCTCTAATTTAGCAACCCGATGACAGCAAAATTTGGGTATTAATGAAAGTTTTGAAAATGTTTGACATGCGGATGAGTTTACTATAGATGCATTATTAATAAGAATTAATGAATTGTTTTGGGGGTTATTGTGAAGTTAAAATGCCTGACTTTATCAGCTTTGTTTAGTGTGGCTTTAGAGGCTCAATCAAGTGCCCAATTGGTGCAGTTTGATATGTCTCGTTCTAATTACCATCCTTTTTTCGCTTGTGGCATAAATATTGGCGCTGCGCCGCCATACAGTACTCCATATAGCTCTCCGGATGGCCCCTATCTTGTCACTGCCAATCTTGGGATGCCGCGTGGTGTTCGTTTTGCCGTGGGCGGCAACAGTGCTGATATAGAATCTGCTGCGTGCTCTCCGCGTTTGCCTCGTGGCGGTGCGGTCTACCATTGTTCAAGTGTTCTTGTGCGTGATTATCGCAATCTGCAGAATTCATATAGAATTCAGTGTCCTGACCCGCGTTTTCTATAGTTGATTACGGCAGGTGATTAAGGGGTCATGCAGTGCATGGCCCTTTTTTGTGTTTGGTGGTTTGTAATTTTTTCTCGTCTTGCGAAACAGTATATTGCGTGAATCTAAGCAATAAATTGTTTGTACCTCATATTGCTGTTAATGGCTCTCAGCCATCGTTATCTGGGCAAGAAAAATAAACTTGAAAAAAATATTTTTTGTCTGTTGACATCGAATAAAGTGGGGTATATACCAACGCTCCCTTCAGACATTTTTGAAGTGAATCGCTGGGTCAAATTTCGGTTTTACCCATGCTGTCGAATGAAATTGTGAATAGGTTTTTCTGGCATCATATTGCATTGTCAGGCGCGGGAAAAGGCACGCACGGTTCGCAAGAACAATGGGCCAATTCTACCTGACGATGAAATTTTGATGAGTTGATGTAAAATGAATTGCGAAGGTGCAGGACGCTTTGTTCTGTACGTTCATGGTTCGACACATCGTTCAAACA
>JAJTHB010000008.1 GCA_021299465.1 Rickettsiales bacterium | reverse complement strand
GCCAGAAACCCGAAACCTGAAGCCTCTTTCACATGTTAGTGTGAAAGAAAGTGTCTTTCCTTTCGCGCGTTTCCAGAATGTGGATGTCATCCTCGGCCCTGAGATGAAATCCACCGGCGAGGCGATGGGTATTGACGTTGATTTCCCCCGCGCCTTTGCTAAATCGCAGCTTTCTGCCGGCACCACAATTCCTAAATCTGGCCCGGTGTTTGTGTCGGTGAAAGAATCCGACAAACCCGCAGCAGCCGATATTTGCCGCCAGCTCGCCGCACTGGGCTTTGAACTAGTTGCAACCAGCGGCACCGCCAGCTTCCTTGAAAAAGCGGGTCTTAAGGTTCAGACGGTCAATAAAGTGCGCGAAGGCAGGCCGCATATTGTGGATATGCTGAAAGACGGCAAGATTGCGCTTGTCATCAACACCACCGAAGGCGCTGCAGCAATCGCCGATTCCTACTCGATCCGCCGCACCACGCTGCTGATGAAACTGCCTTACTACACCACTATCGCCGGTGCGCGCGCCGCAGCCCAAGCGATGAAATCCATCCGCGATAATGGCGGGCTTGACGTGCGATCGATTCAATCGTACTTTGCCGCCTAGAAAAAATCCCCGCGTAAGCGGGGATCTTTATTTTAAACATGAAACGACAGGATACCCGCTTTCGCGGGTATGTTAGATATGGAAAAAATACCCTTCACCGCCGCGGGCTTTGCCAAAGCGGAAGCTGAACTGAAACAGCGCAAATCGATTGATCGTCCGGCGATCATTGCAGCGATATCAGAAGCGCGTGCACATGGCGATTTATCAGAAAACGCCGAATACTCCGCTGCTAAGGAAAAGCAGAGCTTCAACGAAGGTCGTATCAAAGAGTTAGAGGCGGTGATCTCACGAGCAGAAATCATCGATGTAGCGGCAATGACCGGCGATGTGGTGAAATTCGGCGCAACCGTGACGCTGATCGATGAAGACACCGAAGAAAAATCCACCTACCAGATTGTCGGCGAGTATGAGGCGGATATTAAGCTCAAACAAATCTCCATCACCGCGCCGATGGCTCGCGCCCTGATCGGCAAGAAAAAAGGCACATCCATCGAGGTCAAAACCCCAAAAGGCGACAAAAACTACGAAATCGCCGATGTGAAATTCAAATAAGCCATTGTTTATGAATAACATTGGCTGATTTTATCTTCTCACAACTGTCACATTATTTTTTGCGGATCATGATAGAATAATGCAGTTTTTCCACTGCTTATTTCTTTTCGATGACCCAAAACAATACCACATCTTTGTACTCACAGCCTTTTCACCTGCAGCTAAGGCATCATCTTGCCAGCCTGAATATAAAAAAAGAAAATGCGGTCAGAGCCTTTGCTCAGACGCATAATAAGATCGATATATCGCCAGACAACATGGTGAAACTATGGCGTGGCAATCTTCCGCCAACCGCTAAAATTGCAACAGAAATCGCTATTGCGCTAGGCCTTACAACGGATAGCTATGGTGAACGAAGCCTGGCTTATTCCTCTCTGATCAATGCCGCCAGTAGCTATAAAGAACCCAAAAAATTATTAGCTGACTTTATTGCGGTTCATGAACCAGAAAGTGATTATGTACTCGGCAAGGCACTCGGGATTGACCACCAGGCCGCAGCTTATTTCAAGCAACACGGCACCATCGCAAAATATAAATATGTGAAGCCAGTTGCCGATGCGCTGGGACTTAAGGGTGAGCCGCGCAAGAAGTTTTACCAAAAGACTGGCTGGGCTGTTGATAATGAGCATGTCATGGAGCTGCTAAAGGAAGGCACCATCACTCTGGCCGCAGCTATTCACTGCCTGTGTAGTATCGCAGAGCTTGAAAAACAGCAGGTTGCAGAGATGATCGGCGTGAATCCCACAACTTTCCGTGGATGGACCAATAGTAGCGCGCTCATTCCTCCCATGAAAAGCATGAAAATGCTAGCTTCTGAAAAACTATTTGGCCTTTCCCGCGAGCAAACCAGAGTTTTCCTCGCCGCAGCGGGCTACTACGAGGATAAGCCGCACCTATGCGAAACCATGCGATACAAAACACTAACCAGAAAAGATGTGGTGCGCGCATTAGTGGATATTGAAGGCGGCGATGTGGAAGGCTATGCCAGAAAAATCAATGTTAAGCCGTCACTTGTTTACAGCTGGATTGATGTTTCTATTCCCAGAGAAAGAATCATCAGCCTCCTACATGGCATCGAAAGAGATGACCAGCAACAAATTATAGAGAAAGCCGGCCACTTTCTTGACATCAAGGATGCCATGACACGTGCACAGCAAACCGGCACACTTGCCACTTTAATGCAGGGCATCAAAGACATCTATGACCTGACCGATGATGATTTTGCGATTACTGGCACCGCGATTCGTGGCCATTGCAACCAAGGCGAACATATGAGTCCTAAATCCATGAGTGCAATATTTGCTGATTTAGAAAAGCGCGACCCAGAATTTTCTAACTACTGGGATGATTACAAAAACTTATACATCAAAGAGCTTGGACTGGCTGAAAAAGAATACAGAGGCAAAGAAACTTTGAGAAAAATGGACGCAGAGCTTGAGAAACTTCGAGATAGCAAATCCAAGGACAAGGCCGCACCATCCAAAGAAGCTATCAGGAGAAAAAGCGGCGCAAAAGGTGTTTAACGGTAAGAAGAAAACTATTGGAAATAAGGCATGAAAAAAGAAAAGCACCCTGCACCTTCTATTGAAGGCCTACGCGCTCTTCGCATTGATGACGCTCGTATGTTGAGCAAGCGCATTGAACACTTTGCACAGTCACGTGGATTAAAGACTATTCATGCTCAGGCAGAGTTTCTCGGAATAAATTATCAAACCTTATTAAATATACTCGAAACTGAGCGATGTGGCACCTACGATGTAACACTCAAACTGTGTGATAAACTTGGGATTTCTACTTCCGAAAGACGCAAATTCTTTGAAGATTACAGCGACTACCACTTTGATGCCCAGCATGTTTTAGATGATTTGAAGCAGAAGAAAATCCTGTTTTCAAAAGCGCTGTCAGATCTTTCGCAGTTCAGTGATAAACCACTTGCCGAGCTGTTTGCCCCTTTAAGTGAAGAAAAACGAACACCACTAAGCACCATCAAGCAGTGGATGCGCACCGGATCAGATGATCTTCCTCCTCTATCAAAAATTCGTATTCTGGCTACGAAAGTTTTCGACCTTTCACGACAGCAACAGGAATTGCTTTGCGAGTGCGCGGGCTGTTTTGTTGATCTTAAACACCTTGAGAAAAAACTAGTCAGTGAGCCACCCGCTATTTCTGCAGCTGATGCTGCCAGAGGACTAATTACCCTGTGCGCCGATTCGACAACAGCCTATGCAAGAAACAAAAAGATTGATCCCGAAACCGCCTCGAGGTGGGCATCAGGAAAAGCAACCCGCAAGGCGCTGATCAACCTGCTTAAAGAAGCACAGGAGCGTGAGGAAACAACGTTAGACATTAACGCCCAAAGGAAGCTGCTCGAAAGGCACGGTTTTTATTTGAACATAGAACATGTAATGGAAAAATTCAAAGATTCAGCCAAGCTTTATGATTTTATCGATGCGATTAAATCAACGCTTGAAATGACCGATGCAGATTTTGGCGTGCAAGAAGGCACCGTACAACGAGGCCGCGGCGCGAAAGCCCTAACTAAAGAAGAAACAGCGGCAACATACTTTCACCATATATCTATGTCCCCAAAAGCTCCACCAGACATAAAAAGCTATTGGGATACATATAAAAATATAGCCGCGCGTTATTTATCAATTCCTGAAACCGGACAGCAAGCTGATCTATTTGACCGCAACATGAATGAAACGCTAGCTGGACTGTCTGCGCAGCGGCAATGAGTTAAGCAGCTGGGAAATGTCTTTTCCTAACCTCTTCGGCATATTGCTTGACCGCACCCTCAATCACCGCTGCCAAATCCGCATAGCGCTTGACAAATTTCGGTGCGCGGGCGGTAAGGCCAAGCATATCATCAATCACCAGCACCTGCCCATCGCAGGCCGGTGAAGCACCAATGCCAATGGTGGGAATGGTAAGCCGCTCGCTCACCGCACGCGCCACCGGCTCGATGGTCGCCTCAATCACCACAGAAAATGCGCCTGCTTCCTGAACAGCCAGCGCGTCCTGCATAATAGACTCGGCCTGCTCAGGTGTTTTACCTTGTGTTTTAAAACCGCCAAATTCACTGGCGCGTTGCGGCAGCAAGCCCACATGCCCCATCACAGGAATGCCCGCCTGCACAATCGCACGAATCTGCTCGGCTCGATCGCGCCCGCCCTCTAACTTCACGGCTCCTGCGCCGGTTTCTTCGATTAATCGTTTCGCTGACGAAACGGCCTGCTGCGGCGAGGTTTCATAGCTTCCCGCTGGCATATCAATCACCACCAGCGCCTGCTGCGAAGCAGCCACCACTGCTTTACCATGGCGGATCATCATCTCCATCGTAACCAGCTCAGTGCCGGCCATGCCATACACCACCATCCCAAGCGAATCGCCCACCAACAGAATATCGACATGCGGATCAAGAATGCGTGCAACCGGCGCCGTATAGGCGGTGAGAACGACGATCGGCGTCTGGCGTTTACGTTGCCTGATATCTGATACAGAAATTCTCATGAAGACAGTCATACGGCGTCATCCGCCATCTGTCATCCACCATCTGAACTTACGTCACCTGCTTGACGATAACACCGTCACGCTCTTTCAGCTCACGCGGCAGGCTGAAGGTAACCGTAGTACCTTTACCGACCGTACTTTCAATGGTGAAGTTTCCACCCATAATTTCCACAAACTTCTTAGTCAGCGGCAATCCAAGGCCGGTGCCCTCATATTTACGGTTCAACGCGCTATCAACCTGACCAAACGGCGCCATGGCCTTGGAAATATCCTTAGGCGCAATACCAATCCCGCTATCTTTCACTTCGAAGAAATACATATCGCTGGCCAGATCGCGCCATGCAGTAATTTTCACTTCGCCACCAGCTTGTGTAAACTTGACCGCATTCGAAAGCAGATTAAGCAGAATCTGCTTAAACTTCTTGCTATCGGTCACCATAATGATTTGCTCTTTAGGCAAGGCGTCCGTAAGCGTTACCTTACCGGTCTCCGCGCGCGGCGCCACCAGCCTCATGCTGTTTTGCACCAGCTTGGTGACATTCACCTCAGCGGCTTCCAGCTCAAGCTTGCCAGCCTCGGCCTTGGAGTAGTCCAGAATATCGTTGATCAGGCTGAGAAGGTGAACGCCGGAAGAATGGATATCATTGATGTAATCATGGTATTTTTTATTTTCGAGCGCGGAAATCACTTCGTTTTTAATGATATCCGAAAAGCCGATAATGGCATTAAGCGGCGTGCGCAGCTCATGGCTGATATTGGCAAGAAACTGCGATTTCTGGCGATTCTCCGCCTGCGCCGCTTCGGCGGTCGCGGCAAGCTCGACATTGGTTTCATACTGCCTGGCGATAATCGCCTCAGCCTTGCGCGAGGAGAAAAACAATATACCCAGAAAGACAAGAAACACACCAATGATAGCTCCAGTGCCATAGAGCTGAAACGACTTGATATGCCCCCATGGTTTACTGATGTCGTGAATAACCTCCAGCGCCCCTTCAATACCCGCCGCGCCCTGCATGCGAATAGGTATTACCGTTTGTAGCAATGTTGCTTCAGGGTTTGTATCGAGCGCGATGGTCTCCAGCCAATAGCTCCCAATAGTGGCGGCTGCAAATTGCTTGGCTACAAAGGCTCCATCCGGTGAAGCACTGCTGGCGACAGGTTTGTTCCTGCCATCAGCATTACTAGTCATCAGCAGCCTGCCATCAGCATTGTAGATGTTCACACGCACCAAAGGCATCTGCTGGAAATAGCGCAGCGTATCTTTTGCAAACTCCTTAACCTCAGGGCTGGCACGCAAAGCATCAGGATCAGAGGCAAGCGGCACAATCACATTATGGTACTTAACCCACACCCCGTAAATGTAGCCCTGCGCGATGTTACTGGAATTTTGTTCGATCTGTTGCCTAAGGTTATCAACCGCAATACTGCGCACGCTCATGCCTGCAAATACGGCAATGACCGCAATCGCAATCAGGCTGATGATGGAGAAAAGCCGCAGGAAATTAAACATATCTGTATTTTAGCGAGAGCTGATTAAGAAATCGTTGCATCAAGAATCATGATAAATTCCTGAAATGCATAGAATAATTCATACTTTCTTCATCATTACATCAGGGATTGACTTGGTTAGCGTATATGGCTATAAAGCCAGTCCCTTAAGCTAAACTATGCACTAATATAGGATTTTTGCCATGAAACGCACGTATCAACCAAGCAAACTTGTGCGCAAACGCCGTCACGGCTTTCGCTCGCGCATGGCAACCGTTGGTGGCCGCAATGTGCTTAACGCTCGTCGCGCTAAGGGCCGCAAGCGTCTGTCGGCTTAATTGATTTCAACCATCGTCAATCGCCGCGATTTCCTCGCACTCAACGAGACTGCGCTGCGCTATGCCACACCTTTTTTTGTGCTAATTGCCAAGGCAAGAAGCAACGACCATCCCATCCAGAAGGTTCCGCGCATTGGCTATACGGTCACCAAGAAAATGGGCAACGCTGTTGTTCGCAACCATATCAAGCGCAGACTGCGCGAGGCGTTTCGTCATAAGGCCCTGCCTTTTCTCAAAGAACATCACGATTATGTCATGATCTCAAGGCAGCAGGCAGAGACTTGTGTTTTTTCTGAACTTGAACGTCATATCGAAATTGCATTTTCTCGAATTCACGCTAGTAAAGAGCACCACAGAATTAAAAAGCCAACATGAACCCGATCCGCTCCTCCCTGATTGTCGTGATTCGCCTCTACCAGCTTCTGCTATCGCCGTGGCTGGGAACGAACTGTCGTTTTACGCCGAATTGTTCTACCTATGCCATAGAAGCGATCCAGCGCTACGGTGCCATCAAAGGAAGCTGGCTTGCAGCTAAGCGCCTGCTGCGTTGCCAACCTTGGGGGCAGTCAGGGCACGATCCTGTTTGTCAAACTCACTCGCATCATCATTAAGTTATGAAATTCAAACACCAAGAAACTGATCATACCCGCGTTATGCTTGCCGTTTTTCTGGCAGCGCTTTTACTCATCGGCTGGCAGGCATTTATTGATGCTCCGCGCCAAAAGAAGCTGGCTGAATTCCATAAGAATAAACAGCTAGAGCAAATTAACAAGCGCGAAGAACACGCAAAGCAATATGTTGAGAAAGTCAGCCCTGCTGATGAAAATCCCAACCTAAGCCGCGAGCAGCGCCTGGCGCTATCACCACGACTCGAGATCAAATCCGAAAAGCTTCACGGCTCGATTGCGCTCAAAGGTGCGCGCTTCGACAACCTGACACTCGCCAAATATCGCACTGAACTTGATAAAGCGAGCCCCGAAGTGACGCTTTTTGCGCCCAACGGTGATGAAAAAACCTATTTCACGCAGGTTGGATGGGTAACAGGCGACAACACAACCAAAGTGCCTGACCATAACGCATTATGGCAGGCAGATCGTAAAACACTGACTCCAACCGAACCCGTCACTTTGACTTGGGATAATGGCGCTGGGCTTGTCTTTAAACTGCTCGTTGCACTTGATGATGATTACATGTTCAGCATCACCCAAACGGTAGAAAACAAAAGCAGCGTAGCGGCGAATGTTGTCCCCTACGCGTTCATCAACCGCATCTATCCTCGCCCTGAAAATCACTTTGGCGTGCTACACGAAGGGCCGATGGGGGTGATGGATAATGCCTTAACCGAAGTCAGCTATGACGAACTACGTGACAAATCCAGCAAGACTTTTGATAACGCAAATGGCTGGGTCGGCATTACCGATAAATATTGGCTTGCAGCACTGATTCCTGGCCAAAGTAATTATAAAACTAATTTCAGTTTTTACGAAAAGGGTGGCTTTGATCGCTTTCAGGTTGATTATCTAGGTACAGCCGCAAGCCTTGCGCCCGGCGCTTCTCACCAACAAATGGTTCGCCTGTTTGCCGGTGCCAAGGAAATCAACGTACTGGATCGCTACACGGCAGGAGATGCCGCAAGGCAAATGCCCCCGATTCCACTTTTTGACCGCGCGGTTGATTTCGGAACACTCTATTTCCTGACCAAACCACTGTTCCTGATGCTCAACTTCTTCTATGCGCTGGTCGGCAATTTCGGCGTCGCCATCATGCTGCTCACCATTGTGGTGAAGCTCCTGATGTATCCACTCGCCAACAAATCCTACCACTCGATGGCACAAATGCGCGCGCTTCAGCCTGAAATGGTCAAGCTGCGTGAGCGCTACGCCGATGATTCGATTGCCATGAACAAGGAAATGATGGCGCTTTATAAACGCGAGAAGGTCAACCCTGCTTCCGGCTGCCTGCCGATCCTGATCCAGATGCCAGTCTTTTTCGCGCTCTATAAGGTACTTTACGTCACCATTGAAATGCGTCATGCGCCGTTCTTTGGTTGGCTTAAGGATTTATCAATAACCGACCCATCCAACATCTTCACGCTCTTTGGGCTTTTGCCATGGGATCACCCAGCATGGATGCATATCGGCGTGCTGCCGATTTTGTTTACGGCAACTATGGTCATTCAGATGAAGCAGCAACCCAAACCGACCGATCCGGTGCAGGCGAAAATGATGGCGATCATGCCCTATTTCTTCCTTTATCTATTCGCTTCGTTCCCTGCCGGTCTGGTGCTGTACTGGGTGTGGAGCAACGTGCTGTCCATTATCCAGCAGCATATTATCTCTAAACGCTTCGAGGCTAAAAAAGCACGGAAGAGCGCTGCATGAGTTTGTTCACGCGCCCTTGCCAATTTGTAGCAGGGGCTGCGAGCATAGAATCGTTGCCTGAGTTCACTCATCCGGAAATCGCGCTTATTGGCCGCTCCAACGTCGGTAAATCAAGCCTGATCAATGCGCTGGTCGGCCAGAAAGCACTTGCACGAACGTCACAAAACCCAGGCGCCACCAAGCAGCTCAATTTCTTTTTACTTGCAGACAAGCTGATGCTGGTGGATATGCCGGGCTATGGTTTTGCCAATATCTCGAAACGCGAAAAAGGCGAGTGGGATAAATTAATCACCCACTACCTGATCGGCCGGCCAACCTTAAAAAGGGTGTTAATGCTGATCGACGCACGTCGCGGTGTGCTGGAAGTTGATGAGAGTTTTATGGAAAAACTTGATGACAGCGCTGTGAGTTATCAGATCATCCTTACCAAATGCGATGCGCTAAAAACTGGTGAGTTGGACGCGATACGCCAAACAACGCTTGCATCGCTAAAACCACATGCAGCAGCCCACCCAGATATCATTACCACCAGCGCGAAAGACAAAACCGGCATCGACGCGCTGCAAGAGCAGCTTGCGCCTTTCGCTGTTTAAGGCTAGTTAAACCTCATGAAAACCCGCGAACTTAAAACTCAGGAAGCATGGCTTAGGACGGTTTCAACCCTATCCGAAGCGCTGCCCTACATGCGCCAATTTGCTGATGAGACCTTTGTCATCAAATATGGCGGCAATGCGATGGAAGGTGGTGATGCCTCCAAGCAATTCGCCGAAGATATCGTGCTGCTCAAACAAGTAGGTATTAACCCGATTATTGTGCATGGTGGCGGCCCGCAAATCGGCAAAATGCTGGAGCGCCTGAAAATCCAAAGCTCATTTATTGATGGCCTGCGGGTAACGGATGCAGCGGCAGTGGAAGTGGTTGAAATGGTGCTTTCCGGCTCCATCAACAAACAAATTGTTTCGCAGATTAATGCCGCTGGTGGCATGGCGGTCGGCATTTCCGGCAAGGACGGCAACCTGATCGAAGCGCGCAAGCTGCGCCGCCACAGCAAGGACTCGGAGGAGTCCAACGTCGAAAAGATTCTCGATCTCGGCTTTGTCGGTGAGCCAGTGCGCATCAATCCCGGCCTGCTTCAGGAATTTGCCGAGTCCAACATTATTCCCGTGATAGCCCCTATTGGTTATGGACCAAACGGCGAAACCTATAATATCAACGCAGATACCGCTGCTGGCGCGCTCGCAGCAGCCCTTGCTGCCGCAAAGCTTATGATCCTGACCGATGTGCCAGGGGTGCTCAATAAAGACAAGGAACTCATCAGCGAACTGTCAATCAAAGAAGCTCGCAAACTCGAAAAAGACGGCGTAATTTCCGGCGGCATGATTCCCAAAATCGAAACCTGTATTCACGCGCTGGAAAATGATGTCGAAGCGGCGCATATTTTGGATGGCCGCCTGCCCCATGTGTTGCTACTTGAAGTCTTCACCAAATATGGTGCAGGAACGATGATCTACCGCGACTAGCGGACGACAATGGATTCAGTGCAGGCGCGCTCAGCATGGTATTGCTGCCAGGACTTTCCATCCGCACGCTTAGCATGCTCATGCTCGTTAGTCATACAAAGGTTATTTTGCTTAAGTTCATCGGCTAAATATTTAGCCGTATGCTTAGCGTTGATTTCCAGCGCACCGAAATTAGCTGATTGAAAATTCCGCGATGATAGATAATGCGAAGCAACAGCAACACCGGTTGCTAAAGCCGCTCCCGCTAAAAGAGCCAGACCAACCGGAGCCGCCGTCACTAAGCCGGCTATGGCAGCTCCCAAACCAAGCCCGCCAGCCAAACCCGTACCTGCAGCCGTAGCAGTCGCCGCAGAGCCTATAAGTGCAGGCAAAGTAATGGCAAGACCAGTTGCGCTCAAAATGCCGGCCAGAAACTGAAACGTGCCAGCCGTACTAATAAACAGTGAGTTCCTGCGCTGTTTGCGCTGGACACTCTGAATGTCATCATCAATACGATTTTCCACGGCCAGCCTTGCTGAATTGCTATTGCTTAATAGTAACCAATGATAAATCGGCATTCAAGACGCGATATATGACAATTTTGTGAATAGCACCACCCCTGACGCACCACCCAATTAATGCACTGGAAGACAAAGATAAATTACTTGCTTAGTCGAATGGTATTAAAGAGCAAATCATCGGCAATGGCCTGAAAAACCCTGCGCAGGTCTTCTTCATCCGGCGCAAACCAGTAATATTGTGGATTAGTCGAACAATTCCTGAGCAAGGTTTCATTCACATCCGTACCAAATCCAACGGTATAAATAATGATACCCTGTGCTTTAATTGCTGTGCATAAACTAGCTGTCCTAGCATCATCACCTGAAAGAATATTTTTTCCATCGGTCATCAGCATCACGGCTTTTTGCAAATTCGGCGCAGGATTTTGCGGCGAGGTCGGCTTTGCTGGATCCCATAAGCCTTGCCACTTTTGCGATATTGCAAACCACCCCCACATCAACCCAACATTAATGCGTGTCGCACCACTTACCTGCATCGCATTAAATGATGCATCAACTTCAGCCTTAACGTTTGAAGCAAAAAGCATGGGCGCGAGGTTATTAACCCAGGCATTGTAAATGCTGCCGCCATTTTCATTCAGCCTGTTTTCATACGGCATCCTAAATTTCCACTGATCACCGGCGGTTGGCGGCTCGTCACTGGCATCGATTAAACCATTGGCTGTACAGGATTCGGTGTACCGTGTGGTACAGCCCGCAGGCACAAATTGGGGAACAAAGCCATTGCAGTTCCAGCAGCTTAGATTGCAATTTCCTGTTTCAGGATTACAGTTATTCCAACACCCCGGCGTGCAGCTCGTCCAATAGTCACCCCAGCAATGCTGATACGGATAAGGACCGCACAAGTGATCAGTGAAGCGGTTAAACCCCCCGCCCCTGCCCCATTGTGTAATCATGGCATCATATTTAGGCTGTGATGTTTGCTGAATCCATTCCCTTCGGTTTGTACCAATATTCACCACCACATCGTAGGGTACAACACTAATGCGCAGGTTATTGAGTGTTTGTGCACTACCGAACAGAATATTAGATAAATCCTGCGAAGCAGATTTAAGGGCGGCAATTTTAGCACCGGCCATTGAGCCGGTATTATCAAGCACCATCGCTAGCTCAAGACGGTTATTGATCGTTTCATCAAAGCCCCTTGTAACCTGAGAGAGCATCTGAAGCGTTAATATGTTATCGGAGAAAATACCGGTGACTGTCGTTGGAATCGTTACCGTATAAACCGCTTCATAGACGCCAGACGATATTTGGGTTGAGTTAATCGTACTGACCGTAGAGCCCATATAATTGGCGGGGTAGTTAGCATTAAAAAGCCGAGTTACCTCCTCGCTAAGCTGAGAGGAAGAAAGCGTTGCAACAGCGCCAAGTAGCGCCGCATCGGAAGCATTCTGAGCCTTGGATTTGACTGCATAGAGGCGACCAAGATCAACCAATGCCGCCATCATAATAACAACGAGCGGCAAGATGACAGCCATTAAAATGACTGTTCCTCCATAATTAGACTTGGTAAAAGATAGCCGCACGTTAGCCCTGTTGCTTAAAGATTAAGCAAGATCATAGCTTATTTGTGAATCAAATCTGTTAACATTTTGTTAAATCTTTGTTACAACTATAAGTCTATGGCATATATTCAAAAGATCATTCCGGTAACGTCACGGCCTTTATCGATCAAGGTGTGCAAAAGCGGTGCGTCGATCATTGAGTTTGCCATTGTTGCTCCTGTTTTGATGTTGTTTTTAGTCGGTTTTATCGAACTGGGGCTAATGTATTTCACCAGCACTGTGCTGGAAGGCGCAACGAATGTGTCGTCACGCGTAGGAAAAACAGGATTTGCCCCAACCGGCACTAGCCGCGAGGATTACATCAGAAGTGAAGTTGAGCGGCTTTCTGGCGGTTATTTAACACCAGACATGATCCAGATCGAAGCTCTATCGTATAATGCGTTTAGTGCAGTAGGACAACCAGAACCATGCACAACTTTTGTTGATCCTCCTCCATGCATAAATGGTTTTACTGACGTTAACGGAAATGGGCAATGGGATGCCGACCAAGGATCCGCTGGGCCAGGCGGCATGGGACAAATTGTGTTATACAAAGTTAGTTATCCGTGGCCTATCTTTACGCCACTGATGGCCAATATCATTGGTGGCAATAGCGGAACCTACACCATCTCCGCGATTGCAACCGTCAAGAACGAGCGGTTTTGATGCGCATCAAATCATGTAATTCTGGCGTAGCACTTGCTGAATTTGCGCTTATTCTACCGTTGCTGTTGCTTTTTTTGCTCGGCTCGCTTGAAGTATCGCGCTATGCGCTCATCAATATTAAACTGGACAGAACGGCGGCGACCATGGCCGATCTTGTTACGCAAACCACGCAGGTTACCCAGGCGGACCTCGAAAGTTTTGCCGAAGCAGCGCCGCAAATCATGCGTCCATTCAGCTTTAATGGTTCCAGCATCATCTTTAACTCGGTTTATTCCCTGCAAAACCCGGTTCCACCTTGCGATGGAGGAGCCGGTAACACCTGTATTGCCTGGCAATATCGCGCGCTAGGCACCGAACAAAGCCGTATTGGCGTTGAAGGCGGCAATGCAACCCTTCCAGGAAACTATAACGTTATTCTCGGGCAGAACATCGTTACTGCTGAAGTATTCGCTGATTACAGCCCGATCATCCCGCTCACAGGCGATCTTATTTCAGCGCTTGCGCCACATACCATGTATAAGATTGCGCTCTTCAAACCACGTCAGGGCAATCTCTTCAATCCGCCGCTTTAACGCACAAATACGTAGTCATTTTCGCTTGAGAGCGATTTTTCAAAACGATACCCGCCCTCTTTGAAGCCACGAAGCTCAGCAGGCTTATCAAGCTTATTTTTAATGATATGTTCGGCCATCATGCCGCGTGCTTTCTTGGCATGAATCCCAATCACTTTCAGCGCGCCTTTTTGTTTTTCCTTAAACACGATATCCACCACGGGCGCTCTTAGCAATTTCGGTTTCACCGCCTTGAAATATTCCTGTGAGGCAAGATTGATCAAAGCAGAATTGGTCTGTCCTTCCATTGCCTGATTGAGGCTATTCGTAATGCTCTCACCCCAGAAAGCATAGAGATCCTTGCCAAAACGCGTCTTTAGCTGCGTGCCCATCTCCAGCCGGTAAGGCTGCATTAAATCCAGCGGCTTGAGGAGCCCATAAAGTCCGGAAAGAATGCGCACATGGTTTTGCGCGAAATCCCAATCCTCATCATTATACTCAGTTGCGTGAATCCCTTCATACACATCCCCCTTAAATGCAAGCAGGGCCTGACGGGCATTGTGTAACGTAAACGGCACCTTAAATGCGCGATAACGTTGGGCGTTGAGCGTTGCCAGCTTGTCGCTGATATCCATCAGATTTGCCAGCTTATCGGTAGAATAGGTCTTGAGTTCTGCAACAAGCAGCTGGCTTTTCAGCAGCATATCGGGCTGGCTGTAGCGTATCAGGCGGTGCGCGCTTTCGAAATCAAGCGTCTTGGAAGGTGATAAAACAAGTAACATGCGCCACTTTTAGCATAAACCGGTAAAGGCTCAGTAAAGATATATAACAATATGATTTATAATTAAAAAGCAGGGTAAACAAACGCACGGCAAGAGGTGGCAAGGCCGGTCTTGTTATCCGTTTCAACGATAACGCCGCAGAGCCTTGCCTGCCCTTGCGCAGCTTCCATCTTGATTTTTGGGCGTTTGGACAGGAATCGCTCAAGCGGCCCCTCCTTGGCAAAACCGATCACCGAATCATAATCGCCGCACATACCGCTATCCGTCTGGTACGCCGTGCCTTTTGGAAGTACGCGCGCATCTGCCGTCGGGATATGCGTATGGCTACCCACCACCGCGCTCACCCGCCCGTCGAGATAAAGCCCCATCGCCGTTTTTTCACTGGTCGCCTCGGCGTGGATGTCAACGAATATAGCCGACATGCCGCCTTGCCCCAACCGATACGTCTCAAGAAGCTTATCGACGCAGGCAAACGGACACGCCACCTGATCACGAATAAACACCTGTCCCAGCAGATGAATCGTAAGTAATTTTTGCCCGGCGATTTCAAGCACATGATGGCCGATTCCCACGGTATTCTCTGGATAGTTCTGCGGTCGTAACAATCTCTTTTCGGTAGCGAGATAAGCGGCAATATCCTTCTGGTCCCATACATGATCGCCGCCTGTGAGCACATCAACGCCAGCTGCAAACATTTCCTTACATATGCCGGCATTGGTTCCAAACCCGCCAGCGGCATTATCGACATTCACGATAATGACGTCGAGCCGGTGTTCATCCCTGAGCCGTTTCACGTTCGAAACAACCGCGTCTCGCCCCGACCTTCCTACGACATCACCTAGAAATAATAGCCTCACCTCAGCCCCTTTTCTGTGATCACACCATCCAGCCTGACATCATGCGCCTCAATCGGCAAATCATCAATGCATTGGTTGCTGTAAGCAATGCCATAGGCCTTTAACCGATCATTCTGAAGGCGCAAGGATGAAATGGTTTGGTCATAGTAACCTGCGCCGTAACCAAGCCGGTAGCCCTGCCGGTCAAACGCAACAAGCGGCACGAGCAGCACATCAGGCACAACCAGCTTTTTTTCTTTCGTGATCTCGATACCGTAACTTGCCTTAACCAGCGGCTCAAACGCTTGCCAGCTAAGAAAAACAAGCGGCGCATCACGCCCGGCAATATCCGGCAGGCAAAGCTTATGGCCGCGCTCAGCAAGTGCATGCAAAGCCGGAAAAACATCCAGCTCTCCCCTAATCGCGCTATAACCCGCAACGATCGTATGTTCATGAACATGGTGCAGCACGTGAGGGATAATGGCCTCAGCTGCCTCTAAGCGAAATTCCTTGGAAAGCGCGAGCCGCTTGGCGAGCATTTGTTTACGAAGGGTGGGTTTATCGAGCATGAGGGATGGGAAATTTCGCTAAGCTGCGCTGGATGCAAAGCATTTTTTTGAACCGTCGCGCAGTGTACTCAAACGTACACAAGCAACGGAAGCAAAAAAATTCAAGCAAGACAGCCAGCATAGTAGAAATTAAAATGAGCGGAACCATCATGGCCGTTGGCAAAACAAGTTCGCATTCGACCCTGTGTTACAGGTGGGCGCCATATGTGCGAAGGCAAGACCTCCGCCAGGGACAGCTCCCTAAATGCCTAATTATCGGTCCAAGGAACAATGTGCCTGACAAACCGGACAGAACCGCTCGCTTAGTAAGATAGTGCAACTATCCACGGATTTCAATGGAATCTGTTAGGCGCTCGATACGCGCGGCCATATCATGCATGGTGGCGGCAAGCGCTTGTTCGACTTGCGCAAGCCGTGCAGCGTCGTGGGTGATAGATACCGGCGACTCGCGACGAAGCGCTTCAATTTCTTTTTGTTTTTCAGAGAGTTCATCGGTTAGCATCAGGGCGGCGAGAAGCAGTGCCATCGGCTCGGACGGCTTTTGCTTCATCCCATGGACGAGGGAAAGCACGCGCTCATCCACCTCATCTGCCAGCTGCCGCAGGCGATCTTCCTCGCCTTCGCCACAAGCAACCTGATAATCCTTCCCCGCGACCCGTATGGACAGAACCGGCAATCTAAACCCCCGCCACCGCTAATTTTTTTGGTTTTTATTAATAGTTTGTTTAGCTTTCATCTAGCCTGATTCTGCGAGTTAAATCAACCAAAAAGACAATTCTGTCACAATTCCCTGCGCAGCGCACAGGCGATGTCACGAATCTTTCATGATTTCCTGGCAGGGTTTAGGGTAATATAAAAGCTGAGAAAATCTTTTTAGTATTATGGCACTGAACGAACAACAGCTTCAGATTAAATCAGACACAGCCGCCGCCGTGCGCGCTGGCATTTCTGAACGCGTTGCCGTGTTTACGAAAGAGAATTACGAATTCCTGAGGCTGATTGCTCCCGACTTGCCAGAAAAACCAACCGACCAGCAGTTCAGGGCTTACAGCGCTGAGTTGATTGAAAAACGTAGCATCAATGGTGTCTCCATTAGTGAGTTGGATCAACGCCTCAAGGAAAATGAGAATGGCAGAGCTTTTCTGGCTTCTCGCGGGGCAAGCAATCTTTCCCAACTAATCCCCAGCAACGAACAGATCACTGCCATTGCCAATGAAGCGGGTGAAGCCGTTGCTGGCAATACACCTACCTCATGGATAGGAAAAAGATGGGAGGGCTTTAAAGGTGGTTTTAGCGCTAAGGGGGCAGTTGAAAATATCGCAAATCGTTCAGCTGCAGAAGTTACAGCGCGACTAAACAATCTAGCATCCTCAAGGCCTGACATTGGCCGAATCATGGATGGCCAGGCAATTGCCGATTTATCCGCATCAGTAAGGAAAGGTGTCGTCGATGCCGCGATTAAAAATGGCACCATTGAAGGCACGGTTCAGCCAAAACGCGATCTGGTGGCAGAAGCAAAAATAAAACCCCTCGATGCCGCAACACAAGACGCCGTATTCAGCGGTTTCGGCTCGATGGTTTACGACAAAACGAAAACCACTATCAATGATCGCATTAAGGCTGCTCGCGAGGATGGCTTCAAAGGTTTCATGATGAGATTGCTCGATGTACCGATAATTGGAGATATCATTAAATTTTTTGCCGGTTTACTTGGATTTAACATCCCCAAAATTCCATCGCAGGACGAAATTAATAATGTCTCCAGCGTTGTCGCACAAAGCACAACGGATGTAGTGCGTGAAAATGCCTCACGGCTGAGCCGCACTGAACTCGTTGAGGTTGTACGCTCCACCACAATGGCTAATCTTCAGGCAAACCGTGCCGGCTATACTGCATTTACTGATGAACAGCTTATTGAAATGGCAAACAGCGCAGCGCAGGGTGTGAATGAAAATTATGATCGCATCCCGCGCATTGCACCAAACGAGGCCGTACGCGGACAGGCAGTTGCAGCAGCCGAAGCAGGTCGGGGCATGACTCAAGGTGGCGAGCAAGCAGATAGGGCCCAACTTCAGGCAAATCTTGGCCGCACGACTGATGCTACCCTAGCAAGTCGAAACTAAACCAGCTCCTTCACCAAAAACTCCGCTGCAATCTTAAGCCCTTCCATATCGATTGAATGACCGAGCATCGGGCGGCTGTGGGCGTGGACGGGAACACCGGCGACCGAGAGCGCCTGCTTCGCCGCAGCGAGCGCCGCGTATGGCACCACATCATCGCTATCACCATGAATCAGGCAAACGGGCGGCTTGGATTTTAATTCGCTAGCAAGGCGCTCGGGCGCAAGCAGCGAACCGGAAAAACCAACCAGCGCGGCGATCTGCGGCGTGCGCCGCAGCGCCACATGCAGGCCGGTCATGGTGCCTTGAGAAAAACCAACCAGCGCCAGCTTGCTATGATCCAAGCCAAGCTGCTCAAGCTGCTGATCCAGAAATCCATTCAAAATGTTACTCGCATTCTCGACACCGGCCTGAAGATTCGCGGGCGAGCGATCCATCAGCGAGAACCACTGATAGCCAAACGGATTGGCCTCGCAAGGGTATGGCGCATTAGGCGCGATGAAATGCGCATCCGGTAGCACCTGCCCCAATACATCACCCAGATCAATCAGGTTCGGGCCATCCGCGCCCCAGCCATGCAGCAGCACGACGAGCTGTTTGGCTTTGCCGCGGGAAGCGGGAGGACGAATTGCGGTGGGATGTAGTGAGGTCATAAAATACGAGTTGCTGGTTGCTAGTTGCTGGAAAGATGCAATATACCAGCAACTAGTAACTAGCAACCAGCAACTCATGCCAACCCTTTACCTCATCGACGGCTCCGGCTTCATCTTCCGCGCATACCATGCGCTGCCGCCGCTCACCAGCCCGGATGGCACGCCAATCGGCGCTGTCAGCGGTTTTGTGAATATGCTGGTTAAGCTCCGCCGCGAACATACCGGCGACTATATGGCAGTGGTATTTGATGCCGCGCGGCTGACATTCCGCAATCGCATCTATCCAGAATACAAAGCCCATCGCCCGCCCGCGCCGGAAGATCTGGTTCCGCAATTCCCGATCGTACGCGAGGCCACGATTGCACTTGGTCTGCCTGCAATTGAGCTTTCGGATTATGAAGCGGATGACATCATCGCCACTTATGCCAAAGACGCACGCGCAAAGGGCATGGACGTGGTCATTATCTCTTCCGACAAAGACTTGATGCAGCTGGTGGCACAGGGTGTGTCACTTTATGACGCAATGAAACAAAAACCGATCGGCGAGGCGGAAGTGAAGGAAAAATTCGGCGTCGCGCCGGATAAGGTTCGCGACGTGCTGGCGCTGATGGGCGACAGCTCGGATAATGTGCCGGGCGTGCCAAGCATCGGCCCCAAAACCGCCGCGGAACTCATCACGCAGTATGGCGATCTGGAAACGCTGCTTTCGCGCGCTGGCGAAATCAAACAGCCTAAACGCCGCGAAGCGATCCAAAACAACATTCAGCAGGCGCGCATTTCCTACGAGCTGGTGGGCTTAAAAGATGATGTGCCCAGCCTGCCTGCGCTGGAAACTTTCGCTAGCACGCCGCTTGATACTCAGGTAGCGGGCGAGTTCATGCAGAAATATGGGCTGAAGGCGGCGCTTTCGAGGCTTCAAAACAAAGAAGGGATTAGGGGTTCGGCTTTAGGGAATCGGGAAGAAAAAACCCAAACCCCAAATCCCGAATCCCCGATCCCCAATCCCGAGGCCCGCTATACCACCCTTTCCACTGAATCCGCTCTTTCCCAGTGGATCGCACGTGCGAGGAAAAAAGGCATCGTAGCGTTTGATACGGAAACCACATCGCTCGATAGCATGAGCGCTGAGCTGGTCGGTTTTTCACTAAGTGTGGAAGAAGGCGAAGCTTGTTATGTGCCTATCGGGCATCAGGGGTTGGGGATCGGGGGTCAGGCAAAGCAACAAAATGATCTTTTTTCCCTGACCCCTGGCCCCAGAACACTGGCACCTAATCAAATCCCCCTTCACCGCGCATTGGAGCTTATAAAGCCACTTCTCGAAGACGAGTCGGTCTTAAAAGTTGGGCACAATATTAAATATGACATGCATATCATGGCGCGCCGCGGCATCGCCATTCGTGCGGTGGATGATACCATGCTGCTATCGTACTGCCTGCATGCAGGCGCGCATGGGCAGAGCATGGATGAGCTGGCGCAGACCTATCTTGGCTATAAAACCATCAGCTTCGACGAAGTCACCGGTACCGGTAAGGCGCGCAAAACTTTCGACGAGGTCGATATCGAAAGTGCCACACGATATGCGGCCGAGGATGCCGATATCACCTTACGTTTCCATAATCGTTTCAAGCGCGAGCTGGCCGAACAGAAGATGCTCACGCTCTATGAAACGATTGAGCGGCCACTGGTTGCTATTTTATTTGCCATGGAGCGCCGCGGTATCAAGGTGAACCCCGCGCGGCTCGCGGAGCTTTCCAAGGATTTTGAGACGCGCATGTTCGTGCTGGAAAAAGACATCCATGCACTGGCAGGTACGGAGTTTAATGTCGGCTCACCCAAGCAACTGGGTGAAATTTTATTTGATAAATTACAACTGGCGGGCGGAAGGAAATCCGCCAAGACCGGCGCCTATTCCACCGACAATGAAGTGCTCGAAGAGCTCGCAGAAAGCGGTCATGTGATCGCAAGCAAAGTGATCGATTGGCGTTCGCTTTCCAAACTGAGGGGTACCTATACCGATGCACTCGCCGCACAAATCAATCCGGTAACGAAACGAGTTCACACCAGTTTCGCGCAAGCGATCGCCTCTACGGGCCGCCTCTCCTCCAGCGATCCAAATTTACAGAATATCCCGATTCGAAGCGAAGAAGGCCGCAAGATTCGTGAAGCGTTTGTAGCGGAAAGCGGGCATGTTCTGCTGTCCGCGGATTATTCTCAGATCGAGCTGCGACTGCTTGCCCATATCGCCGGCATTGACGTATTGAAAACGGCGTTTCGAAACGGCGACGATATTCACGCTATCACCGCTTCACAGATGTTCGGCGTGCCGGTTTCTGAAGTATCCGGAGATCTTCGCCGTAGCGCCAAGATGATTAATTTCGGCATCATTTACGGTATCTCAGCGCATGGACTAGCCATGCGGCTTGGCATCGGCAGGAGCGAAGCCGCAAGCTACATCGAGCAGTATTTCCGCCAATATCCCGGAATCCGCGATTACATGGAAACCACCAAGGAATTTGCGCGCGCGCACGGCTATGTAGAAACACTCTATGGCCGCCGCTGCCACCTTCCCGGCATCCATGATAAAAATGCCGCCCGCCGCCAGTTTTATGAGCGCGCCGCCATCAACGCCCCGTTGCAAGGCACCGCCGCGGATATTATCAAGCGGGCGATGATTGCAATTGAGAGGTATCAGGGTTCAGAGATCACAGGACAGAATGATCTTGCTTCCCTGAGCCCCGAGCCTCATTCCCAGACACCTTCTTTTAAGCTGCTACTCCAAGTCCACGACGAACTTGTCTTTGAAGTGCCGGAAGAAGGTTTGGAGGCGACCAAAAAGCTGATTAAGCAGGCGATGGAAGGCGCGGCAAATCTTTCCATTCCCCTCACCGCCCAAATCGGCGTTGGCAAGCATTGGGGTGAGGCGCATTAGCGCTGGACATCGCATGATATTTCGTGAATATGCCTGGGTGCAAAAAGAGATCTCATAATGTGCTGGAGTGGCGAAGCATCGACGGTGCTTGCGGCGGCCGGTATAGCCACCACGCTTTATGCGGCGTGGAAGAAAGAACCTGCGCCGCTATGGATCGCGCTGGGTTATTTCTCGCTGATGGAAGTGCTGCAGGCTTACACCTACTCGGTGATTGACCGCTGCGAACTGCCCTCGAATCAGATCGCGACACTTTTTGGCTATCTACATATTACGTTTCAACCCTTCTTCATTAATGCCGTCGCACTTTACTTTGTGCCGGATGAAGTACGCAGGCGTATCGCGCCATGGGTTTACGGGTTATGTTTTGCAGGAGCTATTTTCACCCTTATTCAGCTTTACCCATTTGAGTGGGCCGGACTGTGCGACCCATCACGACCACTATGTGCAGAACGGCTATGCTCGGTTAGCGGCGAGTGGCACATTGCATGGGAGGTTCCCACCAATGGTATCGGCAATTACTTCGTACACTCCGGCTTCAGGCCGATGAGCGATGGCTTCCCCGGCTACCTGCTAACTGCCTTCGCCCTGCCGCTGCTATATGGCTCATGGCGCGTGGTCACCTATCATTATTTCCTTGGTCCTTGGCTCGCGCAGCAGCTCACCAGCAATCACAATGAATGGCCGGCAATCTGGTGCTTACTCTCGATCGGTATCCTGATGCTGGTGGTCAAAACTCCGCTTCGTCGCTGGTTGCATGTCAAGGGCTGGTGGTTATGGCCAAAAATCTGGAAAGAATCCTGATTGCGTTCTAGGACTTTCACCCTATAATCACGGAGTATTTCATTTTGTTACAGAGATTCGCTTGTCTTCATTTAACCGTGAAAAACTAAAGCCGGTCATCATTTCGGGCCGAGAAGTTTTACCCATTGTCGAAGGTGGCAAAGGTGTGTCCGTCACCAATGGCCGCACAGCGGGAGCATTTGCCGCAACTGGTGCCGTGGGCACGTTTTCCGGCGTTAATGCCGATACATTTGATAAAGACGGCAAACCTATCCCTTATGTTTATAAAGCGACCACTCGCCGCGAACGCCACGAAGAGCTGATCGAGCAAAGCAGCAAGGGGGGGATCTTCCAAGCAAAGCTTGCGCACGACATATCTGGTGGCAAGGGCCGTATCCATGTCAACGTGCTATGGGAAATGGGCGCATGCGAGAGGATTCTGGTCAACATTCTCGAAGGCGCGAAAGGCCTTGTACACGGGGTAACTTGCGGTGCGGGCATGCCTTATAAGCTGGCCGAGATCGCCGCTCATTACGAAGTCTACGCCCACCCCATCGTTTCCTCTGGCCGCGCATTTAATGCACTATGGAAGCGCGCCTACAGCAAACATCCTAAATGGCTGGGTAGCGTCGTGTATGAAGATCCGTGGCTTGCGGGCGGGCATAATGGCCTGTCCAACGCCGAAGACCCCACCAAGCCCCAGAATCCCTACCCGCGCGTTGCAGAGCTGCGTAAGGTGATGAATAGCTACGGGCTGAATGACACGCCGATACTCATGGCGGGTGGCGTATGGTGGCTGAAAGACTGGGAACACTGGCTGGATAATCCCGAGATCGGCCCAATTGCTTTCCAGTTTGGCACGCGGCCGATTCTTACCAAGGAAAGTCCCGTTTCTGATGAATGGAAACGCCGCCTGATGACCCTCAAGGAAGGTGATGTATTCCTCAACAATTTCTCGCCGACAGGTTTCTATTCCTCAGCTGTGAACAACAGCTTTATCAAAGAACTTCGCGGCCGCGGTGAACGCCAGATTGAGTATCGCACTGAGCCGGAAGGCCTCTTTGCTGATCCCTTCCCCTTTGGCCCGCGTGGCAGGCCGGTTTACATCCAGCCCGATGATCGCGCACGCGCGGAAGAATGGATCGCAGCCGGTTATGACGACCCGATGAAAACCCCAGACTCCACGCTGATGTTTGTCAGTAAAGAAAAAGCAGCACAGATTCACAAGGATCAGGTGGATTGCATGGGCTGCCTCAGTCACTGCCGTTTTTCCAACTGGAAAGACCATGACGATTACACTACCGGCAAAAAAGCAGATCCACGCAGCTTCTGCATCCAGAAAACCCTGCAGGATGTGGCGCATGGTGCGGGTGTCGATAACGAGCTTATGTTCTCCGGCCACAATGCCTTTAAGTTTCAGCAGGACCCCTGGTATGCGAACGGCTTTGTGCCCACCGTTGCCCAGCTGGTGGGTCGCATCATGCAGGGCGAATAGCGTTTACTATAGCCTCAGCTATCCATGCAGCTTGTTTCCGCAGCTCCGGCACGGCAGTGGTTTCCAAAAGCTGGCCAGTAAGCAGCGCGCCCATAGCGTAGATTTCCGGGCTTCCTTTGGTGCTAATGCGACAAGTTTCATTTGCAGCAAAACCAGCCGCGCTTTCATGTATCCTGACGTTGCCACCGGCGATCAGTGAGGACACATCGACAGAAAAAGGGGTGGCATAGCTCGGGCCCGAACAATCGATCACCGCATCGCACGAAATAGACTGGACTCCATCCGTTTTCCTGACTAATGCACGCCCCTGCTCAGTGCCGGTGAAGCGCCCGCGTATTCTGATAAGCTGCCCTGATGACTGCGCTTTTTGTAAGGTCACCGCGATTTCAGGTGCCATTCGGTGGCGGTGGATGTTCCACCAATGCAGGTAGCGTGTAAGCGCCCGCCTTTGATCAGACGCGGACAGTCGCTGCCACAGCGCAGTCGTATGCGGCCTTAGCGCATCGAGCGCATCCTGCCACACAGGTTGCGCCATGCAAAACCGGCGTATCATTTGCACAAGCAACGATAGCCTGAGCTGCTGAGGAAAAGATGGTATATCAGGCTTTGCGGCGCTGTCACTATGGGCCATAGGAAAATGACCACGCGGAGATACACAGATAATCTTTCCACGAAATTGGCACCCCAGAAGGCTCAAAATAGTATCAACCGCCGTAAGGCCGCTACCGATGATGACCACCGCGCCATCTTTGTTAGCAAAAAACGATGGCTCGAACGACCAGGGTTGACAGACATCGCCCTCAGCCCAGCGTTTGCTGAAACGCAGCCCATTCGCAAGCACCGTATGCGCTGCCATAAATATTCTGCCGCTTTCCGCAATTAGGTTACCGCTTTCATCCATGCGAACAATATCGTCATGGTAATATTGCACATGATGGCCCGCGCTTTTCGCCGTGGCCATCGCTTCGTTAAAACGCTGCTTCAGATAGTCGCCATAAATCATGCGCGGTGCGAATTCATGCGGCTGGTAGCGCCCGGCCAGCCAGCTGGTAAAATCATCTGGCTTGTTCGCGTCCATGCTCATGTGAGAGGCGCGCACATTCAGCAGGTGCTCAGGCCGCGTGGTGGAATAGGCTACGCCGCAGGGCGAAAGGCGGCCGGCATCGATCAGGCAGATGCTTACCGGGCGCGTCAGAGTATCGGTGAGTTTGGCAAAGACCGCGGCGCCGGAAAAACCCAGCCCGACGATAGCAATGTCGAAAGAATGCGTTTTACTCATGATAGCACCTCAATAAATTCGCTTTGGCAAGAAAGCGCGAAGCGATGGAGTCCGAGGGCATGAGTGTACGGAAAGAGTACATGACATGCCCGAGGGAGGCTCCATCGCAAGTAGATTTGAAGCGAAAGTAGAGTTTATTGAGGTGCTCACTAGACGTGCCAGCGCTGCTTGAGCTCCTCACGCCGTGCTTCTGGAATGCGCGAGCGCATGATGCCGTAAATCGTCTCCATCTGGCTGCTTGCCGTGCGCACAAAGAGAAATGGCAAAAAGCCGTGAATGAAAAGCACTACGGCGCTGAATATCAGCCGCAAGGTCATGGTCACAGTAAACCATAAATGCACAAGATAGCTCTCGCCGGTTTCCTTGGGATGCTCAGTGAAAGCGCGCTCGATCTCCTCGCGTGCCATCTTTGCTTTGGCCTTATGCCGATCAGAAATCAGCCAGTTTTTGATTCGTGCACCATAATGACGGATCAATTGCATGGAACCTCCCTTAGGTAGCGAAAGGAAATAATCTTAGCCTAACGACCATTGAGATGCAAATGGACTAACCACCAGCGCCTTCGCGCCACTGCGTGGGAGAAACGCCGACTTTTTCTTTGAACACGCGGTTGAAGGAGGCAATGGAGTTAAAACCCGCCTCAAAACCAATCACCGTAATCTGTATTTGTGGCTCATCGCGCAGGCGGCGCTTGGCATCCTCGATACGGTGATGGTTGATTAGCTCCACGACAGATTTACCGAAATAATGATTCACGATGCGCGATAGCTGGTGCTCGCTGACACCTACCTTCTCAGCGAATGCAGCGCGGTTGAGGCGCATCTCGCGGTAAAGCTTTTCGTCTGAAAGCAGGCGAACCACCATATCGACAACCGGTTGATCCTGAGCGGGATCATGCTGCGGCTTGCTGGAAAAAGTAACAACTTCCTGTGCCATACGCGGGTAAAACACACGAAATAGCGAGGTAATCACCAGATAAATAAAGGCAAGCTTAAAGATCACCAGGATTATATCAGCTTCCGACTGCGACAATCGTCCGGCGATGCGCGCAAGGTCAATTGCAAGGACGCATAAATTGAGCAGAATAAGAGAAATGATCAGCCAGTATTTATGGCGGCGATCCTCATCACTTTGCACAGCCTCACTGCCTCGCGATGAATAATAGACAAGCAGCAAGAAAATCAGCGCGGCACTGAAAATATTATAAAGAGCCTTATAAGTTCCAACATCCCTACAAACTTCGTCAATCGCGCAGGCTTCTGGGCTTAAAAGACTAGCATAGATGAGCCCACTGCCGCCAACGAACGGAATGGCAAAAACCAGCCAGTAAATTAGCGGCGGAGTTCGACCTAACAAAAATTGCATCACCAGCAAAAAGCTGGCCGCCATCAGCAAACTCTCGCCGAGCAGCAAGACACCAGCAAACAGCAGGTTTTGACTGAGCGGGGGATAAATACTGGCGAGTGGAAGTATGAAACCGCAAGCAAGCGATAGAAAATATATCGCGGGTATAACCGCCTGGCGATTGCCTTTAGCAAACAATACCAGCAAAAAAAATAACAAAAAAAGCGCCGGCAATACACCCATCAGGTGTAGGGCTTGCAACAGGTTAAGTACATTATTTGTTGCCGTTTCAGACATGCGGCCATCTAACCACAGCATGAGGCGAAGATAAACCGAAGTTTATCGATCCGGTGAGGGGTTTTTCTTGGGTTTCTTAATATCATCAAGCCGCTTCAAGCGCTCTTCAATAAAATAGGTCATGAATTTCAAATCCGATTCCTTGATATGCTTCGCATTATCACGGATCGTCTCCATAATTTTCAGCGCATCTTCCATCTCACCGCGCTTTTCGCGCACCACCGCCGCCATCTGCTGGGCAAAAGCCGGCACTTCGGGGTTAACCATCGGCTTTGATACCTTCAGCGCCAGATCCATATCCTTCAGTTTGTGCTGCGCCAGATAAATGGATTGCATCAGCCACCACCATTTGTTTGGCACATCGCGTGTGGAGTGCTCATAGAGATAATCCACCACGTAACGCACATCGGGTGTATTCTGGGTCTGTGCGAAATAATAGCAGGCCATGGCTGGCAGCATGTTGGACTTTGGATTAAGTTCATCAAGCAGATTCCACCAGTGGTAGAGCTTGTTCATATCGTAGTAGCGCAGCGCGGTGAACCTGCCATAGGTATCACCGGCATTTTGAATATTGAACGCCAGTACGCGAAAGAAAAACTCGTTATCACCAAAAGCCAGCGCGTGAACAGCGGTTCGTCCTGGCACTTCAGGCACAATCCCCATTTCGGGTTTGATGGCTTTGGTCTGAAACCAGAAACCTGCCTGAAAGACCAGAAACAGCGCAAGCAGGCCATAATTCTTAAGCCAGCTCTGTAATGAGAATCTAGCCATACGCTAAAATTGCTTGCGACGAAAATCCACCATCGTCGCCAGTAGCAAAAGCGGCACAAAAATCACTACCTGCAGCACAAACACCTGCCAGTCCTGAGCACTTGGAAAGCCGTATGATAACCATTCGCTTTTAGCAAAGAAATCAAGCCGAGGCACAATAGAAGAGATGGCAATGAGGGTGTATTTAAGAACAATAAATTTCACATCGTTGAACATCGGCGATTCAACGGTAAACACAAAAAACGCCATCATGCGCGAGAGCACATAAAAACCCATACATGCGAGCACCGAGGTCACTGCACTTTTCAGCGTGAAGGCGCTGAATAACGCAAGTGCCACGACCAGCATCGCCTCCAGAAGCAAGCTGAGCGACCAGCCAGCAAACCCAACCCAGTGCACAGGCTTAATAGCGGCAAGAATCCCAACAACCGGAAGGACAAGCAGCAGCGCCACCAGCGAAAAACCCAGCCAGTACGCGATCACTAGATTCGCGCGCGAAATCGGACGCGAAAGAATCACATCGATCTCCTTGGTATCAAAAGCATTTCGGATATGGAAACAGACGAATACGATTAAACCAATCATGAGCATCAGGCGTGATGAGCCAGCAGCAAACGTCATGGTCATTTCTTTTTCTTCAAGAAAAGCTGTGCTGCCGAGGGTCGCAGAAATAGCGGTTGCGACCAGCACGCCAACAATCAATCCGACAAAGAGCCAGTCGCGCAGCGCAGTTATCAAAACATAATGGATGTTAGTCTTCATAGGAAAACTTCTTTATTGAGCTTCAGGAAATATAATCGGACGAGGATCCTGCATAAATTTCTCATAAATACCTTTATCTGCCGCATCCATATAACCTTGAGAATCAACAATGGTCGCGCGAATCATGATCACCAGCTCTTTTTTTACATTCGATTTTTCAACGCTCTTGAACAGATTTCCAAAGTAAGGAACTTCGCTGACACCAGGGACACCAGAATCAGTATTCGTGATGCGGTCTTCCAGCAGACCACCAATCACCATCACCTGACCGCTTTTAATTTTCAGGATGGAATCCAGCTCACGTTTTTCAATTTGCGGGAATTCACTTTTGGTTGCTAAGACAGCATTGACGACCGAGGTTGGAACACCTGCCGTTGATACAGCCTGCGCTTTACAGACTTCAAATCCAGGATCCGGAACCTGCTTCACCAAACGGCTTAAAACTGGTTTAATTCCGAGCGTGACTTCATTTGTTTCCTTATTAATTGAGGGCTGAAGATTCAGAATAATACCAAGGGGTTCTTCTTTCTTTGTGCTGGTTACCTCCAGTTTTGCAGGCGTACCTGCAGAACCACCAGTTCCCGCTACAGCATCGGTTACTTCACATTCAATCTCAAAATAAAGCAGGTTCTCAACAAATGAGAGCACCGCCTTCTGATTATTCATGGCGCTGAGGCGCGGGCTGGAGAGCGCACGCGTCGTGCCGAACTCGCTGAGCAGGTTGACCGCTGCTGAAAGATCCATGTCACCAACAAAATTATCTTTCAGAATCGTAATTTTTCCTGGCACTGCTCGAGCAAGGCTGGGTTCAACACGATTTAAATCACCTGAAAAGTTAATCGTACTGGTACCAAGCTTGGTCCAGTCAATACCAGTCTGGTAGAGATCGTTAAGGGAAACTTCGACAATTTTTGCCTCAATCAAAACCTGTGAAGATACGTTGCTGTCAATCGCGCGAATAAACTGCCTGATCATTTCATGCTGGCGATCCGTTGCCGCAACCGTGAGCGTTCCAGCCTGACGATTGAGTGTATAACCAACACCTTCGTTATTGCTGTTGCCGGTCGCTGACGCCGCGATAGGCGCTGGAATGGGTGGCGGCGCTGCTGCAGGCGCGCCAGGAACCGACGGCGCAGGAGCGCCCGGCTGGCTAGCCATATCAGTGGTTGAAACCAGCGATCTGTTTCTAAAATCAACAATCTGTTTCACGCCAGCTTCAAATTTTTTCCAGAATTCTTCGCGGGCAGGATCACTTCCTGCGGCTGCACCACCACTAGCCGGCGCTGATGCTCCACCTGCACCACCCCCCGCTGTCGAGCTGGCGGAGGTAATAGCGGCGGCTTGCTGCGCGCGCTCATTCAGCATATCAAGTGTGTAGGTGTGGATATAGGGCATATCACGCTCAACGCGCAGCACATTATTCTGTACACGGTAGCGAAGCCCGGCAAGATCTGAAATACGTTCAATCACCTCATTAAACGGACGGTCCTTGGCACGGAAAATAATGCCGCCGGTGATAGCGGGATCAACTTCAATATCAATGTCTGCAAGCCTTGCAAGCTCAACGAGCACGTCCTTCAACGGCACATCATCAGTGACGGCAACAGACACGAGCTGTGCCTGTGCAATCTTGGGTGGGCGCGGCGCAGCAAGGATCTCAGCGAGGTCTGGAATCGGCGGCTCCAGCACGTTAGCATTGACCTGAGCTTTAGGGTCTACATACGCTTCGAGATTATGCAAATCCTTGAAATCCTGGCGATCAAGCTTGCGATCGGCATCGATGACGTCGTGTTTTCTTTCGGGGTCGAGGAGTCTGCCGGTACCGCTTTCGCTACAGCTGGCAACGAGGAAGAAGCACGCACAAAGGGGCAGAATTCGGCTTGTTTGACTCACCTTAGAACCTTTGACACACGACAGATATATTTACGCACAACACATTGACTACTACTACATATAGTAGGAAAGATTGCAACATACTTCCGCATCATGTGATTAAATACGCGTCGAAAGCCAAATTGCAAACTTGGTTTGGTATACAATGAGAGAAGTTAAAATAGGGTAAAGAGGCGCTGCTTCTGCACCAAGATTCAAGGCCGTATCATGATGCTCTTTTTCATCGGCGCGAAATTTCTGAATTGCGGTTTTTAGTTCATGGTCATCATCATCTGCAAGCGCGCGCTCCTGCTCTGCGTAGTGTTCGTCGATCACCGATTCCACCGCCACTGTGCACGCCATCGCCGCTTTTTCGCCCATCAGCGCGGTTGCCGCGCCCAAGGCATAACCGCCCACATGCCATAACGGTGACAGCAGCGTCGGCCTTACGCGGCGCTTTTGCATCATACGCGAAAAGGTATCGAGATGTTCCTGCTCCTGCTCGGCCATGTGCCTCAGCGTCGGCGCACACTCGCTTTTTCCAAGCACCGCCAGCTGGCCTGCATAGATCCGCTGCGCGCCATATTCGCCGGCATGATTCACGCGGATCATGCGCTGGATTTTCTGATCACGAGATAAATCGCCAGGCAGCGTCATGCCGTTTTCCTCATCAGCCACAAGGTTCCTAGCGCTGCCGCAAAACCCAGCATCGCGTTCCACGCCGCCATGGACAGCCCGAAAATATACGCCATCGCCTGCGCGCAGGAAACCAGCGGCGCGTTCATAATCTGCGCGCGCATCTCCTCCAGCGTCATGTTGCTGCTGTCGCCGCTGGAACAGGCCGATGGGCCTTGAAACCAGCCATATTCAACACCGGTATGGTAAGCGCCAATACCAGATGTGGTAAGGAACATCAGCGCCACAAAAACCAGCAGCGCCGCAAGTAATTTCGGCGAACGCGCAAAGATACTGCCATACAAGCCGACGAGGATAATCGCAAAATAGGGATAGCGCTGATAAAGGCACAGCTCGCACGGGTACAGGTCAAACCCATATTGCCCAACCAGCGCGCTGCCAACCACTAAAACCGAGAACTGCGCCGTCGCCAGCAGCAACGAGCGTCTAGTCTTGGGTAGCAGCGAAGAAAGTTTCATAAATGCAGCATAAATTTTCCTTGGACGAAAGGCAAGGGTTGACCAACCAGACCAGATGCTTATAGTGCCACAAATCCTATGCCCCTGTGGTGGAACTGGTAGACGCGCCGGACTCAAAATCCGGTACCGCAAGGTGTGTCGGTTCGATTCCGACCGGGGGCACCACTTCGGAAACGACCGTTTGAAAAATGGTTCGAGTCCGCTTCAGTCAAAGACTTGGCTCTGGTTCTAACTTTCCGATACCCAGTTTGTATGGATTCAGATGGAAATTATGAAATTCAAATAGATGAACGGTTCTAACAGTTTGGTTGAAAATTAATAATTTTGGTTTATAATGTTACCCATGAATAAACAGCCAGAAAAATGGTCATCGCGAGAACATCTTGATCCTTTAAGCGACAGGGAAAAGCAAGCATATCGACATATGCAGGCAGTTGTTTTTAATCCCGCAGGAAAATCAACGGATTTGCCAAGAAAAATAATAGAACAAGAAGCTATGGATACTGATTTCACGACGCCACGCGGTAGAAAAGAGCGATCTGAAAGGAATCTGGAATTTATAAGAGGACAAAATGCTGATTGTCCTTTTACTTTAATTCAGGAGTTGTCTGAAAAAATCCGAAAAATGCCAATAACTCTCTATCATCAGACATCTATTCACCCTACCGCAGATTACCATTCTCCCATTCTTGAGGCTGGAGAAATTCTTAGCAACATGGCTCTCAAAGAAAAAGGAGTCGTGTTTGAGAGTCGAACCGATGTAAATGGGCCTCACGATAGTCAAAACTTCGGTAATACAGATTTTGTGTTTACTCGTCCTATCTTTGGTGCACCATCGCATCGTATTGGTGGAACGTATTTTCCAGCTTCGGATACCATTCTAAATGATTACGCTTGGCTAAGTTTCGATGATTGGCTTAATACGGATATTCAACAGTATAATGATTCACGCTACACAGGAAATAAAGTTACTCACGAAAAAGAACTATGTTTTCTATACGATTTCTTTCAAGGTAAAAATGATATTGCGCAGGCAGTTGCATACAAAACCTATGAAACGATTAAAACTGCCATGCTCATCTATAAAGATGAAAATGCGCGCTATGGCTTTGATGAAGAAAAGGTGGGGCAATATATAGATGATTTTGCAAGTCACTTTAGGGGTCACATCGTACATGCTTCTAATCGACTTACTAAGCCTCTTTCCGAATACACAATAAGCGATAAGCAGCGCGCATTTCTTGAAGATGCAGATAACGCTGAACGCAACACCTTAATTCAGGCCGCATTAAATTCAACATTGGAAGCTGTATCACAGTTAGCAGAAGTAAAGGTACCTCATAGTATTCCGCTTGATGGCGGCGCATGCCTATATAAAGAAACATTCCACGGCGGCTGGGAACTTGCACGATTCACCAGCGATCCATCAAAACCACATCCATTGGAGTTTAAGGATGCATACCCCGAACATAATATTATAGTCCGTCCATCGCATTATCCTATTGCTCAGCAAGCGCATGTTTTTCTAGGTGCTTGAGAGGTTTCAGTTTTACAAACCATGTTTGCAATGCATCTAGCAATTCATTAAGTTGGTTCGAAGTTTTTCCGCGCTGGTGCACCATCCGCTTTCGCTAATTTTGGCAAAGCCAAAATTTAGCTACAGCGCGACTGCGCTGGAGCGTGCGAAACGGATGCCGCGCTGTAGAGAGTGCAACGAACGAAAGCGGGCTGTATGTCAATCTCGCTGTAGCGGAGCGTAAGCGGATGAAATATGTGTATATTTTACAGAGCGAGATAGAACCTGATAAATATTATACAGGATCAACAACAGATTTGAAACGGCGCTATAAAGAACATAACGATGGAAAATCCATTCATACCAACAAGTATAGGCCTTGGAAATTAAAGATGTATTTTGCATTCAGTGACGAACAAAAAGCTGATAATTTTGAAGCATTCTTGAAAACAGGCAATGGAAGAATCTTTGCAAAGAAGCATTTCTAAAAATAGTTACAATTCCGCACAGGCGACCTGAGTTGGCTCTGGTTCTAATTTTCCGATACCCAATTTGGGCAGTTGAGATGTGAATCTTTAGAGTTCAATAAGATGAGCGGTTCTAACTATACTGTTTTAGATCCAGAGCTCGCGCTGTTACTACCACCCCTTTGAGCAGGTGATTTTTTATCACCTACAGAGTCAGACCAGCCTGCTTTAGAACGACTCCTATCGCGCAACGCATCTAGTTCTTCAAATGATCCAGGAAAAGCATCCTTACCAAGAATGTTATGTATTCTTTTAACAATAGAAGGATGGGCTTTATCATCAAAACTTCGGTCGGTTTCTGCATCATCAATCAAGCGTCGAAACCCATAAAATTCGTCATGAAACAGAATTTTTTCTAGAGGAATATCTGCTAAAACAGGTCTATCCAGAGCAACGGCAATAAAGTACGGGAAATATACATTCCGCATATAAGATTCACCGCAAACATCGCAGGCAAACTTATCGCATGCATATTCTGCTTGCCATGGATTCATAGATGAATCCAGTAATCCGTGCTTCAACTCATGAGCAATGATACCTTTAGCAGAAGGATGTATTTCTTGATCCGTTGTTTCTATAACCAAATGAACGCCCTCTTCGGTTTTAACAAATCGTCCATTATTATTATGTGCTCCCGTAATAACAACGAGTGGCGGTATTTGATCAAGGCCAGCCTTTTTACAAGATTCTTGCAACCACAGATATGCTTTTTTGAGCGGCATCTCAGAATCGGCAGTCACCAATGTCGCTTCTACTTTACGGTTTTCTCCTGCATTTCCATTAGCAACTGCGGAAGTGAATCGATAAAATCCTAAACGCTTAGGATCAACCGGCGGAAATTTCCCTTCATTTTTATCTAAGACTTCGCGAATTGGCCCGGGTGGTAAATGCTTATGTGCTTCCATCGCGCTATTGTACTAAAAGTTTGTTACAGTTTGATGAAGGCGAAATAATACTATTTATTAATCGGTTGAATTGGATAACAGATTCGAGAAATCTACTGATCAGGTCCGAACTCCCTCAGCACTAGCGCACCACCCTTCACCATCAACTTCCCCACGCAAACCCACCCGCTTTATCTGGCATGAAGTTTGCTTAATATTTATTTAGTAATAACCAATAGCCGTTGATCCTCAAAATAACTCAGGGAGTTGTTATGCAAACCAACACCGCCTCATTTCTATCTGCTTCCAGTTTAGAATTCAGCGCAGGCAGCAAAAAAACAACTCGTTCATCAAAGGATGTGGGGTTTGATGGAGCGCTCACAGCGGCGCAGACTGACTTGAACGCAAAAGATTTTGCCGCCAAGATGCTGGAAAAAATTTCTCTCACCATCAGCCAGAATCTGAGCTCGATCGGTAAAACCGGCGCAGCAAAAAACACCTTCCCTTTATCGGACAGCTTTGAGGCAACCTTTGGCAGCCATGGCCCGCTCATTGATTTCATCAATGATGTCACGGTGAGGCTCGGCTTAAGCGCCCAGCAAAACAGCGCTCTGCAGGCAATTGCCGTGAACAACAAAGACGCCACGCGCAGCCCCGAGAGCATCGCCAAAATAGCCGCCGAGCTGCGGCAAGCGGGTATTACGGCTTAGCCACAACCTCAATAAACACATCCATCTGCTGCCCAATAAAGAGCTGCTCTTTGTGCTCAGCGATTTCATAGACGACTTCCAGAACTCTGGTATCCACCAGCTCTGTACTACGCCCGCTTAAGTTCTGCTTGGGCTGCACATAAGGCTCAACACGCACAAATTTAAGCGGCACTTTAATCTCTTTATTGCTGCGTAGTGCCGCCTCAGCTTTCGCATCTGGCTTAAAGCGCCACACATCATTTTCATCAACCGTTACACGCACATATAGTGGCGTATCATTACCCATCAGTATCGGTGATGGCACCTGCCCCGCCTGCACAAACTCCCCCGGCTGCACGCGCACCTTCAGCACACGACCTTCCATTGGTGCGGTTACACTCAGGCGGCTGAGCGTCACTTGTGCGTTTTGCTGCTGCGCGCGGGCACTTTCCACTTCCGCCTCTGCCTGCGTTACATTAGCTGCCGATCGCTTCGCTGCGAAACGCCGGCGCATCAGCACATCTTCGCTAACCGCCACTCCAATCTTGAGCGATTCAGAACGACGTAGTTGATCCTTATCATCTGCGAGCTGTACACGTGCAGTTTCCAGCCTGGCCTGCGCAGCGGCCAGATCCTTCTGGCGCGACTCAAGCTCAGCTTTAGCCGCGCGATCATCGAGCGCAAACAGAAGCTCACCCTGCTTCACCACCTTGCCTTCCACCACCGGCACCTGCGTAACAATACCTGAAAGATGGCTGCCAACTTCGATATTACGCGTGTTTGCCTCAATAATACCAGTCCCGGAAATAGTGGAAGCAAATGGCGCGGCCGGCGGCAGGGAAAGCTGGTTCGCCTCTGGCGTCTCCGCTTTACCAACGGTGAAAACAAAGGTCACCGCCCAGAGCAGCCCAACCAGTCCCAAAAAAGGAATAAGATAACGTGTGATCATGCGTGCGCGGTCTCCATATATTCTTTGGCAGAAGATAGTTTATCAATGTGCCCATCGTCCATATGGGCGATGCGGTCGGCATATTTAAAAATACGGCTGTCATGTGTCACGACAATAAGCGTCGTACCGTGGCGTGCACTCAAAGAGCGCATCATATCAAGGATTTTCATACCGGTTGTGTGATCAAGCGCACTCGTTGGCTCGTCGCAAAGAAGGATTTTTGGTTCATGCACTAGCGCCCGGGCAATCGCCACGCGCTGCTGCTGGCCGCCAGAAAGCAGGTTGGGTTTGCTGTTGGCACGGTCGCCGAGCCCCACCTCTTCCAGCATCACGCGCGCCGCCTGCATTGCCTTGCTGCGATCATGACCATTGATAATCATCGGAATCGCCACATTTTCTGCAATCGAAAGCGAAGGCAGCAGATTGAACTGCTGAAACACAAAGCCAATATTCTTTGCCCTGAAATCCATTTTCTGGCTGCTGCGCATTGCTTCATAGCGCTCGCCGAGCACCTCGCAGCTTCCCTCGTCCGAGGCAAGAATACCGGCAATCACGGATATCAGTGTGGTTTTGCCGCAGCCAGACGGCCCCACCAGCATCATGAACTCGCCCGCGCGAATATCAAGATCCACACCGCGCAGCGCAACCACTTCGCCGGCACCCTCACCGAAACGCTTTACCACTGCCTGACAACGTACTGCAAACTCAACCACGGAACACCACCGCTGGATCCACTTTAATCACCTGCCGGATGGAAAGCAGCGCTGCCGCAGCCACAATCATAAACACGCCCACAAGCGCAAAAACGAGAATAAACGGATGCATGCTGAAAGCGAGCACAGTGTCGCGCATCAGGTAGCCAAACAGCGCGGTCATGCCAACCCCTAGGCCATAACCCGTAAGCCCTACAACCAGCGACTGCAGCAGCACCATGCGCACCAGCACACTGCTTCTGAGCCCCATTGCCTTGAGCGCGGCATATTGCTTCAGGTTTTCGCGGATGAAGTTGAAAAAAGCCTGCCCAGCCACTGCCGCCCCGACAATAAACCCCAGCGTCACCGAAATACCAAAATTAATCGGGATACCAGTGTTTTTCATCCAGTAGTTAAACGTGATTGTTTTAAACTGGTCAGACGTAAGCGCCATCAACTTTAATTCTGCTGCAATACGATCAGCCAGATCCTGCTTATCAACACCCTCGTGGGCTTTTACCAGCACATAGGTGAGCTGGCGGCGATTCTGTGCGCCATAAGTCAGGGATCGAGTGTAGGTGGTGTAGACCTGCGGCTGCAACACAAAGTTGCGCGAGGCTTTCACATAGCCAACAATCAATGCACGCCGATCGTTAATTTCCATCACATCGCCGATGGCAAGCGGCCGCGTGCTGCCATCCGGCAAGGATACGCGAAGTCGCGTAAAAGCGGATTCTTTATCTACGAGCACACCATCAGCCTGCCTGAGCGACTCGAGCGATCCTTCCACGATATAAGGCGGCGCGCCTATCAGCGTTGCGTCATCAAGCCCCGTCAAATCAATCGAGCGTGTCGATCCATCAGGCAGCTTAACAATCATCAGGTTCTTGTACATCGGCGCCGCCCACGCCACTCCCGCTACACCACGCACACGTGCGAGATCCGTGTCGCGTATCGGCTTGTGTTCCTCAACAAACTGCACGCCCGGATCCATCACCCAGATATCAGGCGCGGCCACATCGCCAATAAAAGCATACGTACGGGTAAGGAGTCCCCAGAAAATGGAAGGCTGCTGAGTCATAATCAGCGATGCAAAACCAATACCGATGATCATCGCGATGTATTTTCCACGATCACCAAACAACATCTGTAGCGCAATGGCGTTCAAAGCAAATCCCTGAATTCCTGAATAATATCGCGGTATAATACACGTTTAAACGGCACAATCAAATCAGTAAGGGTTTTGGGTGCCGCCCATTTCCACTCGCAGAATTCGGGGTGGGGCGTATCGATGTTAATATCGCTGTCCGTGCCATCAAACCGCATGGCAAACCACTTCTGGCGCTGGCCACGATAGCGCCCACCCCAGATTTTACCAATCAATTCAGCAGGCAAATCATAGGTCAGCCAGTCATCGCTTTCACGCAGGATAGTCGCTTTGGTGGTGCCGGTTTCTTCTTCCAGCTCACGCAGCGCCGCCATATCTGGGCGCTCGCCCTCATCAATGCCGCCCTGCGGCATCTGCCATGCTTCAGAAATGGTATCAATGCGCTTCGCCACAAACACCTGTCGGCGCGGGTTAATCAGCATAATGCCGACACCATCACGGTAAGGAAGGCTCACGAAAACCTCAACTTCACCACTGCGGAAAGCGGAGCAAGCCTGACGCCGCGCGATTCCAGCCCCTCAGACCAAATCCGAAGACGCTCGATCGAAAGCGGTGTTGCTTGAATAATACCCACCGCGTAGCCCTTCTTTTTGGCTTCTTGCTCAAGGACACTCAGGCGGGTGTCGATCGAGCTATCGAGTAATTCCTCGTCCACCAGCATATCAGCAATCACGTTGGGGGTGCTCGTCGTTTCCAGCAACTCATTGACCTCAGTTTTTGCAGGCTCATGGGACATCACGAGCAATAACCCACGGTTCGCCAGCGACTGCAGCAATACTTTAAATGCTTCGATGTTGGCGGTGTAGACTTCGCTGTAGGGCGTAATCGCACCAACATACCCCGTATAGCGGGAAAGCACCCAGCGCAGGCGGTTTTCATTCTCTTGCAACCCCTTATCAAGAAGCAATCCGTAAGGACCAGGATCAGCAGCAGGAAAATTAGGTGGTTCCAGCGGTAAATCCACGAGCTTTTCATGCGCCGTGAGTCGGGCCGTATTCGCCCATTCAGCAACATTCACCGCATAAGGCGAGAAACTAAGTGTAATTTCTTGGGGCAATGTGAAAGATTTTTCGGTTACAAATTTGCCATGCCCAAGCCCGGTGATAATAATGGCGATGATCGGCTCCTTACCCTGACGCTCAAACGGCCTGCTATAATATTGCCATGATTTTAAGCCATCACCACCAATGATCGGGAGCTGACCAATACTCGCTTTTTTGATCAGCTTTGGGTTGGTGTCAGGCAGCGGAATTTTAGCGGGAATAATCGTCACGGTTTCATCCGGCGCAATGATTTCTTCCGGTGCCGCCGTCATCGGCAATTCTTCACCAGGAACAATTTTCTCTTCTGGTTTTGCTTCAGGTGGTACAGGCGTTTGCGACGCCGTATCGGTTGCTGTTTGCGGCGCGGCTGTTGGCTCTACAGCTTGCGCTGCACTATCGGTTGCCACTTGCGATGTTTCAGCCGGAGTTAGTGTTTGGGTAGCGGTATCGGTTGCTGTTTGCGGGTCTTTCGCCGGAATTTCTGGTTCAGCGGCCTCTGCTGGCTTTTGCCCAGGCTCAGAAGAAGGCTGTGTTTTGGTTTCTTCTGCTGGCTCTTCCTTAACCACTGTTGGTGGTGAGGAGGAATTGATTTTGCCAGTCACTTCACCGGTTGCGAGCGCAATCGATAGCCTTCTTCCGGTATCATCGGCATCCTTGCTTTCGCTGAGGCCGCTCATGAATAAAAAAACTGACGCCGCTACACATGCCAGCAGCGAGCACCACATACCAAGCTGCCAGATCAGGGCTTTGGAAAACTTAAAGCCCATGCGCATGGCTAGCGATCCGGTGAAACCTGATTATACACATGCACCGCGCGCAATAGATCAAACGCACGTTGCAGCTGGAAATCCTCCGCTGACTCCATATCGCTGCGACGAGAACCATCTTTTTTCTTTGTATCTTTATCCTGAGCTTTATCATCCGGCTTAACTTCGTCAGACTTTATCTGATCTGCAGGTGACTCTTCTGCTTTCTTCTCTTTTTTATCCTCAAGATTTTCCAGACGCTTGCGAAGATCCGCCTCAAGGCGAACCTTCTCTCCCTTAACTGGTTCGATCTTTGCTTGTTCAACAACGATGTCCGGCATAATGCCTTTGGCTTGGATCGAATGACCCGATGGCGTGTAATAGCGCGCCGTGGTGAGCCTCATGGCACCGTGCTCGGTCAGCGGAATAACCGTCTGAACCGACCCTTTGCCAAAGCTCTTCGTGCCCATCACAATCGCACGTTTCTGATCCTGAAGTGCACCGGCGACAATCTCAGAAGCCGATGCTGAGCCGTTATTGATCAGCACCACCACCGGCATATCCTCCGGCACCAGCTCATCGCCGGATTTAGCATTGTAGCGCTTGGTGTTATTAGGATCGCGCTCGCGGGTCGAGACAATCTCACCCTGCTTCAGGAACGCATCAGAAACCGATACCGCCTGATCGAGAAGGCCTCCCGGATTATTGCGCAAATCAAGAACAATACCGCGCAGATTTGGCAGGTCTTTTTTAATTTGATTAAAGCTGTCGCGCATCAGATCCGAGGTCTGCTCGTTAAACTGGGTCACGCGCAAATAGGCAATATCATCACCCTCGGCTCGGCCACGAGCAGACTTGATTTTAATCACCGCGCGGGTAATGGTCAGCTCAAGCGGCTCGGTGGTATCTTCGCGCAGGATGGTGAGCTTCACCTTGGAATCGACCTTACCGCGCATCCTCTCCACCGCCTCGGAAAGCGCCATACCCATCACCGACTCGTCATTGATCTGAGCAATGAAATCGCCAGCTTTGACACCAGCTTTGAACGCGGGCGTATCATCAATCGGGGTGATGACCTTCACCAGCCCGTTTTCCATGGTCACTTCAATACCAAGCCCGCCAAATTCGCCCTTGGTCTGCACCTGCATTTCCTTGAATGCTTTTTCATTCATGTAGCCCGAATGAGGATCGAGCGAGGTGAGCATACCGTTGATTGCCGCCTCGATCAGCTCAGAATCTTTGGTTTCCTCGACATAATCGCTGCGCACGCGGTCGAACACATCGCCAAAAAGCTGCAGCAGAGCAAAGGTATCATTTTTCTGGGCATACGCGATGACAGGAAGGCTCATCGCCCCTATTAGCAGACTTACTTTAAGCGCAGGACGCATTAGAATATCCATTAGTTAGTTTTTGATCCACGAGGCTGGGTCAATCGGTTGGTTGTTTTTCCTAAGCTCAAGATACAGCCGCGTAGACGACGCATCATCCCCCATAGCACCAATCGGTTCACCTTCCAACAGAAACTCTCCGGCTTTGGTATCGATATCCGCAAGTCCTGAGAGCAATGTGTGAAAATCGTCACTATGACGAAGGATCACCATCCGGCCATAGCCCATGAAACTACCGGCATAAACAACTTCGCCATCAAATGGCGCACTGACTCTTGCCTCGGCACGGGTGAGCAGCACCATACCGCGACTGGTTTCATTGCGTCCACTGGCCGCACCGAAATACTGGATGACCTTGCCGCTGGCAGGCGGACGAATCTCACCCTTAGCCTTAGAAAATGATCTCAATTTTCCGCGCGTGCCTCGAACAGGCCCATCGCTGGTTTCAAGGTTATCTGGCCTGCCGCCGCGCGTGCGCCTTGCACTTTCAATCCTGCCAACCAGGTCCTGAAGATTTTCAGCTTGCTTGGCGAGTTTGGCAATCGCATCAGCTTGCTTTTGCTCATCATCGCTGAGTTTTTGTTGTAGACTGCGACGCTCAGAAAGCTTGAGCTCCAATGACTTCTGCTCTGTTGCAAAACGCTCCTTATCCTTCGATAAAGCATCGCTTTGCGCCTTAAGCTTGCTGCTGAGCACTTGTAGCTCTGATAACTGCAAGCGAATGAGTTCCGACTGCCCCTTAATCCCTGATGTGGTCATCTTTAGCGCGCGTGCTGCAAGCATGGTTTTTTCGCTATCGTCCGGCATCAAAACCATTGCCTCCGGTGGCGTACGGCTGAGACGAAGCGCTGCCTCAATCATTACCGCCAGTTTTTCGCGCTCACCAGCCAGCTCTTGCTCTTTGCTCTTTTGCTTGGCCTGAATCAGCGCGAGCTTATCTTCCGCCGCACTAAGCGCTGTTTCACGGCGCTGCAGCTCCGCCACGGCACTCACCAGCTGGCGTTGCAGCTGGGTAAGCTCAGTTTCGAGTTCTTCTCGCTCGTGTTTCAGTGCTTGCTGCTTCTTTTTCGCTTCTTCGATCTGCTGCTTGGTTTCGGTAAGTTCTTCCTTGCTGGACGCATGGGCTGCATTGACAAAAACTGTCATTGCAAGGAGCGTAAGCGACGCAGCAATCCAGAATCTAACCATGACCGCCAAGCAAGGAAGCACCGGTCATTTCTTTTGGCTGAACAAGCCCCATGAGCTGCAAAATCGTCGGCGCGACATCACCAAGCTTGCCCTCGGGAATGGTAAATTTCTTATGCTCAAAATCCTTAGAAACCAGCACCACCGGCACCAGATTCAGCGTATGCGCGGTATGCGACTGGCCGCTATCGTGATCATGCATCATTTCGGCGTTGCCATGATCGGCAGTGATCAGCATCGCCCCGCCCTGCTTTAGCGTTGCGGCCACCACGCGGCCAATACACTGGTCCACTGCCTCCACCGCCTTTTTCGCCGCCTCGATGTTGCCGCTATGACCGACCATATCGGTATTAGCATAGTTAACCACGATGAAATCAAACCGGCCTGAGTTAATGGCATCAACCAGCGCATCGGTTACTTCTGGCGCAGACATTTCTGGCTTTAAATCATAGGTCGCAACCTTGGGTGATGGAATCAGGATACGCTCTTCGCCCGGAAATTCCTGCTCGCGTCCGCCATTAAAAAAGAACGTCACATGCGCATATTTCTCGGTTTCCGCGATGCGCAGCTGTTTAAGGCCAGCACCAGCAATAATCTCGCCCAAAATATTGGTCAGCGGCTCCGGCGGAAACAGCGCCGGCACCAGCGGCGCAAGTGCCTTCGAATATTCCGCCATGCCGACGGCTTTGGAAAAATGAATGGTTTTGGCACGCGGAAATTCTTTAAACGATGGATCCACCAGCGCCGCCAGCAACTCGCGCATACGGTCAGCGCGGAAATTCACCATCACCAGCGCATCACCATCCTGCATGCCCTGATAATCTCCCACCACGCAAGGCAGCACAAATTCATCCGTCACATTCGCGCCGTAGCTCGCTTCGATCGCTTCTTTCGCGCTGGCAAACCTCACACCATGTGCCTGCGTCAGCGTATCATACGCCTTCTCTACGCGGTCCCAGCGTTTGTCACGATCCATCGCATAGTAACGGCCGCTGACAGTAGCGATCGGCGCGCGGCACTGTTTCTCAAATTGCTGGACATAACCAAGCGCGCTCTGCGGCGGTGTATCTCGCCCATCAAGGAACGCATGCACCAGCACCTTAAATCCCGCTTCGGTTAAGTAATTCGCAACTGCCGCCATGTGGTTCATATGCGAATGCACGCCGCCGTCGGATAGCAGCCCAAGGAGGTGGATGGTGGATGGTGGTTGGTGGTTGGTGAAATGAGAGCGTAATTTTTTCTCAAGAACTCCGCTTGCAATCGCCGTATCAATCTTCGGCAGGTCCTGCATCAGCACGCGGCCAGAGCCGATATTCATATGCCCCACCTCGGAATTACCCATCTGTCCTTCCGGCAGCCCGACATGCAGCTCGGAGGCGTTAATCAGCCCATGCGGATAGGTTGCAAGGAGATGATCCCACGTTGGCGTATGCGCCTGGGCGATGGCATTATCCTCGGTTTCATCGCGGTGCCCCCAGCCATCAAGAATGGCAAGCACAACGGGCTTTGGTCTGGTCATTTATGATCTGTGATATGGATGGTTAGTGAGTATGCTATAGCTACGGTATAACTGCTCGGCAAGCAAGCCCCGAACCAGCATATGCGGCCATGTCAGATTTCCCAGCGACCAGACGAGATGTGCGCGGCTTCGTATCTCATCCGTAAGTCCATCTGCCGCGCCGATGATAAAGGCAAACGAAGAAAAGCCCTGCTGCTGCCATGTACTAATCTGCCCGGCAAATGCTTGGCTCGTAAATTGCCTGCCGGTTTCATCGAGGGCAATCAGCCGGTCATATCCAGCGCACGCGGCAAACAGCTGGTCATTCGATTTGCATTCGGTAAGCGCGATCTTCCAAGGAATGCGTTTAGTAAAATCATGATAAAGAGAAAGTTCTGGCGAGGCCTTGGCCTTGCCAATAGCGGCAATGAGGATCTTCATGGTCGGGTCATCGTAGTTTTATTGCTGGTACATAAGCACCATAGCACAAACCATCACGATTACCATGAATCACAGCAACCGCGACGATGCTAAACTAAACGACCGCCTCCGCCGTATGCGACGGAACCGACCACATCTTCTCCAGATTATAACGCGCACGGGTTTCCGGCTTGAACAGATGCACGATAATATCACCGGCATCCACCAGCACCCACTCGCTCGAATCCTTCCCCTCGACGGGAACCGGATTAAAGCCGAGCTTTTTAAGCGCATCCACCAGATGATCCGCCAGCGACGCAACATGGCGATTCGACGTACCGCTCGCCACAATCATGCGATCCGCAACGTCGGATTTACCAGTTAAATCGAGGGAAACAATGTTCTCAGCTTTATTCTGATCAAGTGCAGAAATAATGAGACGCTCTAGGGAAGATAACGTCAAGTTTGGAAATAACGATTTGATTAGAATGGTTATTCTCCTTTCTGTGGCAGGACACTACCTTTGCCCTACACTTTCAATTATGCCTGAATTTTATAGTTTTTCCAAGTGTTTTTGTGACTTTTCACCGCCCCCGTCACCAAATCTTCACAAAACCTGGCTTGATTATTCGCCGTTACAAAAGATTAATAAAATACAACATAATAGGCTATTTCGGTCTTTAGACATTGCTTGTTTTACATCTTAACAGAACCGTAACAGTACCTTACGTAGATTGTGGTATCATTACTCATCATTATTGGAGAGATCACAATGCAATTACAAAAACCAGTCCAACTCACTATCGATGAGCATGCTGCGGTTCAAGACCGTTTTAACGAAATAGAAGGCCGCGAACTATTTGAACGCCAAATGAAATGGTTCATCTAAATCATCTTATGTCAATCTCAGCAGATGAATATCTGGCTTACAGAGTAGGTAGATGCCACTGGGAAAAAAAGGTTAAGACAGAGCCTGAGATGCAAGCTTATTTACGTGAAAAAATTGACCAAATAAATTTCGCCCTTGGACCAAACCGCAATGAGGAGCAAGCGAGGGCAAAACTCTTCCAAGCACAACAAATCATGCGTGACGTTATTGGTGCTGTCGATAAATCATACGATGAAGTCATTGGACGAACAGTAACAAGCTAGCTAACTAAACTACCTGTTCAATGAATCAATACCTCCGCCGGTAGGCCAAGGCCGGCATGGAGATTGCGGATCATAGCAAGCGTCAGTGGCCGTTTATAATTAAGCACTTCGCTCACGCGCGCGCGGCTGCCGATGAACGGCTCCAAGTCTTTGCGCGTCAGGCCTTTCTGCTCCATGGCGAACTCGATGGCGGCGATGGGATCAGGCGCATCGATGGCAAAATGCTTCGCTTCATACGCCTCCACCAGCGTCACCAGCACATCGAGCCGGTCGCCGCGCTTGCTGCCGGGCGCAGCATCCATCAATGATTCGATTTGCTTGAGCGCCGCCTGATAATCGCGCTTCGTTTTGATCGGTTTAATTTCCATCTCACACCTCACCTACATCAATGGCATCATACTGCTGATGCGTTCCAATAAAACGTATATACACCACTCGGTAAGCATAATTCACCGCCACCACCAACCGGTACTTATTACCGGCGATGTTAAACACCACGCGGTTAGAACCGACAAAGCTGGCGCTGCGAAACCGCTCTTTGACGTCAGCAGGTCTTCCCCAATCAGCCTTAGAAACCATTTCAAACCAGCTCTTAAGAGGCTGCTCGCTGTCCCTGCGACCGGACTTTTCCCAGAAATCCTTCAGTGTTTTACGCGCAATAATTCTCATACATCTTACTGAATATACCATGATCCCATTTTGGGATCAAGCCGTGATTATGTCAAAACCGTTTCGATGCCCGTATCGCCGTCGAAGAATGGCTATCGCGCTTCAGGTGCATATAATAAAGCGACGGTACCCGCCAATTGCTGTTTATCATATTGTCTTTAAGCAAGTATTTGCGCATTTTCTGGTAAGCAATGGCTGCTTTTGCGCCATGCGAATAAGGCGCGCGGTCAAACACCACCACCGGCACTTGTTTCAAAATCCAGTCCCAGCGCTGCCAATGGTGAAATTGCACTAAATTATCTGCGCCCATCAGCCATACAAATTGCACCTGTGGATAGCGCTTCATTAGCTTAGCAAGCGTATCAGCCGTGTAGCGCGTGCCTACCCTTTGTTCAAAATCGCTGACTTTGATGCCGGGATGACTGGCAAGCGCCTTAGCTGAAGCAAATCGCTCCTCAAACGGTGCCAGCGTCAGGGGATCTTTGAGCGGATTGCCCGGCGATACCAGCCACCACACCTCATCCAGTTTCAGCTTTTTCAGCGCCACCAGCGAAATATGCAAATGCCCTGCATGCGCCGGATTAAACGAACCGCCCAGGAGACCAACAATGCGTTTCTTAGGCTCGCGTTTGCCCATCACCATGAATCACATATTTATAGGTGGTGAGCTGCTCGGCACCAACCGGCCCGCGCGCATGAAGCCTGCCGGTAGCAATCCCGATTTCGGCGCCGAAGCCAAACTCGCCGCCGTCAGCGAATTGTGTACTGGCATTGTGCAACACAATCGCTGAATCGATACGCTTTAAAAACTGCCGCGCCGCCTGCTTATCTGCGGTGATAATCGCATCAGTGTGGTGAGAGCCATAACGATTGATATGGGAAATTGCCTCATCCAGACCTTGGGCGATTTTAATGGAAATAATCGGCGCGAGATATTCCGCACTCCAATCATCATCCGTAGCTGCTTTGATACGCGGATCAATCGCGCGCGACTTATCACACCCTCGCATCTCGCAGTGGGCTTTCGTGAGCTCGAACGCAATTTTAGGTAGCATGTCCGGTGCAATTTTCTCATCAATCAGCAGCGATTCCGTCGCGCCGCACACGCCGACACGGCGCATTTTCGCGTTCATCAGCACTGACACTGCCATCGCCGCTTCCGCGCCCTCATGAATATAGGTGTGGCAATTGCCATCCAAATGCAGCAGCGTCGGCACTTTGCTTTCGTTTCTCACCCGCTCGGTGAGCGATTTGCCACCGCGCGGAATCACCACATCAATCAGCCCCACTGCCGCCAGCATCTCGCCCACCAGCGCGCGGTCCTTACTCGGCACCAGCTGCACCGCATGCTCAGGAAGCCCCGCCGCCTTCAGGCCGCGGTGGATGCATTCCACAATCGCTGCCGACGAATGAAACGATTCCGACCCGCCGCGCAGGATGCAGCTATTGCCGGATTTGATGCAAAGCCCCGCGCTATCAGCGGTGACATTAGGGCGCGATTCATAGATGATGCCAATCACCCCAAGCGGTACCGATACGCGCTGGATCACAAGGCCGTTCGGGCGCGTCCATTCGGCAAGGATTTTATTCACCGGATCAGGCATGGTCGCCACCGTCTCGAGCGACTGCGCCAACGCTTCGATCCGCTTGTCATCGAGCTTTAGCCGGTCGATCTGCGCCTCGGTAAGCCCTCCCGCTTTTCCTTCCGCAATATCTTTTTCATTGGCATGAAAAATCGCGCTGGCATGCTCGCGGATGGCAAGCGCGCTTTGCACCAGCGCCATATCCTTCTGCTCGTTCTTCGCCTCCGCGAGCACGCCATATGCCGCACGCGCGTCTACTGCCAAGCGGCGCATGATGCTGCTTACTTCCTGCTTTATGGACACGATTTCGGCTGTCATCATTCCTCCGGCCAGCGGCGTGATGTATGCATAACACGCACAATATAAACGATGTCCGTTAAAGCATGGTACACAATCAGATAAGGTATGTCCTGCATCACATATTCCCTGGTTTCACCATCACCCCCAATACGCGCACGCGAAGGAAATTTCTTAAGGCTATCGGCAGCTTGCGTAATGCGATCGGCGGTGCTCCAAGCATAGGCCGGATTATGCTTCTCAAGATAGGATTGAATCGTCTCAACATCCTGAAGTGCAGCATTGGACCACACTATCTTCATGACAACTTCTTACGCTTTTTTTTAAGTCTGGCAATGACCTCCTCATGGCTATGCACGCGCCCGGCACGAATATCCCGCATCCCTTCTTCTACGGCCTCGATATAGCTTAGTTCGTGGTTCACATAATTGCCTATGGCATTCTCCACCAACCACGATTTGCTGCGTTTATTGTATTTCGAGAGCTTCTCGATTTTCTGTGCGAGTGATTTGGGAATACGCGCGGAAATGGTCACATCTTTTTGCATAAGGCCTCCTCGTGTCTACATTGTATACAATGTAGACATTGTAAGCAAATGCGCAGCTTTATTCAAGCACCATGTCATAAATCCTGAACGCCACCGCTTGATTACACCAGAAAATTCTCATAAACTCACATTATGGCTAGTAGCACAGACAAAACAGGTAAAAAAAGAACCGCCCATGAGATGCGGGCGCTGGCGACCGTTTCATCACTTGCCATTCTCTTTGCTTACTGGCGGGATGCAACGCTTAAGGATTTTATCGGCGAGTATAACGGCGATGTTCCGGCGGTCAAAGCGCTACCATCACCGCAGAATCTTAAGGAAAGCGCAGCGCCGCTGAAATCAGCCATCACGATGATGAGCGGCGCCTATTTTACCAATAACGATGGCCCGGATGGTAACTTACCAAAAGAAAGGGCTATGGATTTATGGAATTTTTTTCAATCCAATGCGCAAGATTACGAATTTCTTGAATCCTGTACAACCACCGAAACGCTCGGCAGCCTGCATGCCGCGGCCTTTAAGCAAAAAAGCACGGGTAAAATCTGGGTTGCCTGTACCGGTTTCGAACCTGAAAAACCTTCGACATGGCCCGGGGCCTTGTGGAACGGCCTTAAAAGCACCTCAAGCGGTCTTCCGCTATCCGACATGAAGCTGCTTACTGATTTCATTGAGCGCCTTGAGCAAAAACATGGTAAAGTTGATGCGCTCTGTGGCCATTCGTTGGGTGGGTATACTGCGCTTTGTATCAAGCCGGCGCTTAATACAAACACCAAGCTCTATCTTCTGGACGCTCCGGGCGTGACGCATGGCCTAACACAAAAACTTTCCGAGCACTATAACATGGACCAATCAAAGATCGCCAGTCTAATCCGGGAGAATACTTACAGTTTGGTTGTTTCGCCCAATACCTACAACAATATCGGGCAGCAGGCTGGCCATAGCTTTGCTTTAGACCTGCCGAAAGGTTTTAACATTGGTGAATATAATCCCTTACCTATCGCATCGCATGGCATCGAAGCGGTTACAGAAAACCATGCAGGCCTCGATAATAGGCTAACCATCAATCAGGGTAGCAATATTAGCAGTGGGGCAACGTTTTATACGGGCCTTTTGCTGCTAACACTCATCGGTGCAAATTATCCCTACCTGAAGCATCTAAAGCGTAGCGGCGGTCAGGAAAGATAGCTATTCAAGCACCATGTCATCGCGGTGGATGAGCACATCCTTGCGCTTAAAGCCCAGTATATGCTCAATTTCCTCGCTTTGTTTGCCTAAAATCAGCTGCGTGTCATCGCTGTGATAGGCAATCAGCCCCTTGCCCAGCACCTTGCCATTCGCCAGTGCTATTTCCACCGTATCGCCGCGCTCAAATTCGCCGGATACCGCCTTCACACCCGCTGGCAATAAGCTTTTGCCTGAGGCGATCGCCTTCGCCGCACCATCATCAACCACCACGCGGCCTTTAGGATGCATGCTACCGGCGATCCAGTTTTTGCGCGCGGCGCGCGGCGTTCCCTGCGCCTTAAACAGCGTATGCTTGCCGCCTTGCATGAGCGTACGCAGCGGGCGCTCGCCCTTGCCGCTGGCGATCACCATATGGCAGCCGGCCTGCGTAGCAATTTTCGCCGCAGCGATTTTGGTGACCATCCCGCCGGAGCCAACCGCCGAGTTCACACCGCCCGCCATCTGCTCAATCTCCGGCGTTATTTGTTCCACAACCGGAACAAATTGTGCGTCTGGTTTTTTCGACGGATCAGCATCATAAAGCCCATCAATATCCGAAAACAGCACCAGCAGCTCGGCCTCCGCCATCTGCGCCACACGCGCTGCCAAGCGGTCATTATCGCCGAAACGAATTTCGCCGGTGGCCACCGTATCATTCTCGTTGATGACCGCTACCGCGCCATGCTCAATCAGCGTCTCCAGCGTCGCGCGCGCGTTTAAATAACGCTGCCGCTGAATACTGTCATCGGCAGTAAGGAGGAGCTGCGCGGCCACCAGCCCATGCTTCGAGAGCATCTCACGCCATGCACTAATGAGGGTAATCTGCCCCACGGCAGCCGCCGCCTGTTTTTCTTCCAGCGCCAGTTTTGATTTAGGCTTCATGCCAAGCTGCATGCGCCCCAGCGCAATCGCACCGCTGGTGACGATGATCACCTGCTTTCCTTGCCTCACCAAGAGCGCCACATCCTCGGCAAAGGCTGCTATCCACGCCTCGCGCACGCTGCCAGCCACCTCATCCGCAACCAGCGCCGAGCCGACTTTGAGGCTAATGCGCTTATAGTGATTGATCGTCATGCTGCTTATCCGCCTGCCGCTTTTCCTCAATCACTTTCAGCATCGCTCGCAAAACTTCATCCACCCCTTCGCCGGAGATGCCGGAAATGCAGTGGATTTTCTTTTTACTCGCCTTTTTGAGCGCGCTGACTTTGGTTTTTATCTCGTCTTTGCTTAGCGCATCACATTTATTGAGCGCCACGATTTCTTCTTTTTTTGCAAGCTCGCCGCTGTATGACTTCAGCTCTTTACGGATGGTTTTATAGGCGCCGGCCACATCTTCCTGCGTGCCATCGATCAGATGCAGCAAAATTCCCGCGCGCTCGACATGCGATAAAAACTTAATCCCAAGCCCCACCCCCTCATGCGCGCCTTCAATAAGACCCGGAATATCAGCGAGCACGAATTCCTTGCCATCCATATACACAACACCAAGCTGCGGCGTGAGTGTCGTGAACGGATAATCAGCAATTTTGGGTTTGGCGCGCGAAACCTTGGCAAGAAAGGTTGATTTACCGGCATTGGGAAGGCCAAGCAGTCCCGCCTCACTCATCAGCTTCAGGCGAAGCCACACCCACATTTCTTTTCCCTCTTCGCCTTCGGTGAACTGTCTGGGTGCGCGGTTGACGGAGGATTTAAACGACTCGTTACCACGTCCGCCATAGCCGCCCTGAGCCAGCACAACGCGCTGCCCCACCTTGGTGAGATCAGCGATCACCGTCTCGCGATCATCGGAGAGAATCTCAGTACCCACCGGTAGCTTGATCACCAGATCGTCAGCTCCGGCGCCAGTACAGCTGGAGCCCATACCATGCTGGCCTTTTTTAGCTTTGAAATGCTGCTGGTAGCGAAAATCGATCAGCGTGTTGAGACCCTCGACGCATTCGGCAATCACATCGCCGCCGCGCCCGCCATTGCCGCCATCTGGCCCGCCGTCGGGGATGAATTTTTCACGGCGAAAGCTAACGCAGCCCTTGCCGCCATCGCCGCTTCTAATGTAGATTTTTGCTTCATCTAAGAATTTCATGACGCTGCTATAGCATATTGCTGGCAGCCTTGCGATAAACTTATAGGGGCCTGATTTGCAGCTACTTTACCCCCAGCACAGCTTTGCACAATTGACGCGCCTGCAGGTAAAACCTTATTTTGATGGGCTTTATACCAGCCCCGTTCATTTTGGGGATGTCACGCTGACGCTGTTTGACCGCCTCACCGAGAACAGGCAGCAATTCATGCTGAAAAAGCTTGGTTTTGACCCTGCAGACATGGCTAACCAGTTAAGCGGCGCGGTAATGGATTTTGCCAGCAACCGCCTGACACTAAAAAATGGCACCGTAAAGCAGCTTTCGGATGGTACCAGCAACCTGTCACTTGCTATGTCACTGGCTGCTTTTGAGGCAGGTGCACAGCTTACGGTTGATTTTGGGCTACTCCCCTATAAAGCACATTTCCTGCCGATGACACGCACCAATCTTCGCGCTTATACCGAGAACGCTCATGGAAACTGGTTTGATAAGCGCTATGTCGATTTGTGCGACGACATGAAAGATATACTAAGCCCTGATTTTTACTTTGCCATTATCGATGCAGCGATCACCGGACGATTCGATTTAGCGCATAAACTCACCGTCAAGGAGCAAGAGCTGGTGGTTGATATGATCAGCATCGCCATCGCTGAGCAGTTTATCATGCTGGCGCGAAACCATTCGAATGATAACGCCATTGATGGCATGCTGGGCCCATTTTATAATCTGGTGATTGATGGTTTATTATGCGCGCATGGCGCGGCAAATCTGGCGGAAAATGGTGAAGTCAAAAAAGCGCGCAGCATCGATTACGTTGACTGGTATCAAAAAACCAAACCTCAGAACATTAGAAATAGTGATGACATTGCTAAGCTGGTCGCTGAAGAAATGCCGCTGGAATATGCAAATTTAAAACAGGCAACTGACCATAAAGCCGAAAATTTACATGCCATGCTTGCTTACTTTGTCATGCGTCCCGAGCGTTACACAATGCCAAGCCGTGATCAGCTCTGGCGAGTATTTTCGGCTTTGCCGAAACTGGCGCCGCTTACCTGGCAGCGATAAAAAAAAGGCGGCCGAAGCCGCCTCTTTTTTTATGATTCGATTGGTGCTTAAGCGACCACCGATACCGTCATCTTGCCGGATTTTTCACGAAACAGCACCTTGCCGGTTTCCACAGCGAAGATGGTATGGTCAAGCCCCATATCAACGCCGGTGCCCGGATGCACTTTCGTGCCGCGCTGGCGGATGATGATATTGCCAGGAATCACATCCTGACCACCGAATTTTTTCACACCGAGGCGACGACCCGCTGTATCACGACCGTTACGCGACGAGCCACCTGCTTTCTTATGTGCCATGACGAGCTCCTTAAGCCTTAATATCTAAAATTTTTACCTGCGTCAGATACTGACGATGACCTTTTTTGCGGCGATAGTTGTGACGGCGGCGTTTCTTGAAAATCACCACTTTGTCATCGCGGAACTGCTTCACGATCTCGCCGAGAACTTTTGCGCCGGAAAGAAGCGGTGCGCCAACTTTTTCGCCAGCCACCAACACTTCGCCAAACTCAACTTTAGCGCCGGGCTCACCCGCCATTTTTTCCACAGCAAGAACATCGTCCTTTGCTACCTTATATTGTTTTCCGCCGGTGCGGATGACTGCGAACATGACTAGCCACCTGAAATGTAATCTTTTTTGCTAAAACCTTGCCAAGCAAGGGGAGCGCACT
>JAJTHB010000022.1 GCA_021299465.1 Rickettsiales bacterium | reverse complement strand
GCTTTGGTTCGCCCATCATGGCACCACCGGCGAGGGCTTCATCTTCCAGCGCGATTTCATGATCGCCTGCCTGATGTTGGCCTCCAGCGCCGTCATCATCCATGCGCAGGAATCCTCTCGCTATGACCGATTAAACCAGCTCGCGCTTTATGCCATTGCGGGACTGCTTGCTGGTTTTGCCGGCGGCATCAAACCCACCGCGCTTGGCATCTGCGCAGCACATGGCCTGTGGCTGCTCGCGACCACGCGCGGCGCGGTAAAGGCAAAGATTCTTGCAGCAAGCAGCTACAGCTTTGGAGTGATCCTGATCCTCGCATCATTCGCGCTGTGGATTGTAGCAAAAGGTGGCTGGCCATATTTTGTCGATATCGTTCTTAACTTTATCCCGGTCTTTCGCACAACATTCTTACCATTCATCGCCGGCGGTGTGCTTGCTAATCCCACCAGCTGGAGCACGCTATTTGCGCCGATGGCGGTCATCATCTGGCTGGCGCTGGTACTGTTGATTTTCTTTCGCGCACACACCCATTCACGCTTGTGGTTTGCTTTCTTGTGCACCCTGCCCTGCGCACTACATGTCTACATTCAGGATAAAGGCTGGCATTATCATTACTATCCGCTTTACGGATTTGCCGTCGTCTATATTGCCCTTGCAATACAAGTCATAGTTAGCCAGCTTATCGCGACCTCAAAAGCAGCCGCAACAATCACCAATCTTGGCGCGATCACCATCATGCTCATGGCAAGCTGGCATTTGCTTTCAAGCAAACCAAGGCCCTTTGATGTCAGCAATAGCAGCGATCGGCGCGAGCGCTTTGCGCGTGAACTCAGTTTTCAGATCGATAAAGCGGCGGAGCATATGCCGCCAGTAATCCGCGATTCATTTTTGAGTGCCAGAGAAAAACCTGTGCTGGTGATGATCTATTTCTGCGATGCCTGCAATATGTGGTCGAGTGCCTACCGGCTAAACTGGAACTCGCCGAGCCCCTATCTCTTCACGCAGCCGATCAATCCACGTTACAAGCCGTACTACAAAAAAGCACGTCAGCGTTTCATCCGCACCATCATCGAACAGGCACCGCCAATCATCATCTATTCCGGCAGCGGCGGCATTATACCTGAGCTTAGAAAAGAGAATCCTACACTGGATCATTTTATGAGAGCGCATTATAAAGATCTCACAACCAAAGATCGCTACACACTCTTTGTATTGGTGAAAGACCCTCATGAAGCTCTATAGCTATTTTCGTTCTTCGGCCTCTTACCGCGTGCGTATCGCGCTGGCGCTCAAAGGCCTTGCTTATGAAACCGCCGCGATCAACCTGCTGAAAAACGAGCAGCGCGCGCAGGATTATATGAAACTCAATCCGCAAGGCCTGCTGCCGACGCTGGAAGATGGTGGCCACCTATTGACGCAGTCGCTCGCCATCATGGAATATCTGGATGAAACCTATCCGAATCCACCGATTCTACCCAAAACACCAGCAGAGCGCGCAAGGGTTCGGGCGCTGTCACTTGCAATCGCCTGCGACATCGCGCCGCTGAATAATCTAAGCAGCATGAATTTCCTGAAAAACGATCTGGCCCAAGGCGAAGCCGAGCGCACACGATGGTATAACCACTGGATCGAGAGGGGCTTTACTGCTTTGGAGGCGATACTATCAAACAGTTCCGCTACCGGAACATTCTGCCACGGCGAAACACCCGGCATCGCCGATTGCTGCCTGGTGCCGCAGGTCTTTAACGCACGGCGTTATGAGTGCGACCTCGCACCCTACCCTACCATTTTGCGCATTGATGCAGCCTGTAACCAGCACCAAGCCTTCATCGCCGCTCATCCCAGCAAGCAAATTGATGCCTAAGTCGGTTTGTGCAGTCATGGTTCAATAAACTTCCTGCAGAACTCGCTTTGGCAAAAAAGCGCGCAGCGATAGAGCACGAGAAAACGAGTCTACATAGAAGTACATGACGTTTTCGAGGGAGACTCTATCGCAAGCAGATTTGAAGCCAAAGTAGAGTTATGCGGAAAGTTTAATCAGCTCCACCATCGCGCGCCCATAGCGACGCGAATCCACACAGGTAAACGCGGGCGGCAGAATCACGGTTTCTGATTCATCATGCTCGATCACGAGCACCGCATCAGGCGCGATCCAACCACCGGCGCGAAGGCTTTCCAGAGCAACCGGTAATAATTTTTGCTGATAGGGCGGATCGATAAAGATCACATCATATTCTCGGCGAGCTTTCGGCAGCTGACTAAGATTTGCCTGAACAAAATCGCATGCCTCAAGCTCACCAGCACGCGTTACATTATGTTTTGCGCAGGCGAGCGCCTCGCGCGACTGATCGATAAACGTCACCTTTGCCGCGCCGCGCGATAGCGCTTCCAGCCCAAACGCGCCAGTGCCGCAACACACGTCAAGCACCACCTTATCTTCAAACGTATGGCCGTTCAGGCCATGCTTGCCATGGGTAAGGATATTAAAAATCGCCTGGCGCGCAAAATCTGAGGTTGGGCGAACATGCGCAGCAGCTTCCTTTGAAAGCTCTAATCGTCGACCCTTATGTTTTCCAGAGATAATGCGCATAATAAGTGCTTAGTGCTTGGTAGCCAGTGCTTAGTGATAATGGCAATAAGCACAAAGCACAAGGCACTAAGCACCTTTTACAAAACTCCCAAGCACCTTGCCACTCACTTCTTTCACCTCGCCGCGCGTTAGGCTGCCGAGGTTAAACGGCCCGTAAGAAAGGCGAATCAGGCGGTTAACCATGCAGCCGAAATGCTCAAAAACCTTGCGAATCTCTCGGTTCTTACCTTCGCTGAGCGAAACAATCACCCATTGGTTATAGGCCGCATCGCTGGCTTTCCTGTCACCGGCGGGGGCTTTGCGTTTCTCCGGCTCCACTTTCACGCTGCCATACTGCACGCCATCGATGGTGACACCCACTTTCAGCTTATCAATCATCGCGGCAGTCACCTTGCCATGCACGCGCACACGGTAGCGCCGGATCCAACCAGTGGAAGGCAATTCAAGTTTACGCGACAGCGCACCGTCATTGGTCAGCAGGAGCAGCCCTTCGGAATTGAGGTCAAGCCGACCCACCGAGATCACACGCGGCATGCTTTTTGGCAGCGCCTGAAATACCGTTGGCCGCCCACCCGGATCTTTGTGGGTGGTCACCAGCCCGGCCGGTTTATGATACAGCCAGAGCCTCGTTTCTTCCTTCGCAGCAAGCGGTTTGCCGGAAACTTCGACTTTATCTTCTTCGGATACATTAAAAGCTGGCGTACGAATGATCTTACCATTCACGCGGACCTTGCCGGCCTCAATCAGGACTTCCGCCTCACGCCGCGAGCACACACCCGCGCGGGCAATTCTCTTGGCGAGGCGCTCGCCGGGGATCGGAAGTTTGGTCATGATTTTCCTGATCCCTGTCCCTCGGATCCTGAGCCCTTACATGCCTCAACAAACGCCTCAAATATCCTTTTATCAATGGGGCTTACGAAATATTCCGGATGCCACTGCACGCCCAGGCAGAATGGATGCGAAGGCAGTTCGATGCCCTCAATCACGCCATCAGCGCTTCGTGCATTCACCACCACGCCCGGCGCGGATCTTCCCACCGCCTGATGATGCGCGGTATTCACATCCGCCTGAAGGGTGCCCGTGATACGGTGAAGCAACGTCCCTGCGGCAATCTCAATCCCATGTCCCGGCTCGGTGCGGGCGTTTTTCTGCTCATGCTCCAGCGCGTTTGCAATAGCGTCGGGAATATGCTGGATCAGCGTGCCGCCGAGCACCACATTCAGCAGCTGCTCGCCGCCACAAATACCCAGCACCGGCCTCCTTGCCTCGATCATGCCTCGCGTGATGGCGAATTCAAAGGCAGTGCGCGCATCTTTGGTGGTGACCTTATCGCTGGCCACCGCCTCGCCATAATACTCCGGGGGCACATCAAACCCGCCGCCGGTGATGATCAGCCCATCGATCAAATCAAGGTAAGTGGGAACGGCCGCAAGATCATGCGGCAGCGGCAATACGACTGCGCCAAGGTCAGACACCGCCGTGCAATAGTTTTGACGCACCGCGTAATGCGGCATTTTTGAGAAATTCCCGGGCTTGCCGCCCTGCTCAAAATCCAGCGTAACACCAATAATCGGGGAGTTTTTCATGGTTCTCTAATTGTTTTTTGGCGAATTATTAACTCATACATGGTTTTATGGAGAATGAGAATAAAAAGCCTACATCGGGCCGCAGGAATGATTCACTGAATATGGAAAATATTAAACAAAGCCTATCCATTGCCACCGTCATTGGCGTGATTTTCGGCTTCGCGCTGGTGATCGGCGCAATCATGCACGCCACCTCCAACTGGTCGTCATTCCTCAGCATGCACGGCTTTTTGATCGTCATCGGCGGCACCATTGCCAACGCCTTCATGAGCTATCAGGCAACTTATGTGGTCAAAGCCTTCAAGGCGATGGTCAACATGCTCAAAAAACCCAAAGCCACCCGCGAAGGCCTGAATGCCGAGATCCTGCGACTGATCAAATGGGCATACATTGCCAATTCCAAGGGTCTTGCCGGGCTTGAAACCGAGACAGGTCCACAGATCAAAGAAAAACTCCTGCGCTACGGCATGGATCTGGTGGTGACCGGCTATCAACCGGAAGTGCTGCGCAAAATGATGAACACTGCGGTAGAATCGGAGTATGAACGACGCATCACGCCGGTTGCGATCCTGCGTAATATGGCCTCGACAGCGCCTGCCTTCGGCATGGTCGGCACGCTGGTAGGCATGGTGGTGATGCTGCAGAACATTCAGGGCGATATGGCGCAGATCGGCACCGGCCTTGCGGTGGCCTTGCTGGCGACGCTATACGGCATCATTGTCGCGCGTTTGGTGTGTTTGCCCGCGGCCGATAAACTCCTGCAAAAAGAAGAGATCATGCGCTTTCGCAATTACATGATGACCGAGGGCCTCGTGTTGCTCGCGGAAAAACAAACGCCGCGCTACATGCAGGATAAGCTCAACAGCTTCCTCGATCCCGACATTCATTTCAACATTGATGAGCAGCTGAAAAAGTCGGAGGCGGCATGATCCCGCCGCGCAAGCAGGTTCCGCAGGAAGATACCGACTCATGGCTGATGAGCTACGCCGATCTCATCACGCTTCTGATGTGTTTTTTCATCATATTCGTTTCGGTGTCGGAACCAAAAAAAGATAAATTCACACTGATCACCGATGGGCTGGCCAATAAGTTCGGCGCGGTGGATATGTCAACACCGCTGCACGGCGTCTACAGCTCGCTGCAAGGGCTGATTGAAAACAACCAGCTGTTTCGCGATGCGGTAATTCAGAAAAATGCGAAATCGATCGAGATGGAGCTGGCAAGCGATGCATTTTTTAAACGCGATAGTGCTGAATTTGTTGAAGCCAAAATTGCAATTCTCAAAGAGCTGGCAGCAGGCCTCAAGAGCGGAGCTTACCTCGATTACCATATCATCATCGAGGGTCACACCAGTGATCGTAAAGCAAGCGGCGCGTTTGAATCCAACTGGGAGCTTTCCTCAGCACGTGCAACGAAAATGGTTCGCTTTTTCATTGAGCATGGTATTGAAAGCAACCGGCTGATTGCGGTCAGCTTTGCAGATTCAAAGCCCAAACTACCTAACCTTGATTCTACTGGCGAGCCAATCGAAAACAACCGCGCGCAAAACGAGCGCATGGTTATCAAGTTTGAACGCAAATAGCCAATTCAGCGCTAGATAGGGCCAGGCGATGGCTGGGGCGAAGGATCTATCGGGCCAGGCGAAGGTGATGGTACCGGTCCAGGCGATGGCTGCGGAGAACAAGAAACCGTCACAACGCGCGGCTGACATGGCCCAATCACCCTGACTTCATTACACCATGGCCTCTGCTGGCAAGTTTGAAGGCCAATTTGTATCCTGACATTGACATTACAACGTAACCGCCCAACAAAAACGCGGCAATTACGGCGACGATTCTGAAATTCACCCGAAGAACCAAGCGATTCAAGGCCAAGCTCTGCTAAAACATTGCTTGGGGCGGTTGAGACCTTCTGCGCCTGCGCTGTGCCAGCGAAAAGCAGTGGGGCAACAGCGGCAGTGGTGAGACATAACAACCTGAAATCAATAACAAAAAATTTTCTGCTCATAAGCACTCCCCTGTTTTTTGCTCATTAAACGAAGGATTATACTACCAATAATATATTTCGGCTTTGTGTCACTTATGTGAAGGTTTGATGACAAAAAAGGCCAAAATCTTCATATAATTGTAACTGCGCGCTTATACTTCTTTGGTCTAAAATGATGCCATGTCAGCAGCGAGTTCGGCCCTAACCCTTGTTGTTTTTTAAATCCTTTTTTTGAATTGCACACCTTGAGGCACCATGAAATCCTATCATAATCAGACATTAAGGCAGGAAATTGAGAGCATCAACAAAGAGCAAAAAGCGCTCAATCCCCACAAATCAACCATCAAGGTTGCGGTGGATCGCTTGTTTGGTGCGCACCAGGCCTATCTGGGTAGCAATGTCGACAAGCCAACTTTTGACTACGCCACCGACAATCATTTGACCATCGGCAATGTATTTCCTGATTTTGCCGAGCGACTGGTAATAGCACTGCGAAATGCGGGCCTGAAAGCGGGCGATGATTTTAAAATCGACCGTGATGAACATGGCAGCGCCGCCGCAGGCTCTCGCATGGTTTTAATCAACAAAAACGCTATGCAGAAAAGCAGCGCCATCGCCGCTGCCATGGACCAGTCACGCAGCGATCTGGTTCAGCTGGCGGCTGCTAAAAAATAGCGCGGCAATAAACTTAGATCGCTGTGCAGATGGCCTTGGTTAGGTCTGCGCGGTTGAGCGTATAAAAATGCAGCTGCTCACAGCCAAGCGCTTTAAGCTCCTCACATTGCTTTATCGCAACCTCGATCGCTCTTTGATTTCGTAGTTCGGGTTGATGTTCGAGCGGCGCAAAAATATCTTCCAGCCACGGTGGGACATGGGTACCACAGAGGGTAGAGAATTTTTTGATTGTCGCAAAATTTCCAATCGGAATCACACCAGGCAGAATGGGGATGGTGATGCCCGCCCTGCGAACACGTTCCAGAAACCGCGCATAATGAGTGGTATCAAAAAAATACTGGGTGATGGCGCGTGTAGCTCCGGCATCGATCTTGGCCTTAAGCACATCAATATCCTGCTCAAAGCTTATCGATTGCGGGTGCTTTTCCGGAAAAGCTGCAACGGTGATTTCAAAATCATGGCGCTTTTTCAGGCCGGCCACCAGCTCATTAGCATAGCGATATCCGCCAGGATGGGGCTCGTAAGTCTCCATACCCTGCGGCGGATCGCCGCGCAGCGCAACGATATGGCGCACACCTGCCTGCCAATAGCCATCGGCCACTGCATCCACTTCTTCGCGGCTGGCATTCACGCAAGTAAGGTGCGCGGCTGGTTTCAATGTCGTTTCCTCAGCCATTTTCTTCACAATGGCATGGGTGCGTTCGCGGGTGGAGCCACCGGCACCATACGTCACCGATACAAAGCTTGGCGAAAATGGCGAGAGTTCAGAAACTGCCTGCCATAGCTTCTGTTCCATCTCTTCAGTTTTAGGGGGGAAAAATTCAAATGAAACGCTATGTGACATGGAAGCAACAATGGCATGCATTTGTGATAAATTGCACGCATCAGTCTATATTTATGGTTTATTATCAGTCGCCATCACACTAGATTGCCGGACAAAGTCAAGTCTATTTGGTGATTTAAGCATTTCATAAATGATTAAGTACTCTTTGCTAGAATCATGGTCAATTAGATGACGTAAGGAGTAACTGCTACATGTTTTGCCACTATGAATTATCTGTCCGCTCTGCATTAAGGCTTGCCGCTTGCGCTGGTATGCTTGCACTTGCCGCTTGCAGCCATGCACCGCAGGGTCAATCAGATCCCGACCAGCTGGCCGCGAATGATGATCCGCTCGAGCCGATGAACCGCGCGATTTTCCAGTTCAACCAGGCGGTGGACACGATGGCACTCAAGCCCGTCACCCAGCTTTACCGTGAAGTCACGCCGGAAAAAGGCCGTGAGCTGGTCTCAAACTTCATTGATAACCTTGGCATGCCGGTCAACATGGCAAATTCCGTGCTCCAGCTTGATGCTCAGAACACGTTTAAATCCTTCTGGAGCTTTTTCGTGAATACTGCCTTTGGTATGGGTGGTTTGTTTGATGTGGCGAGTGAAATTCCGCTGAAGCCGCGCGAAACAGATTTCGGCCAGACGCTTGCGATTTACGGTGCAGATTCCGGTAGCTATCTGGTATTGCCGATCCTTGGCCCATCGAACGTACGCGACGGCATTGGCCGCGTGGCCGATATGGCGATGGACCCATTCAATTATGTCGATGATGGCGTGAACATGGTGAAGGCCGGTGTCACCGCTGTCGATGCGCGCTCGCGCAACATGACGCTGATCGACGATGTGTTCCGCACCTCGCTTGATCCCTACACCACCTTCAAAAGTGGCTATGAGCAGCGCCGTGCGAGTGAAATCAAACGCGCCAAGCAAGCACGTAAAGAATCCCTAGAGAAAGTTGATAATTAGTAGATTATGACATCCATTCTTCGTTTAGCCACTGCCGCGCTGATGAGCGCGGCAGTCTTGTTTTCGGTTCCGGTGCGCGCTGCCAGCGAGGCTGAGGCTTCCAAATATGTTGAGTCGCTTGGCAATCAGGCCATCGCCATCATCAAGGAAAATAAAACATCCAAAGATCAAAAACAAAAAAAGCTGGAAAAAATCTTTTCCACTAACGTCGATATTGCATGGGTGGGTCGTTTTGTGATGGGCCGTTTCTGGCGCACCGCAACGCCGGAGCAGCAGCAGCGCTATTTGAAGGAATATGAAAATTTTGTCGTCACCCATTATGCATCGCGTTTTGCGGAATATTCCGGCGGCAAATTTGCGGTGACCGATGCGAAGAAAACCGGCGACGGCGAATTTACCATCAGCATGAAAATGGAAACCGGTGATAAAGGCGCTGAGCCGGTCGCGGTGGATTACCGCGTACGCGCTGGCAAGGGCGGCTTCAAGGTTTTTGATGTGATCGTTGAGGGCGTGAGCATGATCACCACCCAGCGCTCCGAATTCGGCGCGATTTTAAACAACAAGGGCATCGACGAGCTGATAGGCAAACTTGCCAGCAAGTCCCTAAGCGCCGAAGTAACCGCTAAGAAGTAAATAGCGATTTAATCTTATTCATCTTTGCTTCCCGTCACTACTTGCGTAGTGACGAGGATCTCGTCAATCCCAAGCAAGCAAAGCTTGCTGGATTGACGGATGGCGGGACCGAGAGGATTCGAACCTCCGACCTAGCGTTTAGGAAACGCTTGCTCTATCCGGCTGAGCTACGGCCCCACAGCGGGCAGCTATAACACTAGAGCTGATACTTGCGAATATAATTTTCCATCTCGCTTTTAATCCGCCCGCGCAGCATATAAACGACTATCAGGTTCGGCAGCGCCATGCCGAGAATCAGCAGATCCGAAAAATCCAGCACCACGCCGAAATGCAGGATACCGCCGAGGAAGGTCGCGGCGCAGAAAATCAGCTGGTAGAGGCGTATTTGCTTGCGGCCAAACAGGTAGCTCCACGCCATCTCGCCATAATAGCTCCAGCCGATGGTGGTGGTGTAGGCGAACACGAAAACATTGGCGGCAAGTAAGATGGTAAACCACGGCGCGACGCTGGCAAAAGCGGCTCCCGCAATCGCCACGCCGTCATTTGCCGTCGCGCCGACATAAGCGCCGGTGATCACCACCATCAGGCCGGTGAGCAGCGCGATCATCGCCGCAAAAAATGGCTCCAGCAAGGCTACTGCCCCCTCGCGCACCGGCTCGGTGGTTCTCGCTGCGGCATGGGCAATCGGCGCCGAGCCGAGGCCTGCTTCGTTCGCAAAACTCGCACGCTTAAAGGCAATCGCGATCATCGCGATGAAGCCGCCCTGCGCGGCACTGCCGGTGAAGGCTTCGGAGATGATGAGCGCAAGCGCTGCCGGCAGCTGGTCGATATGCGCTGCTACCACGATGAGCGCGCAGATGAGATAGAGAATGCCTTTGAGCGGCACCATTTTTTCTGCCACCTTGGCGATGCGCTTGATGGAGCCGATCAGCACAAAGAATACCAGCAGTGCCATGGCAAGCGCCACCAGCCAGCCGAGATCTTTGAGTGGCTCAAACGTGGTGGTCATGATTTTCACCACCTGGTTGGATTGGAACATATTCCCACCGCCCAGCGCGCCGCCGAGGCAGAAAATCGCAAACACGATTGCAAGGAATTTGCCGAGCGCCGGTCTGCCAATATCATTCAGCCCGCCTTTGATATACTCAAACGGCCCGCCAAACACTTTGCCATCACTGTCAATGCGGCGGTAGCACATGGAGAGCGTCACCTCAGCGAATTTCGTGGCCATGCCGAGCAGGCCGGCCACCACAATCCAGAAAATCGCGCCCGGCCCGCCGATGGCCACGCCCACCGAAATCCCCGCAATCGAGCCAAGGCCGACCGTTGCCGAAAGCGCCGAAAGCAGCGCCTGCAAATGGCTCACCTCGCCTGCGTCATCATGCTTATCAAACTTGCCCGCCACAATCTGGCAGGCATGGCGAAACAGCCGGAAATTCACACCGCGCAGGTAAAAAGTGAAGAAAAACGCGGCCACCACCAGCCACAACACGATAAACGGAAACCCGCCAATATCAAAGAACAGCACCGCCGAAAGCACGCCAACCAGCGACGCAATAATGGTTTCAACCATGGCTATCTCCCTGTAATACTTTGTTTTTAGCTTAGACCACTGACACTAAACTGTAACAATCCCGCTGTATACGGGAAAGTGCGAAATTGGTATGATTGACAAATGGAAGAAGAAAAACCAACTTCAAAGCTAGCAGGCCTGAAAAAGCAAAGCCTGAAAATTGCCGGCTTTAGTTATCTGGCTGGCGACGCCGCACTTGCGATCGCCAAGCATCAGGAAGGGGATAAGCACGGCTTGGGCGGCGCTGCAATATGGGCAGCTGGCGGTCTTGCGGCTGCGACGTTTGGCAATCCATCCGCTGAGAAGCAGCTATGTTTTTTAGAAGAACGCCTCGGGCAGTATCTCAGGAAGCAATCGGTTGCCATTCCTAGAAATCCAACCACAGAAGAATTAACCAAGCAGCACGGAATCATCCACCACATACAATCATTCCTGTATGCCAACCCATCAGAGTTGCTGAATAGCTTTTATGCGCTTGGCGGCGCCATGACACTCGTCGGCGGCATTAAAAAACACAACAAGATGGACGTGGCGAGTGGCATTTTGGTGACGGCAGGAGCGTTAGCGGGACTACTTATTCAGGAAAAGCAGCCCGATGCTGACCATCCCGCCAGCGGTATGTTGGGCAAATTATGGGAAAGCGCGCAGCAAAAACCACTACGTGTTTCAGGCGCTCTGTATCTTGCTAATAACGTGCCGCTCTTTGCAGAAGCTTACAGAAAACATAAACAAGGAAATAAAAGCTATGTCGCTCGCTATCTGACTGCGGCGAGTTATGTATTTGCCAACTCACTGCTTGCTATATCTTCGCGCGACAGCAGCGGTGCTGGTGATGATGGAAAAGAAGCTATCCTCTCAGCACTAGCAGAAACGGCGGCCTCAGTTATTAACGCACAACCCAGAGAAGTTCAGGAAGCGTTGATACATAACGTCTCTGGCTTCATTTCATCACAGCCTGAAATCAAAAAATCAGCGGCCGATATTGCCAAACTGCTGCATCAAAAACTAGACGAGGCACACATCGTATCAGGGAAACCGGCCAGCTGGTCACAGCGCTTGGAAATCACTCCGCCATCTGCGCCGATGGCCACACGATAACATCATTTACCGCCTTAAAATCTCCTGCTAGCATGCATACCTTCGTTCTGAGGTTCGCATGAAAATAACCACCGCCAAACATTCCCCCTTCTCCGCACAGCAGGTCAGTATCAACACCATCAGCAGATTGGCTTTTCAGGCTGAAGTCGCTGTCAGCAACTTACTGGGTACGACGCTAAATTCTCGTCAAATTGAGAGTGATCTATCGATTTAGTTATCTAGAAAGCTCTTCTTCCCAGCGCCCTTCCCAACGTCCCATAGTCATAGAACGATTTGGAAATCTTTCAAAACTGTCTATCGTACTTTGTTGCTCAGCAGGTAATAGTTTTTTATCAACACCGATATTCTTTAGTGCTGAAAAATGTACCTGAGTAGAAACCTTACTTCCCATAGGCCCAACTGAGTGAACTTTTTCTTCGAAATACACACTCCATGCCCCGCGTTTTAATACAAAACTACCGTCATCTTTCTTAGTAAGTTGGTAGGAACCCAGAACCTCTTTCATATTAATATCGGCTTTTCTTAATAATTCATCCATCCCTTCGTCTTTCCCGAGGTTTCTTTGAGCTTTTATTCCATCAAGAGCAAGTGAGCCTAAAGACAAAGGATTTGGAAAAATTACAGTTGTTATAAATTTGCCTGCAGTTTTAAAGGCCATTAGCTTTTCTTTATCATCTAAAGCCTTGTTTTCTTTTACATGATCAGTAAACAAAGCTATGAGTAATTGTGCTATCTCCGGACTAACAACGACCTCTTGAGGCAAATCTTGATACGCTGACTCATTGTGGCGATTGCAATCATCTTCTAGAGGTACCGAACCACCCTCCCGAAGGCGTTCAAAGAAACCCATTTTTTTGTATTCTGCTTTACGTTTACATTTTAATCGTACGGTGGATATTTGTTGTTTGAGTTTTTCAAGATCTTGTATGGATTTAATTTCACTCATAGTAACCCCTACATATGTAAAAAATAATTTCATTAAAATATATTAAATATTCATTTTATACAATCTAAATGATTATGTTGTTTTCTGGTTTTTTTAATACAAACTCGCGTCAACTTTACTAGAATTTACAAATTCAATTCTCCTGCTAGCATTCGCTTGTTACTTTGGAAGTTTTTATGAAATCAAACATGGCGATCATATCTAATTCTATGGCTAAGGAAACCATCTCCTCCATCAGTTCGCTAGCCTTTCAGGATGAGGCGAAGTGCGCTCAGCATCTGCTGGATGCGACTAAGCCGCTGGCATCGCTGGAGGCCGAGATCATGCCGCGCGCGCGGCGCTACGCCGAGGCGATTCGCGCAGGCGGTGCAGGTCACGGCATGGAAGCGTTCCTCCACACCTACAGCCTGAGCACGCGCGAGGGCGTGGCGCTGATGTGCCTTGCTGAAGCGCTGCTTCGCATCCCCGATAGCAAGACCGCCGATCAACTCATCGCCGATACGTTTGAAGGCCGCGATTTCCGCAGCCACGCGAAAGACAGCGAATCATGGCTGGTCTCCGCCTCCAGCTGGGGCTTGCTGCTGGCTGGCACGGTGGTGGATTTTGGCGATGACACCTCACGCGGCATCACCGCTACCCTCAAAGGCCTGGCCTCCAAAGTCAGCGAGCCGGTGGTGCGCACCGCGCTTCGGCAAGCGATGAAACTCATCGGCAGCCAGTTCGTGCTCGGCGAAACCATTGAATCCGGCATCGCAAATGGCAGCAGCTGGGCGAAAAAAGGCTACCGCTTTTCCTACGATATTCTGGGCGAAGGCGCGCGCAGCGATGCCCAGTCGCAGCACTACATCGCCGCCTATCACCACGCGATTGCAAAAGTGGGGCATGGTGCAAACGAAGAAAGCTTGCTTTCCAATGCCGGCATTTCCGTAAAGCTATCGGCGCTACACCCGCGCTACAGCTTAAGCCAGCGCGGCCGCGTGCTGGCTGAGCTGAAGCCGCGCCTGAAAGAGATTCTGCTGCTGGCGAAGAAACATCACATCGCGGTATCGATTGATGCCGAGGAAGCAAATCGACTCGATATCGAAATGATTTTGTTTGAAGAGCTGCTGGCAGAGCCGGAGCTTGCCGGCTGGAACGGTGTCGGCTTTGTGCTTCAGGCATACCAGAAACGCGCCTTCCATGTGATCGACTGGCTGGCTGAGCTCGCGCAGAAACACCGTCGTGTCATACCGCTGCGGCTGGTGAAAGGCGCGTATTGGGACAGCGAGATCAAGCACGCGCAGGTGATGGGACTTTCCGGCTATCCGGTCTTTACGAAGAAGCAGCATACCGATCTTTCTTACCTCGCCTGCGCCGATAAAATCCTTTCAAACAGCCACGCGTTTTACCCGCAATTCGCCACCCATAATGCGCGCACTATCGCCAGCATTCAGGTGCTCGCCGAGCGTTATAAACTCACGCCCTCGCAGTTTGAATTCCAGCGGCTGCACGGCATGGGCGAAAAGCTGCATGACATGATCGTGGCGGATGGCTACGCATCGCGTATCTATGCCCCGATCGGTGAACATAAAGATCTGCTTGCCTACCTCATTCGCCGCCTGCTTGAAAACGGCGCGAACACCTCCTTTGTCAATCTGCTGATGGATCAGGAAGTAAGCCTCGATACGCTGCTCGCCGACCCGCGCGCCATCAGTGTAGCGACCGTCACCACCGAAACACTTGCCCTGCCGCTTCACCTTTATCCTGACCGCAAAAATTCCAGCGGCATCGATAGTGGCTACCTGCATCTGCGTGAGCCACTGGAACGTGAACTGGCGCGCCACTGCGACATCGCCCAGCGCCTTGGAAGGCCGGCGGATAGCACGATGGATCAAGTGAAACAGCAAGTCAGCAGCGCAGAGGCTGCCTTTTCAGCTTGGGCATCTGAGGGCGTGGATGCGCGCGCGGCAATGCTCGAAAAAGCGGCCGATCTTATCGAAACAAAGCGCAACGAGCTGGTGGCGCTGCTGGTGCATGAAGCAGGAAAAACCATCCCCGATGCCATCAGCGAAGTGCGCGAGGCGGCGGATTTCTGCCGCTACTATGCGCTGCATGCACGAAAGCTGCTTGGAAAAGATGAAACACTCAGCGGCCCCACCGGCGAATCCAATCACTTAAGTCTTCATCCGCGCGGTGTGTTTGCCGCGATCAGCCCGTGGAATTTTCCGCTCGCTATTTTCCTTGGCCAAGTCGCAGCCGTACTTGCAACCGGTAATAGCGTCGTCGCCAAACCGGCGGAGCAAACGCCGATCATCGCCAAATTCGCCGCCGATTTGCTTTATCAAGCAGGCATTCCAAAAGATGTACTCCAACTTGTTTACGGCGATGGCGCTATCGGCGGGGCGCTGGTTAATGATCCGCGTATCGCCGGAGTCGTTTTCACCGGCTCGGTGGAAGTAGCGCAAATCATTAACCGCACGCTTGCCGCCAAATCGGGGCCAATCGTGCCGCTCATTGCCGAAACCGGCGGCATGAATGCGATGGTGGTGGATTCTTCAGCGCTGCTCGAAGCGGCGGTGGATGATATTGTGCTCTCCGCGTTTGGAAGCGCGGGGCAGCGCTGCTCGGCGCTGCGTGTGCTCTATGTGCAGGAAGAAATTGCGGACAGCCTGCTTACGCTGCTGAAAGGCGCGATGGCCGAACTGAATGTCGGCACCCCCTCGCAGTTTGCGGCGGATATTGGCCCCGTGATTGATGCCGATGCCAAGCGGATGCTGGAAGCGCACATTGAGCGCATGAAACGTGAAGCGAAGCTGATCGCCGCAGCTACGCCGTCCGACGATATCGGCCATTTTGTCACGCCGCATGCGTTTGAAATTGCGTCCATGAACGTGCTGGAAAAGGAAATTTTTGGCCCGGTGCTGCATGTGGTATGCTTTAAGGGCAGCGAACTTAAAAAGATTGCAGCTGAGATTAACCGCAGCGGTTATGGCCTCACTTTTGGCCTGCACAGCCGCATCGATGACCATATCCAGTTTTTCACGCGCGCCATCCGCGCCGGAAACCTCTATGTAAACCGCAGCATGACCGGCGCAGTGGTCGGCGTGCAGCCCTTTGGCGGCGAAGGTTTATCGGGCACAGGGCCGAAAGCGGGCGGGCCGCATTACCTGCAAAAATTCCTCACCGAACGCACCACCACCATCAATGTCGCAGCCATCGGCGGGAATCTGGAACTGCTGATGAAGAAATAAAAAAGGCGCTGGGTGACCAGCGCCTTTTTCGTCTCCCTGTTTTTATAGCACTTACTTTTTAAGCAGATCGCGGATTTCTTCAAGCAGTTTTTCACTGCGCGGCGGCGCTGCAGGAGCCGCTTCTTGTTTTTTGACGATACGATTGACGTTCTTGATCAAAATGAAAATCGCAAAGCCAACAATCAGGAAATTGATCACCTGATTGAGAAACAGGCCATAATTAATCGTCGCGGCGCCGGCAGCCTTGGCAGCTGCAAGCGTAGCATGCTCACCGCCCGACATGTTGATAAAATAATCTTTGAAATCGATACCGCCCATGAGCATCCCGATCGGCGGCATCAGGATATCCGCCACCAGCGAATTCACAATACCGGTAAAGGCCGCGCCGATAATGATACCGACCGCAAGGTCGAGCACATTGCCGCGCATGATAAATGACTTAAATTCGTTGAGCATGGATGCCGCCTATTTCTCAGTTTTATCGATAACTTTAAAGCCTTGCTTCTCGTAGTTTTTTACGCAGTCATTATCGTTATCTTTTTGGATATGATAACCGATAGCGCCGCCCACCATAGATCCAGTCGCACTGCCGCCACAAGTCACCACCTGCTCAGTCTTGCCATGACGCAGTGTAGTCATCGGGGTCGTGCATGCAGAAAAAAGTAAAAGCGCCGGCATTAATAGTATTTTCTTCATAGGTTCCCCTGCTTGGTGATTGTCATGCGATACATAATAAATCGTAAGATAAAAAATTTATCTCATCTACACAACTTTTAATAACAGCCCTTTTAAATATTCACTCTGCGGTAGCTGTGGGTGGCGCGGGTGATCGGCGGATGCGCCGGTTTGCCTTACAATCTCAGCAGTGCGACCCGCTTTTTTTACGCCTTCGAGCACCGCCTTGTTAAACGCCCCGCGCGAGGCATGGTGCGAGCAGCTGGCCACAAACAAAAGCCCGCCCGGTGCCACCAGCGCCGCTGCATGCGCCGCCACCTTGGCATAGCCCTTCATGCCAGCAGCAATATCTTTTTTGCTTTTCACATAGGCCGGCGGGTCAGCACTCACCACCTCATAGCGCTTGCCCTCTGCGTGGAGCTGCTGCATGACGCGGATGGCATCGCCCTGCACCACCTCCACTGAAAGCTGGTTGATCGCTGCCGCCTCTTTCGCCAGATCCAGCGCCAGCTTTGAGCTATCCACCAGTGTTGCGCGCGCGCCATGCTTTGCCGCAAGCAGGCCAAACCCGCCGGAATGAGAATAGACATCAAGGAACGTTTTTCCGGCGGCGAGCTCAGCCACCATGCGACGGTTATCGCGCTGATCATAAAACCAGCCGGTTTTCTGGCCATGAATTAAATCCGCAAGGTAGGTGACATTATTTTCAACGAGTCTAATGGGACCAGCAAGCTCTCCGCCAGTAAGTGTTACTTCCTGCTTTAGCCCCTCGAGCTTCCTTGCGCCGCTATCATTCTTCAGCACCACGGCTTTTGGCGAAACCAATCTTTCCAGCGCACTCATCCAGACCTTCTGCAGCCGCTCCATCCCCGCCGTGCCGACCTGCGCGACTAAGGTATCGCCGTAGCGATCCACCAGCAGGCCAGGAATCATATCGCCTTCGGAATGAATCAGGCGATAATACGGCTCCTCAAAAAGCTTTTCGCGCCTTGCAAGCGCCGCCTTAAACCGCGCCGCAAACCACGCCTCATCGATCGCCTCATCTTTGAGTGTGAGTACGCGGCAGGTGATGGTGGAGGCTGGATTCAGCGTGGCAATACCAACCAGCGCACCCTTATGATCTTCTACCCGCGCGAGGCTCTCCGCCTCCGCCAGCAGCCACTCGGATGACTCCAGCACATCACCGCGATAAATCCATGGAAAACCACCCCTAATCGCAGCTTCTTTGCCTTTTTTAAGACGTGCAGTAATCATCGTCATGGGTTTTCCAAAGGGCGATTATGGCGAGATGAGCGCGCGAAATGGGCGCGCGTAGAACCGCAGTGTAGCAGCGCTACATGAGGATTCGAGCACGAACATGACAAGCAGATCATCCGCCAGAATTCGCCCGCTAAGCAGCATGAGTTAGATGAACAAACACATCTTCGAGATCCGCTTCGCGAGTGGTGATATCGCGCACAACCAAGCCAGCGCCATGCACCGCGTCCAAAATATCCTGAAGCGATTCTTTGCTCGGTTTGTAGGTCAGCACCAGCTTGCCCTCCGCATCCATCTGTGGTTGCCACATGGAAAGCGCCTGTGGCGCCTGCGCCAGCTTCTCAGAAAGTGTCAGCACCAGCTGCTTGCTATCCATCATCTTCAGCATGTTCGCTTTGCTGTCATACGCCACCACCTCGCCGTGATTAATCACCGCGATGGTATCACACAGTTCCTGTGCTTCTTCGAGGTAATGGGTGGTGAGCAGCACGGTAGTTCCATTTCGGTTCAGCTCTTTGACATAATCCCACAGCTGGGTGCGCAGCTCCACATCCACCCCCGCGGTCGGCTCATCAAGAATCAGCACCTCAGGACTATGCACCAGCGCTTTGGCCACCAGTAATCGCCTGCGCATCCCGCCTGACAGGCGGCGCGACGGCACGTCGGCCTTATCCGAAAGCCCCATCGCATCGATGATTTCCTGCGTGCGGCGCTTCGCCTTTGGCACACCGTAATAACCGGCATGGATATCCAGCGCCTCGCGCACGGTGAAGAACGTATCTAAAATGAGTTCCTGCGGCACGACGCCGAGCGCGCTGCGCGCCGCGCGCATGTCGGTGATAATATCGTGGCCGCAGATTTTCACCTCGCCGGAAGTTTTCAGCACGAGGCCAGCCATGATGTTGATCATGGTGGATTTACCGGCGCCATTAGGCCCCAGCAGCCCAAAAAACGAGCCGCGCGGTACACTCAGGCTCACGCCCTTCAAGGCCTCCTTCGGCGGCATCTTCTTGCTGCCAGGATAGGTTTTTTTGAGGTTCGTGATTTCAATCGCGGGGGTCATGGTTGTTCCAAACGGTGAATAAGCCGGTTCACTATGTCCATCCGTTCATGGAGGAATGCAATAAAAATCACGCCGCTTCTATCCTCCAGATAAAAAATAAAGTGATGCTGCAAGCGATAGACGCGCAAACCCGGGTCGATTTCTATCAGGCGCCGCCCAAGCGCAGGATGATGCATGAGCTGTAAGCAGGCCTGCTTGATAGAATCGACATAGCGATTTGCCTGATCATTTGACCATGTCTCAATAGTGTAGCGCCAGATGGACTGTAGATCCGCTTTGGCCTGCGACGTGAGGCGAAGCGTAAGTTTAGGACTCATTTTTTCGCGTCTGCCTGAGCGATGATCGTATCAAAATCCTCATTAAGTATATCGCCTCGCTTCGCTGCCGCAATACGTGGTGCCATGAACTCACCCAGCTCGCTCCAGGCTTTACGTTCATTGAGATATTCCTCCAGTGCCTGCCGAATGAGGTACGCCTTGCTGCGATCCATCTCTTTGGCAAAATGCTCAAGTTTGGCTTTAAGCTCGCTAGGTGCTTGAAAAGAAAGCGTTTCCATAAAAATCCTATTAGGTTCTAATAGGAGCTATTATATGGGTTTCAGGCACTTTTCGCAAGACTAAATAACCCGCAGCTGTCACCAAAACTTCACAAAACCCGGCTTGTTTACCCCCCCCATTTGTTAAGATTTGGGCAATAATAGAAAGAGTTTCAATTAAGATGAGAAAATTATGACAGCCAAAAGTACCGGTCAAAAAAGTATGCCAATTGTCACTGAAGATGATGAGGAATTTATTGCAAGTGTCTTTTTAGGAAACAGAACTTACCCCACTTTTGTTGTCAAGGAGCAGGATAGCAATGGCAAATGGGTTAGGCCAGATGTCGGGGGATTACTTTTAGACACTCATTTCTATAAACAAGAGCCCCTGATTGAACGCCTTGCATCACATGGTATCGTTGCTGAAATTGCAGAACCCAACGAATTCGGAATGTCTCGGTTACTACTACCGTTCAAAAATAATCCGGACATAGCTAATCAGTGCAGACGCGCTTACCTTAAAGAAGAAATCGCTGCTGCTATTGTTGCATCAGGACTTAAGGAATCGCCTAATGATTTAGCACAGGCTTTGAGTGACGGATTGAAATCCGCTGGAATTACTCCAAGAGCAAAAAGAGAGCTACTAAGAAGAACTGAGAATGCAGGCCATATTAAACTGGAATAATTGGATTTCTTTCTGTCTGCACCTACGAGTCGCTCTCCCCTCACCCACATAAGGATTCTTATTCTTGCGCCTATTCCCTCTCCCCAACGGGGAGAGGGTTAGGTTGAGGGGGTAAAATGTTTAGTTTATCCTTGAACCACCCACTCATCCCGCCCTTCCCGCCTCCGAATACGCTATGGCGAGGCAAGGCACACAGGCTCGCCGAAGTTCGCAAGAACGCAGGCGGCTCCCCGCCGGGGAGAAGCATAAGAAGCTAGTTTTCGTTCTCCGCATACGGATTCTTATTCTTCCTCACGCGCAAACGAATCGGCACGCCCGGCAGGTCAAACGCCTCACGCATGGAATTGCCGAGGTAGCGCTGGTAACTTTCGGGAATTTCGCTTTCTCCCATATTGGAAAATAAAATGAAGGTCGGCGGCCTTGCTGTTTTCTGGGTCATGTAGCGGATTTTAATGCGCCGGCCGGAAACCAGCGGCGGGGTATATTCTTCCAGCGCGGCCGTGAGCCAGCGGTTCAGCTGGCCAGTGGAAAGCTCGGTGTTCCATAATTCATACATCTTAAAGCAGGCGCGAAGCAGCTTATCGATATTATGGCCGGTAAGCCCGGAAACCGGCACCACCGGCACGCCCTTCACCTGCGGCAATACTTTCTCTAAGCGCTGGTGAATGGCTTTGATATAAGCCATCTTATCATCAATCAGGTCCCATTTATTCACCGCGATCACCAGCGCGCGACCTTCCTGCTCGACGAGCGCCGCCAGCGCATTATCCTGCTTTTCGAGGGGCTGCGTGGCATCCAGCAGCAAAATCACCACATGGGCGAATTGCAGCGTATCGATGCTATCGGCCACCGCGAGCTTTTCCACCTTGCCGGTAACGTTGGCTTTTTTACGCATCCCCGCCGTATCCACGAGCCGGATGGTTTTGCCTTCAAAGCTGGTTTCCACCATAATCGCATCGCGCGTGATACCCGCTTCCGGGCCGGTGAGCGTACGCTCTTCGCCGAGAATCTGGTTAAACAAGGTCGATTTACCAGCGTTCGGCCGGCCGATGATGGCGATTTGCAGGGGGGGATTAGGCATTAGGGATTGGGGATTAGGGTTATCACTGCCCTCTTCTCTAATCCCTAATGCCAAATCCCTAATGCCTGATAAGGCCTCAAACAGCTCTCCCATCCCCTCACCATGTTCCGCGGAAATGGCGATTGGTTCGCCGAGGCCAAGCCGGTTCGCTTCAGCAAGGGCAAGATCACCGGCTTTCCCCTCGGCCTTGTTCACGCAGAGAATGACTGGTTTTTTCTGCTTCCTGAGCCAGCGGGCGAAATGCTCATCCGTTGGCGTGATGCCGGCGCGGCCATCCACCAGCATAAGCGCCACATCACACTGCGCTATCGCCTGCTGCGAAAGCGCCGTCATGCGGCTGGCCAGCGTGCCTTCTTTAGCCTCATCAAGCCCCGCCGTATCGAGCACATCAAATTCAAGCCCACCAAGATTGCCCTTGCCGCGCCGCACATCACGCGTCACACCCGGCATATCATCGACAATCGCCGAGCGCCTTCCGGTCAGGCGGTTATAGAGCGTGGACTTGCCGACATTCGGACGACCGATAATGGCGAGGGTAAAGGTCATGGTTATCTAAGCGCTACCAGCTGGGCATCCTGCGTCACGAGAAACATCGTGCCACCGGCGATAACCGGCGAGGTCAGCACATCATCCGGAATATCAATATCGCCGGCGATTAAGCCATCGGCGCTATTTACCACCTTCATTTGTCCACGCGAGCCTGCAAGGTAAAGTTTACCGCCTGCCATCACAGGCCCGCGCCAGAATATAGGGCGGCGCTTCTTCTCTTCATCTTCAAAGCTGGGAAGTTTAGTCGCCCAGCGCACGCGGCCATCATATTTCACCAGTGCCAGCAGCGTGTTGTCGCTGGCGAGCACATAAAGAAAATCTCCAGCGAGCCAGGGCGTGGTCATCGAGGAAATTGGCTTTTCCCATAAGCGCTGGCCGAGCGGAATACCGTAAGCTGCAAGGAGCCCGCCGCTGGAGACTGCAAACACGACATCGCCATCCACCACCGGATCACCGCCGACACCCGAGAAAATATTGGTCGCTTGCGTGCGGCTGCTAAGCGCCAGCGAACCACTCCACAGCTCCCTGCCATCGCTGGTTGCGAGCGCATAAATTTCGCCTGATTCATAAGGCACGAGCAGCGTGCCGCCAGCCGCCGTTGGCGAAACCGAATGAAGGAACGCCGCCGTTTCATCGATACCGCGATGCGTCCAGAGTGTTTCGCCATTTGCAGCGTCGAGCGCAAAAAGCTGGCTATCGAGGGTAATCGCATACAGCTTGCCAGCCGCTACTTTCGGGCTTGATCGAAACGGGGCAAATCCGGTTTTTTTCCATATGGTCTGGCCGCTGGCTGCATCAATCGCCGCGACCATGCCGCGCCCTGAAACTGCATAAAGCCTGCCACTCTCGTACGCGAGTCCGCCGCCATTGATATCTTCATCATCATCCACCAGTGCTTCAGATACAAATCGTTTGCTATCAATATTGGCGACATCATGGGCAGAAATACGCCCCTCGCTATCCATCGCAAAGACCAGCCCGCCACCAACCACCGGCCTTGGCACGAGTGGTCGCTCGAAGGACGATCCGTCGCCAGCTTTATCATTCGTTTCGGATGCGAAATCACCACCGGCCAAATTACCGCCAGCTGCATCAAACTGACCGCTATGTTGCGGCCATTCGCCATTAGGATTAACGGCTGGAACTGCAACCGGCAGCGCCTTCAGCGTCTCATCGGCCTGCAGCTCTGTAGCCGCTGGCATGACCACTTGCCGATCACCCGGCAGGCGCACAACCTCTGGCTCTTTACCACCAAGCCAGCTTGGCAGGTAATCACACCCAGAAAGTGCTACGAGCAAAACGAGTGGCAGGATAGCGCGGCGAATCGTCATATTATTTCTCGCTCGATAATTTCTCCGGCGCCATGCTTTGCAGCGCGAGACGCACCCGCGCACGCATCGAAGGCGAGGTTTTCGGATCATGGTAGAGGGCCCCAAAATAATTCGCTGCTTCATCGTTTTTGCCTTCAGCGGCCAGCGCCCATGCTTTCTTTTCGGCCAGCGTGAGAGCTAAAGGCGAGTCTTTATCGATCGGCCTGCTGGTATCCGCCGAGGATACTCGCGCCAGATCGACAAAGAGGGCAACCTCGCTGCTACGCTTCATCGAGGCGAGCAGTTCCAGTGTTTTTTCTGCCGCCGCGCTATCGCCACTGGCTCGCTCGGCATCAGCTTTTTTCAGCAGGCTCATCGCATAGCGCGCCGAGCTTTCGCTAACTGGGATCTTGTTAAAACTTTCAATGGCACCTTTGTAGTCCCCACTGTCTAGTTTTTGGCTGCCTGCAATCAGCAGGTTGGTTTCGCTGGCGGCTTTGCTTTGCTGCCATTCACGCCATAAGATGCCTGCGGCCGTGCCCGCAACAATCGCGACACTGACCCACACGGCCTGCCGCCCGAATTTGCTCCAGAAATTCTGGACACGTTCAGCGCGGATATCGTCTTCAATTTCGCGTAATAATTCGTTCATAGGATAGGTGCCTCGTAATTGGTGCTTTGTGCTTAGTCATAGCGCTACAACGCACTAAGCACAAGGCACTAGGCACAACTTTACTCCCACTCAATCGTCCCAGGGGGTTTGCTGGTTATATCATACACAATACGGTTAATACCGCGCACTTCGTTGATGATGCGGTTTGCCGTACGGCTCAGGAAATCATGGCTGAAATGGTAATAATCCGCTGTCATGCCGTCGGTGGAGGTCACCGCCCGCAGCGCGCAGACATAATCATAGGTGCGAGCATCGCCCATCACGCCAACGGTTTTCACCGGCAGCAGCACGGCAAAAGCCTGCCAGATTTCGCTATAAAGTCCGGCTTTCCTGATTTCATCAATGTAAATCGCGTCGGCCTTACGAAGCAGGGCGCATTTTTCGGGTGTGATTTCGCCCGGGATACGAACGGCAAGGCCAGGCCCGGGAAACGGATGCCGGCCGACCATCTCATCGGGCATACCCAGCTCGCGGCCAAGCGCGCGCACCTCATCCTTGAAGAGTTCGCGAAGCGGTTCAACCAGCTTCATGTTCATGCGCTCAGGCAGGCCGCCGACATTATGGTGCGATTTGATGGTCACCGAAGGCCCGCCGGTAAATGACACGGATTCAATCACATCGGGATAAAGCGTACCCTGCGCCAGAAAATCAGCGCCGCCTGCTTCTTCTGCTTCTTTCTCAAACACCTCGATAAAGGTCTCGCCGATGATTTTGCGTTTTCGTTCTGGATCGGTGATGCCGTGCAGACGTGAAAGAAACAGCGCGCTGGCATCCACATGCACCAGCTTCATGTTGAAATGGTCACGAAACAGCGCCTCCACCTGCTCTGGCTCATTCTCACGCAGCAGGCCGGTATTGACAAAAATCGCCACCACCTGCTCGCCAATCGCCTCATGCAGAAGTCCTGCCACCACCGAGGAATCCACGCCGCCGGAAACACCGCAGATCACGCGGCCACTTCCCACCTGCGCGCGCACGCTCGCAATAGCGGTTTGCTTGAAGGCAGCCATCGTCCAGCTTGCTGCGCAGCCGCAGATTTTGTGCACAAAATTGGCAAGCAGCCGCGCGCCATCCAGCGTATGCACCACTTCGGGGTGGAACTGCACCCCGTAAAACGGCTTGCTGTTATGCGCAATCGCGGCATAGGGCGCCGATAACGTGCGCGCAACCGCACGAAAGCCGTCCGGCAAAGCGGTCACCTTATCGCCGTGGCTCATCCACACCTGCCGCTGCTCGCCCTTTGCCCACACGCCCATAAAAAGCGGGCAATCATCCACAATATCGACCATCTGGCGGCCAAATTCCCGCTTGTCGGAAGCCTCAACCTTGCCGCCGAGTAGCTGACACATCAGCTGCTCGCCGTAGCAGATGCCCAGCACCGGCACGCCCATCTCAAAGATGGATGGCGAGATGGTGGGCGAAAAAGACTGGTGCACCGAAGCAGGGCCACCGGATAAAATAATGCCCTTCGCGCCGAAGTTTTTAATCTCACTTTCGGAGGCGTTATAGGGTTTGATTTCGCAATAAACATTGGCCTCGCGCACACGCCGCGCAATCAGCTGCGTCACCTGCGAACCAAAATCAAGAATAAGGATTTTATCGGTCATGCACGCCTTGTAGCGTCACAAAAGCCGAAACGCAACGCTCCGCACAAAAAAAACAGCCCCCGGGGAGACAGGGGCTGTCTTTCTAATTGATAACTAGGTTTAGAATGTCCCGCATTGACGGACTTGATTACTAATATTTCCAGTATTACGAACTGCTAAAGGCTGCGGCACACCAATCTCTTGTGTTAGAAAATAACACACATCTCTTGAGAGCCTCGTGCATTGATCATAAGGCGTAGTACCTGCATATGGCCCCTGAAGACTTAGGAAAGTATAGCCCAGATAGCTGGCAGAAAACGACAAGTTAAAGATTGGGAACCCACTGAAATTACACCCAACAATAGCCTCATTGCCTGCTACAGGAGCAATTTCAGATTCATCATCAACTAACAGCCCATGCGAAGGTATAGATAGCGTTACCGAAGATGGACCGCGAAGTGCTGATACCACGGGAACCGGTTCCTCATCTGTTGGAAGAGAGGAGGCGGCTTCAAAATGAGTGGTATGATTACGTTTTTTAAGCTCCTCCTTGATACTTTCAATAGCTCCTTCCGAAATAGAAACATTCCCTTCAAATTGTGCATTTGCCGTTTGCGCATACGCTGTAAAGGCAACCGCTAACAAAATACTATTAACTTTTCTAGACATAAAGTCTCCTGAATTGGTCCCATAACAAAAACATCCCCACCCCGGGACTTAAGATAGTGGGGATGCTTCAACCAAACCAAAGGTTAACGTGTTAGTTGCTGCACTGATGAACCTGATTCGCAGGTGTCAGGATATTGCTTGCAATACTTACGGTTTGCACTCCTTGACGTGAGCAGAGATCCTCTGCGGCTGCACGGCATGTAATGCGTTGCAAGGCAAGCCATTTGGCATAAGGCTCACCATCAGATGGGTTAAACCCGAAGTCAAAAAAGCCAATTTGATTATAATTGATAAACTGACGTATGCGAACATACGGGTTCGTGATCGACGGCGTAAAAAGGAAGCACGTCACATCCGCATAAACCAGCGGCTCGACACTTGGCTCTTCTTCAAGTACAGCAAGTGCTTTGGCGGCACTTAAATGTGCTATCTGAGCGTTTGCTGTGGTTGCAGAAAAAGAAAGCAGCGCCAGTAGGGAGACGAGCGCTGCTTTAGTTGGTGTAGATACTAGGGTCCTCATAATAACCTCTTTTTTTTATTGGGCTGAATAGCGTCAGCCAGTCGCTTATGGTAAAGCCCTGACTCGTTGGTCAGAAACTTACAAGGTTTGGTTACCTTGCAGGAATTAGCCTAGCAAAGAAATGTGACAGTTTGATGACGGCTGGGAGAAAAATTTGTGACAATTTCGTTAAGGACGCAGCAAATAGCTTACTCGCCGAGGAAAATTTCCACGCGGCGGTTCTTAATTTCCTTCACACCATCGGCGGTTTTGATAAGTGGATCGGACTCGCCAAACGCAAAAATAGTAATGGCGGATTCCTTAACCCCTGCCTTGACTAGGCGTTCTTTCACAACCTCAGCGCGACGTTTGGAAAGCTGCAGATTATATTTCGCATCGCCCGATAAATCGCTGTGGCCGTTGAGCACCACGTCGTATTTCTCACTCGGCGCAAGCAGCGCCGCCACATCATCGATCACTTTTGCGCCTTCATCGCTGATCTCTGTCTGGCCCCAGAGAAAAAATACAATATAGGAACTGGTATCAACCGCTGGCAGCTCGCCTTGTTCTTTCAGGATTTTCTCATAGCTGGTATCGGCGAGTTCGGCGGTGCGATCGCTGAAACGTTCTTTACACATAGCTGCTTCATCAGCGCGGCGTTGCTTGGCCTGTTCGGCCAGCCAGCAATCGAAGAAAAACAGGGCATCCGCAGCAACCGCTGGTCGCTGTGCCATATTTTTATCGGTGAGCAGCGCCAGCAAATCGCTTCTTGCTTTACTGAGTTCAATCGCGGCATCGGGGTTTTCTACGTATGCTGCAATTTCTTCAGGGCCGACCTCGTTATCATAAGCAACGAGCAGCCCTTTATCGGCAAAGCGTGCTGAACCATCCCAGTCATAGCGGCGCGCCAGTTCTTCGGCATAATCGAGGTAGCGCCAGGTCAGTGTTTGATTAAATTCAGAGCCAGACGGCGTAGTATGACGAAGCTCCTGCAGGCTGTAGCCGCTACAGGCAGAGAGCGTTGTCATTGCAAGTAAAGCCATCAGACTGCGTTTCATTGCAAATCCTCTTTCAAGCGATCAACCACTGCACGAAACTCAGCCGCACATGCATCGCTCTCGTTTTGATGACCACGATTGTCTTCGCTGATCCAGCAATCAAAAAGCACCTGCGCTCGCGCAAGGGCCGCAGGATCATAATCTTTATTCTCCTCAGTGAGCAGCGCTATCAGTTCGCCGCGCGCCTGCGAAAGTTTTTTGCTGGCACTTTCAGGCTCATCGGGCGCAGCGCTCTGGCCGGAAAGTACAGCAAGCCCCTTGGCGGCAAAGCGCTCGGCCTCGCCGGTTCGTCCCTGCTCGGCTTCAGAGTCAGCATAATCACGATATTCACGGGCAAGCGCCGTGGCAAAATCGTCGCGCGTGAGGTCGGCCTGTTTCAGGCTTGAAAGCTGGCCTTCGCAACCAGCGAGCCACACCAGCGACATGAGTGCGAGCTTTGCGCGCATACCTACTACCCGTTGTATATTTTTTTGCTCTTGTCCCCAACATAGCTTTTTTTATGCATTTGTACAGCCCCAAGCCGAGGCATCGGAAGCGGGCATAAAATGGTTGCTTTTGCGCGGGCTGCATTTTATAAGCGGGCAACTTTTAAAACCACACAAGGAATCAAGCCATGGCTAAAGAACGCACCTTCTCGATCATCAAACCGGACGCCACCGCGCGCAATCTCACCGGTAAAATCACCACCAAATTTGAAGAAAACGGCCTGCGTATCGTAGCGTCGAAGCGCATCCGCCTGTCGCGTTTGCAAGCGCGTGAATTTTACGCGGTTCACAAAGAGCGCCCGTTTTATGAAGAGCTGGTGGAATATATGGTGTCTGCGCCGGTCGTGGTGCAGGTGCTTGAGGGAGAAAATGCGGTTGCTAAAAACCGCGAGCTAATGGGCGCTACCGATCCGTCCAAAGCTGCTCCCGGCACCATCCGCCGCGAATTTGCTGAAAACATCGAGCGCAACTCGGTGCATGGTTCGGATTCCGCAGAAAATGCCGCGCAGGAAATCCGCTTTTTCTTCAGCGATATTGAACTGGTAGGCTAGCAAGCCGTCTTACTGCTTCGACATAAATCCGGTGTTCAGCCGCGTGGATGCGCGCGGCCAGCGTGTCGTGTGTATCGCCGGGGCGAATCTCAACTTCTTCCTGCAGGATGATCTCACCCGCATCCATCTCCGCCACCACATAATGCACGCTGCAGCCGGTGACTTTTTCACCCGCCGCCAATGCATCACGGATGGCATGCGCACCTTTGAATTTCGGTAGTAGCGAAGGGTGGATATTAATCATGCGGCGCTGCCACTTTTCCACAAATTCGGAAGAAAGCAGGCGCATAAAACCGGCAAGACACACCATCTGCACCTGATGTCTGGTCAATTCCTCATGCATTGCCCGATCAAAATCTTCGCGTGATGCATACGCCTTGTGATCAATGACAAGGGCAGGAATACCTGCCTGCTTAGCGCGCGTCAGCCCGTAACCATCCGCTTTGTTGGAAATCACCAGCGCGATCTCTGCCGGAAAGTCCGGCACGCGGCACGCATCAATCAGTGCCTGTAAGTTGCTGCCATTGCCGGAAATGAGTACGGCAAGAAGCGTTTTGCTCATGCGATCACAACTTCTTGTGCACCGCGCGCGGCCAGCTCGCCGATCACGAACACCTGCTCGCCCGCAGCCTCAAGAACCGCCTTGGCTCTATCGGCAGCTCCTTTTTCCGCCACCAGCACCATACCAATGCCGCAGTTAAAGGTGCGGAGCATATCGGCCTCCGGCACATTGCCGGTTTTTTGCAGCCATTCAAATATGGCCGGGCGTTGCCACGAGGCACGATTAATCATTGCGGAAATAGTGTCTGGCAGCACGCGCGGCAAATTATCGGGCAGGCCGCCGCCGGTAATATGGGCAAGCGCCTTGATGCCGCACGATGCATCACGAATTGCCTGCAAACAGGGCTTCACATAAATTCGCGTGGGGGCAAGGAGCGCTTCGGCATAACTTTTTGAAGCATCAAACGCAGCCTTGTCATGGTAATTAAGCCCCGCCTCTTTCATGATGTAGCGCACCAGCGAATAACCGTTAGAATGTACGCCGCTCGAAGCAAGCCCAAGCAGCACATCACCCTGACCAACCGTTTTCTTGGGTAGCAATTGCTCACGCTCAACAGCACCCACCGTAAATCCGGCAAGGTCATACTCGCCCGGCGCATACATGCCGGGCATTTCAGCAGTTTCACCGCCAATCAGCGCGCAGCCAGCTTCTTTGCAGCCCGTTGCAATCCCCTTCACCACGGCCTCAGCCACATCAACGGATAATTTTCCGGTTGCGAAATAATCAAGGAAAAATAGCGGCTCGGCGCCCTGCACAACAAGATCATTCACACACATCGCAACCAGATCGATGCCGATCGTGTCATGCCTGCCAGCTTCCTGAGCAATTTTAAGCTTGGTGCCAACCCCATCAGTGGAAGAAACCAGCAGCGGATCTTTAAAGCCAGCGGCCTTGGGATCAAACAGCGCGCCGAACCCGCCCAGCTCATCCATGCAGCCGCTTCGGCGTGTCATTTTGGCAAAGGGCTTGATACGTTCAACCAGCGCGTCGCCAGCATCAATATCCACGCCTGCTTTATGGTAGGTGGCGCTGGTCATTTGGCAGTCCTTGCGAAAAGTGTCAATAACGGCTAGAGATATGCCAGAGTTCATACAACATTCAAGCGCTTAATCCATGAAACGTCTGCTTTTTCTATGTTTCTTGTTGCTCGCCTCTCCGGCGCTGGCTGGAGATGCGCTGGTGACAAGTGAGGTCACGGTCGATGTCACTGGTAAGGACGCTGCGGATGCACGCACACAGGCAATGACTAAAGGCGAGCTTGATGCACTGACGGACCTGCTGAATAAACTCACCGCCCCCGGGCAGTCTCAGGATATCATCGCCAGGCTGGATGCCAAAAAAATCTCAGCGCTGGTGCGGGGTGTGGAGGTGCTCGACGAAAAAATCACCTCGGATCGTTATCGCGCCAAGCTGATTGTAAGCTTTGATGCTGATGAGATCAGCGCACTGGTGGGCAAACTTGCCGCGGCCGATGCCGCAGATGCAGGTTCGGTTACCACCGGCGCATTTCTGGTGATTCCGTTTTATGAGGAAGAAGGCAATAAACTATTGTGGGAAAGTGACAACCCGTGGGCTTCGGCGTGGAAAAGCCTTGGTCTTGAGGTTATCAGCGGCGATATCGTAGTGGCCTATGGTGATGCCACCGACAGCGGGATTGTCGATACCAAAACCATAAGTGCGGCCAATTATTCGGCCTTATCACCGCTGGCCATCCGCTACGGTGTGACCGATATCCTCATTCTGGAGGCTCGCTATTCGCGTGCGCCGGAAATGCTGCTCACGGTCGTTAAGCGCCGCATCAATCGGGCGCGCAACGAGGTCAACCTGCTCACCTTCCGCGCTGATCCTCAGGAAACACGCGATACGCTGCTCGCACGTGCCGCGCGCGACATTGTCGATAACCTGCAAAATCAAAAATCCGAGGAAGTTACAGCCATTCGCAGCACTGCCGGCGGCGAGCGCGGCAAGATCATGGTGCTGGCCAGTGTTGGAACCTTAAGGGCATGGACGGATATCCGTGCACGGCTATCATCGATGACCATGATCGAGCGCATTGAACTGATTGCTATGTCGCCGCAGCAGGTGGATATGCAGCTTCATTACCGCGGTTCGCTGGAATCGCTGGCCACGGCGCTGGAAGCACAAAAGCTGAGGCTTAATAAAAACAATCCTGCATTTTGGGTAATTTCACGTGATTAATCGTAGCGCAATATTCTGGATCATCATGACGCTGGCGCTGTTTGCCTTTTTATTTGCGATCAAATCGATCCTGCTGCCATTTGTGCTGGGAATCCTGACTGCCTATTTTCTCGATCCAGCGGCTGACCGGCTTGAGCGCCTGAAGCTATCGCGCACCACAGCCACCAGCATCATCACCGCCTGTTTCTTCATTACGGTTGGCCTTCTATGCCTGCTGATCGTACCGCTGATCGGCGAACAGTTTTCTGGCCTGCTATCGTCGCTGCCTGGATATGCAGCCCAGTTTGAGCAGGAGATTGCGCCAGAGATTCAGGCCTTCATCGGCATGCTGCCGGCAGACCAAATGGATCGCGCCAAGGAAGCGGTGGCAAATTTTTCGGGTGTGATGGTGAAGTGGCTCACCGATGTCGCGGGCAATCTTTTTGCCTCGGGCATGGCCTTCATCAATCTGCTGTCGCTCATGCTCATTACGCCGCTGGTCACGTTTTACCTGCTGCGTGATTGGGATAAGGTTGTGTCACACGTTGATAACCTGCTGCCACGCAAGCACGAGCATACAATCCGCGAGCAGCTGGTAATTATTGATAATACGCTTGCCGGTTTCATTCGCGGCCAGCTGAACGTATGTTTCATTCTTGCAGCATTTTATGCCATTGGCTTGTCGGTGGTGGGCTTAAAATTCGGCATCGTCATCGGCCTGATTACTGGCCTGCTGGCTATCGTACCATACCTTGGTTTTGCACTGGGCTTCATCACCGGCATGGCGGTGGCTTTTTTCCAATTTGGCGATTTCGGCGCTATGATCGCGGTGCTGGTGGTGTTCATGATCGGGCAGGTGCTGGAAAGCTATATTTTAACGCCCAAACTCGTGGGTGAGAAAGTGGGCTTGCATCCGGTGTGGATCATTTTCGCCATGCTCGCTGGCGGCGCATTGTTTGGGTTTGTAGGCGTGCTGCTTGCTATTCCGGTGGCAGCGATTCTGGGCGTGCTGCTTCGCTTTGGCACCGAGCGCTATCTGGAAAGCCGCTACTATCACGGATAGGTCATGTCGCAATTGCCACTGAGCCTGCCCTCAACACCGATCTATCTCGAGCAGAATTTTATTCGCTCCGCTTGCAACAGCGAAGCGCTGGATCACATCCTTCGCTGGCCGGATTGGCCGTCTTACGGGCTGATCATTTATGGCGAAGAGGGCTCAGGAAAAACGCATCTCGGCCATATCTGGACGGCGCGCAGCGGTGCCAGCATTGAGGCCATCTCCAAACCGGAGCTTGATACGCATAGATTGATAGATGACATTGAGCGCTATGATGAAACCTTGCTGTTTCATATCCTCAACATCGCGCGCGAGAAAAAACTGAGCCTGCTGCTCACCGCCAGCAAACCAGCAAGCCTGCTTCATTTCACGCTGCCGGATCTCACATCAAGACTAAAGGCGCTGCCTGCAGTCGCCATTCATGCACCGGATGATGACCTGCTTAGCGCGCTGCTGCGCAAACAATTTTCAGATCGGCAACTGATGGTGGATGACGAGGTCATCACCTACATCACGGCGCGCATGGAGCGTGGCTTTCGCGCGGCATCAAGGCTGGTTGAGCACATTGACAGAATCGCTCTCAGCCAGCATCGCCGCATTACCATTCCGCTAGCGAAACAAGTGATGGAAGCCACCGATTAGATTCAGCCCGCCACGGCATCCATCAGCGTTTCTTTGATCATTTTCAGTTTAGCCTCGTGGGTGATTTTCATGCCGAACTGGTCTTTGACATAAAACACGTCGGCAACCTGCAGCCCGTAGGTTGAAATATGTGCGGTGCTGATGGATAGGCCAAGATCGGCAATCGCCCTCGTCACCTGATACAAAAACCCGGGTCGGTCTCGGCCAGTAAGCTCAATCACCGTGTGCTGCTCGCTGGCGTCATTATCAATAAAGACCTGCGTTGTAATCGGCTGCACGCCACTTTCCGGCAGGCGGTAATCGCGCATGCGTTTGCCGAACGCAACGGTCAGATCCAGTTCGCCGGTAAGAACCTGACGAATATAGACCGACATTTTCGCGAGCTTATCCGGCGCGTCAAACACATCGGCGGCCATGTCCTGAACCTGAAACAGCTCAACCGCCATGGAGTTTTTGAGCGTGAAAATTTTAGCGCCGGTGATGTTGGCGCCAGCGAGCGCCATCGCACCAGCAATTTTTGAAAAGAGCCCATGCTGATCACTCGCCACCAGCGTGACATCGCTCACACGGTGCTCGTAGTGATGCTCGGTATGAATGGCGAGCGGCATCGTCTCGGACTGGGCGTCGAACAGCATGCGCGCGATCAGCGCATGGCGATCCACATCGCAGGCCGTCCACACCGCAGCGTTACCAAGCGCCACATATTCCGCGATAGTTTTTTCCGGCCAGTCTGGCAGGCGCAGGGTAAGTTTTTGTGCGAATTGCTCATCCTGCTTGGCACGGCTCGCAGCCGGCGCCGCGCCCATCGCCTCTTCCGCGCGATAGTAAAGATCGCGCATCAGCGCACCCTTCCAGTGATTCCACACCCCGGGCGCCACCGCACGCATATCGGCAACGGTCAGCACCAGAAGTAGTTTCAGGCGCTCCGAATGTTTCACTTCCTGCACAAAGTCCTGCACCGTTTTAGGATCGGTCACATCACGCTTAAATACGGTATTGGAAAGCAGCAGGTGGTTTCGTACCAGCCAGGCGGTGGTTTCGGTTTCATCCTCGGCAAAACCAAAGCGCTGGCACAGACGGCGCGCAATCACCTCGCCCATCAGCGAATGATCGCCCCCCCTGCCCTTGGCAATGTCGTGACAAAGCAGCGCCACATAGAGTACGCGCTTCATACGCACGCGGTGAATGACATCGCTGGCAAGCGGCACCTCTTCGATGACCCCCCCCTGCTCAATCGCATGCAAAACACCAAGCGCCACCAACGTGTGCTCATCCACCGTGTAAATGTGGTAACGGTTAAACTGTGTCATGCCGATCACGCGGCCAAAATCCGGAATAAATTTTCCAAGCACGCCAGCTTCGCTCATGCGTCTGAGTGTGATTTCAGCATCGTTTGGCGAGAGCAGAATGTCTAAAAAAATGCTATTCGCCTTGGGGTCATCCTGCACCGTTTTATTCATATGATGCAGGTTACGTGAGACCAGCTGCAGCGCGCGCGGATGAATATCAAGCCCATGCTGCTGCGCGGTGCGAAACAGCTCCAGCATCATGGCTGGCTGTTTAGCAAAAAGTGAATCCTGCTTCGGCATCAAACGCTGACCCGCAAGCTTGAACGCACCAAGCCGCCATGGATTCTGCCACAGCGCGGTGAAGGCATTTTTTGGCGCGCGCTTATGCGCCTCTTCAAGCAGTGTGCAGAATTGTCGCGTCACCGAGCCCACAGTTCGCACAGCAATGAAATAGCGGCGCATGAAACGCGTAATCGCGGTGTTGGCGTTGGGGTGGGCGTAACCCATCGCCTGTGCGAGCGCAAGCTGCACATCAAACCCGAGACGCTCTTCGGCACGGCCAGAGAGATAATGCAGGTGAATGCGCACACGCTGGAGAAATTTTTGCGCCTCATCATAGACGCGATATTCGCTTTCAGTCAGGTGCCCCATCCCCACCAGCTCATCAAGGCGCCGTATCGGATAAACATAGGTCGCGAGCCACCACAGCGTATGCAAATCGCGCAAGCCCCCCTTGCCCTCTTTCACGTTTGGCTCAAGCATATAACGCGACGCACCGAAGCGCTTGTGTCGCTGAGTGCGCTCTTCAAGTTTCGCTTCAATAAAGGCGGCTTCACTGCCCGCAATCACTTCTTTTTCAAAGCGTGTGCGGTAGTGTTTATAGAGCTCCACATCTCCGGCGACAATGCGCGAATCGAGGAGGCTGGTGCGAACAGTCATCTCGCTTTTTGAAGCCTCAATGGCCTCATCAACACTGCGATGTGCATGGCCTACTTTGAGTTTGAGATCCCACAGTAGCTGCACGATTAATTCTGAAAAGCGAGCAGCCTCTTTGTGATGTTTGCCTTCATAGAGCAGCAAAAGATCAACATCAGAATAAGGGTAAAGCTCATGCCGCCCATATCCACCAACAGCAACGAGTGCCATACCCTGCTTGTCATCACCGGCAAGTTCGGTATAAAATTCAGCAAGCAGCGCATCGATCAGATCGGCATGGGCACGCAGCATGGTTTCTGGATTGCCATGCATTAAAAACTGTTCGTGTAGATTTTTTTTCTCGGTGGCAAGCCAGGTTTTTGCGCGCTTCAGCATAGCGGCTTTGCGCCGTTCTGGACTTATTGGTTCGTTTTTCTTCATCCGGTACAGTTTAGCCGCTTGCGCGAGAGCATGCAGCAGCTATTTTGCGGCGATGAATGTAAACCGCACCTTATCTGCCATTGGCTTCATGCTGGCCAGCATGCTGTGTTTTTCGGCAATGAATACCGTCATCCGCTATCTGGCGGTGGATCTGCACTCGACCCAGATGGTATTTATGCGCAACATACTGAGTTTGCTTATTATTGTCGCAATCGCTGCCGTCATGCAACGCGGGCGGCCACGCTTTCCAACCGAGCGCATGTCTGGCCATATCTGGCGCGGCACCATAGGCCTCGTGTCAATGGAGCTTTGGTTTCATGCGATTACCATCATGGAACTCACGCTGGCCACCGCTATTTCCTTCATCACCCCTATTCTTTCAACGATCATTGCGATCCTGTTTCTGGGAGAAAAAGCCGGTTTTCGCCGCTGGGGGGCAATTTTTGCTGGTTTTATCGGGATGCTGGTGATCCTGCGGCCAGACATGGGCGGCATCACCCCGAATGCCACCTTTGTGCTGGTTTCGTCGAGTCTTATGGCCATTGCTGGCACGGTGGTCAAAAGCCTAACGCGCACCGAACCACCGGAAACCATTGTTTTTTATATGTCATTGATCATGACCGTCTGGTCGATTGTACCGGCGGCGCTTTACTGGCGTGATTTCACGCTGGTGCATGTGGGCTGGGCGTTTTTGATTGCGCTGTTTTCCACCGGCGCACATCTGATGCTGGCGCGTGCCTACATGAGAGCGGATGTCGTGGTGCTGATGCCATTTGACTTTACGCGGCTGATCTTTACCGCTGCATTAGCTTACATGGTGTTTGGCGAAGTCATGGATGACCAGACCATCATCGGCTCGTTAATTATTGTTGCCAGCACCGTCTATATCGCTCATAGAGAGGCGGTTAAACGAGATATGAAGTGATGGGATAATGGAGTAATGAGGAAATACTCCACATTTCTATCACCTTATATTTCAAACACCTTAACACCCCATCACTACAACACCGCTATGCTGATCGACGCTCACCTTCTTACACTTTTCTCGCTTAATACCCCCGAAGGATTAGAACCGCCCCATCTAACCACGCGCTGGTCGGATTCCTCGCTTATGTTTCTGGCAAGCGTGCATAAGGCCAAAAGTGATGCACTCAAAAGCATCGTGGAAGGGGAAGGTTGGCCGCAGGATGATCGCTACACTGACCACGCTGAAGCGGCCGCCTTCATGATTGTGCTGCACGCGGATTATGATTTGGAGTTTCAGAAACATTGCCACCAGCTGATGCTAAAGCTTGCCACCCTTGGAAAAATAAAGCTCGGCTACCTCGCCTTCCTTACCGACCGTATTCTATGCAACGAAGGCCATCATCAGCGCTTCGGCACACAAATCCGCGAGGCGGCCAATGGCTGTTTCGTGCCCAAGCCAATGGAAGAGGAAGATGATATCGAGCGACTTGATCTGCTTCGCAAACAAGCAGGCCTAAGCGAAACGATGCTCGAATACACCCAGCGCATTAATGGTGGCGATTTGCTGCTGCCCCGCATGTTACTCGGCGACTATGCCGATATCTGGGAAGGAAAACGCGAAAGCAATGTGATCAGCTTCCCACAGAAAGACTCCTGAGTCCATTAACCCTAATTTAATGTTTATCTTCTACCGGTTGTGTCTGTTCAGCACATAGATAGCTATGTGCTGTGTTAATAATTATAGGGAGCAAACCAACCATGAAGAAACTACTAATCGCCAGCTTATTGACACTGGCCACTGCCGTGCCTGCGCTTGCGCAGGACGCGCCTATCGCGCCTGACTCAGGCAACACCGCATGGCTTCTCATGTGCGCCGCACTGGTGATGCTGATGACACCCGGCCTTGCATTTTTCTATGCCGGCATGGTGAATCGTAAAAACGTTGTTTCAACGCTCCTTCAGAATTTTGTCGCACTTGGCGTAGTTGGCATTTTGTGGGTTGTCATTGGTTACAGCCTTGTTTTCAGCGGTGATAACGCACTGATCCCAGGCATTATCGGCGGCACAAATTTCTTCATGCTCGAAGGCCTCTCCAATCAGCTTTACAGTGCCGATAGCAAAGTGCCGCATTACGCATTCATCGCCTTCCAGATGATGTTTGCGGTGATCACACCGGCGCTGATCACCGGCGCGATTGCAGAGCGCGTGCATTTCAAGGCGTGGATGTTCATGCTTGCCCTTTGGAGCCTTGCCGTCTATGTGCCAGTCGCACATTGGGTATGGGGTCCTGGCGGCTGGATTATGGCGGATGGCGGTCTTGATTTCGCCGGTGGCCTTGTGGTGCATATCACCGCCGGTGTCGCGGGTCTGGTTGCCGCGCTCATGTTCGGCAAGCGTATCAATGCCGAGGAAATGAACCGCCCGAACGACGTGTCGATGATCATGCTTGGCGCAGCGCTTCTGTGGTTCGGCTGGTTCGGCTTTAACGCCGGTTCGGCGATTGTCGCTGGCCACCTCGCTGCCCATGCCTTCATGACCACGTTCGTTGGCGCCGGCGCCGCCTTCATCGCCTGGATGATGGTGGATTGGATCAAGCATAAAAAACCAAGCGCGGTGGGCGGTGCAATCGGCCTTGTGGTCGGCCTCGTCACCATCACACCAGCGGCTGGTTTCGTCTCAGTCGGCCATGCGATCCTGATGTGCGCGGTGTCCGGTGTGCTGTGCAACCTGTTTGCTCACTTCATCAAAACCCAGACACGGCTCGATGACGCGCTGGATGTCTTCGCCTGCCACGGCATGGGCGGCATCTTGGGTGCCATCATGACCGGTATGTTCGCAAGCTCTACCATCAATCCGGCGGTGAGCGTTCAGGGCGTTTTGATCAGCGGCGAAACCAAGCTCTTCATCGCGAATATCGTAGCGGTGGTCGCGGTGTGTGTCTATACCGCGATTGTCACCTACATACTGATCAAGCTCGTGGGTGTCATCACGCCAATCCGCGTGTCGCAGAAAGATGAAACAGCGGGTCTGGATACTTCGGTGCATGGTGAAGCAGCGCGCTTCCATGATCGCCGCAGCTACAGCTAACAACCTCTAAATTAGACTGGGCGGTGTGAGTCATCACATCGCCCTTTTTCTTGTTAAGGATTCATCAATTCTTATGGTATAGAATAAGACACAGATAGATCAGGTAGGATATGTCGGTTCAGCTAGATATTAAGACCATTATTGGGAACATCGAACATCGCGTGGCGGCTTTTGCCAATGCCAACGAAAAAATAGCAACCCAAACCAACCTGCTGGCACTGAACGCTACTATCGAAGCTGCGCGAGCTGGCGAGGCTGGTCGCGGTTTTTCCGTGGTTGCCGCCGAAGTGAAAAACCTTGCCAAGCAAGCCGCTGAAAATTCCAAGGAGCTACGCACCGTCGCGCTTGCTAAAATCCGCGAAGAAACCCATGAATTGGAACAGCAATTTGAAGAAAAAGAATATGGCCGCCTCTCGGAAATGGCGCAAACGCTGGTGCAGCTGATTGTACGCAACCTCTACGAACGCACCGCCGATGTGCGCTGGTGGGCAACCGATACCTCACTGTATCAAGCGCTTCAGACGCTGGAAAAGAAAGACATTGATTTCGCGATTGAGCGCCTTGGCCTTATTAATCGCTTTTATTCGGTTTATTCGAATTTGATCCTCACCGATACTAGCGGCAATGTCATCGCCTGCTCGCAGCCATCCAAATTTCACCGCTGCATCGGCGCAGATGCTTCGGATCTGCCCTGGGTCAAAAAATCTCTCGCTACGAATAGCGGTGACCAGTATGTGGTCGATGATATTTTCCGCGATAGCATCCACGATAATAAGCTCGCCTGCATCTATGCCACCGCTGTGCGCGAAGGCGGCAAGGTCGATGGCAAAATTCTAGGCACCTTGGGGGTCAATTTTGATTGGGAAGAACAGGCGCGGGTGATCGTGCAGGTGGAGCCATCACTCTCGCAAGAAGAATGGCAGCGCACGCGTGTATTACTGCTTGATGCCGGTATGCGGGTAATCGCATCGTCCGATGGCAATGATATTCTGCTGCCGTTTGCGCTCAAAAGTAATGGTAAGCAAAAAGGCCATTACTTCACTGACAATGGCGAGCTCGTCGCCTTTGCGAAGACCATCGGCTATCAGGAATATAATGGCCTCGGCTGGTATTCGGTGATCATCCAGAAGCCGAAAAGCAAAAAACCATAATCTCTATTTAATTTCGCTAGGCTGCGGCAGATGCTGATTGAGCTCAGTAAACTCGCTAGCTTGAGCTAAGCGCATAGCAAGGCTGACTGATCCATTAATTCTATCGGACTAGATCAGGAACTCGCTCCAGCAAAAAAGCGCGAAGCGATGGAGTCCGAGGAAATGAGTGTACATGAAAGTACACGACATTTCCGAGGGAGGCTTCATCGCAAGCAGATTTGAAGCTGGAGTAGAGTTCTATTAAACGTCGCCCCAGGTCTTGCGGGTGAAGTTATGGTGCGCCTCTACCATACGCACCGTACCGGTTTTTGATCGCATCACGATCGAGTGCGTCATCGCCCCACCCGGATAGCGACGCACACCCTTTAGCATCGAGCCATCGGTAACACCGGTTGCGGCGAACATCACATCACCTTTTGCCAGTTCTTCTAAAGCGTAGACCTTGTTCAGATCACTGATGCCCATACGCTTGGCACGGCTCTTTTCCTCTGCCGTTTTAAAGAGCAGTCGCCCCTGCATCTGCCCACCAATCGAGCGCAGCGCCGCCGCCGCCAGCACACCTTCCGGAGCGCCGCCAATGCCGGCATATAAATCAACACCAGTATCGGGCATCGACGCGGCGATGACACCAGCGACATCGCCATCAAGAATCAACTGAATACGCGCACCAGCTTCACGGGTTTTAGCGATCAGCTCTTTGTGGCGGTCGCGTTCTAAAATACACACGACCAGATCCGCCACGTCGCATTTCTTGGCTTTTGCAAGACGCTTTAAGTTGGTTGCAATGCTATCATCCAGATCCACCACGCCATCTGGCAAACCATGCCCAACCGCGATTTTGTTCATATAGACATCCGGCGCATGCAGGAAGCCACCTTTTTCCGCCATGGCTACCACTGCCATCGCATTGACGCCACCCTTGGCACAAATGGTCGTGCCCTCGAGCGGATCGAGCGCAATATCCACCGATGGGCCAAAGCTACTGCCCACTTTTTCTCCGATATAGAGCATCGGCGCTTTGTCGCGCTCGCCTTCGCCGATCACTACGGTACCGTCGATCGACAGCGAATTCAGCGCCTCGCGCATCGCATTCACCGCGGCCTGGTCGGCGGCTTTTTCATCGCCACGTCCCATGAGCCGTGAGCAGGCCAGAGCAGCGGCTTCGGTCACGCGCACGGCTTCAAGTGCAAAGTTACGATCACTCCAGAAAGCGGTTTTGGCTGCGGGAGCTGGTTTCTTTTTGGTTGTAGTTTTCATATCAAAATCCCTCAATCCTGATTCTAAACGGCGCTTCTTTCATAAATGGCAGTTTGGCAATGGCGGCCAGCGCGCGCTCCATTGCTGCTTCCTGCGTGGCATGGGTGGTAATGACCACCTGCACCATTTCGCCCGGACTATGCGAATGCTGGATCACCGAGCGCATCGAGATGCCTTCTTTTTTGAAAATAGCGGTCACATCGGCGAGCACGCCCGGCTGATCGATCACACTGAGGCGCAGATAATACGAACAACTAAAACCGGAAAGCTCGGCAAATTTGCCGCTGGCAAGCTTGGCGGCAGGCAGCGTAAACGGCTTGTAAGAAACACCGCGCGCAATATCCATAATATCCGCTACCACCGACGATGCCGTTGGTCCCTCGCCTGCGCCGCGCCCTTCAAACAGCACCGTGCCAACGCTATCACCTTCCACCAGCACTGCATTAAACGCGCCGCCCACTGCCGCAAGTTGCGTGCCCTTGGCCACCAAACACGGATGCACGCGCATCAGCACACCTTCCATACTTTCGCCGGCAATACCCAGCAGCTTAATGACATAACCAAGCTCATCGGCAAACTGCATGTCGGCCAGCGTCACGCGGCGAATGCCTTCGATACTCACCTTATCAATCGCTGGCGCTATCCCGTAAGCAAGGCTTCCCAGGATCGCAAGCTTGTGCGCCGCGTCCACGCCATCAATATCAAAACTTGGATCTGCCTCGGCGTAGCCTTTCGCCTGCGCCTCGGCCAGCACATCAGCAAAGTCACGCTTTTCATGCCACATGGTAGTGAGAATGTAGTTGCAGGTGCCGTTTAAGATTCCGGCAATACGGGTGAAACGGTTTGCGGCCAAGCCATCGCGCAGGCCCTTGATAATGGGGATGCCGCCCGCCACCGCCGCTTCAAATGCCAGCAGCGCACCGCTTGTTTCAGCAAGCTTGGCGAGTGCTACACCGTGATGGGCGATCAGCGCCTTATTGGCGGTGACCACCGATTTCTTGTTTTTAAGTGCGGTCTCCACGAGCGCCTTTGCTACGCCTTCCGAGCCACCAATGCACTCCACCACCACATCAATGTCAGGGTCAGAGGCAAGCTCAAGCGGGTTATCCACCCACTTGATACTCCCTCTCCCCTGTGGGGAGAGGGGTGGGGTGAGGGGGTGGGTATCAGCACCAATCCCCGCCACTAGCCGCTCATACTTCTTCTTATCCCGCGCCGAAACCGCGACCACCTGAAGGCTGCGCCCCGCGCGCGCCGCCAGCAGCTGCGGCTGGCCAAGCAGAATCTTCAGCGCCCCGCCGCCAACCGTGCCAAGCCCTGCGATGCCGATGCGAAGGGAATTATTCATGCTGTCACCCCGCATTTATTGCGGGGTCTGGCGCAATAATAACCAGATGCCGCAACAAGTGCGGCATGACAATAAAAATGTATGCAAAGCGGAAAATTAGTAGTTTTTTCTATCATCCCGCCCTTTTAACCCACTGTTTCGCCATAATCTACTGAATTTGAGGGCATCGTCATGGTAATGTCATCAAACGCCGCTTGCTTACCCCCCTCCATTTGTTAAGATGCGTTAGTTTTATTAAATGAATGAGCATGATATATGGCTTTGGTATTTGACAAAGAAAAACACGACACACTCTTGCAGCAAGCAGCCCTCAAAGTTCCCGGACATGTTATTGTCCCAGAAGAATTGGAGCGACTTCTAAAGGTATTTCTGGAAGTCAGCACTTTTAACCAACAGCCTTTACCAGAAAACTTGTCTTTCTCCGCGCGTGAGCACATCATCAGAGGGCAAAAAGACGCAGCTTCATATGCAAGGATGGCGGTCAATCACTATATTAGTTTGGAAAGTCCTGGACTTAAACCGCTTGCTGACTCCTACATGTCCTCCGTGGTTTCTGCGCGTGACGTAACCTGAGTTTCATTTTTTATACGGCACCACCACCTTGCCTTTCAGCATCGGGTAGTGTTTTTTGTTGAGGGTTACGATGCTGGCATCCAGCGCTTCTGCTGTCGCGGCCACCATGCAATCAATGATGCCGCAACCGTGCGCTTTATAATAAGCCTGTTTTAAATAGCCGGCGCGCATCGCCATGGCTTCGGTAAGCGGCACTTTTTGAAGCAGACTCGCCGTCCCGATAATCGCCGATTCCTCCGCCTTTGATTTGAACCCAGCAAGCACCTCCGTAAGAGTCGTGACCGAAAGAATCAATCGTTCTTGATGCTGCAAAATAAAATCATACGCAGGACGGTGTCCTCGCAGCATATCGATGAACACATCGGCATCCAGAACTAATCGTTCCATCCGGGAAACTTTCTATCGGCGCTGCGGCGGATTTCCTCAAATTCCTTGGGATCGCGATCCTTCCAAATCCCAAAGCAGCGATCAAGCGCGCGCTTAAATTCTTTATCTTTACTGCGCTTTTGCTTTTTATGCTCTTCCACCAGCTTTTGACCGGCTTGCCGCAATAACTCACTTAAGTTGCTTTGCTCTACTGCTGCAATCGTGTGCAGCTCGATTTTAAGCTGCTTAGGCAAATAAATTTGTGTGCGTTCCATGTGCGTGTCCATATACACCTCTCACATACATCATAGCATGAGAACGCCTTTAAAACAAGGCTAAACGGCTTTATTTACTGCCTTAAGATTATGCCCCGGGTCTTCAGCAAGGAAGGATTTAATGCCGCGCACGGCCTGGCGGATGCGGTGCTTGTTTTCCACGAGCGCGATGCGCACAAACCCTTCGCCGCCGGCGCCAAAGCCGATGCCCGGCGCCACCGCCACATCGGCTTTCGATAAAAGCAGCTTGGAAAATTCAAGGCAGCCGAGATGGGCGTAAGCCTTCGGAATCGGCGCCCAGAAAAACATCGACGCATCGGGCACGACAAGGCCTTCCCACCCGGCGTCAATCAAGCCTTCAGCGAGTACATCGCGGCGCTCTTTATAGAGCTTTCGCATCTCCACCACATAATCCTGCGGGCCGCCGAGCGCCGCGGCAGCGGCCACCTGCACCGGCAGAAACGTGCCGTAATCAAGGTAAGATTTGATTTTGGTGAGCGCCGCCACTAGCGTTTTATTGCCGACACAAAACCCGATACGCCAGCCCGCCATCGAGTAGCTTTTAGAAACGGTGGTAAACTCCACCGCAATATCTTTCGCGCCCTTCACCTGCAGGATTGAAGGCGGCGGCTTGCCGTCAAAATAAATTTCGCAGTAAGCAAGGTCAGAGATCACGTAAATGCCGTAATGGCGGCAGATATCGATCACTTGTTCATAAAACGATAAATCGACCGTAAACGCGGTCGGGTTGCAGGGGAAATTGACAATCAGCGCGACCGGTTTTTTCGGCGCGGATTCGATGGCTTTTTTGAGCGATTCAAAAAACTCTGGCCCCGTTTGGTTCGGTATCGAAATGATCTGCGCGCCGGCAATCACGAAACCCCAGACATGGATCGGGTAGGATGGATCCGGTACGATGAACGAATCACCCGGGCCAGTGATCGCCTGCGCGAGATTGGCGAGGCCTTCCTTGGAGCCGATGGTGACCACCATCTCCGAATCCGGATCAAGCTCCACACCAAAACGCCGCTGGTAATAAGCAGCCTGTGCTTTCCTTAAGCCATAAATGCCGCGCGAAAGCGAATAGCGGCTGAATTTCGGGTCTTTCAGCGTTTCGACCAGCTTGTCGGTGACATGCTTGGGCGGAATCGAGTCGGGATTACCCATGCCAAAATCAATGATGTCATGACCCTTCGCCCGCGCGGCGGCCTTCATCTTGTTGACTTCAGCAAACACGTAAGGCGGCAACAATCCAATACGGTGAAAATGCTCCTGCATAGCCACCACCGGTTACGGCACGAGATAGTATTGGCGCTGGCGCGGCGGCGTGTAGCGTGAAGGCGGCAGCGTTTTGACATCAGCAGGTTTAGCGGATAATGGCGGCGCGCCATCAGCGCTATCGCCTTGCTCATCCTCATTCTGCACGGCCGCCCGAGTCTTCACGGCTTTGACCGGCTCGATGATTGGAGTGATGGAGGGCTGAACTGGGGCAACCTCCAGCTCTGGTCTGAACGGCTGAACGGTTGTCACTGGCTCTTCGATTACCAGAGGTTTTTTAGGCTGCTTGTCAGCCTGCTGCACGGCAGGGTCATCAGCGCTTGCCGGCTGATCACTAAATACACCAAGGCGCTTCCACCACGGCGTTTGTTCTTTATCACCAGCAGGTGGAGTTTCAGCAATAACGACCGCTTCAGGCTTCGCTGGGGCAACTGGTGCTGGCTGAGATTTCACCGGCTCGACAATCTTATCTTCTTTATATTCAATTGGCGCGGCTGCTGGCTGGCCTGTAGCCTCATCGCCATTATTGGCAAGCTTGGGATCGGCAATGCGCCCCAGTAAAACCGGCTCCTCAGCTGGCGGTTGCGGTGCAGCGATAGCGGCAGGCTGTTTCACTGGCTCGGCAACAGGGAGGCTTGGCGATACCAGCATGGAAGGTGACGCAAGTTCAGATGGCTCTTCAGCAAGCACCTGCTTTTGTTCTTTTGCTGCCGCGTGTTCGTTTTTTAGCGCTTCAATCTGCTGGTCGCGCTCACCACGAATTGCCTTAAATGTCTCAGGCCGTGGCGGCACTGAAGAAAGCTCCGGAAAGGGCTCTACTTTGTCAGCAGAACCATCATCAGAAAGCGAGGTTTCAGTTTTATCCCCTACCACCGGCGCAATAAGGCGCGATAAGAGCGAGGGTTTCGAAGCGGCGATCGGCTCCTGCTCCACCACCTGTTTTTCTTCGGTCACGGCAGCTGGTTTTTCTGCTGTCACCTTGACGGGCTCAGCGTCAGAAACAGCCAGCGGCTTATCTTGGGCGGGTTCCGGAGCAAGCGGCACAAAACCCGTAACAGCATCACGATCTTGTGCTGCTGTCAGCGGAATAGCGGGCAAAGCAGGCTCGGGCGCTCTGTCGATTTTGGCTGGCTTAGTTTTGGGCTCGGATTTAGGCTCAGGTGCCTCAGCGAAAACCGGCTCAGGCTCCATGACCTGTTTTGCCAGTGGTTTTGGGTCATCTGCCTCGAGTAATGGTGCCTCCTCATCACTCGCGCTTAGCACATTAGCAATAAATGGCTTTCTGATCGGCTTTTCTGGCGCTTTCTTTGCTTCAGCAGCAGGCGCCTCAGCTTTACGATCCGGTATCAGGCGGTCAAAAAAACCGCTATCCACGGTGCCCGCCTCATCGCCGCCAGCCATTTCAAGCGGCTTAGCAGGCTCAGGCGCGACCATTGCACCCGTTTCATCAAACTGATCAAATGGGCTGTCAGCAGCCGCTTGTGGCCTTGCGGCTGGGGGGGCTTGCTGTTCTTGCGGCATGGCAGGCGGCGCCATATTTGGCCGCGGATTGAGCAAAGGCGCGCGGCGAGGGCCATCCACCAGCTGTTCTTTACGGCCCTCACGGCCGGAAATTTTATCTGCAAGGTTGCTGGTATCACAGCCAGCAAGCGTCACAATCCCGGCAACTGAAATAAGCAGGGTAAATCGGAAAGATTGTGGGCGCTGCATAATAAAGATTCCTAAATTGAGTTAAATTAAGCGACGCAGCCGTCAGCGTTGCATAAAAACATCTAACGATAACGTCCGGAAAGATATATCGTAGCCTCGTTTTTAACGCAATTGGCATTTATGATACAAAACCATCCCAAGCCAGACCTAAACGAATTCACCCGCAACATGACCAGGGCGGCCGAACAGTGCCAGCGCATCTATCAGGAATTCATGGCGCGGCAGATGCAGGATATCGAGCGCAAACCGTTTGATCCGGCCGGGCTCAATGCGGCAATGACGGAGTGGTTTTCGCAGGCGTTGCAGGACCCCACAAAGCTATGGGAAAAGCAGCTCGAATGGTGGCAGGAGACCATGAATCTATGGCAGAATGCCGCCAGCCGCGCCCTCGGCGAAAACCTGAAACCCTACATTGAAGCCGACCCCAAGGACCGCCGCTTTAAAGACGCCTCGTGGGACCAGAACGCTGTGTTTGATTTTATCAAGCAATCCTACCTGCTCACGGCGCGCTGGATGCAGCAATCGGTAAAAGATGTATCGGGGGTAGATCCGAAAATCATGCAGAAAATTGATTTCTACACACGCCAATTTGTAGATGCGATGTCGCCGTCGAACTTCATCATGACCAACCCCGAAGTGCTGAAAGCAACGCTCGAAAGCCAGGGCGAAAACCTTGTGAAGGGTTTTTCGCATTTGCTGTCTGATCTGGAAAAGAGCAAAGGCAACCTTCGCATCAGCATGACCGATTATAGCGCGTTCAAGGTAGGCAAAAATCTGGCGGTCACACCAGGCAAGGTCATCTATCAAAATGATCTGATGCAACTCATTCAGTATGAGCCAACGACAAAAGAGGTCTACCAGACGCCGCTGCTTGTCATCCCTGCATGGATCAACAAATACTACATCCTCGACCTGCAGCCGGAAAATTCACTGGTGAAATATCTGGTGGATGAGGGCTACAGCGTGTTTGTGATTTCGTGGGTGAACCCCGATGAAACACTCGCGAAAAAAACCTTTGATGATTACATGATGGAAGGACCGCTCGCGGCGCTGGATGCCATTGAAAAAGCAACCGGCGAAAAAGAAATCTCGATCGGCGCTTACTGCTTAGGCGGCACGCTGACCGCCATCACGCTCGCGTGGCTAAAAGCGAAGAAACAATCCTCGCGTGTGAAGTCGGTAACCTACCTCACCACCATGATTGATTTTGCTGATAGCGGCGAGCTGTCGGTCTTTATCGATGACGAGCAGCTGCAGCTGATGGAATCACGCATGAAGGAGCTGGGCTATCTCGAAGGCTCCGAAATGGCGATGACGTTCAACATGCTGCGCGCCAATGATCTCATCTGGTCGTTCGTGGTGAATAACTACCTGCTTGGCAAGGAGCCGTTTCCGTTTGACCTCTTATACTGGAACGCCGATTCCACGCGCATGCCGGCCGCCATGCATAGCTTCTATTTACGGAATATGTATCAAAAAAACCTGCTGATTAAACGCGGCGGCATTACGGTGGGTGGTGTGGCGATTGATCTTTCCACCATCGACACGCCAACTTACGTCCTTTCTTCGCGTGAAGATCACATCGCGCCGTGGAAATCCACCTACGCCGCAACACAAACTTACGCGGGCGATATCCGATTCGTGCTGGCGGCTAGCGGGCATATTGCCGGTGTCATCAACCCGCCCTCCAAAGATAAATACTGCCACTGGGTGAATAACATTCCGTATCCGAAATCACCCGATGAATGGGCGGCCGGCGCGCGCGAGGTAAAAGGCTCGTGGTGGCCGGATTGGCTACTATGGCACCAGCCCCACGCCGGCGGTAAAGTTCCGGCGCGCAAAATCGGCAAGGCGATCGAAGACGCACCCGGCAGCTACGCCAAGGTCATTAGCTAGCACCCTATTAAAAACCAGCCCTAATTCTGATGCCGCAGGATGCATTGCCATCCTGAACATTATACGCCCATTGTACCTTACCAGAGGGTACATACGCACACCATAATCCATCCAGCGTGGGGGAGCCAGGCGGTGGCGTAAGATAATACCAACCATCAACAAACACCGCATCAATGTCCCAGTCATACCCACCCAGGTCGTTATAGTTCGTATAGTTAGCACGAACCATGCCGCTGCCGGGAAAGCCGTCATCAATCTTATCGTCCAGCGCTTTTGCCTGAAGTGGCGAGAAAGCCTCGCCAGTCATGATCGGCGGAATAATACTATCATACTCACCCACCAGAAACATGCTCATGTAGTTTCCTATGTTACCCTGCACGGCAACACCAGAACCAGAATCATTCAGACTTTGCATCATGGCCGCATTGGTTGGAAGAGATTCATAATTGGCATAAACAACCCAACCTAATTTAGCCTTACCCTGAACCGGCGGCATGGTTTTGCCAACACTTTGTGAATTAAAGCCATTGGCATTCCCATCATAAGTTCCGCTGATAAGGCCAGCCTGCGAAAGATGACGCCAGAAATTCGGAATCTCGAAACCGTTATCTGTCATGTCAAATGACTCGATCTTCGTCATGTAGTAACTACCGCTTCTGGTAAAACTGCCGTAGCAAACGCTGATACAACCATCGGCGTTTCCAATCGTTGATGGTGTTGAGGCAAAACCAAAAGCAGCAGCATTATTCATATCCCCGGGCAGGCCAGCATATTTTGTCTTGAAGGTCATAACGGCTGTTTTGATTTGTTCCTGCTGGCTGATAACTGCGCGCATCTCCGCCGCGGCAATTAAATCCCGCCCCACCAATACTCCGCCAAGCACCAGCCCAATAATCACAATCACAATCGAAATCTCGACTAAGGTGAAGGCGCCTTTTCTGTCGTATTTCTTTAACATGGTGGCTATCAAAATCCCCCTTCAAATCGCATCCAGCATGAAGCGGCCGCGTCGGCCACATTATAGATCCACTGGGTTGATCCGGAGGGCACATAGGTGCAATTCTGACCGGCTGCGAGCGGTAGCGAAGGCGCCTGCGTATCATCGCCGTTCACTGCCACCTGATCAAAAAAACCGTCAACGCTTACCCCGGCGCGTACACGCCCGGCGCCGGGCGAGCCATCATCCATTTTCTTATCCATACTTTGCGCCCAAACCGCCTTCAGACGGTGTGGCTGTGTCGTAACGTCAAACATAAGCTGAAATGCGCTCGAAACATAGCTGGTCATCGTGATGTAGTGGCGGGTATTCGACCAGCCGGGCAATACACTTTCCGTGCCGTAATAAGCAAGCAGCCCAATGCTGCCATCTACTGCGGTTGCAGGAATGGTTGTTCCAATCGGGTTGGCGCTGAAATCAGCGGTCGCGCCGTCATAGGTACCGCTGATTAATTTGGCGTCGGATAGCATTGACCAGAACATCGACATTTCATTTTGTTGCCAGCCCCCACTAACGGAAAAACCGCCAAGAACCAGGTCGGTAATCAAACTTCCGGAATTACAAAGACCAATGCATTTATCGCCGTTGCCGTTTCCTTTAAAACCAAAACTCGTGCCATCAACAAGATCACCCGGCAAGCCCCTGTATTTATCCTTAAACACATTGACTGCCGCATTATACTGCTCAATCTGCGTTATAAACCGGCGAATCTCAGCCGCCGCGATCAGATCTCTGCCGATCAGGATACCGCCGAAAATAAGGCCGATAATCACCAGCACAATGGATAGCTCAATGAGCGTAAATCCATACGCGCTCGGCTTAGCGTATTTCAACATAGGTATCGCTCCGCAGATTCCTCATGGTTTTCTGGGCTTCCAGCTCGAGCCGCTCAGCAAGAATAAGGTTTTTGACTTGGCCGAGGTCGGCTATCGCAGGGGCTGGGGCCACTTCCTTACGGTCACAGAGCATATAGAGCTGAATACCACGATCGGTCGCAAACGGTGGCGAGGCCTCGCCAACCTTTAAATTGCTAACGATCGCTTTCAGCGCGGCAGAAAGTTCAGAAAACAGAGCGTCACGTATCGCCACCACCACCTCGACATCCTCGAGATTGGCAATACCTGCAATACCTTTTTCTTCGCAGGCTCCCGGATTTTTTGCAATTTCCTCAGCGATCACAAGCAGGGTGCTCGCCTCTTGATTCTCTGCATCAGCCTTAAGTTTCAGCAGAATATCTTTTACTTTCACCTGCTGGTCTTGATCAGCTTTTTGCTCAAGTGATCGGGTGTTATAGACCTTAACGATGGTATAGCCGATTTCGGTACGAATCGGTGCGGTGATGGTGCCTGCCTCAGCCGTCGTCAGGGTTTTACCTATGCTTGGTTCGAGTTGCTCGGGCTTTATCCAGAAACGATCCATCTTAGCGCTGCGGCTGGAAAATTGCCGTGCCAGCTCCTCAAAGTTAGCGCCCGCACGCATTTCAGAAGCAAGCTTGGCGGCAATAGCGCGCACCTCGTTCTCGCGCTTGCGCTTGTCCACCGGTACTGTGAGGAAGGCAATTTCCAGCTCCTGATTAACCTTGGGTATGCTGATCGTTTTTTGCTTCGCCACAGCTTCTTCATCGCTGATCTTAATCGCAGGGCGAATACGCTTGCCCACAAATTTGCTCCAGGCAATCTGTGCGCGAATTTGCTGCTCAAACGTAGCCTTGGGTACATTGTTTTGCGTGAGCATCCGCGCAATAGCGCCCGCAGGCATGCTGCGCTGTGACTCAATACCAGCGATGGCTTTAGCCACATCCTCATCCGTCACAGCGATGTTATTTTGGGTTGCTTCTTTCAGCTGCAGCCGTTCATCAATCAATGCGCGCACCACCTGAGGCCTCACACGAGCGAGCGTTTCGGCGTTATTGGTGAGTTTGGTGGTGGCCACGATAAAACGAAGCCTTGCCTCCACATCATAGGAGGAGATCACCTCATCACCTACCACCGCCGCAATAGCAAGGCCGCCCGAAGCGGGTTTCTGTGCAAACGCTGGCACAGAAGCCAAAAGCAAAAGAACGATGAGCCAGAAACGCATGACAACTCCAAAATGATCACTTTACCCGCTTTGGCAAAAAAGCGCGCCGCGACAGAGTACGAGAAAACGAGTGTACATACAAGTACATGACGTTTTCTTAGGGAGACTCAATCGCAACAAGATTTGAAGCCAGAGCGGGGTGAAACTACTCCAGATTTTTGAGCGCGATGCGAAACAGGAAGGTCGTGGTGGGTTCGATATCGCGGTCGCGTGTGAATTCCCTGCCAATCACGGTCGTAAAATAGGTGCATTCATTTTTAAAGGTAAGGCCGGTGCTCGCCGCTGAGGTGAAGTCGGTTTCGATATCGCGGCGGCTGGTGACGAACCACTGCCACTCACTCGTAAGGCCAAGCGTTGCGGTGCCGCTGATTTCTTCCTTATCGGAGAGGATAGGATCGTCATTGAGCATGAGATAGTTGCCGGTAAGGCTCAGGCGGCGGTAGAAAAAGTTGGCATCAACCTCGTTGCGCTGCGGTGAAAAATCATCCTTGTCCAGCCTGAAACGATAGGCAATATCAAACGGCGCCAGCGATACGCCGAGCTTGCCCACATAATCAGAAAAATGGCTGTCCAGATCATTTGAAAAAGGGAAGTTACGGTCGGTTTCGCCGCGGTAGTGCTGGCCGATCAGGCCATCAACCACATAGCCTTCGGCAAACTGTAGCTGGCTTCGCAGACCATAGCTGACACGCGTGCCGGTCTCGATACGATCATAGCCCGCAAAACGATTGGCTTCAAAAAGATTGGTATCGGTAAATTCCGGCACACGGCTATCTTCATTGGGAATTTTTTCGGGGTTACCGCCACGCGGGCTTGCCGCCAGCACCGCCACCGGCTCGATCATCACATGCTGGGATTCACTGAGCTGGTTGATAAAAGGCATACGCCAGGAAAGCGATGCTTCCGGAATCACGCGGCCGGTTGTACCATCAAAACGGCGACCATCGGCAAGGGTCACATCTTCCACATCATACACATCGGTGCGAAGGCGGCTAGCCACTTCGATAATCTGTCCATCATTCGTAATATAAGGCAGGCGCCAGCCACCGGTCATTGACAGGCGGCGGCTTTTAGGGCCATCATCGCGTGTCAGCATCATGCTGTTCGCAACCACCGACAGGCGTGAATTATAGGCGCCAGGCGCGCTTTCATAGGCCATATCAATTTGCGGCACAATCATCGGGATGCGATCCGAATCATCACTTGCTGTCAGCCCTTGAAATGCAAGGCCCTGCGCACGCAGGAAGCTTCGGTCGCTCGGCGCCGTGAGATTGTAACGCTCGGCGAAAACACGCGAGGTGAGTAACGTGTCCTGGCTGAATTTATAACGACGAAGATAAGTGTCGTCCGTAGTGCGGCGTAAAGCAAAACCCCAGTCAGTATCAGCATCATACTTAAACTGGCCGGTCGCATTGATATGGCCGCGTATTTCGTTACCCCTATCGACGAAGCCAAGGGCATTGCGATCTTTTGGGCGGGTGATACTACCATCGGTAGTGAATGTTCCGTCATCGAAACGCTGCCGATATTCACCAGCCATCACCAGGCCTTCTTTGGTTGTATTATAAGGGGTAACGGTCATGTCGCGATCTTGACCGATCACATAGTAATAAGGGGTTTTGACCACGGTGCCCAGATTACCGTTGGCTTGCAGTTCAGGCGTCAGGAAACCGCTTTTGTTATCAGCGCCGGGTGTTGCATGCGAAAGATAGGGCGTGTAGAAAACCGGCACACCAAAGGCCTCCATTTCGACATCGCGGTAAACTACTTCCTGCTCGGCCTCATCGATACGAACGCGATCGGCCTTTAGTTGCCACATCGGATTTTTCGCACGGCCTTCCTCGCAGAATACTTTACACGGCGAATAAACGGCACGCTCCAGCTCGGTCACGTTTTCGTCAACCTTGCGGCCACGCGTGGCAACAAATAGCGAATCGTCGGCAAGTCGCGCTTTAAAATGCCGGATCACGCCAACACTCATATCGTCAGCAAGTTCCATTTCATCGGCGAATACCACATGGCCATTACGATCCATCAGGCTGACATCGCCTTTTGCCTTCACCTTGTTGTTTTTCTGGTCATAGGAAAGTTCGCGCGCCACAAGCACAGTCTCGCCCTGTACCACTTCAACATTGCCGCTGGCGGTGACTTCCTCGCTTTCCTGGTCATACGAAACATCATCAGCGGAAAGCACCACCGGCTCATCATCAGCAATCGGGCTTGCATCTCCAAAGCTGGTTCGGCCAAACTGCTGCTGCGGATAAGCGTTAAAAGGAAGCAGGCAAATGGTAGCGAGTAGAACCAAGCGGCAACTTGACCAGGGTATCTGCTTAGTTAACGCCATTGAAAACCAATGCTGTTAGAGATAGAGGGCTTGAATAACTCGCTTTGGCAAAAAAGCGCGCCGCGACAGAGTACGAGAAAACGAGTGTACATACAAGTACATGACGTTTTCTTAGGGAGACTCAATCGCAACAAGATTTGAAGCCAAAGTAGAGTATTAGTGGAGATTACTCCACAACCTGCGATACGCCACAAACATAAAGCCCGTGAATACGGCAAGGAAGAATAACACCTTGATGCCCATCTGCTTGCGATCTTCCATCTCTGGTTCTGCTGCCCATTGCAGGAAGATAGTAACATCACGCGCCATCTGGTCGACAGTCGCCTGCGTGCCGTCCTGATAGGTTACCTGACCATCAGCTAGCGGCGCGGCCATCGCGAGAGCACCGCCCGGGAAGTAAGGATTATAGTGCATGCCGGCGCCCAGCTGAACATCAGCCGGTGCTGGCACATAGCCGGTGAGTAGCGAATAAAGGTAGTTCGCACCATTCTCACGCGCTTTAATAATCAGGCTCTGGTCGGGGGGATAAGCGCCGTTATGGGTAGCACGCGCCTGGTTTTCGTTAGCATAAGGTTTTGGGAAATAATCAGACGGCTTGCCGGGACGCTCATACATTTCGCCTTCGTCATTGGGGCCATCCTTGATCTGGTAGGTCGCAGCCAAGGCCTTGATCTCTGCTTCGGTAAAACCAATATCAGCGAGGTTACGAAAGGCAATGCGCTTCAGGCCATGGCACGCCGCACAGACTTCTTTATAAACCTGAAAACCGCGCTGGGCCGCCTGTTCATCGACGGTGCCGAACACACCCTTAAACGGCCACTCCACACTACGGGGATGCTTCACATCACCAGCTGCATAGGCTGAAGGGGCAAGTACAACGACCCAAAGCGATGCGGCAAACAAAATTCTTTTTTTCATATCATCCCCAATCAATGCGCGGCCGCAGGCTTTGAAAGCACCGCTTCGCTGATACTTTTCGGCAGTGGCAACGTTTTTTCATTTTTAGAAAGCAGCCACAGCGCTACGAAATAGCCAAAATAAATCGCCATAGCCACGCGCCCCATGATCACATAGATGCCTTCTGCTGGCATCGCGCCGAGCCAGCCAAGAAACACCATATTGACCATGAATAGGTAATAAAGCGGCTTAAAGAGCGGGCGGAAATCACCGCTTCTGACCGGCGAGCGATCAATCCACGGCAACGCGAATAAAATAAGAATCGAACCGAACATCGCAATCACACCAGCGAGTTTAGATTCGATGAAAATGATATTAGTAAGCGGAATACCGATGTCGGGCGTAGCGCGCAGAATCGCATAAAACGGCAGGAAGTACCACTCCGGCACAATATGAGGCGGCGTCACCAGCGGATTGGCTTCAATGTAATTGTCTGGGTGCCCAAGCACGTTCGGCGCAAAAAACACGAAGCTGAACATGACCAGCGCGAAAACGCCAAAGCCGAAGAAATCCTTATAGGTGTAGTAAGGATGAAACGGGATGGTATCCTGCGGTGTTTTCACATCAATGCCGAGCGGGTTGTTCGAGCCATGCACGTGCAGCGCCCAGATATGAAGGATCACCACGCCGACAATCACAAACGGCAAGAGGAAATGCAGCGAGTAGAAGCGGTTCAGCGTCGGGTTCTCGACCGAGAAACCACCCCAGAGCCAGTGGACAATCGCCTCGCCCACACCCGGAATCGCCGAGAATAAATTGGTGATCACAGTCGCGCCCCAGAAGCTCATCTGCCCCCATGGAAGCACATAGCCGAGGAAAGCGGTCGCCATCATCAGCAGGAAAATCACAAGGCCGAGCCACCAGAGAATTTCGCGCGGCGCTTTGTAGGAGCCGTAATACAGACCGCGCGAGATATGGATATAAACGACAATAAAGAACATCGACGCACCGACCGCATGCATATAGCGAAGCAGCCAGCCGAAATTCACCTCGCGCATGATGCGCTCCACACTGTCAAACGCCATCGAGGTATGTGGCACATAATGCATGGTCAGGAACAGGCCGGTTAAAATCTGCATGACAAGGCAAATGCCGGCAAGCGAGCCGAAATTCCACCAGTAATTCAGGTTGCGCGGCGCGGGATACTTGCTGCCGAGCGAATTATCGATGAACGAGAAAATTGGCAGACGGTACTCGATCCAGCCTTTAACTCCGGGAGCCTGCGTCGTTGGTTTTTGTGCCATGGGTGTTATCCGATTTTAATGCGGTTATCTGCGATGAACGCATAGGTTGGAACGGTGAGGTTGGTCGGCGCCGGACCTTTGCGGATGCGCCCTGACGTATCATAATGTGAGCCGTGGCAGGGGCAGAACCAGCCTTTGTAATCACCCGCATCATTCACCGGAATACAGCCAAGATGCGTGCAGACGCCGACCATTACCAGCCACTGATCTTTGCCTTTTTGGACGCGCTCTTCATCACTTTGTGGATCTTTGAGGTCGGTCAGGGCAACCGCACGCGCCTCATCGATATTTTCCTGCGTGCGGTGGCGGATAAAGACCGGCACACCGCGCCATTTCACGCGCACGGTCTGGCCGGGCTGAATCGGCGAAAGATCGACCTCAATGGTCGAAAGCGCCAGCGTATCGGCAGCAGGATTCATGCTGTCGACAAACGGCCAAAGCGCCGCGCAGCCGCCCACAGCGGCCATGCCGCCAGCAGCGAGTGCCATAAAATCGCGCCGTGTTGGTTCGTGCGAATGATCAGAAGAAGAGGTGTGATGACTCATGGATTATCCCGATAAAATAAACGACTATCGGGTCATTTCTATAACAAACGCGAACGAAGTTGCAAGTACTGGCGCATAGAAAATGAGAATTATCTGCGCCTGCGGCTGGGATGCATCATATGCCCACCCCAACCGACGAAGCGAGCGGTGAGGCCGCAAGGCGCTTTCTCGCCAGTGTCGCATTCAACCGATCTTTCTGTCCCTGCCCCGTGTAAGTGGCGGCGGCATGCAAAATATGTGCTTTCGTCAACTTACCAGCATCGAGCGGCTCTTGATAATCTTTCTCTAAGGACTCATAGCTTTTTAAGGCTGACCTGAGCCTTTCCCTAGGGTCTTTATTCCCCACCACCACCTGCTGCACGGTGGAGGCATTATCCTTGAAGTCCTTAAATTCCTCTTCAGCCAGAATAGCGTCCGTTTGCTTCTTCACGTCACGTAATTTTTGGCGTGGTTCTTTATTTTGCACCACCAACCGCCGCACGATGGGGCGATTATCCCTGAAGTCCTCAAATTCCACTTCTGCCAGAATGGCGTCCGTTTGCTTCTTCACGTCACGGAGCTTTTGGCGCGGGTCTTTGTTCCTAACCACTACATACTGCACAGTAGAGTGCTTATCGACAAAGTCCTTAAATTCCTCTTCAGCCAGAATGGCGTCCGTTTCACTCTTCACGTCACGGAGTTTTTGGCGAGGATCTTGGTTCCCCGCAACCACCTGCTGCACGGTGTAGGCATTATCCTTGAAACTCACAAATTCTTCTTCGGCCAGAATCGCCGACGTCTCTTTCATCACGCCGCGCAGCTTTTCGCGCGGGTTTTTATTTTCCACCACCACAAGCTGCACGGTGAGGTGATTATCCCTGAAGCTCACAAATTCTTCTTCGGCCAGAATCGCCGACGTCTCTTTCATCACGCCGCGCAGCTTTTCACGCGGGTTTTTTGTATCCACCACCACCTGCTGCACGATAGAAGCATTATCTTTGAAGTCCTTAAATTCCTCTTCGGCCAGAATCGCCGACGTCTCTTTCATCACGTCGCGCAGCTTTTGGCGTGGGTCTTTGTTATCCACTGCCACCTGCTGCACGGTATAGCGATTATCCCTGAAGTCTTTAAATTCCTCTTCGGCCAGAATCGTGTCCGTTTCCCTCCTTACGTCGCGCAATTTTTGGCGCGGATCTAAGTTTCTCACCACCACCTGCTGCACGGTTGAGGCATTATCCTTGAAGTCCTTAAATTCCTCTTCAGCCAGAATGGCGTCTGTTTCCTTTTTTACCTCACGCAACTTTTGACGAGGGTCTTTGTTCTTTAGCACCACCCGCTGCACGGTAGAGGCATTACCTTCAAAATATCCTCCCGTATCCAGCAGCAATTCAGGTAAAGGCAAAAAACCCTGATATTTTGTTAACATAACCATTTTTTCCGATGGCAGGTCATAGCTTTGCGCATTGGAAAGAAGCTCGACGGCCAATATGCGGTAAAGCGCGGGGCGGATGGCGTCGTCAGGGGGCATCCCCAGCCGCCGCGCCGCCTCTTCTGTTTGCTCAATCAGCGTGCTGGTTGCACCACCGTGTGACAATGCGTCAATAATTCCGCTCTGCATTTGAGTTGCCGACACTAAAGAATGAACGCCATCGTCTAAAGAATTCGCGCCACTAAATGATTTATGATGCTCAAGCATCTTTTCTCGAAGATCGGCAAGCCATTTTTTTGCCGCCTCAAATGATGCCTGACTGGTTTCAAGACTGCGACCATCCACTTTAATGGTAGAAAATGAAACACCGGAGTTGGGCTTACTGGATTCAGTCATCAGGCTGGCTTTGGTTAAGCTAAGCCGCGAAAGCGGCTTTAACGAAGGCGGTGCCCCAGGCGATCAGATGGTCGCCGACACCTTTCAGCACATCCACCCATTGATGCGCGTTTTCGATACAGGCGGGGATCGAATCGATACTGAAGAGGCAGGGGCCGAAGCTGGTGGCAAACGCAACAAAGGTGACACCGCCGGTCAGCATGTAAAAAATATTAAACCGCGGGTCACGCGGGTCTTGATTCATGAGCGGCGGGCGGCGAAAAAACATAGTACGATTATGCCTTAGCTCTAAGCCCGCTTCCAGCTGATTTTTGTGAAGGTTTTGTTAAGAAATAAGCATTTGTTTAAGAATGCTTTTAGGACTCGCTAGGCCGAGATCGATGCGCCGCAAGGCGAGAACCGGCGCGCAGCGTACGTTTAAGTATGTGAGCACCGGAAGCACAGGCTTGCAAGCAAGCGATCCGACATAGTAGAGTCCTCAGATGCCCTCTCTCGCTTTATACCAGCCCGATATCCCCCAGAACACCGGCAGCATTATCCGGCTATGCGCCTGTCTGGATGTGCCGCTGCACATCATTGAGCCGTGCGGTTTTATTCTGGATGAAAAACGCCTCCGCCGGACGATGATGGATTATGGGGATCACGCCATCATCCATCGCCACCCATCATGGCAGCGTTTTCTTGATCTAAGACAAGCCGCGCCGCACCCGCGTGTGGTACTCGTTTATCCGCGTGTAGCAACCTCTTATCTGGACTTCGCTTACCGCCCTGACGATATTCTGCTGCTTGGGCAGGAAACAGGCGGGGTTCCGGATGAGGTGGCGGCAGCGTGCGATGCGGCGGTGATGATCCCGATGAAAGCTGGGGTTCGATCACTGAATGTCGCGCAAGCGGCTTGCATCGCGCTTAGCGAAGCGCTACGGCAAACGGGACATTTTGGAAAGATGACGCTATGACTGCACACAAGGCTAACCTTCGCCAGCCTATGGATATGAACCTAGACCTGCCACAACAACAATCAACTGCACAGGACTGGTTTCGCGAGCTACGCGATCAGATCTGCGCCGAGTTTGAAAAAATGGAGATGGAATTTTATGAAGAAGCGCGGGCAGCAGACCGCGCGAGCCATCAGCCCGCTGGCGGCGCGCCATGCGAAAATCAGGAGATTTTCGCGGGCGCATTTAAAAAGACACCTTGGTCTAGGGACCAAGGCGGCGGCGGCGAGATGTCGGTGATGAAAGGGCGCGTGTTTGAAAAAGTCGGGGTGAATATCTCGACTGTGCATGGTGAGTTTTCGGAAGCGTTTCGAAAAGAAATCCCGGGCGCGGCAGACATGCCCTATTTCTGGGCGTCAGGCATTTCGCTGGTGGCGCATATGTGTTCGCCGCTGGTGCCGGCGGTGCATATGAATACCAGAATGATCGTCGTCAGCGCTCAGGGGTCAGGGGTCAGGGATGAGCAAAATTCTGATCTCCGATCCCCGATCCCCGACCACCGCCTCTGGTTCGGCGGCGGCGCCGACCTCACGCCGATGTACCCGAATGAAAAAGACACGGCCGATTTCCACGCGGCATTTGAAACCACCTGCAACCAGTTTGATCCCGACTATTATCCGAAGTTCAAAAAATGGTGCGATGAGTATTTTTTCCTGAAACACCGGAATGAACCGCGCGGCATCGGCGGGATATTTTATGATTACGTGAACACCGGCAACTGGCAGCAGGATTTCGCCTTCACCCAAGCGGTCGGCAGGACGTTTAAAGACATCTACCCCGCCATCGCCCGCCGCCACATGTTTAAGCCGTGGACAACCGAGCAGCGCGAATGGCAGCTTAAAAAACGCGGGCGCTATGTGGAATTCAACCTGCTCTATGATCGCGGCACGCGCTTTGGCCTGATGACCGGCGGCAACGTGGATGCCATCCTGATGTCCATGCCGCCCGAGGTAAAGTGGCCATAGCTGTCATCCAATCTTCATTTTCGTATCGCCATCGCTTCCGCTAGAGTCAGGCTGTTTAAGAATCTGGAGGGGCAATGGGCTGGAGAGATCTTTTAGGCGGTGGCGATGACAAGAATAAAAATAAGGAAACACCTCCCGCCGCGGACAATGCGCCGCGCAAGCCGCGCGGCTATGTCACGCAGATAGACGAAGGTTCAGAAAACTACAAAGAAGCCATCGGCCTGCTACAGCAACTCGCCAATGATGGGCTGAAAAAGCTGGCGCCGACCAGCGACCTGCAAATCGCCCCTTCGCGCATGACGGATTTTGCCGAATATAAAATCAGCACCGGACGCGGTCATGTTATCCAGATGCGCGTCAATGGCAGGAACGAAGCAAAGACATTACAAAATGCCGTTCGCGGTTTTCTTTCGCTACCGGATGATGATGCGCAAAATCCGCTCAAGCGCCAGAAGCGCAGCGAAAAAAGAAACGGCAGCGAAACCTACCTGATTTTCCTGAATGTTGGCGAGCACGGGCTTTCGGCAGACCGCGCAAAACTTCTGCTTGAGGGCACCTTAAGACGCATCGGCATCGAACCGGATTGGAAAGCACATTTTGTAAAATCAGACCGCAAGGAAGAAGCCGGCTTTCGCGCCAGCCTTCGCAAGCAGCAGGAAGAAGCCGAAGAACGCGGCAAGGACGACACGCCCCCGGGGGATAAAAAAGGTCGTCACACTATCTAGTGATTCACCACAATCTTGACGGCTAATCATTTCTTAACCCCCAGCTGTTACTCTCGCCGCTGTCCTTCGAAAAAGGACATGGATCATGTAGAACCATTTATATGGCATGGTAATTGCCTGCTCGAGCGAGCCAATAGGCAAACCACAGCCAAGTGTCAGGAGGACGCTATGTCGATTTCATCCCTAGGTAACTATTACCAATCCAGCACTGCGCGCAGCATTGATCGCATTAAGCCAGCAGCAAATGAATTGCAGATTGCATCGGTCAGCAAATTAAAGACGGCAGGATTAACGCCTCCTGTCGCTTCAGATACTATGCCAACAGCGCCGAACCCGCCCAAGAATCCCAAAATACAAAAAGCAGCAACTCAGATTGATGTGGTAGCAGGTCCGGTCACGCCGGTTTACCCGAACGCTCCCGCGCAGGTTCGCAGCATGATTACGCAGCTGCGTGGCCTGGCCGAAAAGGCGGCTTCAGGCAATCTGACAGATGCTGACCGCTCGCAAATGCAGCAGGCATTTAATAAGATCTTCGGCGGCATGATGTCGCTCTTCAGTGCACCTGTATCTGCTGAAAGCGCCGAAGTCCTGACGCTGGTTTCACGCCCACCACGCGACCCGATGAAGATGATCTTGCGTTCTTTATCTGAAAATGGCCTGGTGAACGGCTCACGCCCCAACATCATGACTGATGAAGGTGCCAAGCAGGCTTATTCTTCGCTGGGCAATGTGCTTTCGTTCATCGATAGCATGAAGTTTGATTTAGGAAATCCAACATTTTCAGGACCATTCCCTGCTATTCCTGGCACTCCGGAATATCCGGTTACGCCAACGCTGGGCGATCCTGTACTTACGGCAAACCCTGGACCGACCATTCCGCTTGGAAACAACAATCCCGGTGGACTTGATCCGAAGCTGTTTGACGAGATGTTAAGTCGCTTTCGTGCCGGAGACATGAGTGCTGATATTGATGGCAGCGGTGCTCTAAGCCCGGCTGACTTTGTTGCGTTTCTGGCTGCTTTCCGCGCTGGAAAAAACCCTTTTGAGACCGATCCAGCATCAAATACTGGTGGTACTAAATTGTTAGACAGCCCCACACCAGTCGCCAACGGCTATAACAATAGCGGGCTGGCCGCTGATTCGGCAAGCGCACAACTAACCAACAAACTGCTGGATGTACTGGGCTAGCCCGTAAAATACAGACAGCCATATCGCTAGTGCAAAACCCGGCTTAGGCCGGGTTTTGTTTTTTAATCAATTGCTTAATCACAAAATCATTTGTCATAAAACGTTAACAAACAAGGCACGCGGCCATGTTATGCTGGAGGCATGGTGATTCGGCTGACAAAAGATTGGTGGGACGAGGATAAGCTTGATTACATCTTTGATCCGAAGTGGTTTGATGAATTTAAGAGCTATCCACAACTAACGATTCCACAAAAAAACTCTGATGGTACTGCAGGGATCGGCAAGGTTGGCATCGTATTCTGGCACGAACCGGATGGACAAACGATTTTTCCCGCTGGTGTTACTTACTGTGACGGCAAAGAATTTATTTTTTGCTACCATCCGGATTATGTAAACGACCCACATACTGAGCCACTTTCAGTCACACTTCCCAAAAGAACAGAGCCCTACCGTTACAGCGATCCCGAAGGTAAGGCACTCCTGCCATTTTTTGATAATCTAGTTTCCGAGGGATGGCTTGGCCTTAAGCAGCGTAACGCCTGCCATCATATGGAAGGGCTCAAGGATGATATCCTGACCACCGATAATTTTGAGAAACAGGATTCTACCGTTGAACGTTACAAGCGTTTTTTGACTTTTGGCCGTGGATTCCACGGTGCCGTGGCGGTGGTTGATGCAGTTGCACCAGACTATGTAATCGCAACTGAAGAACAGGAAGTTGAGGAAAGTATGCATGCGCGCGGCACCTTAGGCGGTGCCCAGCGTAAAATGTTAGGGGTTAAAGCCGACAATGATGTGCGCTCTACTGGCAGGCGTGAGATGAGTACGCACATGGTCAAGATGGGGCACAAAACGCCTGAAAGGATGAGGCGCTTTCCTGACATGCTTGAAAACGAGTATATGAGCCTTGTCGCAACAGCCAAGCTGTTACCGGAAGATAAAACCGCAAAAGCTCAGATTACACTGCTTTCAGGAACTGATGACAAAGCGCTGATCATTACTCGTTTTGACAGGAATAACAAAGGAGGGCGGCATCATTTTGAGGAGGCACTTCAGATGATGGGGCAGCCCTCCTATAAGAAGTACGAGGGAACCTATCGCGACCTTGCAAAGCTGGCGACAAAGTATCTCGGCGAAGATGGCAAAAAGAAAGTTTTTATGCGCATTGTTGGCCAGCTCTTGATGGGCAATACCGATAATCACCTAAAAAACTTTGCGTTCAGGCAAGAAAATGGGAAGTGGGAACTAACCCCAAATTACGACTTGCTGCCAACCTCACTGTACAAGCGTTCATGGTTAGCATTGGGGATCAAGCAAGGTAAATATGTGCTAAGCCGCATTAATCCCAGAAAAATTGACTTGCTGGGAGAGGAGTGCGGTCTAAGCTCAGATCAAACGCTGGAAGCTGTTCGCGAGATACGGGCCCATATAGATGATGCCAAGAAAGCAGTAATGGATGATCCCTGTAAATATCTTGCGCCAGAACAAAAAGAAAAATTTTGCGCAATGATTGATGAACTGGATAAACAAATGCTCGCGGGTTACGAAGCCTATTACCAACACACTTTCAAACGTCCGGCACCAAACGCTAAAGCCACGGGAGAAGGCAGAGCCTAAGCCTAGAACGGCGCCTTGATTCTGAGTGCGCACAGCTTTTTGCTACTGACACGGTTATAGTAGGTGTCATCGCTGTAATAGCCAATCGGGTCGAGCGCACAGCGACCCTCAGTGAATGAGCCATAAGGGATGGGAGGGATCGTTAGCTGGTCATCAAATGGAGCAGATGTCAGCCCCACCACGATGCCGGTGAGTGGTTTGCCATCATCTATTTTTTCATCGATGCTTCGTGCCTCTTTACCATCATAAGGTGAGCGGAGTGTATCCAGCGCATCGGCAGCTTCGGACTTTGAAACTCCCAGCACGTAGTAATGGCAACCAACCTTGCTGAATGAGAGATCATCATAAAGGCACTGTGCAGCAACTCCGCTCACGTTGGTTGAGCGCAGCGGATAAATCCCCTTGCCGATAGCAAAAGCATCTTCCGGCAGCGTGGCGTCAAACGGCGTGCTGGCAATCATTTGCGCACGCGCAAGATGGTCCATGAAATAAGCAGGTTCACGATCAAGGTGTGGCAAACCAGATGATTCCGTCAGCACGCCGCCCACATCATCGATATTTACAATACGGCTATTGCCATCCCCAGCAAAAGCCTCTGGGAAAAAGCTCTGCACACTACCGCAATCGCCGGGCAGACAACCATATTTTACGCGGAACGTATTAACAGCGGCGCTGAGCTTATCGATTTCGGCGATATCCCTGCGAAGCTCCGAAGCACGGATCAAATCGCGGCCGATTAACACTCCTGCGGCAAGCAGGCCAGTGATCACCAGCACAATAGATAGTTCGATTAATGTAAATCCGTCTTTGTTTGAAGCCAATGTAAACCACCTTTTTTTATTTCTACGCCAGATTAATTAACGACTCGCTAATGTACCGCTTGGCACAGCAACGTCTGGATTGTTGTTGAAAATTCTCCATACGTGCAAGGCGTGGTGGCTTCAGGATTTGGGCAGAACTGAAGCACCCGCAATTGTCACAAAAGCTTCATTTTCAAATAACAAGGAGCTCATGTACCCTTTGGGGGTATGTCATATGATATTCCATACCATGTCGATGAGGGCATTCGTGTCATGTTTAAGGTCGCAGACGCCGAAATTATGGTGATGCGTGACAAAGAAAAAAAGTTACTTGATAAAGATAATTCACCTGCATGGGGTTACGTAGCACAGGAATTAACCCCAATGCTTAGAAGGGTAAAAGCTGAAATCAAAGAGGCTCAACAGAAAGGCGATGTGATGCCTGCAATCGCCGCACTGCAAGAAAAAATAGACGTCTTCGAGCTGGATGATCGTGATCCAACAAAAGTTATTTTCGTCAAGGCGACTAAAGCGATGTTACGAAGCATTGATCCAAATCAGTATCCCGAAGCGCAAGATGTGTTAGACAATCTCTCAAAAAGTACGCTCGCTCGAGCTTAAAATTTACGGCTTGAATAGCTCATCCACCACAGCACCACGAGACCCGGGATGGCAAGCGCGGCGGCGAAGGCAAAAAACAGCGGCCAGCCGAGTTGCTCCGCCACCCAGCCTGCAGGCGTGGAAAGCCATGTCCTGCCAAAGGCGGCAAGCGAGGAAAGCAGCGCATATTGCGTGGCGGTGAAAGCCACATTGGTCAGGCGGCTGATGTAAGCAACAAACGCGGCCGTGCCCATGCCGCCGGTGACATTTTCCAGCGTTATCGAGAGCGCCAGCACCGCCTCATCCGCGCCAGCATATGCCTGCACGACAAACATAAAATTGGTTACGCCGTGGCCGATGCCGCAGATCCACAGGCTCCGCATGATGCCGAGCTTATAGACCATCCACCCGCCGATAAAACTTCCGGCAATGGTAGCGATCAGCCCGTAGAGCTTGACGATGGTTGCGATCTGTTCTTTGGAAAAACCAATCTCGATCAGGAATGGATTGGTCATCACCCCCATGAACGCATCAGCGAGTTTATACAGCACAATAAACAGCAAAATTGCGAGCCACTGCGGCCGCTGCATAAACTCCGCAAAGGGCGTAACCACATGGTCTTGCAGCCACTGGCTGAGCTTTTTTCTTTCTGAACCCTGAACCCTGAACCCTGAAACCTGCGTCGGCTCCCCCGCCATCAGCGCCGCCAGCGCGCCCACCGCCAGCAACGACGCCATCAGAACATAGGTCACCTGCCAGCCAAACCATGTGGCAAGGAACAGCGCGCCGGCGCTGGACGCGATCATCCCGAAGCGATAGCCCAGCACCACGGCAGCCGCGCCTGCCCCCTGCTCTTCTTCTTTGAGTAGCTCGACGCGGTAGGCATCAATCACGATATCCTGCGTGGCAGATAAGCTCGCCACACACATCGCCGCCAGTGCGGTCAGCCATGGGTCAATAGCGGGGTCAGCCAAGCCAAGCATCACCAGCGCCGCCGCCAGCAAACACTGCGTCGCCAGCAGCCAGCCGCGCCTGCGGCCAAACACGCGGCAGAAAAATGGCAGCCTCAGGCCGTCCACCAAGGGCGCCCACAGGAATTTGAGCGCGTAAGGCGTGCCCACCGCTGCAAACAGGCCAATGGCCGCCTTACTGACGCCGGATTCAGTGAGCCATACCGACAGGGTCGAAGCAGTCAGCGCGAGCGGCAATCCGGATGCGAAACCAAGCAGCAAAACCGCCACTAAGCGTGGCCGCGCATAAAGCCGGATTAAAGCCATAAGCTGCTGATTTATATGCATACGCCGTTTTTGTTTACCAATTATTTACTTTATGTGATTTTTATGCTACTGGTTCGTTGTTAAAACATACTTCTAAGCAGGGTGCAAAACATGAATCAGGGACTCGAATCATTGGTCGCGCAGTTTCGTAGCGAATATGCGCTCACCCTCAAAAACCTGATGACCATGCTCGACGAAGCGCACATATCGCATTATTCGCCCGGATGCGATGAGCGCCACGTCACTTTCCAGATTTTTCCAGCCTCCGGCTATGTTGCCGAAATGCTAAGGATGGTATCGCTGGAACGCGACCATAAGCCTAAAAACTCGAGCGGCCTGCGCGATGCTGAGCGGCGTTTTGATTACAACCCGGCGGTTGATTTCATTCATTACCTACGCCGCTGGTCAATCTTCGCCGAGCAGGTGATGCGCGCTGAGGGCCCTAAGCCACGCGGTGTTGCGGCGGCACGCGCCCTGCTGATCATGCAGGGTCTGGTCGAGGCACTAAGCGAAGGCAAAACGTCAGCACAGCTTAGCATGACAACATTCGCCAAACTCATGGCGGAAATTTCTGCCACGCTGGAGACGCGCGAAAAAGAAAATCGCGAATATAGCCGCACAGCACAATCACAGCAGGATCAGGCGAACTATCATGCCGCCATGCGCGCGGCCAGCGCCGGTTTTGCTCCCAAGCGCCAGCTGGCAAACATCGCCGGCTAAGCGACGAGTTCCTTCAGCGGTTTCATCGCGCGCGCGCCGAGCTGCTGGATGATGTAGCCGGCCGAGCGATTGCCCATCTGTGCGCATTCCGCAAGCGGCCTTCCCTCAGCCCGCGCATGGAGAAAGCCCGCAGCAAACAAATCACCCGCGCCGGTCGTATCAACCAGCTTCGAAACCGGCTGGGTTGGAGCGCGGTACGTATGCTCCGGCGTCACGATGACACTGCCTTTCTCGCCCATGGTGATCGCAACGATGGGCGCGAGGCCGCGCGCAGCGGTGATCGCTTCATCGATATCCATCGATCCGGTGAGTGCTTTGATCTCTGCTTCATTGGCAAAGAGCAGGTCCAGGTCATTTTGCACCAGCGCGAGGAATTGATCGCGGTGCGTATTCACGCAGAATGTATCCGACAGCGTAAATGCGACGTCGGCGCCGTGCGCGTCTGCGAGTGACATCGCTTTTCGGATCGCCGCTTTGTTATGTTCTTCATTCCACAAATAGCCCTCGATATACACGGTGCGCGCGTTTGCGATCAGCGTTTCATCGATATCTTCTTCGGATAAGAGTGCGCAGGCGCCGATATAAGTCGCCATGGTGCGCTGGGCGTCCGGCGTCACAAACACCAGGCAGTTCGCAGTCGACGGCTCGGCGCTTTGCGACGGTTTGCTATGATAACGAACACCGACCGATTGCAAATCATGCGAAAAGATTTTGCCCAGCTGGTCATCTGCAACCTTACCAATAAACGCACCCTTGCCACCAAGGGAGGCGATGCCCGCCATCGTGTTAGCAACCGACCCGCCGGAACATTCCGTAGATGGGCCGATTAGCTTATAGAGGGCTTTTGAGCGCGCTTCATCAACGAGCGTCATCGTGCCTTTAGCAAGTTTCTGCGCAGCAAGGAAATCGTCATTCACATAGCTCAGCACATCCACGATCGCGTTGCCGATGCCGAGTGTGTCATAGGGTTTAGTCATAGTTTCTCCTTAGTTTGTCATCCCGAGTGAGCGTAGCGAATCGAGGGATCTTTGCAACCGCATTAAGAAAGATCCTTCGCCTTCGCGCCTACGCGCTTCGCTCAGGATGACATCATCGCCCTTGCCTTCTCTAAGCCTTCAGGCGTATCCACACCCAGCGGTACCACATCCACCACTGCGACATCAATACGCATTCCCGCATCCATAGCGCGCAGCTGCTCGAGTTTTTCGCGCATTTCGCTCTCGGAGGGCGGCAGGCTCACGAATTTTTCCAGCGCATCACGCTGGTAGGCATACACGCCGATATGGTGCAAAAACCGGCCATCAGGGCAGGATTTTGGTGAGCGCGTGAAGCTGGTTGCGCGGCCAATACGGTCAACCACGGCTTTCACCACGGCACTGTCTTTTTTTTCTTCTTCTTGCGTAATGATGGCAGCAAGTGTTCCAATATCAACCAGCGCATTACTAAGGAGCCCAACGGCACTCGCAATAATCGAAGGCTCCAGCAGCGGCATATCGCCCTGCACATTCACCACCACATCATATTTTTTTTCAGAATCGATCTGAGTGAGCGCCGCGTAAATTCGGTCAGAGCCGGATGGCAGGTCGGGGTCGGTGAGCACCGCCCTGCCCCCTTCTTTCTCAATCGCTTCTTTGATTGCTGGTGAATCACACGCCACCACCACCTCGCCCACACCGGATGCCACTGCCCTGCGCCACACCTGCACAATCATAGGCGCATCACCGATCACCGCGAGCGGCTTGTTTGGCAGGCGCGCGGAAGCAAGGCGCGCAGGTATCAGAATAATTGGGTTCATGTTGTTTTTATAAATAGTTGATTGCGTTTCGCCAGCATATTATAACAGCGCGAGTTTTTTTATTTTTCTGGATAGATTATGGATCGTCAGTCATTTGAAATGAATAAAATTGCAGGTGCCGTGCTGCTCGCTGGTGTCGTAGCAATGTTTGCGGGTATCGGCAGCGAGATCCTCTATCACGGCGGCGGAAGCCACTCTGCTCATTCAGAGAAAAAACGTGGCTACACGATTGAAGGCGCCGAAACGGCAGACGCTGGTGCAGGCACTGAAGCAGCCAAGGAATGGGTACCGGAAGATATCGCTCCGTTCATGGCGAAAGCTGATGTAGCGGCTGGCGAAGCGCAGATCAAAAAATGCACAGCCTGCCATACGTTTGACAATAGCGGCAAGAACGGCGTCGGCCCTAACCAGTGGGCGATTTATAATAGCGACTTTGCCCATAAGAGTGATTTTGCTTATTCGGATGCGCTGAAAACGCTGCACGGCAAGAAAAAATGGAGCGAACAGGAGCTTTCGGCCTTCATTGAAAATCCGCGCAAATATATCCCGGGCAATAAGATGTCGTTTGCTGGCATCAAAAACCCGCAGGATCGCGCCAACCTGATCGCTTATTTGAAAACACTACGTTAAACCCAGCCGAATGGCGAGGTCCGGTCATATTTAGAACCATATCTCGCAATAAATTAGGGGATTGAGGAGAAACTATGGAACCCACCACCATCAGCTACATCTGGCTAATTACCGGCGTGCTGCTTTTACTCGCTGAAGCGCTTGGTGTTTCGGGCGCAGGGCTGCTCTTTGCAGGGCTTGGGGCGTTCACCACCGGATTTTTGCTCAAACTAAATCTCGTTGGCGCCGACAACACCCTGCTGCAATTCATCAGCTTCCTTGCCGCCACCGCATTATGGACGGTCGCGCTATGGAAACCCATGCGCAAATTTTACTCCAGCAAAAACAAAGCTGGTTACAACAACATGATCGGCGAAACTGCGTATATCGGCGCATCTGGCCTTAAAAAAGGTGAGATCGGTGAGGCGACCTGGTCAGGCACGATCATGCGCGCCCAGCTTGCAGCGGATAGCAGTAAAGAGGTTGTTGAAGGTGGCGCGGCGGTGGAAATCGTTGATGTCAAAGGCGTGACACTACTCGTAAAACCGAAATAATTTCATCCCCGGCGACACAAAAGGAGAAATCACATGGAAATATTTTTAGCGCTTGGACTGCTTGCCCTCATACTGGTGTTCATGGGCGTCAAAACCGTACCGCAACAACAGGCGTGGATTGTCGAAAGCTTCGGTAAATTCGACAGCAAACTCGAGCCAGGTATCAACTTCCTGATCCCGTTTTATCAAAAAGTGGCCTACAAACATTCGCTGAAAGAAATGGCGGTGGATGTACCAGAGCAGGCTGGCATCACGCGCGATAACGTCACGCTGAATCTGGACGGCGTGCTTTACATCCGTATCACGGATCCGATTGCAGCCTCGTACGGCGTGTCGGATCCGATTTATGCTGTGCAGCTGCTCGCGCAAACCACCATGCGTTCGGAAATCGGTAAACTCACGCTCGATAAAACCTTTGAAGAGCGCGAAACCTTAAACGCCAATATCGTCACCGCGATCAATCAGGCGGCGCAGAGCTGGGGCGTGCAATGCATGCGCTATGAGATTAAAAACATCACCCCGCCTAACTCGGTGTTAAAAGCGATGGAGCTGCAAATGGCAGCTGACCGCCAGAAGCGCGCAACCATCCTTGAATCCGAAGGTAAGCGCCAGGCACAGATCAACGTCGCGGAAGGTTTGAAACAGGAAGTCGTCCTGAAGTCCGAGGGCGCGCTCACCGATCAGGTGAACCGCGCCAAAGGTGAAGCGGAAGCGATTCTGGCCGTCGCCGAAGCAACCGCCAAGGGGATCGATATGGTCTCGCAATCGATCATGAAAAGTGGCGGCTCGGAGGCGGTCGCGCTCAAAATCGCTGAGCAATATGTCGGCGCATTTAAAGAGCTCGCGAAGGAATCAACCACGGTGCTCATGCCGATGAACGCGGGTGATGCGGGCGGCATGGTCGCTCAGGCGCTCACCGTCTTTGATGCGATCAGAAACAAAACCTCTGGCAATCTAAAAGAAGGCGCTAAGGGGCCGTGGGGCGCTCAATAATCCCGGCAAAGGCCGGGATCCATGCCTTTCTCTTCGGTGTTTTGATGACATGTGCCCCGGCCTACGCCGGGGCCAGCCACTGCCTTACCCTCTGGGGCGCGTGCAAATATCCGGCGAATTTCAAACATTTTGAATATGTGAATCCGGCCGCGCCGGTGGGCGGTACGGTGAAGCTCGCCGAAACTGGCACGTTTGATTCGCTGAATCCCTTTATCTTAAAAGGCGTGAAAGCACCGGCCATTGGCGGGCTGTTTGAATCGCTCATGGTGCAATCGCTTGACGAGCCGCAAACCATGTATGGGCTGATTGCAGAAGCGGTAGAGGTCGCAAAAGATAATCGCTCGGCAAGCTTTGTGATAAGGCCGGAAGCGAAATTTTCTGACGGCACGAAAATCACGCCGGACGATGTCGTGTTTTCGTTTACAACCCTGCGCGACAAGGGCGATCCCACCTTCAAAATGCTCTATGGTGGCATTGAGCGCGTGGAAGTGACGGGCAAAGATAAGGTGACATTTTATTTCATCGAAAATGCTGGCCGCGAGCAGCCCATGGTCGCAGCGCAGATGCCGGTTCTATCCAAAGCCTACTACGAGAAAGTGGACTTCGAAAAAACCACTTTAACGGCGCCGGTTGGCAGCGGGCCATACCTTGTGGAATCGCTCGAGCAAGGCCGCTCGATCATCTACAAGCGCAATCCTGACTACTGGGGCTGGCATCTGCCGGCCATGCGCGGGCAATATAATTTTGCGCGCATCCGCTATGATTTTTACCGCGACGAAAATGTCGCGCTCGAGGGCCTGAAAGCAGGCGAATATGATTTCCGGCAGGAATATATCGCGCGCAACTGGGCAACCGCTTACGATACGCCAGCAGTAAAAGACGGGCGGATCATCAAGCGCATGATCGAGCACCAGATTCCGCAAGGGATGCAGGCCTTTGTATTCAACACCCGCCATGAAAAATTCTCGGATCGCCGCGTGCGTGAGGCGATTGGCCTGACCATGGATTATGAGTGGCAGAACAAAACGCTGTTTTACGGCGCCTATCTTCGTAACGACAGCTATTTTAACAACACCGATTTCGAAGCCCGCGATTTGCCACAGGGTAAAGAGTTGGCGCTGCTTGATAAGTTCAAGGAGCAGCTCCCCCCTTTCCTCTTCACCGAGGCCTTCAAAAACTGGGTGACCGATGGCAGCGGCAATAACCGCGCCGGCCTGCTTCGCGCGCAAGAACTACTGAATGATGCGGGATGGAAGGTCAAAGATGGCAAGCGTGTGAACGATCGCGGCGAGCAGCTAAGCGTAGAATTCATGCTGCGCCAGCCGACCATGGAGCGCGTCATCCAGCCGATGCGAAAAGGGTTAGATCGCCTTGGCATCGCCTCCTCCATACGCATGGTTGATGATGCGCAGTATCAGAAGCGCATCGATAGTTACGATTTCGATATGGTGAGCGTGTGGCTGAATCGCGGCGTGTTTTTCCCGGGCAGCGAGCAGATGACCTTGTGGCACAGCTCGCAAGCGGACATCAAGGGCGGCAATAACATCACCGGCATCAAGAATCCGGCGGTGGACGCGGCGCTGGCAGCGCTGACATCAGCGCAGACACTCGAAGATTTGACTGCCGCTGGCCGCGCGCTCGACCGCGTATTGCTCTGGGAATACATCGCCATCCCGCATTGGCACTCGCCTGGCTTTCGCGTCGCCTACTGGAACAAGTTCGGCCTGCCGAAGGTGCAGGCGAAATATAATCTCTGTTTCCAGTGCTGGTGGATTTCGGATGGTGGAAAACGGATGACGGATGACAAGAAGTAATTCGGCGTTTATGGTTTCGTCATCCGTAACCTGTCATCCGCATGAGCACCCACATCCTGTGCTGCTTGCTGTGACGATCTATCTGCCTTTTTTTCCCTCTCCTGGCGGCTTGAAGCGTGTGGGATTGTAGTATGGCTCAAGTTCTTTCACGTATTCTTTGTTGATGGCCCAACTTGGCGGACCGCCGACAGGAATACGCCGTTTGCCTGCTATGGTGGCATCAACTTCTTCGGTAGCCGCCCGCTCATTGCCGGAGGCTTGATCTGACAGAAGACGAATCTGGTTTTCACGAACTGCCTCAATAGCTTGATTCCATCTTACTGAGCTACCGCCCTTTTCTTTTGCCAGTTGACTGCCGGTGATCCATCCTTCAGGCAAGCTATCATAGAGGGGTAAGTAACGCTCTGCCGCTTTCGTTACTGCGAGTGATGGAAGCGCTCCTTGGCGCCGCCGCATTCCAACAAAACGATCATCAACGAATGCTTCTGTTTCGTCAGGTGACAAAATTTTCGTTGCGGCAATATCGCCGATGAGTTCTTGGCGCAATCGATTGATTCTTTGACTCCATGCACGCGGCGCACCGCCATAACTTCGGCTGAGATCACCCGCCGTTTTTTCGTTTTCTGTATCGAGCCAGGGATAATTCTCAAGCCATTCCACTGCTTTCGGGCTAATCGCCAGTATGGTTTGGCCTCGCTTTACACGCATCCCTACAAAATGAGTGTTTACGAAACTCTTCGCGACCCCTTCTTCTAGATGGTCTTCCTTACGGTAATGCTCTATCAACTTTTTTTGCAGCTCTTCCATTTTGCGCTGCCAAACATAAGAATGGCCGCCAAATCGTGTTTGCAATGAACTTGCCGTTTCCCAGTCTTTTTCTATCGTAGGAATTTCGTGTTTCGGTTGCATTTTTCGCCTCACAACCAGTTTATCACACCAAAGTTACGTATTTATGACAACAGAAATAGGTTGCTAACTAGTTTAAAGATATAGATTTTTAGCGCCCCACTTAGTGCCCTGCCGTACCATGACCACCTACATCCTCCGCTAGCGGCTCAATAGGCTGATAGTTAAATCGGTTTTGTGGCCGTAGTTCGGTTGTAAGACCCCCTAACTTTGTGGCCTATTTGTTTGCTGGTTAATAGTCTTACGGCCACTATTCGTACTCACTAATATCGCCGCTGCATGACCAGACTTAACCACACAGTCAGGTCTTGCTAAACCAGCCCTTCTGGGTTAGCTGATGATGATGAGGATAATTCACGTAGGTAACGGCAACCAGATTCATCGTGGCGCCCGTTATTTTGATCAGACACGCAAAATTAATAATGGCTTTATTCGTAATGGCCATGACGTTTTTTTTATCAGCGACCGCGATACGTCACGCGCAGCGAACCCCTTCGGTTCACGCAAAATGGGCATTGGTAGCACCAACCGATACTTTATTGATGCATGCTACAACTACCAGCCTGAAATGATCGTGCTGGGTCATGCCGATATTATAAACAATGAATCGATTGAAAAAGTGAAGGCATTCCTGCCGCAATGCCGCTGGGCTCAGTGGAATGTAGATGCTATTTTTAATCCTGTGACCATCAATCAGATTCAGTCCAAGACACCCTTGATGCATGCCAATTTCATTACCACTGGCGGTGATGCTTTACGACGATTCAGCCATCCAGGCGGCATGGTTTGCTACATGCCAAATATTGTCGACGCTTCGATAGAGTGGCCTCGCGCCTTTGATCGGACTGACCAGCCTTATGATGTGTTCTGGGCGCTTCGTGCGATAAACAGCAGCTACAAAGGTAACCCGCGCATAGAGATTCCACTTTATCTCGAACAACAGTCCATTCGTATCGACTACCATGGCATGAACGGCAAACCGATGCTGTTTACCGCAGATTATTACAGACGCATTGAAAGCTGTAAAATGGGCATTAATATCAGCTCAACGCGTGCTCGCGGCCAGAATCACGACGCACCCGCAGAAGAACTATATCTTTACAGTTCCGACCGCTTATCGCACTACATGGGTAGTGGCCTTTTGGTTTTTGCAATGCGAGGACATCAGCTGGAAGAGCTTTTTCAGGAAGATAAGGAATTAGTTTTTTTTCGTACCAAGGAAGAACTTGCAGAAAAAATAAATCATTATCTACGGTGTGATGACGAGCGACGCGCCATTGCAAGGAATGGTTGGGAAAAATCTCATCGTGATTTCAACGAACGCGTTGTCACACAATACATCATCGACACCACCCTTGGCACCAATAGCAGCACATCCTATGCCTGGCCCACAAGCAAGTATTAAATCCGCAGCCTCATCAACCGATTTCAGTCACCACAGACTGCTAGCCATCGCCTGCGGTTTTTTCTTACTAATACAATTTCCGGTGAATGCTGACATTGCCTCCACCTTGTCTTTCTATCTCGTGATGCTTCCGGCATTCCTGTGGTATTGCACGCGCGAAAAAGAGGGATTTAGCAAAACACACCGCTTCATGTGGCCTGTAATATTATTGTTTTTGTATATCGTTATCCACGCCATATCGTTCAATTATGGCAGTGAAAGCATTAAAAAAACACTATTAAACACAATTGCCACCTACGCCTTCGTTTTAGCAACCACACTTTTTTTTGCTCTGCCTCACAAGGTAATTGACCGCATCGTACGTATCGTTGTCATCGTTGCGGGTGTTGCTGCATATATCTCCATAATCATTTATTTAATTGAAGGGTCGCGCTCATCTTCAGGCCGTCTTGTCCCTCTGGGGCGTGCAGACCACGAAGTGCTTGGTGCAAGCGTCTACGCAGCTGCCGGCTTGCTGGCGCTTTTTTACATCAAGAATCACCCTCGCGATATGGCTGTGATGATATGTTTTCTACTATGTGGCGCTGTCGTACTTCTTACACAAAGCCGTATGCCTGTACTGGCTTTTTCACTGTGCGTCATGTTATGCCTACTCGATTTAGTGCGGCACGAACGCCGCTTATTATACATTGCTTTAATATCCATGTTTTTCTTTGCAGTCGTGCTTCTTGGCACAACACTTGGCGAGAGCATTATCATTCGCTTTGAAACACTTGCAACTGGCACAGGAAGCGGTTTTAGAGCTGAGTTGTGGAAAGCAGCCCTGCTTTCCATTCAGCAACACCCATGGCTAGGCGTAGGGATGCGTGCCGGCCTCGGTGTCGCAACCCCAGAATTCTACGAAGGATCGGTTATTAACAGCCCGCACAACCTTTACATTGCTACTGCATACTATCTTGGCATACCGGCGCTTGGACTGCTTTCATTCATTCTGATACAAGCCATGGTTTATGCATGGAGAATCCGCACCACCAGATATGGTTTCTTTCCACTTATTTTTCTTTTGCTGGCCCTCCTGCAATGCCTTACCGATCACGCGCAGATTGTCAAAGGCCCATCTCCTTTATGGATTATTTTCTGGCTTCCTTTGTGTATGACCTGGGGGGTGGCACTTCGATATGTCAGGGGCTTTAAGAGCACCGTCCAAGCAAATCCTTCTTAGGGATTAAGCTTTAGGGATTAGCTAAAAAATGCTATTCACCTTAACATTTAATCCTTAGAACCTAATTCTTATGTCCATCTACATTATTCGCCGCCTGCTGCTGATGATTCCCACCTTGTTTGGCATCATGCTGCTGAATTTTGTGATTGTGCAGGCAGCGCCGGGCGGACCGGTAGAGCGCATGGTCGCGCAGCTCACCGATGTGACAAGCGGCGATGCAACCAGCCGCGTCAGCGGCGCTGGCGGCTCTGATACGCTCTCAAAGGTGGATATCAAGGTGGGGGATATGTCGTCCATCTATCGCGGCGCACGCGGGCTGGATCCGGAACTCATTGAGCGCCTAGAGAAAATGTATGGCTTTGATAAGCCGCCGCATGAGCGCTTTTTGCTGATGATTGGGAATTATTTAACGCTCGATTTCGGCGAGAGTTTTTATCGAAATGAGAAAGTGACAACACTAATTGCGAGCACCCTTCCAGTCACGATCTCGCTGGGATTATGGACGACGCTCATCGTCTACCTAATCTCGATTCCGCTCGGCATCCGTAAGGCGGTTCGCGATGGCTCGCGCTTTGATGTGGCGACCTCGTGGCTCATCATCATCGGCTACGCGATTCCGAGTTTCCTGTTTGCGATTGTGCTGATTATTCTATTCGCAGGCGGGCAATATTGGCAGATTTTCCCGATGAAAGGGCTGGTCTCGGATAACTGGGAGGAACTCTCCACGCTTGCTAAAATCGGCGATTATTTCTGGCACATCACCCTGCCGGTCGTCGCGATGGTGATCTCCGGTTTTGCTTCACTCACCATGCTCACCAAAAACTGTTTTCTGGAAGAAATCAGCAAGCAATATGTCCTCACCGCCCGCGCCAAGGGGCTTTCTGAAAACCAGGTGCTGTACGGCCATGTGTTCCGCAACGCCATGCTGGTGGTAATTGCCGGTTTTCCAGGCGCGCTGCTTCGCATTTTATTTACCTCGGCGCTGCTCATCGAGATCATCTTTTCGTTAAATGGCCTTGGCCTTCTTGGTTATGAAGCGGTAGTAAACCGCGATTATCCGGTGATGTTCGGCACGCTGTTTATCTTCACGCTGCTCGGCCTCATCACCTCGCTCATCGGCGACATCATCTACATGCTGGTTGACCCGCGCATTGATTTTGAAAGGCGCGGCGCATGAGCCTGATTTCCGCCGAGCCCTTCGTGCCGCACAGCTTCGCCCATATTGAGGAAAAAGGCGTGTTTCCAAAAGGCGCCGTGCCGGAAATCGCCTATAATAAATTCATCAAAGAATATGAGGCGCTGGAAGGAGTGAGCGTCTCTCGCATCACCTACCGGCATGACGGCCTGACCATCACCGGCCTGATGGCACTGCCGCAGAATCTAAGCGCCAGAAACCACCCCATTCTCATTTTCAACCGTGGCGGCAGCCGCGAATATGGCAAGCTCACGGTCGTGAATGTGCTGCGCCACATGGCGCCCTTTGCCAAAGCAGGCTATCTGGTGTTTGCCTCCAACTATCGCGGCAATGATGGCGGCGAAGGTCAGGATGAATTTGGCGGCCGCGATGTCGGCGATGTGCTGGCGCTGCTTGAGATTGCACGCGCTCACGAAGCCTTTGATGGCAAGCGCGCCTTCATGCTCGGCCATTCGCGCGGCGGCATGATGACGATGATGGCGCTGCGCGAAAAGGCACCAGTCAAAGCGGCGGCGGTGCTGGCCGGTGTGTCGGATGTCAGGAAATCCGCGCGCGAGCGCCCAGCCATGCAAACCGCTGTGTTTGAGCGGCTCTTTCCCACCGGTGATCTTGACCTCGAGTTTGAAAAACGCTCATCTGTGGCGTGGGCGCATGAAATTGATACGCCGGTCTTGTTGCTGCACGGCGATGCGGATGAAGCCGCCGCAGTCGGCCACAGCATGGCGCTGGCCGAGGCGCTTTCTGCCGCTGGAAAAAAACACGCGCTGCATATTTATCCGCGCGGCAACCACTCGCTCTACCGCGTGTGGGATGATGTCATCGCCCGCTCGCTTGGCTGGTTTGAGGAGCACGCATCATGATCCTCTCCCCCCTTGCCCGCCGCCGCCTTAGCCTCTTTCGCGCCAATAAACGCGGCTTCTGGAGCCTGTGGATTTTCCTTGTGCTCTTTTTTGTCACGCTCTTTGCCGAGCTCATCGCCAACGATAAACCGATTGTTCTTTCCTACCAGAGCCAGCTTTATTTCCCGGTTTTCAAGGCCTACAGTGAGCAGACCTTCGGCGGCGATTTTGAAACGGAAGCCGTCTACCGCGATCCTGAGGTGCAAAAACTCATCTTAGAGAAAGGCGATGGATGGTTAGTTTGGCCGCCCATTCGCTATAGCTTTGACACCATCAATTACGACCTTGGCCGCCCTGCCCCTGCCCCGCCATCGTCTGAAAACTGGCTTGGCGTCGACGATCAGGGGCGCGATGTGCTCTCAAGGCTCATTTATGGCTTTCGCGTCTCGGTGCTGTTTGCGCTGGCGCTCACCATCTCCAGTTCCATCATCGGTATTTTTGCGGGCGCGGTGCAGGGCTATTTCGGCGGCTGGGTGGATCTGATTTTCCAGCGCTTCATCGAAATCTGGCAAGGCCTGCCGGAACTGTTCCTCCTCATCATTCTGGCCTCGATCATCACGCCGAGCTTCGGCTGGCTACTCCTCATTCTGCTGCTGTTTTCATGGATGAGCCTGACCGGCGTAGTGCGCGCCGAGTTCCTGCGCGCGCGCAATTTTGATTATGTGAAGGCGGCGCGTGCGCTGGGTGTGGGCGAATGGCGCATCATGGTTCGCCATGTGCTGCCCAACGCCATGACTGCTGCCATGACCATGATTCCCTTCATACTCGCTGGCTCTGTCACCGCGCTTACCACCCTTGATTTCCTTGGCTTCGGTCTGCCGCCCGGCTCGCCATCGCTGGGTGAGCTGCTGCTGCAGGGCAAGTCCAACCCGCAAGCGCCGCATCTGGGCTTTACCGGCTTTTTTGCCATTGCCATCTTGCTCGTGCTCATCATCTTCATTTCCGAAGCGGTGCGCGATGCATTTGACCCAAGGAAGAGCCTCAAATGACCCTGCTTTCGCTCTCAAACCTCTGTCTCTCCTTCGGCGAAAAGCAGGTGATTAAGAACCTGTCACTTTCCATTGAAAGGGGCGAAATGCTGGCGCTGGTCGGCGAATCCGGCTCCGGCAAATCGCTCACCGCCCTTTCGATCATGGGGCTTGAGCCAGCAGGGGCAAAGCTAAACGGCCATATCAGGTTTGGGGATGATGTCATCCTGAGCGAAGCGCAAGCGGAGTCGAAGGATCTTAGATCCCTCGTATACGCTCGGGATGACATATTAAGACCCCTTCGCGGCAAGCGCATCTCGATGATCTTTCAGGAGCCGATGACCGCGCTCAACCCGCTTCATACGATCGGCAAGCAAATCGAAGAGATCATCACTATCCACCAAAAACACTCGCCCAACCACGCCAGCAACGTACTCACGTTGCTGGATCAAGTCGGCCTCTCCCATTTCAAAGACCGCTTGGACGCTTATCCGCACCAGCTTTCCGGCGGTGAGCGCCAGCGTGTGATGATCGCGATGGCAATTGCAAACAAACCCGACCTCCTCATTGCCGATGAGCCGACCACGGCGGTGGATGTCACCATCCAGAAAAAAATTCTGGAGCTGCTTAAAGAACTGCAAAAAGAAATGGGCATGGCGATCCTGTTCATCACCCATGATTTGACGGTCGTGAAACGCTTATGCGACCGCGTGGCGGTGATGAAGCAAGGCGAACTGCTCGAGCAGGGAAAGGTTGCGGATGTCTTTACCGCCCCGAAACACCCTTACACACAGCTGCTTCTTTCAAGCGAGCCAAAAGGCAAGGCAGTGGCGATCGAGGCCAATGCCCCGCAGCTTCTCTCCTGCGAGAGCCTGCGCGTTCATTTTCCCATCAAGAAGGGGCTGCTTCGGCGCACGGTGGGGCATGTGAAAGCGGTGGACGGCATCGACCTGACGCTTGCACGCGGCGAGTGCATCGGCATTGTCGGCGAATCCGGCTCCGGCAAGACAACCCTTGGCTTTGCCCTACTGAAGCTCATCAAAAGCGAGGGCGAGATTGCTTTTTCACCAACCACCAACCACCAACCACCAACCACGCACTTCCGCAAACACATGCAGCTCGTCTTCCAGGATCCCTACTCCAGCCTCAGCCCGCGCATGACGGTCGAGCAGATTATCGGCGAAGGGCTGGATGTGCATGAGCCGCACCTATCCAGTACTGAGCGGAGCACCAAGATTCGGGATATTCTGATTGAAGTCGGGCTGGACGAAACAGCGCTTCACCGCTTCCCGCATGAGTTTTCCGGCGGCCAGCGCCAGAGGATCTCGATTGCGCGCTCGGTCGTTTTAAGGCCGCAGCTTTTAGTGCTCGATGAGCCAACGAGTGCGCTTGATCTCACCATTCAGTCGCAAATCATTGATCTACTTAAGAATTTACAGCGAAAATACCAGATGAGCTATGTGTTCATCAGCCATGATCTGCGCGTCATCCGCGCCATCGCCCACCGCATTATTGTGATGAAACAAGGCAAAGTCGTGGAAACCGGTGACACCAAGCAGATCCTCGAGCACCCACGCGAGGACTACACCAAAACCCTGATCGACGCGGCGTTTCTTAATAACTAACCACCACCAAGCTGGCGAGGCACTTTAGGCTGCACGGCGGCTTGCGACCAGGCGCCATGAACCGGTTTTTGCTTTTCACGAGCGATCGCCTGAGTAACGATTTCCGCCGCATGATCACAAAATGGCAAGCTCTGCGTATAAGGATAACACCCCAGAAGATGTGGCATCGCTACATCAAAAATACGCTCATTAGGACCTTCTTTTCCCATAAGCCGGAAATCGTCATTTACCGATAATCCTCCGGGATAAAAATAATAGTCATCGCCCTCTTGCCTCACCTTCTCTGCCTCCCCGGGTTTGGTATCGGATAGCTCAGCATGCGCCGCTTTTTTATCTCTAAATTTCACACGCATCGGCTCTACTTTTTGCTGCTCAACCAATGAACGGAATGGAAATTGGTCCAGTGAGGTTGCCTGCTGGCCGGTAGCTTTAATCACCATATCGTAATGTTTATCGACATCTTTTCCGCCGACGCGGTAACGAAGTGTTGCGCCATTTTCTTCGGGATTCGTACTGATTGACCATTCCTGACCGGTGGAAATGAGATCCAATTTCCCCGCCTGATTCAAGGCTATCAATTTCTCTGCCGATTCGAGCGGCATAAAGGCGATAACATAGGCGGCAAGCGGCATCAAATCGCGCTTTAACTCAATCATGTCTTCTGCCGTGAGGTATTTGGCATAAAAACTTAGTGAATAGGTTACGTCGTCGAGTATTTCTTTCCAGTGTATTGGTTTTTTTTCCGCCAGCGATTTCTGGGATGCGGCATATTCTTTTTTCAACCATTCAAATGGCGCGTCCTTCTGCCTTTCGCGCACTGCAAAATTGATAAAATCTTTCAGGTCGTGTGTCTTGATCCGCTCATAAAATTGCGGGTCTACCCTTTTGACGGCATCTTTGTATCGTTTGAAAAAGAAATCGATAGATACGTTACCACCATTGGCTTTGCGATGATCTTCGATTTCCGCCTCTTTGACATACCGATAGATATCGTGTTCCGGATATTCAAAATGACAGCGGAGATCCGGTAAAAGCCCTCTGCGCGAGAACATGTTAATTGAGAATTGCTCGCCACCGGGGTTTGGAATATAGGCAAGCTCGCCCGTTTCTTTTCGCTCAAATTTTCCGTGTTTATCGGCTAGCGTTAATACCGTATCAACGGCTGAGAGCGAGCTACCAATGACGGCGACCGGGTGGTTGAGCGGCTTGGATAATTTGGTTATCGGCCAGGGAGAATCGTAAAAGCCATTAATCTGCTTTCTTTCTGGCCAGACATGGCCGGTAGCAATAATCACTTTATCAAACGTATGTTTTCCAGGCTGTCCGGACTTATCTACAGTAAGCTCAACCTTGCCATCGGCGGAATTATCCGCGATATCAGTGACCATACTGTTGCCCTCAACTGTAACGTCAAGGCCGCGTTGTTTTGCGTTTTCAAGCAGCTTCTTGAACTGGTCGATAAAATAAGCCCCCAGCACCACACGTGGATAAATAGCGCCTTTATGAATTTCCTCACGCTTGATCGAGTGTTTTTCCAGCCAGCCATCGGGTCTGTTTCTGAGCCATTCGTGGAGTGGCATCTCTAGATCGGGGATTTCCTGACTACCGCTATTGGCAAGATGTTCGTGATTGACCCATTTACGGTTATAGGCCATGCCAGGGCCTAAATCCGGCCCTTTCTCAAAAATCGTAATGGCAATATCGCGATCGCCATTTTCAATAAAATGTTTGAGCATGTAGGTGCTGGTCATCCCACCACCCACTATGGCAATATTTGTTTTAGCCATTTGTTATCCTGAATTTCAGGAGAACAAAGTTAATTGATCTTAGTTTTTATACAACTAAAATTAATGAGCCGGTAGTTTTGCGGCTTTCTAAATCGGCCTGGGCGTGAGCCGCATCGGCCAATGAATAGCTGCTGCTCCAGTGCCCTCACCCTGATGATACTCGCGCATGCTACTGCACCCAAGGGCTTATTGAAGCTGGATTGCTTGCTTAGAGTCATCACGACTCATTCTCGATGTCTGTAGAGAAAGCAATAATTATTGATAAGCAGTAGATAGCTTATTATTGCGCGCAATAATATACGACACCTTGTAGATTAGTGAATCCATGCTGAAGTTCCTCAACTTGTGAAACATCGATGCGAATTGCAATAAGACCGTTGGGATAATGTCTTCTTCGATACGTATTTGCAGCTATACAAAAGTGATTTACCGCGTCAGCAACATACTGATCGCGTTCCTCAAAAGGATTTGAGCCATAAAAAAACCGAATCTCCCTTGGCCAATAAGGACTTGATATATATCCGCCTAATGGATTTGGCCTTAATAAATCAGCTGAAATAGAGCCAATTTCGTAGCCTTCACCTTCCTCCGTATAACCCTCACCGTAATGATCAAAAGCAATTTTTAGATCAAGTCGTCCAGTAGGTATGCCTGCACGATATTCATTTTGCGGATATAAAGTTAATTGAGTCGTGGCCTGAGCACGCGCATCCATGTTGCTAAATAAGATTAATGCTAACGCAGCTGAGGCAACAATAAATCTCATATGAGAGCTCCTTTATTTATTAAGCACAGAGAGTATATTAACATATATTTGTGGACGTTTTGTGACAGTTACCGTGCTTTTTCACGTTAATTTATGTTTCACGCCGTAACTTTGGCCTTATTCGCACACAAGTTGCGATTTTCTGCAGCATCGAATCTATTGTTGCTGGGCTTCTAAGGCGCCAGCAGCAGCGATCCGGTAGTTTTGCGGCTTTCTAAATCGGCCTGGGCTTTCGCGGCATCTTCGAGCTTGTAGGTGCCACCGATGCTCACCTTGATAATCCCTTTCGCAACCAAATCCAGAAGTTCAGCGCAGCTTTCTCGGTAATCCGCTTCGTTTTCAATATGGTGCATCAGCGTCGGCCGCGTAATGTAAATCGAGCCTTTTTTGGATAAAAGCAGCGGCTCAAACGCCGGCACCGGCCCCGAAGCATTGCCATACGACACCAGCATGCCGAACTTCTTTAAGGCATCGAGCGAATCCATGAAGGTCGACTGGCCGACCGAGTCATACACCACATCCACCCCCCTGCCCTGCGTCAGCTCACGCACGCGGGAAGATACTTTTTCTTTGGTGTATAAAATCACATGATCGCAGCCATGCGCCTTGGCCAGCGCCGCCTTATCATCGCTGGAAACGGTGCCGATCACGGTCGCGCCCAGATGCTTTGCCCACTGACTTGCGATTAATCCAACACCACCGGCCGCCGCATGCAACAGGATGGTATCGCCTTTTTTGACAGGAAACGTGCGCCTGAGCAGATAATGAGCCGTCAGCCCCTTCACCATCACCGATGCGGCGACCTCATCGCTTATAGAGCTGGGCAGCTTCACCAGCCAGCGCGCCGCAAGTGCGCGATACTGGGCATAACCACCCACCGTATCGCTGCAATAAGCCACACGGTCACCCACAGCAAAGCCTTGCGCCCCCTGCCCCACAGCTTCCACCACGCCCGATGCTTCCATTCCCGGAATAATCGGGTAGCTGGCTGCCTTATAGAGCCCTGAACGGAAATAAATATCGATGAAATTAATGCCGATGGCCGTTTGGCGCACCAGCACCTCTCCCGCCTTCGGTTCAGGCTTTGCAATCTCTTCATATTTCAGGACTTCCGCCCCGCCGGTTTGGTGAATCTGTATGGCTTTCATTAAAAATCCCGGACAAGCGGGCGACGCGAGCGCGATTCGGGATCCTGTCGCTGCCCACATTGCCCTGTGAAAAACAATTTCTGGATACCAGCTTTCGCTGGTATGACAATCAAATTATGTCCACCGATACCATCTTTGCACTTGCCACCCCGCATGCCAAATCCGGCGTCGCCATCCTCCGTATCAGCGGCGATAAGGCGCTTTCAACCTTAATTCAATTAACCGGTAAAACCAACTGGCAGCCGAACATGGCTGTTTATTGTCATTTTTCCTCCCCAACCCCTAATCCCGAATCCCTAATCCCGATTGACACCGGCCTCGCCATCTACTTCGCCGCCCCGAGGAGCTTCACCGGCGAGGATGTGGTCGAGCTTCACCTTCATGGCAGCCTTGCGATCCTGCGCGAGATGCTTTCCGTGCTTTCCGCCATGCACGGCCTTCGTCATGCCGAGGCAGGTGAATTCACCCGCCGCGCATTTATGAACGGGAAAATGGATTTACTGGAAGCCGAAGGGCTGGCTGATCTTATCGAAGCCGAAACGCTTGAGCAAAAACGCCAGTCACAAGCACAAATGCGCGGTGAAATGAGCCGCCATTACGAAGCGCTGCGCACGCGCATGATCACGCTGCTCGCCAATCTCGAAGCCTATATCGATTTTCCGGAGGAGGAGATTCCGGAATCCGTAGTTGATAGCCTTAAAGACAATATTAATCAATTAGTTATATCAATATCGCAGGCGCTGGATGATGGCAAAAGGGGCGAACGGCTCAGGGAAGGGCTCACCATCGCCATCATCGGTGCGCCAAACGCCGGAAAATCAAGTCTTCTCAATCTATTAGCGGGTAGGGACGCCGCAATTGTTTCGCCGCAGGCCGGCACGACGCGGGATGTCATTGAAATTCATAAAGAAATCTCTGGTTTCCCCGTGACGTTCCTGGATACGGCAGGGCTTAGGCAAACCACTGATTTCATTGAAGAAGAGGGGGTTCGCCGCGCCCGCCAGCGCGCCGAGGCGGCGGATTTGAAGCTTATTATCTTCGATGCAACGCAGCCCATGGATGAAGAGAGCAGGGGGCTGATTGACGATAATAGCCTGATTGTTATGAATAAAATTGATATTAGCCATCCCCGCGACTTGTCCTCCGAAGCTTTAGCGAAGGAGGAAAGCCGGGATCCTGACAGATCCCGCACTATACTAATTTCCTGCCAAACCAGCGAAGGCATTGACGATCTTCTATCATCCCTTACGACTCGCATCTCACAACTTTATAACCCTGAGCGACTACCGCTCATCACGCGCGCCCGCCACCGCCAGCTGCTCGAGACCGCCAAGGGGCATCTGCTTCGCATCCAACTTAAAGCCCCCCTTGAGCTCACCTGTGAAGAGCTGCGTAGAGCCGCACTTTGCCTTGGCAAAATCACTGGAAAAATCAGCGTAGATGATGTACTGGATGTGGTCTTTTCCACATTCTGTATTGGCAAATGAGCTACGATTACGACGTCATCATCATCGGCGGCGGCCACGCTGGAACCGAAGCAGCCAGCGCCTCAGCGCGCCTCGGCGCGCGCACGCTGCTCGTTACCCAGAAAGCCGCGACCGTCGGTGAAATGTCCTGCAATCCGGCCATTGGCGGCATCGGCAAAGGCACGCTAGTGAAGGAAATTGACGCGCTGGATGGTGTTATGGGTAGGGCGATTGACCGCGCGGGCATTCACTATAAAATGCTCAACGCCAGTAAAGGCCCAGCCGTTCGAGGCCCGCGCGCCCAGGCTGACCGCAAACTTTATCGCACAGCCGTTCAGGAAATTTTGAGCGAATACCAACAGCTCACAATTCTTGAAGATTCCGCGGAGGACTTGCTTTTACATCCCCGCATAAGCGGCGATCCTGTAGCTGATATTAGCGGCATCCTCTGCGCCTCTGGCCGCGAAATCCGCGCACCGAAAGTGGTTCTCACGACTGGCACCTTTCTTAATGGTCTGATTCATCTGGGTGAGAAAAAAATTCGCGCGGGCAGGGTAGGGGAGGCGCCGTCAATCGGCCTCTCTAACACATTAAAGCGCCTTGGATTTAATACCGGTCGCCTCAAAACCGGTACGCCCGCTCGGCTGGACGGCAAAACAATTGACTGGGCAGGACTAGAAGAACAGAAGGGCGATAACCCGCCCACACCATTTTCCTACCTCACGCAGCGCGTGAATGTACCGCAAATCTCCTGCTACATTACTCACACCACGGCTGAGGTTCACGACATCATCCGCGCCAATCTCCATCGCTCGCCCATGTATTCCGGTCAAATCGAATCATCGGGGCCGCGCTACTGCCCATCGATTGAGGACAAAGTGGTTCGCTTTGCGCATCGCCAGCGCCACCAGATTTTCCTTGAGCCGGAAGGGCTTGATGACGATACGGTCTATCCGAATGGTATCTCCACCTCGCTTCCGGAAGAAGTTCAGCATGCGATCATTAAGTCCATTCCTGGTCTGGAAAATGCGCGTATCATCAGACCCGGCTATGCGATTGAGTATGACTATGTTGATCCGCGCGAGCTAAAATCAACGCTGGAAACCAAAAAAGTCAGCGGGCTTTATTTTGCAGGCCAGATCAACGGCACCACCGGCTATGAAGAGGCAGGCGGGCAGGGCATCATCACCGGGCTGAACGCAGCGCTGGCCGCGTCTGGCGGCGCACCTTTCATTCTTGATCGGGCGGATGCTTATATCGGCGTGATGATTGACGACCTGATCACCCATGGCGCGAGTGAACCCTACCGTATGTTCACCTCGCGTTCGGAGTATCGTTTATCTCTTAGAGCGGATAATGCCGATCTGCGCTTGACCGGCCGCGCGATCAATATCGGGTGTGTCTCAGCAAATCGTACCTCTAGCTATAGAGAAAAAGAAGTTATCCACAATGTTTCACGTGAAACATTTTTGAACCGAACCATGACTCCCAATGAAGCAATGGCTTACGGCATCAAGTTAAATCAGGACGGCATACGCCGTAATGGGTTTGAGCTACTTTCCAACCCAAATGTCACTTATGATAATCTGGCTAAGGCATGGCCTGAACTAAATAACATGCGCCCCGATATTCGCGAGCAGATTGAGATTGAGGCCATGTATCTTGGCTATCTGGATCGCCAGATGGAAGATATCGAAAGCTTCAAAAAAGAAGAAAAAATGCTCATTCCAGAGAATTTTGACTTTGATCCGCTGCCTTCAATCTCCAATGAAATCAAGGCAAAACTCAAAACCATTCGCCCCACCACTATTGGTTCTGCCAGCCGCATTCAGGGCATGACACCGGCAGCGCTGGTCGCCCTGATGGCGCATATCAGAAAGGCAGAAAAATCGGAGCAGGTGAAAAAAAGTGCGTGATGAGTGGTTCCATCGGCTAAACCAGATCGAAAATGTTTCACGTGAAACATTTTTACGGCTTATTCTTTATCACGATCTGCTGGTTAAATGGCAAAGTAAAATCAATCTCGTAAGTTCGGCCACTATTACTGATGCCTTCACCAGACATATCATCGATTCAGCACAACTAGTTCCCATCATGAGGAAACTCAAAAATGTTTCACGTGAAACATTTTTGGTAGCGGATATTGGAACAGGGGCTGGTTTCCCTGGAATGGTTCTGGCGATTATGGGGGTAGGCGAGGTTCACCTCATAGATAGCGATACCAAGAAAATCACCTTCCTCAAAGAAGTCAGTCGTTTGACCCATACGCCGGTAATATTTCACAACACAAGAATAGAAAATAGCGAGCTTCAAAAAATTGATTGTTTCACTTCACGTGCCACATCAACTTTGAATGATTTGCTCCGATTGACATCCAAAAATGTTTCACGTGAAACATTTTTTCTCTTCCATAAGGGGAAAAACTATTCTAGTGAGTTAGAGGAAGCGAAAAAGAACTGGTTATTTGACCATCAGCTTTTTCCAAGCATCACTGACCCTAACGGGGTTATCATCCATCTATCTCATATTGCGAGGAAACCGCATGAACACACAGAGCCAGCTGGAAAAAAAACATAAAAGCAACATTATTGCCGTCGTGAATCAAAAGGGCGGGGTGGGCAAGACCACGACCACCGTCAACCTTGCAACAGCTCTGGCTGCGGTTGGCAAGCAAGTTCTGGTGATTGATTTTGATCCGCAAGGCAATGCCAGTACAGGCCTTGGCATCGAGCAGAATGATCGCGCCATTACCTCCTACGATATTATACTGAATGATACGCCGATCATCGAGGCAATCCGAAAAACACCAGTTCCCAAGCTCGATGTGATTCCGGCCACGATTGATCTGACCGGCGCTGAGATTGAGATGGTGAGCCTGATCCGCCGTGAATATCGCCTAAAGACAGCTCTGGATCAATCTTCTAAGCATTATGAATATGTTTTGATCGACTGCCCGCCCTCGCTTGGGCTACTCACACTTAATGCGCTCACAGCAGCTGATGGTGTTCTGGTGCCGCTGCAAACCGAGTTCTATGCTCTTGAGGGCCTCAGCCACTTAATGCGCACCATCAAGCTCGTGCAGGGGGGGCTGAATTCAGAGCTTTCAATTCAAGGCATCGTACTCACCATGTATGATCGCCGCAATAAATTCACCGAGCAAATCGAAGCCGATGTTCGCAGCTATTTCGGTGAGCAGGTTTATCAAGCAGTGATCCCGCGCAACATTCGCATGTCGGAAGCGCCCAGCCATGGCAAACCGGCGCTGATTTATGATATGCACTGCGCTGGCTCGAAAGCTTATATTGCGCTCGCCAGCGAAATGCTAAAGCGCGAAAAAGCGAAACAAAAAGAACACGAAACAGCGGCATAAAAAAGGAGCATGACCATGGCACAAAAAGGACTCGGAAAGGGACTCTCTGCCTTAATATCAGAAAACAGCGCTAGCATAACGCAGTCAAGCGCTGCTAGCGACCGTTCCGCAAATGGAACAAACGGCATTACTCAGCTAGCACTCACCCATCTCGCGCCAGGCAAATACCAGCCGCGCACGCATTTTGATGAAGGGACGCTGACCGAACTCGCTGAATCGATCGAAAAAAATGGCGTGATGCAACCCATCATTGTTCGTCCGGTTGGTGGGCAAACGCATCGTTTTGAAATTATCGCCGGTGAACGCCGCTGGCGCGCCGCGAAGATTGCAGGATTACAGACTATTCCCGCAATCGTTCGAGAGCTAACCGACAAGCAAGCACTGGAGCTCGCGCTTGTTGAAAACGTTCAGCGTCAGGACCTCTCACCACTCGAGGAAGCCAACGGTTATCAGCGGCTGATTGAGGAATTTGATTACACACAGGATGAACTGGCAACCATCGTTGGCAAAAGCCGCAGCCATATTGGTAATTTGCTGCGCCTGCTCTCGCTACCGGACGATGTAAGGCAGATGCTTGATAGCGGCGCCATCACCGTCGGCCATGCACGTGCGCTGCTATCATGTTCGGATGCATCGCTGCTCGCGCAGGAGATCGTGAAGCGCGGCCTTAATGTGCGTCAAGCCGAAGAGATCGGCCGTATGATGCAAGGCAAGGATAAACGCCATACCCCGCGCGCCTCCAGCCCGCAAAGCACCCCGCGCCAAAACGCACCGCGCGAAAAAGACGCCGATATTCTGGCGCTGGAAGAATCACTTTCAGAGAACCTTGGCCTGCGCGTTTCGATTCATGACCGCGGCCAGAGCGGCGAAATCATGATCGCCTACGACAACCTCGCGCAGCTTGATGTGATCCTTAGGAAACTGGGGAGCAATGCGGAGGAGTTGGTTTAGCCGCGCAGCTGCGTCACCTGCATTAGTTTGCGCGACGAAGCAGGAATAGGGGGCAGGTCAGAGGTTTTGACCGCCAGCTCGGCTTCTACCAGAAGCGCCAGGGCGCGCGCGATCGAGGCAGTGTTCCAGCTATTTAAATGCCTCGACATGATTGGTTTCTGGCGAAAGAAAATCGGCGGGCGGGCGCTATCAATAACCATCTCCACTGAATCACCGCTTTCCACCCGTGCGCGCATGACATAAAGCCGGTTAAAATAGCGCTGCAGGGCGCGAAGATAGGCGATGGGTGTCGCCCCCTCACGCAGCAGGTTAGAAAGCGCCTTATCCATCTGGGCAAGGTTTCGATCCGCGAGCGCGTTTACCACCTCATCAAGCTCGGTATCGCGGTTATAGTCCGTAAGCAGCCTTGCATCTTCCAGCGAAAGCGCGCCGCTATCACCCACATAGGTGATGATTTTCTCAAGCTCCTGACGCGTGACAAAGCGATCATTGCCAAGCTGGCCGGCGAGATGCTCCACCACCTCGCGGTCTACACGAATACCGGCCGAAGCCAAACTGCTGCGCACCAGCTCCGACACATCGCGCGCCTCATCCTTGTAGCAGGGCAGGGCGGCAAGCATCGGTTCTTTTTCAAACAGCGCGCGAAGGCTTGAGCGTGCGTTCAAATCATCTGCCACCACAATCACGAACATATCATGATGAAAAGCTGAAAGCGCGGATTCGATAATTTTGGTGAGCTTATCACTCGCTGAGCGAATCATCAGGCAGCGCCGCCCGCCCATCAGGCTGATCGCGCCCAGCTCATCGGAAAGCCTTGCAGGGTCTTCGAGCAGTTTCGGTTCTTCAAATTCACTGTAGGCAAAGGGATCGTCATTTCCCGCCAGCGCCCATTTTTTAAGCCTTCCGGCGCGCTCACGAGCAAGGCCCAAGTCTGGCCCATAGAGAAGCACACCAAGCACTGCCGCGTCAGGCCTTGCGATAAAGGATTCGATTTGCTTAGCCGCGAGCTTCATGTGAAAAATATCTACGATGAAAGATGCTGTTGCAGTCGATGAGTGATCTTATCCAGCGCTGACATAAGGTTGAAAAGAACCGCTAGGTCTTCATCGTTTATGGCTGGCTCGAAGAGTGAATTAGTTTCAAAAAGGTCATGTTTACATGGTAATAAAATCACAAACTTATCCTCATAAAATTCAAGGCAGAGCGACTCATGAACAGCATCTGCCGCATCAGACAAGGGATCACCCTTTGTCAGATCGAGACCATAAGAAAAACGAGCCTCATATTCTTTCTCTGCCTGTAGTGGCCTGCGCCGCGAAATCCAGAACGACCCTAACAATGCAGCCGCAGCATAGGCAATTCGGTCGTCAATATGCTGAGTTTGTGAGGATAAATTTGCAAGGCTCTTCTTTAGATCAGTAATGTGCTTTACTATATCGGAGTTCAATAAAACCCTGGCTTCATCCGGACTATTGCTGAAGGCCTCAAATTCTGATTCCACCGCTGTATCTTTTAAGGAAACCACATCAAAACTATGATAACGGCTCTTAACAGAATCCGAGTGTTTTTTTGAATCTGCAATCAGCACTGTTCTGCCAGAAAAATTGCGCCTTAGTTTGATTTTACTATCGGAAACATCAATAACTATTGCTATCCCCCTGAACACAGATTCCCTGCGACCTTCAATGGTGCGAGTAAGATTGGTTTGCGCCAACTTAACCTTACAATCATGCATAACCCCAACCGCACAATCTTCCGCGCTGTAATGATGGTGCTCAGGAAGAATGGTTGCTTTATGCATGTCTGCCAGCAAAACACCGCCATTCGTTGCGAACGAAAAATCGCCGAATCGCGCAAGCAGATTAGAATAAACATGATCCTGCAACGAGTAGCCGCGCGCAACGTGGCCACCCGCGCTTTCCTTGCCACGATACGAAAAAATAGGCCATAAAATGAGCGCCAGCCCAGCAAAGAAAAGCAAGAAAGCAACTGATATTACCTCATACACCGATGCGTGCGGCTTCCAATCCCCCCCAACCATATTTGCAAATAGTGTATTCAGGTATTGGGCAATAGGGACACAAACCCAAGGCAAGCTTATGATCATGAGCACGCCAAGCAATGCGCAGCAAATAAAAAGACGCTGGCATTTTAAACGATGTAATTCCAGCCTTTGTCTGAATTCAGCAATATCGCCAACAAAATGGTCGTAGCTGGAATACTTCATGCACTACCTATCGATCTTTAGTTGCAAGGTATGGTGATAAACGCTGGCGATACATCTCGGCAAGTTCGCCAATGCCCCGCCGTATGGCATCCTGCTCCGACACATACGTCGAGTAATATTGGTTAGGCAGGTTGTTATAGCTGCTGACATGGCGCAGAGTGCCAGTTGTAACCGGTTTTTCTTCACCTGTTTTATAGAGCTGGTAGCTGGAGGTGAGGTTCACGTTGTAGCGCGTTGCCGTGCCATCGCGCGAAACGCCAATGCCGGACACTGATGAACTAACATCAGCCACCAAACGATAGGTCGGGTTTGCCGGAATCGCACCCGTTGGATTAAGCTTATCTTCCAGGCTGATCTGCAGCTGTTGCTTAGTTCTGCGATCCTGCGCCGTCGCTTCAACACTGACGCCGGCGATTGCGCTCTTGCCAGCTTCCTGTCTTGCACCATACATGGGCTGAAATCCGCAGCCAGTAAGCAGGAGTGTAGAGTGCAGAGTGCAAAGTGTAAGAAAAAGCCAGCGCCGCCACACTCCACACTCCACATTCCAAACTCTAGCTAGCCACGACATTCACAATCCTATTGGGCACAACGATGATTTTCTTTATCTCTTTATCCTTAAGCGCATCCCGCACGGTTTGCAACTCCATCACCTTTGCTTCGGCAGCTTCCTTGGCAATATCTTTGGCAAGCTGAATGGTGGTGCGCGTTTTACCGTTGATCTGGATGGCAATGGTCACCTCATCATCCACCAGAAACGCTGGGTCTGCCTTTGGCCACGGGCGCTTTGAGAGCTCGTCTTTATGCCCAAGCTGCTGCCAGCATTCTTCCGCCAGATGGGGAAGGAACGGGCAGATCAGGTGCAGCGCCGCTTCCAGCGCTTCGCGCGCGCCTCCTTGCGATTCCTCCATCATGTTGGTCAGCTCGCGAATGCGCGCGATGGCTTTGTTGAAATGGAATTTTTCAATATCCTCGGTGACGGCAGCGATGGTCTTGTGGGTTTTTTGACGTAAGCTCGTAGTTTGCGGTTCGCAGTTTGCAGATAAATCTTTTTCACTGCCATCTGCCAACTGCACGCTGCCAACTAACCGCCACACACGCTGAATATATTTCCACGCGCCTTCAATACCGGCATCGGTCCATTCGAGGTCGCGGTCCGGCGGCGAATCGGAGAGCATGAACAGGCGCGCCGCGTCCGCGCCGTAGCTTTCAATGATATGGCGAGGATCGACCGTGTTTTTCTTGGATTTGCTCATCTTCTCGATGCGCCCAACCGTCACCGGCTTGCCGGTTGCTATTTCAACAAGCAAAGGGGTCGGGGGTCGGGGGTCGGGGGTCGAAGAATCATTGGTTCGCTGATCCCTGACCCCTGCTCCCTGGAGCCCCACTTCATCCGGCGAGAGCCATTTGCCTTCGGCCGATTTGTACGTCTCATGGCAGATCATGCCCTGCGTCTCTAAGCGTTTGAATGGCTCAGGCGGAACCTCATAGCCACACTTCGCCAGCGCACGCATGAAAAAGCGCGAATAAAGCAGGTGCAGCACCGCATGCTCAATGCCGCCAATATAGCAATCTACCGGCAACCATTTCTTGACCGTGCTGGCCTCCAGCGGCTGCGAAGAAGGCAGCGTCGCAAACCGCGCGAAATACCACGAGGATTCGAAGAAGGTATCAAACGTATCGGTCTCGCGCTCGGCAGGTTTGCCGCAAGCAGGGCAGGGGACGTGTTTCCAGCTTGGGTGGCGCGCCAGCGGATTGCCGGGCTTGTCAAAGGTCACATCCCTCGGCAGCACCACCGGCAGATCTTTTTCCGGCACGGGAACCACGCCGCAATCCTTGCAATGAATCACCGGAATCGGGCAGCCCCAATAGCGCTGGCGGGAAATGCCCCAGTCGCGTAGACGGTAATTGATTTTTTCCTCGCCGATGCCGATTTTTGAAAGCGCCTCTATGGCTTTTTTCTTGGCTTCATTGACGGAAAGACCGTTTAAGAAGTCAGAATTAACGAGGATGCCGTCGCCAAGATAGGGCTCGGCGATCGGGGATCGGGGATCAGGGTTTTCTTTACCAATCCCTGCCCCCTGACCCCTGACCACTTCTAAAATCGGCAACCCATATTTCGTCGCAAATTCAAAATCGCGCGCGTCATGCGCCGGGCAGCCGAAAATCGCGCCGGTGCCGTAATCCATCAGCACAAAGTTCGCGACATACAAAGGCACCTCGCGCCCGTCAAACGGGTGAATGATTTTCAGGCCGGTATAGAAGCCCTTTTTCTCGGCCTTCTCGATCGCCTCTTCGGAGGTGCCGAGCTGGTTGCATTCGCTGATGAACGTTTGCAGCTCTCGGTTCGTAGTTTGCAGTTTTAATGCGATGGGATGATTTGCCGCTATCGCGCAGAAAGACATGCCAAAGATCGTATCCGGCCTGGTAGTATAAATTTCAAGAACCGG
>JAJTHB010000032.1 GCA_021299465.1 Rickettsiales bacterium | reverse complement strand
CGCGCTCGACAAGGGTAACATCGACAAAACCATGAGCGCGCCGGTCGTCGCCATTATTGGCATGGATGTGCATTTTTACAATGAGCTACCGCGCCTGTTTCCGCGTGTGGATGCGAAAGCATGGTTTAAGGACTTGCCGGAGAATGTTCTCGAAGTGCTGGCACTGCGCAACAGCAGCCTGCAGGGCGCCTATTTCATGCTGGCGGCGCGCGCCGTTGGCCTTGATTGCGGCCCCATGAGCGGCTTTAACAACCAGATGGTGGATGAGCTGTTTTTTAAAGGCACCACGGTTAAATCCAACTTCATCTGCAATCTCGGTTACGGCGATGCCAGCAAGCTCTATCCGCGCAGCCCAAGGCCGGAATTTGGTGAGTTTTGCCGGATTGAATGAGCATGATCTACGATAAAAATAATGTCTTTGCTAAAATTCTCCGCGGCGAGATTCCATGCAACAAGGTCTATGAAGATGGCTTTGCACTTGCCTTTCATGATATCGCGCCGGCCGCGCCGGTGCATGTGCTTGTGATTCCTAAGGGCGAATACCTTTCCTTTCAGGATTTTGCCACCAAGGCATCTCCCGAAAAAATGCAGGGCTTTTTCTATGCGGTGCAGAAAGTGGCAAGCCAGCTTGGCATTGAAAAGAACGGCTACCGTTTGATTAGTAATCATGGTAAGGAAGGTGGGCAGGTCGTGCCACATTTTCATGTGCACCTGCTCGCCGGCAAGCCGCTTGGCGGGTTGGTGGCAGCCTAAAACATTACAGGAGGCGTTATGAAACCAGCACATATTGGTGCATTAGCGGGCGTAGCAGCCTTGGCTGCTGTAGGTATTGCCGTTGTCGGCGGTAAGGATACCCCCCAGCCGCCCACACAACAATCTGCTAAGCCTGTTCAAGCGGGTGTTGAAAAGAAACGCCCCCGCCCAATCCGCTGGTTTGTGCGCGCGGATAGCAATCGCGACGGCAAGCTCGCCAGGGCTGAGTTCCTGGCATTTCATGAGCGTTATTATAACGAGATGGATATTCGTAAATCAGGCGCAGTAACCCAAGAAGATATTCGTACATTGAACACTAAAAAAGCAACCGAGCGCGCAAAACGCGCAGGTAAGCCCGCGCCGGTGATTGATCCAAAAGCCAAACCAAGACCAATTCGCTGGTTTGTGCGCGCTGATAATAACCGTGATGGCAAACTCACCAAGGCAGAATTTTTTGCACATCATGAAAAGTTTCTTGATGCCGTGGATCAGCGCAAAGCCGACATGATCACGCAGGACGATATTCGTGCCCATGATGCTAAGAAACGTGCTGAGCGTGGAGCAGCGCGTCAAGCAAGGGAAGCAAACAAACCCAAAAATTAAGCAGCTTCTTTGATCGCTTCTTCCTCGGCGCGCGGCGCGCGGGCAGGCATATGGCGCGGGTTAAAAAGCAGCGGCTTCCTGTGATGGTTGCCGTGGAAATAAATGCCTGACCAAAGGAAATTCGCGAGCTTATAGTAAGGTGTGTGGTTGAGGTTGGCTGGCCTTGTTTCACCGGTTTTGGGATCCGCCGGATGCGCGCTGTAATTAATATCGATAAAGAGCAGGTGGTTGGTGATGTAGGACGGCATAAAGAAAAACACAAAGCCATTCGCACCCAGCAGCGCGAACCAGAACAGCAGATTCACCGCCGCCATCGCAAGAAAAACAGCAAGACCTAATTGTTGGATAAGCCTGGTTTCAGGTGTGTCGCCCCAGTGCTCGCGGTAGCGGGAGGAAACCTGCTGCGAGGAATAGACAAACATGATCTTGCCGAACTGCCAGAGGCTCATGCCCTTGGGCGGGTGGGTGTCGAGTTTTTCATCGTCGGAATACATGTGGTGCAGCAGGTGAATCAGCTTCCAGCCGGTAAAGCCCCATAGCTGGTGGATGCCTGCAATCTGCCCGCACACCCAGTTCAGCCATTTCGGCGAAAAACTGCCATGGGTGGCGTTATGAATCCACACTGCCGACACGCCGCCCACATAGACCGCGAGCGGCACCAGCAGCAGGTGCCATGCTTCTGGTGCGAAGGCATAATGCGAGGCAGGCATGAGGTTAAACAGCGCGAGCGTCGCGGCGCAGATTGTCAAAAAACACAGGGCAAAGGAGCGCATCTGCAGGAAGCGATCCTGATAAAAACGTTTGAGCAGGGGTGTAGCCATAGAGCGTCTCTATAGCGCGCTGGGCCTTGTTTTTCAAGTGGAAATGCTAGCTTTGCGGCCACGAAGCCGCTCAAAAAACAGGTAAATGACCGGAGTAATATAAAGGGTTAGAACCTGCGAGGTGATGAGGCCGCCTACCACCGTTACGCCCAGCGGTTGGCGTAGCTCCGCACCGGCACCAATGCCCAGCGCAATCGGCAGCGTGCCAAACAGGGCGCAGAAGGTGGTCATCATGATCGGCCGGAAGCGCTGCAGGCATGCCTGGTAAATCGCCTCCTCGGCGCTTTTGCCCTCAGCGCGCGCGGACAGCGCAAAATCGATCATCATGATCGCGTTTTTCTTCACAATACCAATCAGCAGCAAAAGGCCAATCAGCGCGATGACGTTTAGATCCATGCCAAACAGCAGCAACACGAGTATCGCGCCAAGGCCCGCCGAAGGCAGGCCGGAGAGAATGGTCACTGGGTGAATGAAACTCTCATACAGCATGCCAAGGATGATATAGACCACGAGAATGGTGAGGATAATTAGCATAACCTGATTTTTCTCGGAATCTTCAAACGCCTTGGCTGCGCCCTGGAAATTGGTGGTGATGGCCTCGGAAAGACCCGCCTCTCGCTCAAGCACGCGGATGCGATCCACCGCCTCGCTCAGCGCAAAGCCTTCGGCAAGGTTGAAGGAAATGGTGATCGACGGCATCTGCCCCTGATGGTTGATGGAAAGCGCGCCGGTGCGCTGCATCAGGGTGGCAAAGCTGCTCATCGGTACTAGCGTGCCGCTGCTAGATCGCAGGTGAATCTGGCGGATATCATCCGGCGAGGGCGATGCATCGCTTTTCGCTTCCAATATTACTGCGTAATCATTGGTGGGGGTGTAGAGCGTTGCTACCTGCGCTGTGCCAAACGCCTGATACAGCGCACGGCGTATGTCTTCAAAGGTGATCCCCATGCTCGCCGCTTTTTCCTGATCGATCAAGAGGTGCGTCTCGAGACTTTTCATCTGCAGGTCAGAGTTTAAGTCACGAAACCCGCTTTCTTTCTTGAGCGCTGCCATGAGCTTTGACTCGGCGTTATAGAGCGCCTCAAGATCAGAGCTTTGCAGCGTGTATTGATAAAGCGCACGTGAAGGGCGACCGCCAATGGTGATGTTCTGCACCGGCTGCATGAACACATTAATGCCCGGCACACTGGCCGTTTTGTTGCGCAGGCGGGCGATCACCACGCTGGCGTGGTCACGCTCGCTTCTAGGCTTAAGGCTGAAAAACATGCGGCCGGTATTGAGCGCGCCGCGCCCGCCGCCCACCGCATAAAAT
>JAJTHB010000004.1 GCA_021299465.1 Rickettsiales bacterium | reverse complement strand
GGCGCGCATCGGCGAGATGCTGCTGCGAAACAGCTCCAGCGCGGGTGTGGCGACCGCCTGACCCAGCGGCCACAGCGTGAATAAAAATGCGATCATCAGCCCGAACAGCGCAGGAATAATCACGCCGGCGCCATGGAGCGACGGGGTGATGGGCAACGGCAGCAGCTGGGAGAGCGCCGGCGCCGCGACAAACGGCAGCGCCGCGCCGATGGCAAGGCCGACAGCTGTACCAAGCAGGGTAATGACAAGCACCTGCCAGAGATAGATGCGATGAATCAGTCCCAGCGTTGCGCCGAGTGATTTGAAAATGGCAATGGTTTTCATGCGTGTTTCAAAATGCGCGCGCATGCCGTTGCCGATACCGATGCCGCCGATGAGCAGCGCTGATAAACCTACCAGCGTGAGAAACAGCATGAAGCGATTCACAAAGCGGGTGATCTGCGGCGAGGCGTTATCCGCGTCGGTGATGCGAAGGTTGCCTTCCGGAAAATCACGCTTCAGGTCGCTCACCGTTTGTTTCAGGTTTGCCGCTTCCGGCAGGCGGGCGCGCAGGTCGAAATAACTCATGCTGCCGGTGGCAATAAGGCCGGTTTCGCGCATGGTCTCGCTGGAGATTATCACGCGCGGCGCAATGCCGAAACGCTCGCTGCCGGCGCGATCCGGCTCATGGGTAATGAAGCCGCGGATGGTCAGCAGCATGTTGCCGAGCCTCACTTGCTCGCCAAGCATCAGATTTAGCCTTGTCTCCAGCGCCGGATCGAGCAGCACCCCGCGATCCTTAAGCAGCGCCTGAATATCGGTGCCATTGTTGGTTTCCAGCGCGCCGTAGAGCGGATAGATATCATCCACCGCTTTCAGCTCCACAAGCGTATTATCCCCGCTCGCCGCGCTCGCCAGCATCACGCGCATCTCGATGGTTTCGCTTAAAGCGGCTCCCCGCGCCGATAGCCAATCCTGCATCGCTTTCGGTACTGGTTGATAGAGATTTCGCACAATCAGATCCGCGCCTAAAATCGTGCGGCCATTTTCCTCAATGGCGGTCAGCACGCTGCGGCTCACCAGCTGCACCGCCGAAATGGTGGCGACACCGAGAATCAGGCAGAGCAGCACAATTTTCAGGCTGCGCAGCGCGCCGCGAAGGTCTTTCAGCGCATAGGAAAGGGCAAGGCTCATGCCAGCACCTTTCCGTCTTTGATGTGAATGGTCAGGTCACACATCGCGGCAAGCGCGGGATCATGCGTAATCAGCATCAGCGTCGCGCCGTGCTCTTTCACCCGCTCAAACAGCAGGGTCATGATGGCGCTGCCCGTATCCTGATCGAGGTTGCCGGTGGGTTCATCAGCCAGAATCAATGAAGGTTTCATGGCGAGCGCCCGCGCAATCGCCACGCGCTGCTGCTCGCCGCCGGAGAGCTGCGACGGGTAATGCGTCAGCCGGTGGCCAAGCTGCACGCTGGTAAGCGCCTCCTTCGCGCGCATTTGCGCCTGCGGCACACCTGCCAGCTCGAGGGGAATGGCCACGTTTTCCAGCGCAGTCATGGTCGGGATCAGGTGGAAGTTCTGAAACACAATGCCCATGCGGTCGCGCCGAAGCTGCGCCATCTCGCCTTCACTATGATGGGTGATATCGTCGCCGTCAAAGATCAGCGTGCCGCTGGTGGCTTTAAGCAGCCCGGCGCAGATCATCATCAGCGAGGTTTTTCCGGAGCCGGACGGCCCCACCACCGCCACCGATTTGCCCTGCGGCAGCGAAAGTGACGCGCCGCGCAGAATTTCCACCAGACCGCCAGAACCGGGCAGCGAAAGGGTGATGTTATTCATGGAAAGCAGCATAAAAATATCCTTAACAGCTTGGAATCGGGGCAGGGGGCTATTATATTCTTGAAGTAACATAGTTCAGGACAAGAGAAAAACAATGCGCATCATACTGCTAAGTCTTTTGGTGTTTTTTCAGGTGAATATCGCGCAGGCGGCGCCGCTTCGCGTGGTGGCGCTTGGTGATAGCCTGACCTCCGGCTATGGCCTCGAAGCGGGGCAGGATTTCCCCTCCCAGCTGGCGGCAGCGCTTGCTGCCAAGGGTGTGGAAGTCAAAATGGAAAATGCAGGGGTGGCGGGGGATACATCAGCTGGTGGCCTCGCGCGCGTTGATTGGTCGGTGGCTGGCGAGCCGAAACCGGCGCTGGTGATTGTTGGCCTCGGCGGTAACGATATGCTGCGTGGCATCGACCCTGCCCATACCAAGGCCAACCTTGCCGGTATTCTTGCCAGGCTGAATGAAAAACAGATTCCCGCGCTGCTGCTGGGGATGCGAACCGGTATGAACATGGGCGCAGACTACCAGCGCGCATTTGACGTGCTTTATCCGGCGCTCGCTGAAGAATATCGTGTCTCGCTTTATCCGTTTTTCTTAGAAGGCGTGGTGCTTGACCCCGCGATGAACCAGCGCGACGGCATCCACCCGAACCAGCTTGGCGTTGCGCGCATGGTAGAAGGCGTGCTGCCCTACGCGCTGCAGATTTTAGAGGCGCGGCCATGAAAAAAATAGTTTTGGCGCTCAGCCTGCTTCTGGCGGCTTGCAGCTCGCTGGATGTTGGCCGGCTGATGGAGAGCTATCTGTGGGAAAAACGTGTGTTGCTAATTTTTACGCCCAGCGCCGATGATCCGCATTATCAGGCCATGCTGAAGCGCCTACCGGGTACGCCGCAGAGCCTCAAAGATCGCGATGTGGTGGTCTGGCGTATCATTGAAGACACGCAGGTTTCTATTGATGATGAGCTAAAGCCGCAGCTGCCCACCAAGCCGTTTTACGATTATTTCAAGGTAGAAAAAGGCAAGTTTGCCGTCATCCTGCTCGGCAAGGACGGTGAGGAAAAACATCGCGGCAAAAAGGATGTTGGCACGGGCTGTGTTGAAACCATCATCGACCTGATGCCGATGGGCGCCGCCGAAAAGGCCGCCCGAAATCGTTGACATGGCAGACTGATTCGTCTGTAGTGCCGACATGTGTGGAATCGCCGGACTCATTAATGTAGCAGGCGCTAGCATTGCCGATGTGCAGGCGATGGTGAATGTCGTTCGCCATCGCGGCCCGGATGATGCAGGCGTGGTCAGCCACGGTGCAGCGGTGATGGGTCATGCAAGGCTTGCTACCATCGATCCGGCGACCGGCCGTCAGCCACTTTATAATGACGATGGCACCGTTTGTGTCAGCTTCAATGGCTGCATTTATAATTATGTTGAGCTGCGCGAAGAGCTAGAAGCGAAAGGCTACCACTTCAAGACACGCTGCGACACCGAGGTGCTGGTGCATCTGTGGCGCGCGGAAGGTGAGAACATGATGAGCCGTATGATCGGCATGTTCGCCTTTTTTATTTGGGATACTAAGCAGCATCGCGGCATGCTTGTGCGCGACCGGCAGGGCATCAAGCCATGCTTTATCGCACGCTACCGGGGCGGCTATGCCTTTGCCAGCGAAATGAAATCCATCCTTGCGCTTCCCGGGATGAAGCGCGCCATGAATCCGGCGGCACTTAAGGAGGTTTTTGCCTTTAACTATTGTCTATCGCCCCATACTTGTTTTGCTGGCATCGAGCATGTCGAGCCTGGCTGCTACTGGCTGTTTGAGGAGGGAAAAGAGCCGCAAAAAAAACGCTACTGGCAGTGGCCGTTTGAAGCCGAAAAAGCAACCCCGAGTTTCGAAGAATTTGAAGCGCTGCTTGAAGATGCGGTTCGTATCCAGATGCGTTTTGATGTGGCTGGCGGGCTTTATCTTTCGGGCGGCGTTGATTCATCGGTAATCGCCTATCATGTGCGAAAAGCATGGCGCGAGAAGCACCTTGATGCTTACGGCCTTAATACCGTGAATGAAGCATACAGTGAGTTCGGTTTTTCCAAGCAGGCAGCGGATCAGCTTGGTATTGATTTGCACGAAGTTCGCATAACGCCGGAGATACTACCCGAGATCGCCGCCAAGGTCGTTTCGCATGCGGAACAGCCGCATGGTGATTTTTCTTTTTTCCTCTTTTTCTTGCTCGCTGAGCGTGCCCATAAAGAAGGTAAGGTGGTGCTATTTTCCGGCGACGGGCCGGATGAAGCGCTCGGCGGCCAGCATTTTCGCCGCGCACCCAGACCCGACTTTTCGCTGAAAGATTATTTCACCACCATCAACTACATGGACAGCGAAAACCGTACGCGCGTGCTCACTAGCGATTTCGAGCAAGCTACGCCGGATCCATGGGCGCGTTTTCAGGAGAAAATTGCGCCGTTTACCTACTTGAGTTTGATCGACCAGATTGTCGCGTTTGAAACCACCAGCTTACTTCCCGGCAATAACCTGCTCAAAGGCGAACGCATGGGCGCCGCATGGTCAACTGAAGTGCGCTCGCCGCTGATGGATCATCGCATCAGCGAGCTATTTGTGCGGTTGCCCAATAGTCAAAAATTCGCCGATGGCTACAGTAAGTTTTATTTCAAGAATTATGCCGCGACCAAGTTCCCGCATGACTTTATTTTCCGGGAAAAAACCATGCCGACCATGCCAATCGGTGAGTGGATCAAAGCCCCGCTTTACGACTGGGCGCACGCTACACTTGCGCGCCATGATGGCAGCATCATGAATACCAAGGCCGCACTCGCCATGCTTGCCGATCATAAGGCAGGTATCGCCAATCATACCAAACATCTACGCACCATGCTCACCACCCAGTTATGGCTGGATCATTCAGGGCTAAGATCATGATGCAGGCGGGCGCAGCCTTCATTGCAAATAAATACAGCGCCATTTTTTTCTATCGATTGGCACCAAAATTGCTGATAAATCATGATTAAATCGTTAATTTCGTAATCAGGAATGTTTGGGGAAATTTATGTCCATCGCAAGTTCTGTGGATAATTCTCAAGGGGCCATATCGATTGCCAATCAGATGCGATCTACCCAGATCATGAATGAGGGCATTGCCTGCCTTAATAAGAAGCAGCCGGAGCGTGCTTTAGAGTTAATCGAAGAAGCCATCGCCCTTAATCCTCAGTCAGGGCTTGCTTATTTTAACCGCGGCGCGATTTTTTATCACTTATCCAATTTTGCGCAAATGCAGCTTGATTTTCAGACTGCGTTTAACCTGGATTCACAAAACGGCGAGATGATGCGTAACATGAGCTACCTGTTCGTACTTGCCGAAATGCCGCAGCAGGCGATTAAAGTGGCGCAGCGCGGGCTGGAAATCCTTCCTAATTCTGAGGATATGTGGATTAACCTGCTCAACGGGCATTACATGATTGGTAATATGGATACCGCGCTTCGGCTCGGTGAACATGTTGCGGCTAAATTTCCAAGCAGCACCAGAACACGTATCGCCGATGCGCTGTATGTGCCGCAAGTGGCGATGTCGAATGAGCAGATCGACGCGATGCGTGCGCGTCTACTTCACAAGCTGGATAATTTCCTGCGTGATGGCCTGAGCTTTGCTGAACCGGTTAAGCATATGCGAAATTCGCTTTTTTACCTGCCCTATCAAGGCCGCCCAAACAAAGAGATGGCACAGACCATCGCAAAATTTTTCCTCAAAGCCTGTCCGCCGCTTAACTATACCGCGCCGCATTGCGAGAAACCACGCAAGCCAGCGGGCGAAGTGCTGCGTGTTGGTTTCGTCTCGCCCTCGATGCATCAGCCGACACTGAATCAATTTTTTATGGGACTGATGGAGGCGCTACATGAAACACCGGGTTTTGAAACCTGGATTTTTTCTTCCGCGCCCCGCTGGATCCGGAAATACAGGCGATTAAAAAACGCTTCGAATGCTTCGTTGATTTGCCACTGGATTTTGATACCAGTGCGCGGCTGATTGCCAAGCAAAAGCCTGATATCCTCGTCTATCTTGAAGTTGGCGCCCATGCCCTGATGTATGCCTTACCGTTTGCAAGGCTGGCACCGGTGCAATGCGTGCTTGGCGGCCTGCCGGTAACTACCGGCATTCCCAACATGGATTATTTCATCTCGCCGCATGACGGCGAACCGCCGCATGCCCAAGAAGCTTATTCTGAAACCTTACTATTAACGCAACAAGATGCCACGGTGGTCAAAGGAATCGCGCCACCTTCCGGGCCCGCTAAATCGCGCGGCGAGTTAGGTCTGCCTACGGATGATGTGCGGCTTTATGCCTGCCCAGTGCAGCTCTTTAAGATCCATCCTGATATGGATCCGGTGTTTGAAGCCATCCTAAGGCGTGACCCCAAAGCACGCATCGTATTTTATGATAAACAGACCACGATTTTGCAATCTGCGCTGCGCAAGCGCTTTGCCGAGCGCTTATCGCCTGAAGATCAGCAGCGCATGCTTTTCCTGCCTTATGTATCACGCGATGATTTCATGCATCACATGCGCGCCATGGATGTGGTGATGGATTCATTCCATTTCTCATTTGGTACCGTGGCTTATCTTGCCATCGCAGCGGGCGTACCATTTGTCACCTGGCCGGGGCCCTATTTATCTGGGCGAGCCGCATACCTATTTTTTACGCGCATGGAGCTACCAGAGCTGATTGCAAAAACACATGACGATTACGTCGATATCGTACTCAGGCTGGCACAGGATAAAGATTTTTACCGTCAGGCCGCTGAGAAGATCGTTGCCAGACGCGCACCGTTATTTGATGATGTTCGTGGAATACCTGAATTTACCGAGCTATTAAAACAAATGTATTTTGCACCGCCGAAAGCCACCGCATGAGCATTAAACCAAAAATTTCTTTGATGCGTCCACTTCTACTCGGCCATGAAAGCGCCATTCATTATCTGGCGCAAATTGATAAAAACCGCTGGTACTCTAACTTTGGTCCGCTGGTTCAGAAGCTGGAAGAGCGTTTGTGTGGGTTGTTTGGTACAGGTGAGGGTTCAGTGGTTACCCTCAGCAACGGCACCGCCGGGCTCGTGAATATCCTGCGCGCGATGAATTTGCCGCGTGGCAGTCTTTGCTTACTGCCTTCATGGACGTTCATTGCCACGCCGGCTTCGGTGATTGCCGCAGGCCTTACCCCGTATTTTATGGATGTGGATGAAACAACATGGGCCCTGAATCCGGAGGCGGTGAAACAACTGGTAAAAGAGCTGGAAGGAAAAGTAAGCGCGGTGATGGTAGTGGCGCCGTTCGGCTCGCCGCTCAATACCGCCGAGTGGGACGCATTCACCGATGAGACAGGCATTCCGGTCATCATCGATGCAGCAGCAGGGTTTGATGCATTTTCTTCGATTGATATATCAAGGCCGCGCCGGAATCCTGTGATGGTGAGCATGCATGCCACCAAAACCTTTGGTGTTGGCGAGGGTGGCGCGGTTATTTCAACCAATACCGAACTCATTAAGCGCGTGCAGCAAATGTCCAATTTTGGTTTTTCTGATGCGCGTGAAATCGCCATTCCCGGAACCAATGGAAAGATGAGTGAATATACCGCCGCCTTTGCACTGGCGGCACTCGATATCTGGCCGCAGACGCGCGAATACTGGCACTGCCGCAAATGGTACTACGCAGGGGCATTTGAAAAAATTACGGATGCAGTCGGCTCACATCCGTGGATCCGCGAGGAATGGGCAAGCTCGACCTTCAGTGTACGCCTCACGCAGGAAAACGTGGTGGAGGTGATTGCAAGGCTGGTCGAAGCGGGGATTGAAAGTCGGCAGTGGTGGGGCAAGGGTTGCCATGTGCAACCGGCTTACCGCATTTACCCGCACGGCCCGCTGCCGGTGACGGAAGCGCTGGGAAGATCGGTGATTGCGCTGCCTTTTAGCCTCGATATCAATCAGGAAACGGTGGATACCATCATGCAGACGCTGCATCATATCTGCACCCAGCCGGCGGGCAACAAGATGTTTGCCTGATGCATCCCTACGCATCAAAGGGCTATGCTGAAGCGTTTGGTTCTGGCTACGAACCAATCTATCTCGAACAGGCAAAGTGCTGGGTGCTGAAGCGCCAGATCCCCGGCACGGCTTATTTCGATGCGATGGGTTGTTATCCACTGACGCCGATCGCAGATGGCGCTGCGCTGGAGGAAGATTTTGAGGCACTGCACGCGCTGGGTCTGGTGTCGCTGGTGCTGGTGAGCGATCCGTTTTTTAGGCCTGATCCTGATATTCTCTCCAGGGTTTTTGATGTGGCGATGGCCTACAAAGAACATTACATCAACGATTTCAGCCTGCCGGAACTCTATGCAAGCAAGAACCACCGCTATAAGGTGAACCGCGCGTTTCGTGATTGTGAGATAAAGCGCATTGAATTGGCGGACTATCTGAATGAGTGGTGTGCACTTTATGATGCGCTGATTATTAAGCATGAAATGCGAGGCGTTCAGGCATTTTCGCATGATTATTTCAAGAAGCTATGCATGCTAGAGCCGCTGACTATGGGCGCATTTATCAACAGTGAGCTCATCGCCTGCCAGCTATGGCTGGAGCATGACGGCTATGGCTACAGCCATCTCGTCGCCTCCAACGAGCGCGGCTATGAGCTGCGCGCGGCCTATGCACTCTACGATTTCAGCCTACGCTATTTTAGAGATCGCGGCGCTAGGTGCGTGGATCTGGGAGGCGGCGCCGGTGTATCCGAAGCATCCAGTGGCCTTGCCATGCTCAAGAAAGGTTTCAGCACGACTACAAGGATGTGCTATTTATGCGGCAAGATTCTACTGCCGGATATTTACGATCGGCTGAGCCTCGGCAAAGACAGACCATTTTTTCCGAAATATCGCGGCTGAGGTTATTTCAGCGTATTCATTTTCAGAAACTGCTGACTGGTGAGGCGGAAGCGCTCGGTTTCCGGCTGGATATAGACACTGTTTTCCGGCGCGTCTTTAGTGATCAGCGCGCCGGCGCCGACGAGCGAGTTCACACCGATGGTGACCTCATGCCCGATCGTTGCGCCGAGGCCGAAAAAACCATAATCGCCAATGCGGCAATTGCCGCCGATCACCACGCCGGAGGTGATCCAGCAATGGCTGCCCACCTGGGTGTGATGGCCGATCAGCGCGTTCGTCCAGATGAAACAATTATCGCCGATGCGTGCATGTGGCTGGAGCGGCTCGCCGGACATGACGAAGCAATTATCCCCCATCTGCTCGCGCTTTAGATGTTTATTCTGCGAACTGATATAGGTGGCAAGCCGGTAGCCTTTTTTCTGCGCATCCTTGAGTCGCTCAGCGCGAAGCCGGTTTAATTGCTGATAGCCCACCGCGATAAACATATCACACTCGGCAGGCGGGTAATGTTTTTCAATCTCTTCAAACGGGATCACCGGCAGGCCGTCAAAGTGCTTATCAGCCGGAATAAAGGCCTGATCTACAGCAAAGGCCGTCACTTCATAATCGCTATCGGTACTAAAATGGTGGTAGGCCACCTGTCCGATTTTTCCGATGCCGAATAACACCAGTTTACGCATGACTCTCCCTTACTGTTTCTTTTAAAGCGCCGCGATCAATTTTGCCATTGGCGTTTTTAGGCAGCGCTGGCATGACATGAAGCTCTTCGGGAATCATGTAGGAAGGCAGCAGCTCACGCAAACGGGTTTTTAGCACCGCCGGTTCAATATCCTCCGCGCAGGTCATAAAGGCGATGATGCGCCCGCCATGGGTGGCATGCTTATCGTAAATCACCGCCGCCTGCGCCACTTCCGCAAATCCATTCAGCGCCGCTTCGATTTCTTCCAGCTCGATGCGATAGCCCATATGCTTGATCTGGTTATCCTTGCGCCCGGCGAAATGATAATAGCCGGTTTCTGTATCGCGGTAGACAAGGTCGCCGGTGCGGTAGCAAGGCGGCTGCTCACCAAACGATGCTCTTGTGCGCTCAGGGTCATTGTAATATCCAAGCGCGATTTGCGGGCCGTATAAATAAAGCTCGCCCACCTCACCGCCCTCGACCTGCTTTGTCCCATCGTCATTCATCACCGAACCTTCAACAATCGGCGCAAGCAGGCCGAGCGGCGCGAGTTTGTTCATATCGGCGAAGTCATCATCGCTGATCGCATAGGCTGAGCAGATGCAGGTGCATTCAGTGGGGCCGTATACGTTCCACAATGTCGCCTGCATGCCAAACATGCTGTGGAGTTTTTTTAATTCTGCCTTGGCAAAACCTTCGCCGCCAAAAATAATCGCGCGCATGCTGGGCCAGCGGCTTTTATCAAGCGCTTTCATCGCCCCCAGATAAATCAGCAGCGACGGCACCGAGAACCACATCGTACAGGCTGAAGTGTGTTCCACGAGCTGTTTGGCCTGCGCCAATACATCGCGCGCTACGGGTCTAAGGCACGCACCATTGAATAGCGATGCCGTCACATCAAACACCGAATTATCAAAATAAAGCGGGTTAACGCCGCTTAAACAATCCTCTGGAGTTATGGTAAAGGTTTCACGCGCCCAGTGGCAGAAATTCAGCATGCTGGCATGCGAAATGGTCACGCCCTTGGGAAAGCCTGTCGAGCCGGAGGTGAACATCACATAGGCTGGAGTGCTCCCGCTCACCGCCTCTATCACGCCGATATCAATGGGCGATGTTTCCTGCTTAAGATCATCAAATAACACAGCACGCGTATCGCCCCATGAAAATTCCGCTTTCTCGGATACAATGATCGCTGGCTGGCACTGGCTTAAGATTTTATCCAGCCTCGCCATCGGACTTGCCGTATCCAGCACCACATAAGGCGCGCCGATCTTAAGGCAGGCGAGCATGGCCGTGTAGGTAATCGGATGCTTATCGGCAACAATGACAACCACGCGCTGCGGCACCGCGCCAGCCTTCAGCAAATGTGCTGCCACCTCATCGCTTCTCGTATCAAGCGTTCCGTAAGCCAGCGAGGTGCCGTCCGCAAAGCTCAGCGCGATATGATGCGGAAAATCTCTGGCAATGCTTTTGAAGCGCAGCCCCATATTGTAGATAGTCGTTGTCATCGGCATAGATTGTGAAATAAATAGCCTATGGAGACAATCACAAAATTAATGGCGCGCGTGCTGCGCGTTTCTGAAAGCCGGATCACCGATGACTTGCATATGCGCGATATCGCCGAGTGGGACTCGCTGAAACATATGGAACTCATCGTGGCGATTGAGCAAAACTACCGGATTGAACTGACCGGTGATGAGATTGCCGATATGGTTTCACTGGAGGCCATCAAACAGATCCTTAAACAGCGCGGTGTGTGATGGAGCTTACCGGAAAAACAGCCTTAGTCACGGGCGCGGGCGGGGATCTTGGAAGCGAGCTGGTACGAGCATTGATTGCCGCAGGTGCCCAGCATGTGATTGCGTTTGATATCGATGCAGCAAAACTGGCTGCGCTTAAATCGCCGCAGGTTAGCACTGTCTGCTGCGATATCAGCCAGTTTGAAACGACGTATCCGGTGCTTAAGCAAGTTTATCAGGACCACCAGAGCGTGGATATTTTAATCAATGGCGCGGGCATTCTTTACAGCGCGCCGCTGGTGAACCTGCTTGAAAAAAGCGATGATGCGATGCAGCAGGCAGCCGAAAACTGGCAGCGCTTAATCGCGGTCAATCTCTCATCGGTATTTTATGTGTCGCAGTTTGTGGCGCAGCGCATGGCAAAAGCGCGCATTAAAGGCGTGATCGTGAATATCAGCTCCGTAAGCGCGGCGGGTAATAGCGGGCAGAGCGCTTATTCCGCGAGTAAAGCCGGTGTCAACGCGCTCACCGCCGTCTGGGCAAAAGAATTATCGCCGCTTGGTATTCGCAGTGTGGCGGTAGCGCCGGGCTATATCGATACGCCATCGACACGAAAAGCCGTCAGCGACACGCAGCTGGAGGGGATCACCAGCCGCATTCCGCTGAGAAAAATGGGCGAGCCCAAATCGATAGTGGATGCCGTTTTGTTTGCCATAAAGAATGATTATGTAAACGGAACAGTTTTAGAAATCGACGGCGGGCTTACGCTGTAAGCCGTTAGTCCTAACACTGATCTGTATTCCACGGTTTGGCACAGCTAAACAATCGCTCAAGCGCGGCAATGCCTGCTTCATCTGCCTCTACATGGCCACTGGCAAGTAAGTCTTGGGGTGAAAGAATACCTGAATACAAGGCGCTAAGACCCTTAACGTTCATTTTAATGACGGATGCCTTCGCGCTTTGGCCGGAGGTAACACTTGCCTTGCCATGATGCACGGTGAGGCAGTAACGCCCGCTATTTTCAGTGAGCAGATTATCTGTAACATCCAATATCACCTCGCCGCTTGCATCGCCATAACCGCGTGCAGTAAGTGCAGCGGGAATATCGAGCATGCGTGTCATCAGATATGTTTGCTCGGTCACCCACCAACGCTGATAGGGTAAGCCGTGGTTTGCGAGCAGCATCGCCAGCCTGTCGACCGGCGCGCCATACCATTCTATAAATTGCCAATTGGCGCGTTGCAGGCTTAGCATATTGATAAGGCTTCGCGTGGCGGGCTCATTTAATGTGACCCAGTCATCGATCAGCATGGTGTCAGACTTGCTGTAGCTGCAGGCGGCATAGCCAGTGGTGGCGTTAGATTCACCGATTAAAAACATATCTTGCGGCAGGCAGCGGTCAAAGCCGCGAGCCAGGCCACGGTCACGCGTAATCTTGGTAGCCCAATGAAACGCGCTACGGTCAAACATCCCATTCTGCTTTTCAGCGAAACCCTGATAAATAGCTGCTACCGGTGCCCATTCAGGCAGCATGCCATCATTAAACGCCCATTCTTCCGGCATCGGGTGATGTTTAACCGGCGGCAGCTCTGACGTTTTTTCCAGCACCCATGCATCGAGGTACGATCGATAACGTGTGCGGATAGCCGAAACCTCATAGCCAACGCTGCGGTAATAACCCATGTTTGACGCATATAAACTAATCATAGGAATCCCGCGCTCTTTTACCTCGCGGAAAGTGTGCTCCGCCAGTGCCACGCCAGCGCCCTGACCGCGCGCATCCAGCCCAACGGCGAGCCCACATAGCGTGGCGCATGGCACGCGCTTACCATTCCAGTATTGGCCGCATGGCTCAATGCTCACTGCCGCCACCGCTTGGTTGTTTTTATATAAAAGCCTGGTGTTTTGCTCACCGGCTTGTGCGCGAAGCTCGACATTACGTGCCGACGTGGTTGCAAAAGCTTGACGCATCAGCCGGTCATGCGCGGCTATATGTTCTTTATTGGCAACATCAAAATATACCCATGTGTAATCGCTCATCGCACCAAACCTCCAGTTACTTTCAAACGATATATCTTGTTATATTGAAGGCATACCCCTTTGCTTGGCATAGCCAAAGCCGCCACTGCCGAAATCATTGCCATTATAAAACAGGTAGCGTCCATATTCAGTATCAACAATATTTGGATACGCAACCATTTGTGAGTCCCAGCCAGAGTCGCTCACTGCAATCCCCGCCTTGCTATCATCACGCTGCCATGTAAGTCCATCGTGCGAACTCGCATAGCCAATACGATAGCTGCCGCTGCCGCCGCGAAATTCAACTGAACCGCGATAACTAAACCACATATGATAAAGCCCGTTGTCAAAAATAACGCAAGGGCGTGTGGTCGCTTCATCTTTATGTTCACCCGGTATGCAGCATATACCCGGACGCTGCCACACCACCCCGTCTTCAGAACGTGCATAATAAATGTAATAAAGCGGTTCGAATTTATCGCCCACCTTAACCCAGTCCACGCCAGAACCATACCACATATGCCAAACGCCTTCGCGCTTGATTATGCTGGGAGACATGCTGGAAAAAGGTTCTAAATGCGTAATTGATAAGACAGGACCGGCGTAAGGCTTGGAAAATGTTTTGCCGCCATCCTTGCTCACGGCAAGGCCAATGGCATTAAGATAGGGAACGGTTTTCCCGCGTTGCCAGCCCGTCGTGTAAAGCCATACCTCGTCACCATTTCGTACCACTGCTGCCGGCATAATGCCAAACTCATCAAACGTGCCGGGCGCACCCAACTCAAGGATTGGTTCTTTGTGGACATAAATCACGCGCGAGGGATCATCGAGAGCAACATCTACAAAAGTTACCATGCTGGTCTGCTGGTCTGGACGTACCGTAATATAGATGCGGATCCGATCGCTGCAAACCAGTGCCGTTGGCACCTGCGCATGGCTTTTCATCCACTGCGGTTCGCTGTGGGATTTATTGCCTGGGCCGTATATAAACGATTGTTTGATCCAGACCATGCTATCGTCCACAACTATACTTTGGCCGTGTAAATAAAGATGCCGGTCTGGTAGTTGGCATGCCAGCCCGTTGTTTCTGCTACGCGAACAAACCCATAGCTATCGACGGGATAAACAGGGTTATTATAAGCGAGAATGACCGTTCGGGCTTTTTGCTTGATCTGTGTTAGGATTGCCCGCAGCGTATCCTCCCCGAAAGGATCGCATAAATAGACAATACACTGCTCGGCATAATCGGTGAATTGTTCGGCACGACCTTGAACGATGATGCCTTGCGCCCCAGTTTTCTGTAGGTTGCTGCGCGCGATGCTTGCCAGCTCTTCATTGCACTCGATTCCGTAGTAAGCGCGACATTTTAGATACTCATTGGCGAGAATGAGTATTTTCCCCTTGCCGGCGCCAATGTCATAAAAATAATGGTTTGTAATATCATAGTCTGACGTGATTTTTTTAAACACACGGACAACCTCGCTGGTGAAGGAAGCCTGGTAATGTTTACTGTCTGTAATATCGCCGTCGTAGCCGCTGAGCGGAAGCCATGTGGCGGTATCTGTTCCATGCCGATAGTCAAACCACTCAACTTCCTTGAGATGCGTCCACACGCGCGGTAAGCCATGCGCTTTGTACAGATTGATATAGCTTTGCCAGCTGGTCATTGCATGCTATGTTTGTCTACGAAATCTATCCTCAATTAATCATAAGCTACACCACGCTACAACCTAAAACCATACGATCATGAAAGCTGTGCTCTCGTCTGTTTATCGCTGTCCGGCCACCCATGCCCCTCTTGTTTTATCTGCCTCCAAGCAACAGGGGGAAGATGTTATGGAGGGAACCCTTAAGGCCGGCGATGCACATTGTTATCCTATCAACGATGGGGTGCCCGATTTCACCTACCCGTTTAAATTAGCCGACAGCGATGCCGAAGCGAAAGCATATTACGACACAAAGGCTGACGAGTATGACGCATATCTGCCACTCACCTTTGAAACATTTGGTGTTGATGAAGAAATAGAGCGTAATCGCATGATTGATGACCTTTGCCTCAAGCCGGACTCCGTGGTGCTTGAGACGGGCGCTGGCAGCGGGCGTGATTCAGAGCTTATCCTGAAACGGCTCGGGCCTGACGGAAAACTTTACATGCAGGATATCTCGCCCAAGCTTTTCAAATTTGCCAGAGAGCGCCTCTCCAACCAGACTCCAGAGCCTGCGTTCTTCCTATCCAACGCCAGCTATTTACCTTTTCCTGACAAGATGTTTGATGCGGTCTATCATTTTGGTGGTCTCAATACATTTTCTGACATTGCCCGCGCCTTCAAAGAGGCGGTACGTGTCACAAAGCCCGGCGGAAAAGTGGTGATGGGTGATGAAAGCATGCCGCCGTGGCTGCGTGATACAGAGTTTGGCAAAATTCTAATGAACTCCAACCCGCACTATGTATATCCTCTGCCGCTGCAGTATCTACCGGTGGAAGCACGCAATACCAAACTACGCTGGATTATCGGTGAAGTGTTTTATGTGATTGATTTTGAAGTAGGCGAGGGGACACCCAAAGCCGATTTCGATTTTCCAATTCCCGGGCCACGCGGCGGCACGCACCGCACGCGCTATTACGGAAGGCCTGAAGGCGTAACACCGGAAGCATTGCAATTGATGGAAGAAGCGCGAAAAAAAACTGGTAAAAGCAAGCATCAGTGGCTGGAAGACGCGATCCGCAGCGCTGCTCTTGTGGATAAGGAGTCATCATGACAAAAACCGCGACAGAGTTTTTAGATTTTTACAGTAAACGGCAAGGGCCGCATCTCTACCCCACCGAATTTGTAATCCGCGCCTTCCTCGGCACATATCCTAACTTAAAACTGGACCAAACCAATTATCCTGGCAGCAAGGTGCTTGATCTCGGTTACGGCGATGGACGCAACCTGCCGCTTCTGAACAATCTTGGCTTTGAACTTTATGGTGTGGAAATCAGTGAACAATTGAGCGCCATGACTCGAGAAAGATTGCGCAGCGTCAATATCGAGGCTGACTTGCGTTACGGTACCAATCGCAGCATTCCATTTGAAGATGCATTTTTTGATTATGTGCTCGCCTGCCATTCTTGCCACTATGTGGAAGATGGCAGTACGTTCAAAGATAATCTCGCTGAAATAGCGCGCGTAAGTCGTAAAGACGCAACACTGGTATGCTCATTGCCGATGATGGGCGGCTATATACTAAAAGACGCAAAGCCAGAAAAAGATGGCCATTACCGCATTACCAACGACCCCTATAAATTGCGCAACAACGTCTTGTTTCGAGTCTTTCCGGATGAAGACCAGATTGTTCAGGAATTTTCGCCTTTATTTAACGATCTTCGCATTGGATTTTGTGATGATAATTACTGGGGAATCAATGTGAAAGCCTGGATAGTAGTTGGTACGCGCCGTTAACGGAATTGTATAAACAATGCCTTGCCGCATACAAACGCGCGCTCAATATCCTGCCAGCGTTTTTCCAGCAGGCTATTGCCCACACGATACGGCCCGTCGCCATGCGCCCAGATATAATCATCGATAATAACCCATGCGCCTGGTGCAAGCCGCGTAAGCCATAGCTCGCAATCCTTATTGACCTGTTTATAATCATGATTGCCATCAATATGGATGACACTGATCTTCCCAGAATAAGATACATCACCAAAATGCTCGCTGCGAATCACACCTTGTTTTTGATACACATCAAACGCGAACTCTGATTCCATGCGAATATAATTGAACTGCCCGAAAGCAAGCGGCAGTGCATTGATGATGATGGCTTCGCGCAAAATATCATAATCCCATTGGTCATCCATCGAGGCGAGGGCGACAGTGGGAGAGTCATGCTGCAACGATGCGGCGGGCGTGAGCGGATCAACCGAGAGCACGGAACCAATTTGATAACGTTTAGCAAGATATTGCAGCACGGAAAGCGACTTACCAAGCATCGAGCCAATTTCCACGACGTCGCCTTTTGGCGCGCTGGCAAAAATAGCCATTATCGCAGTAAGCTTATCATTGTTCGATTCACCATAAATATGTCTGGCATGGCGAGTGATGGCTGCCGTTTCAATGGGTGAAACAATGTTTTCTGTATCGGCGCAGGTGGAAATGAATCCATGCGCCGCGGCCGCTTTCTTTCGCAGTAAGCGGTAGGCATCAACCTGATCACGAATGGGTGAATTGCCGATTAAGTTTATGGCAAGTTTTTTTTGGGCTATGAATTTTTCAAGATAGGCGTAGACGCTGGCCACGGGAGAGTAAATCTCGCTGATCTGATTGGTGGTCAAGAGTGATACAAAGACTTCCTCAAATGCTTCGTCATAAACATAAGGCAGTATCTGTAATGTTCCAAATGCGGCTTCCATGTCGGCATCATAAACAGATGCGGCTGCAATCAGTGGTTCAAAACGACGCTTAGCGGCCGATAGGTAATCGAGAGCATCTTGTCCAAGCGCAGGGAAAACCAGGGTTTTATATTGCTGTGATGCTGTCATTCATAACCTTCCAAGGCATCAGAATAAGAAATAAACCGCTGCATGACAATGCTACAATCGAATATTTTGTCAGGAGCCAGGCTTAAGCCCAAGAATGGTATTATCAACCAGCATTGCAATCAGTCTTTCGGGTGACTCCGCTTTGACCAACGCAAGTTTTCCTGAAAGCGCAAGCACGCAGATACCATGAATGCTCGCCCATAGTATTTTGCCTGTCATTCGCGCTTTTGCATGATTATCGGCAACATGCGGTAACAGGGCGTGTTCAACTAAATCAAAAAAACGCGCAAGTTTTGGTAAGTACCAGTCGGGTATGGGCTTATCCTCTGGCATGCGATGCTCAAATAGCGCTGACCACCGAGCGTAGTGCTTATGCGCAAATTTCAAATATGCCGTCGCGAGCGCATGTAATGCCTCACCTTTATCTCGCTTCAATGACTTTTCCATGGCTTCGTACCACATATCAAGCGTGGCTGCGTTGATATGCAGTATAAAGTCATCAAGGGTGCCAAATAGGTGGTATAGCGTGCCTACCGTATAGCCCATTTTTGCGGCAACTGCCCTCGCGCTAAAATGAGAAAATCCTTTTTCTTCAATAAGCTGAATCCCGGCTTGTATCGCAAGATTAATTAACTCATCTTTGCTATGTTCGCTTCTGCGTGCCATAATTCACCAATTAATTATACATTGTTTAATTATTATTGAACACTGTATAATTATATGGTAGTATCTTAGAAATACAACCACTAAAACGAGTCATTTTATGGAAATACTGCTCGCACTTGGATTTGGCTTTTTATTCTTAGCCAGCCTGTTTCTGCCGTGGATTAACCGCAGCCGCATCAATGATCTTCGTGATGAAGTGCAGAGCCTAAAGAAGCAGCTGCGCCATATTCTTGGCTATTTGGAGGAGAAGGGGGTGCAGATTCCAGCTCATATTGTGCCGCAGCAGCAAAGCTCACCGCTCCCGCCGCAATATGTTTCGCCCGCCTACCAAATGGCAATTTCAAAACCAGAAGAAACCACATCGGAAGAGACCCAAACAACAGAGCCCACGCCGGACGTCAAAGAATTTGTTGCCTATTCTGAGGCGAAGCTATCGGAAAAGAAAAAAGAACGCGTCAGTTTCGAGCAGCAGTTCGGCGCGCGTTTGCCCGTCTGGATTGGCGGTGTCGCACTGGCACTTGCCGGTTTCTACATGGTTAAATATTCCATCGAAACAGGATTGCTCAGCCCTACGGTGCGCGTGGTGCTTGGGTTGATATTTGGCGTGGGGCTGCTCTATGCAGCTGGTTGGGTGCGCGGCAAGGAGAACTTTGCTAATGGCACGCGCATCGCTCAGGCCCTATCAGGGGCGGGTATTGCCGATTTATATGTCTGTATTTTTGCTGCCACCAGTCTGTATGGTCTTATACCGAACGTGATTGGCTTTGCGGGTATGGCAGCCGTCACCGCCACTGCCGTCGTATTATCGCTGCGTCATGGAATGCCGATTGCCTTGCTTGGGTTAGTAGGCGGCTTTCTAACGCCTGCCATGATTGGCTCCAGCGATCCCAGCGCACCTATACTCTTCATCTATCTCTACTTCGTTCTCACGGGACTGATGGTCGTTATCCGCAAGCAATGCTGGTGGTTGATGGCCATTCCCACAGTGCTGGGTGCGTTCCTGTGGGTGTGCCTGTGGTTGTTTGGCGGCAATTTCACACCGGGCGACGCTATTTATCTCGGCCTGTTCCTGATGTCGGTGAGCGCCACAGTGGTGGTGACGTCCAAGCAGCATTACGATGAAGAAAGCGCCGATATCACTGATCTGTTCAAGGTCACTTCCGCGCTCAATTATTTGACATTGGGCGGTGCAATGCTGCTTACGGGTGTTATCGCGGCACATGCCGGATTTGGTTTCATGGAATGGGGATTGTTTGGCTTGCTCTCCCTCGGCGGCATTGGCCTTGCCTTCTTTAACCAGAAACTTTATGGGCTCGTGCCGTGGGTGTCAATGGCCGTAAACGCGGTGATGCTAATGGCATGGAATACGCCAGACACCAGTGCATTTGCCTTAACCCTCAGCCTATTTGGTGCGCTTTATATCGGCAGCGGGTATCTGCTGCAATCGCGCAGCGAACGCCCTCTTATTTGGTCAGGACTGACGGCAGCAGCGAGCCTAGGGTATTACTTGCTTGCTTACTATGAGCTAAACGACAAAATCACCATCACACCCATTCCTCTATTCTGGGGTGTCATTGCATTAGAGTTTGCGGTGATTGCGAGCTTAGTTCTCAAAAAACTCTATAAGGATATTCCGCAAGATTATCCCTACAAACAGCATGTGCTTGCCATCTATGCAGCAACCAGCACCGCATTTTTATCGATCGGCCTCACCATCGAGCTTCCACGCGAGTTTCTATCTGTTGCGTTTGCCGCGCAGCTCTTAGCAATAACCTGGATCAATAGTAAGGTGGATGTAAAAGCACTCAGATATATCGTGGGTGTGCTGGCCTGTGTGTTTGGGTTCTTATTGATCCCGCAAATTCTACTGTTGGTGCAGCTTACCGCCTACAGCTTGGTGGAGGCACAGCTTGCGTTGCAAAAAGGCATTCCGATTGTGAACTGGCCAACCTTCCAGCTTGGCCTTCCTGCGCTGTTCTTTGTCGCCGGCAGTTACCTGCTGCGCTTACAAAAAGATGACAGGCTGGTGCGATCACTGGAAATTGCCGCTATCGCCCTGATTGGTGTGATGGGCTATTACCTCACGCGCCATGCTTTCCATGTGGATGAGAATGTGCTGTTCGTGAAAGCAGGATTTGTCGAGCGCGGCGTCATCACCAACATCCTGTTCGTGTATGGGCTGGCATGTTTGTGGATAGGCAGAAACTACTCGCGCGAAGCCGTGACACTTAGCGGGTTAGTGCTCTGCGGTGTTGCGGTATTTCGAATCGGCTATTTCGATTTCATCGCCTACAATCCGCTCTGGTCATCACAAACAGTAGGCGAACTGCCGATATTCAATGCGCTGCTACTGACCTACGGCCTGCCTATCCTATGGACATGGAAGTTAGTTCAGGAATTGCCGCATGCTGGAAAGCCGGAATGGAATAAATACGGCTATGGGTTCGTTCTCTTGCTGGCATTTACCCTGATTTCACTCAATGTTCGCCAGCTGTTCCACGGCGCTTATCTGGGTGGTCACGAAACCACGAATGCGGAAATCTACACCTATTCTGTGGTGTGGCTGCTATTTGGCATTGCACTGCTTTTCTTCGGAACACTAAAGAAAGACAAGATGGTGCGTGTCGCTTCACTGGTGATCATGATTCTGACCGTAGGCAAAGTGTTCCTCTACGATGCATCAGAACTGGAAGGATTATTCCGTGTGTTCTCATTCTTCGGACTTGGTCTCAGCTTGCTCGGACTCAGCTGGTTTTACACACGCTTCGTGTTTGGAGGCCGAGATATGCTGGAAGGTAAAAAGGAATGACGGCAGCAGAAATAGAGCGGGTATTCTTTACGAGAGTTTTTTCTTTTCCGTCTTCTGCTTTGCTTTGGCCTTGCTTTCTTTTTTGATTGGGCGGCCGATAGGGCAGACTTCCTGCAGATAACCATTCAGCGTATTGACCAGATTCTTCTGAACAAGGCTGTAATGCACAAACTGGCCTTTTTTCTCGCTGGAAATGAGCCCTGCGTTTTCTAATATCCCCAAATGTTTGGAAAGTGATGGCTTGGAAATATTAAAGCGCTCGGCAATCTCACCCGCATTCATGCTGGTGGCCGAAAGATACGCCAGAATTTTGCGCCTGACGCCAGATGATAATGCCTCAAAAACCTTTTCCATCAAATGCTTCCCTAGAATGGTGTATTTTTAGTATTTAGCCTATTGACTAAATAACTAACAATAGATACACTGTGATTATTAGCTATTTAGTTAAATATACTCTTTATAACCTCACAAATCAAGGAGTCGCTTATGTTAACCGTGTCTTATATCATTTATTTGTCACTTAGTATCGTTATTGCTATTTGGGTAGGGCAGACACTCAGCCGCAATGGGCGTGTTTTCCTGGTTGAAAATTTTGAAGGAAACGAAGCGCTCGCCGATTCAGTCAATCATCTCCTGCTGGTGGGTTTTTATCTAATCAATTTCGGTTTCATCAGTCTTGCGCTAAAGTATGGCGATAAACCCGAAACCATCCATCAGGTGATTGAATTCTTGAGTACAAAAATAGGCCTCGTCATCATGCTGCTTGGTGCGATGCATTTTTTCAATATGCGTGCGCTAATTAAATTCCGTCATTTCAAATGGATGGCGCCTGCGAAAGGCAAGGAAGAAGCATGCGCAGCATAAATGCACAAAATGAAGATGTGTGGTTCGTCTATGATGGCGACTGTCCCCTGTGCCTCATGGGAGCCACACATTTTCGTATCAAGCAGGCGGTAGGAAATTTGCACGTGCTTGATGCAAGACAGGCGGGCGAGGGACATCTCCTTATGCAGGAAATAAACGCACACGGGCTCAACCTGGATCAGGGGATGGTCTTGAAAATAGGTAGCCGCTTGTATCAGGGCGCGGATGCCCTGCATGTGATGGCACTGATTGGTACCAGTACGGGGTGGTTTAATCGCCTAAACTCTACCCTTTTTAAGTCAGAGAAACTAGCACGCCTGTGCTATCCTTCGATGAAGGCAGCGCGTAATCTTGCATTATGCATTAAACGCGTACCGCAAATTCGTAACTTGGAAAATGTGCCATGAACCATAATGCTCCAATCTTCCAATCTATTTTCGGTACACAGTGGGAGTCGCTGCCGATTGTCTTGAAAAAGCATTATGCCAATAAAGCCCGTTCTAATGATGTGGTGAAGTTAGACGGAGTCATGGATATTAAGCTTTCTACGCTTACCCGACTCATGAAGCCATTGTTTAGGTTAACGGGTGCGCTAGTGCCGTATGAAGGCAGTAATATTCCAACCATTGTTTATTCAAGAAGCGAAGCCAACACGAACCATTATGTTTTGGAGCGGCATTTTCATATTCCAAACCAGCAACCTTATATTTTTCGTTCAAAATTCGTACCCATCAAAAACAATGAAGTGATTGAGATCATGAAATTCGGCATTGGTTGGCGGTGTTATTACAGCTGGAACGGTGAGAAAGTGCAGCTTACGCACAAGGGCTATGCGATGCGTATTTTCGGTGCCTTGATTCCGATCCCTTTATCTTTGTTGCTCGGCAAAGGTTACGCCGAAGAAATTGCCCTTGATGATGATCACTTCAAAATGCTGATGGTGATAACGCATCCGCTATTTGGTAAAACATTTGAATATAAGGGGCAGTTTAAGGTGGTATGAATAAAGTTCTCATCCTCGGTGGTTACGGTAATTTCGGTAAACGCATTGCCCATGCGCTGGTGCGTTCTGGCGTGCCAGTCATTATTGCGGGTAGGAATCAACAAAAAGCGGAAGCACTTGCTGCGACGCTTGGCTTGCTGGCCAAAGCAGCAATGGTTGATGCAGAATATGATCTGGCCGATGCACTTAAGCGATTAAAACCGGGCGTGGTTGTCAATACCTGCGGCCCATTTCAGCTCAAAAATTATGATGTAGCCGAGGTGTGCATCGGCGCAGGTGTTCATTATATCGACCTCGCCGATGGGCGGGAATTTGTAACCGGCATCAGCGCGCTTGGTGCGAAGGCAAAAGCAGCGGGCGTAACTGTCATCAGCGGCGCAAGCACAGTTCCTGGTTTATCATCCGCCGTATTGGAACATTACAAAGAGGAATTCTCACAGATTGACTCGCTCGTCTATGGCATTAGCCCAGGACAAAAAGCCGAGCGCGGCCTCGCCACTACGCAAGCCATTCTCACCTATATTGGCAAGGCACTGAAGCCGGTCACAGGCGATGCTAACCCGCGCTATGGCTGGCAGAATGTGTATCGACAGGAATACCCCGAGTTGGGCAAGCGCTGGATGGCTAATTGCGATATTCCTGATCTTGATCTGTTGCCCAAGCATTACGGCATTAAAAATATCCGCTTTTCAGCAGGGATGGAAAATATATTTTTGCACCTTGGCATATGGGGCATGAGTTGGCTGGTGCGTTTGGGACTGCCGCTTCATCTTGAAAAACATGCCGCATTTTTGCTGCGCGTAAGTCATTGGTTTGACCATTTTGGCACCGCTGATGGTGGGATGCATGTGATCATGTCTGGTACGGGGAAAAACGGCCAACCACACAAGCGCATATGGTTCATTGTTGCAAAAAGCGGCGATGGTCCGCAAATCCCCTGCGTGCCAACCATCATCCTAGCCAGAAAACTTGCAACCGGCCAGTCGATCACGGCTGGCGCAGAGCCCTGCGTCGGTATGGTCACGCTTGAGGAATACTTGGAGGAGCTGAAGCCCTTCAATATCTGCACTTATAATAATAGCAAAGCATAGCTGGCTCAATTTCTGTAAACAGCTCAGGCAATTCAGAAGCATGGTTGCCGCTTAAATTTTTCTAAATACATCAATAAGTTTGTGGCGTAGATGATTTGCGCATGAATGATTCCAATCCGCCATGCCTAACCACTAGCGAAAGCAAGCCAAGTTACCTTTAGCTATCTCAATCACTTGATACAAATCAAGGCGCTGAAATGCCTTGATTATAGATTGTTTCCTGAAGGAATTAGTAATGGAAGCATTATTCGCGCATTGCTTAGCGGCATTTTCCCAGTCTGGGGGAAAGTTTGCCGTGTTTTTTCTGGGGGGGCTTATGGGTAGCCTCACCCACTGTCTTATCATGTGCGGTCCGGTGGTGGCATGCCAGTCGGCGTGTGGTGGCAGCTGTGGCATGCGCATGAGTGCTGCCTCGCAATGGCAGTATCATTTGGGTCGTCTTGCTACATATGGGGCGCTGGGGTTTTTTGCAGCACTGCTTTCAAAACATCTGGCGGCAGCAAGCTACTGGCCGATGGTTTCAATGGCGATGATGGTTCTGGCAGCAGGATTATTTCTGCTCAGCGCGATTATTCCTAATCAACATGCGCTGCTTTCCTACGCACCAAAAAATGGATTTCTGCGTGGCGCGATGATGAGCTTTATGCCGTGCGGCTTGATCTATGCCGCTCTGATGATGGCGGCAACGCTTGCTCATCCTCTTTTAGGTATGGTTGCTATGTGGCTGTTTGTGCTGGGCACAATTCCAGCCTTGCTCCTCGCAAGCGGTGGTGCGGCAATATTAGCACTGAAATGGCAAGACATGATGCGCGGCATCGGCCGATTCGGATTAGCATTTAACGGGCTGGCGCTTCTTGCGATGGCCGCAAAAACAATGAGGTAAGAAAATGCAAGCAGCCATGCGCACCGCGCCAATTTACAATGACGATATCGTCAAGAAATTCACTATCGCTGCGCTCTTCTGGGGTGTGGTGGGCATGTTGGTGGGGCTGGTGATCTCACTGCAAATGGCGTTTCCTGATCTAAATTTTGAGCCATATCTTTCCTTTGGCCGCTTGCGCCCGGTGCATACATCGGGTGTGATTTTTGCCTTTGGCGGCAGCGTGCTGTTCGCCACTTCCTATTTTGTTGTGCAGCGCACCTGCCGCACAAGGCTGTGGAACGACAAGCTCGCGAACTTTACCTTCTGGGGCTATCAGGCATTCATCGTGATGGCTGCGCTCGGCTATGTGCTGGGCATCACACAGGGCAAGGAATATGCAGAGCCGGAATGGTACGCTGATTTGTGGCTCACTGTTGTGTGGGTGGCATATCTAATTGTATTCCTGATGACGCTGAAACACCGCGAAGAGCCGCATATCTATGTGGCGAACTGGTTTTTCCTTGCGTTCATTGCAACGGTCGCCGTGCTGCATCTGGTGAACGGCATCAGCATTCCGGTCTCTGGTCTTGGCGCGAAGTCGGTACCTCTGTGGGCGGGTGTGCAGGCGGCCCTTATTCAGTGGTGGTATGGCCATAATGCGGTTGGTTTTTTCCTGACCGCTGGCTTTCTAGGCATCATGTATTATTTCATCCCCAAGCGCGCGAATCGCCCGGTCTACTCATACCGCTTGTCGATCCTGCATTTCTGGTCGCTTATCTTTATCTATATCTGGGCAGGGCCGCACCATCTGCATTACACGGCGCTGCCTGATTGGGCGCAAACGCTCGGCATGACGTTTTCTATCATGCTGTGGATGCCGAGTTGGGGCGGTATGATTAATGGCGTGATGACGTTATCAGGCGCGTGGAACAAGCTGCGCGATGATCCGGTATTGCGCTTCATGATTGTTGCGCTCGCTTTTTACGGCATGAGCACCTTTGAAGGGCCGCTGATGTCGATCAAGACGGTGAACTCGCTATCGCACTACACTGATTGGGGCATTGGCCACGTGCATTCCGGCGCGCTCGGCTGGGTGGCTTTCATTAGTTTCGGCGCGATCTATCATCTAGTTCCGGTGCTATGGAAAAAGCAGGAGCTATACTCGCTGCGTCTGGTGAATATCCACCTATGGGTATCGACCATTGGTATTGTATTTTACATCACTGCCATGTGGATTTCTGGTATTATGCAGGGTCTCATGTGGCGCGCCTATGATGCGATGGGCTTCCTTGAATATTCCTTCGTAGAAACCGTGGAAGCGATGCATCCCTACTACATCATTCGCGCTATCGGTGGGCTGCTCTATCTCACTGGTATGCTGATCATGGTTTATAATTGCTGGCGCACGGTAAACCCTCCGAAGCCAGTGGTTGCGAAGGAGGCTGCTTATGCTTAATCATCATAAGAAGCTCGAGAAAAATTCTATTCTTTTGCTTGTCTTTACTCTGGTTGCGATTTCAATTGGTGGATTGGTAGAAATCGTGCCGCTGTTTCGTGTTGAAACAACGATCGAAAAAGTCAGCGGTATGCGTCCGCTGACGCCGCTTGAGCTGACAGGGCAGCAAATTTACATCCGAGAGAACTGTTCCTCGTGTCATAGCCAGCAAATTCGTCCCTTGCGTGATGAAGTGGAGCGTTATGGCCATTATTCACTCGCGGCGGAAAGCATGTATGACCATCCGTTTCTCTGGGGCAGTAAGCGCATCGGGCCGGATTTAGCGCGCGTCGGTGCCAAATATTCGGATGAATGGCACGTCGCGCATCTCATTCGCCCACGCGATGTGGTGCCGGAATCCATCATGCCCTCTTATCGCTTCATGATGAATGCAGGGGCGGATATCGGCAACGTTTCGAGGCTTCTGAAAACCTACCGTGTGGTGGGTGTGCCGTACAGCGATGAGATGATTGAAAACGCCTACAACGATGCCATGGCGCAGGCACGTTTAGACGGTGATACGAGTGCGCTTATCGCGCGCTATGGCAACAAAGTGAATGTGCGTGATTTCGATGGGCAGAAGAATTTTGTCTCCGAGATGGATGCGCTGGTAGCCTACCTGCAAACGCTCGGCACGCTGGCAGATATCAAGGATTATCAACTCAATCAAAACTTAAGCAGCGTGAAGTCTGGCGAGGCAAAACCATGAACCTGATTTATGAATACGCCCCTACGAGCGCACTGATCTTTTTCTTTACTTTTTTCCTTTGGGTTGCGTATCGCACCTACCGCCCAAGTGTGAAAAAACAAATGCAGAACTATGCCCATATTCCGCTCGTGGAGAATAAAAACCATGACTAATGACGATAAAAAAGATATCGATCAACATTCCGGTGTTGAAACGACAGGGCATGAATGGGATGGGCTGAAAGAGCTTAACAATCCAGCGCCGCGCTGGTGGCTATGGGTGTTTTTCATCACCGTCATCTGGGCAGTGGGCTATTGGGTAGTTTACCCTGCATGGCCAACGCTTTCCGGCCATACTCAGGGTATTGCGGGCTGGACATCGCATAAAAAACTGGCCGAGGAGCAAGCCGAGATTCTTGAGCGGCGGGGGCAGCAGGGTAAAGCGCTTTTGGGCAAAAGCCTGCAGGAAATTCAAAACGATCCGAAATTGTATACGTTTGCCATAGCTGGCGGTAAAGCCATGTTTAAGGAAAACTGCGCCGCCTGCCATGGCACGGGCGCTGCTGGCGGCAAGGGCTATCCCAACCTTAATGATTATGACTGGATCTGGGGGGGGCATCTCGATGAAATCTATGCCACCATCAAATATGGTATACGCAGCAAACATGACCAAACTCATATGTCGCAGATGCCCGCCTTTGGTCGCGACGGTATTTTAAAACGCGAAGAAGTGGAAATGGTCGCTGACTATGTGCTTACACTTTCAGGTAGCGTGCTCAAACCAACGCATGAACATGGAAAAAAGCTATTTGCCGATAATTGCAGCTCATGCCATGGCGATACCGGCATGGGTAAGCGTGAGCTAGGCGCGCCCAATTTAACAGATGGTATCTGGCTCTATGGTGGAAGCCGCGCAGCAGTCATGGATATGGTGACTAATGCGTATGGCGGCGTCATGCCCGATTGGGAGTCGCGCCTGTCCGATGATACCATCAAGGCAATCGCTGTTTATGTGCATTCACTCGGCGGGGGAGAAGCCGAACTTAATAAAAAATAGGCCTAAGGAATTAGCACATGGACGCGACGATACAGCTTTTCAAAAAACAAGAAAAAATCTACCCAAAGCGTGTATGGGGCAAATTTCGCAAAGCAAAATGGGCAGTGATGATTTCACTGCTTGCAGTTTATTACGGTGCGCCGTGGCTGCGCTGGTATCGCGGGGAGCACACGCCTGATCAGGCGATTCTGATCGATATGCCAGGCCGTCGCGCTTATTTTTTCGGCATCGAAATCTGGCCGCAGGAGGTTTATTACCTTACCGGTATTTTAATTTTGGCAGCGGTCGGGCTATTTTTCGTGACCTCGCTGTTTGGCCGTGTGTGGTGTGGGTATGCCTGCCCGCAAACCGTGTGGACGGATTTATTCGTGTGGGTCGAACGTATTGTGCAGGGGGATCGCAATGCGCGTAAAAAACTTGATGAATCCAAATGGACATTCGAAAAAATCCGGAAAATTAGCCTGACCCATCTTATTTGGCTTGTGATCGCGCTGCTCACCGGCGGTGCCTGGGTTTTTTATTTCAACGATGCGCCGACCTTATTCGACCAGATCATTCATTTCGATGTACCCTGGAGTGTCGGCGGCTGGATTCTGGCACTGACTGGCTCTACCTATCTTATGGCGGGATATGCTCGCGAACAGGTCTGCACCTATATGTGCCCCTATGCGCGGTTTCAATCAGCCATGTTCGACAAGGATACACTGATTATCGCCTATGATGAGAAACGTGGCGAGCCGCGTGGTAAGCATAAAGCAGGTGATTCATGGCAAGGGCGCGGCCATTGCATCGATTGCGATAGCTGTGTCGTCGTCTGCCCGATGGGCATTGATATCCGGCAAGGGTTGCAGATGGAATGCATTGCTTGCGGTCTATGCGTGGACGCGTGTGATAATGTAATGGATAAAATTGGGCTACCCAAAGGCCTGATTCGTTATGACACCGAGAGCAAAACCAAGTTCAACCCCCTTCGCCCACGCACCTTTTGGTATGGCGGCATTATTTCGCTCGTTGGCTGTTTGATGCTCTACAGTCTGCTCACGCGCTCACCGCTGGAGATGAACGTCATCCACGACCGCAACCCATTGTTTGTGAAGCTCTCCGATGGTTCCATTCGCAACGGCTACAACATCACCGTTATTAATAAACATCACGAGGATAAACGCTATGCGCTTAGCGTGCATGGGCTTAATCATCAGGAAATTCGCGTTCAGGCAAGCAGTGACATTCCGGTTGATAGCTTGCCTGTGTTTGCCAATTCGGTTGGTCATTTCCGCGTATTTCTTACCGCTGATAAACAAACTGAATCACGTAGTGAGATTATGTTTCAACTCACTGAAACCGACCATACTGTAACAACATCTGAGAATAGTATTTTTGTCAGCGATACGAAATGACCGGAAAACGCGTAGCCTTTTATTTTATCTTGTTTTTTGGCTTTGTTGCTTCGGTGAACGCCGTAATGATGACGCTTGCCATCCGCACCCATAGTGGTGTTGTTACCGACCATCCCTATGAAAAAGGCCTCGCCTATAATCAGGTGGTGGAAGCCGAGAAGAAACAGAAGGAGCTAGGTTGGGTAGGTGAGATTCGCTATAATGACAGCGCACTAACCTTCATACTAAAAGACAAAAACGGCGCCGTTATAACACCAGCACAAATAACCGCCACCATTACCCGTCCAGCACAGCAAGGCATGGATTTTAAGGTAGAATTAAAAGGTGATGAAACACCGGTTACTTTTCCTGCCAAGGGCGTTTGGCATGTGCGGGTAGATGCTGTCGTGGATGATAAAAACTACCAGAAATCTAAACGGATTATTGTAAAATGAGCAGCGCGCATTTTATCACCACGGAGCCAAGCGGTCTGCATAGTTTGAATTTGCTGGTTGAGGGCATGCATTGCCCTTCGTGCGTCGCGATTATTGAGAATGCTCTTATAAAACAAACGGCGGTACAGAATGCACGCCTCAATCTTTCCACCAAGCGACTGCGCATTGCATGGAAAGGCTCAAATATACTGGGTGATAAATGGATAGAGATGATCAACGGCATGGGCTACCACGCGGTGCCGTTTGATCCTGCTACGGCAGAAACTTCTGAGATAAAAGAAGAAAAGTTTTTACTACGCTGTCTGGCCGTTGCTGGTTTTGCCAGTGGCAATCTGATGCTGTTTTCTATTCCGCTATGGAGCAGTGATGCTGTGGAGATGGGCGAGGCCACACGCACCCTCTTTCACTGGATGCAGGCGGCGATTGCAATTCCAGCGATCGCTTACTGCGGCATCCCCTTTTACCGCTCGGCATTAAAGGCGCTGCGTGCGCTAAAAACCAATATGGACGTGCCGATTTCGGTTGCGGTGATTCTGGCCACGCTGATGAGCCTGTTTGAGACAGCAACTGGCGGGTTATATTCCTATTTCGATTCTGGCGTGATGCTGCTTTTTTTCCTGCTCATCGGACGCTATCTGGAGGCAAGGGCACGCGGCCGTGCACGCAGCGCAGCGCATGATTTGCTGCAAATGATGACGGGCTTTGCAACGGTTTTGCATGAAAGCGGTGCGCAGGAAACCATCCCACTGTCAGATATCAAAGAAGGCATGGTGCTAATGGTGGCCGCTGGCGAAAAAATTGGCGCCGACGGTTTGGTAATTTCGGGCACAACAGAAATAGATACCAGCCTGATTACCGGCGAAAGCCAGCCGCGCGGGGCCATGTCAGGTACGGCACTATTCGCCGGAACGATAAATATGGCCGCGCCTATTACCATGCGCGTGACCAGGGCAGGTGAGCGCTCGCTGCTTTCTGAAATTGTCAAACTCATGGAGTCCGCGGAGCAGGCACAGGCGAAATATGTCACCCTCGCAGATCGTATTTCGAGTTGGTACACACCTGCTGTGCATGCACTTGCTGCTGCAACATTTGCCGGGTGGATACTATGGGGGGGTATACCGTGGCAGGTGGCATTGCTCTATGCCGCAACAGTCCTCATTATCACCTGCCCATGCGCCCTTGGCCTCGCTGTTCCGGTGGTACAGGTGTTGGCCAGCGGCAAACTGATGCGCTCTGGTATTTTGCTTAAAAGCGGCAGTGCGCTTGAACGTCTCGCCACTATTACGCATGCGGTGTTTGATAAAACCGGGACACTAACACTGGGTAAGCCAACCCTCACTTCCAGCCATTCGCAGGAGCAACTACAGCTTGCTGCCTCGCTTTCGATCAATAGCAAACACCCGCTTTCACAAGCGCTTGTCCGCGCATGCCCTAATATAACGCCGATGATGAATGTGCGTGAAGTGCAGGGGTATGGCCTTGAGGCGGCGGGAGTAAAATTAGGAAAAAGAAGCTGGGCAACAAATTTGACGGATGACTCAGACAATACGTTGGAGTTATGGCTGGCAGAGGAGAGAAAACATTACGTCCGCTTCACATTTGCCGATGAGCTGCGCGCTGATGCAAAGGAAGTGATTGATGCTCTACAATCTTTTGGAATCAAAACATTGCTGCTTTCCGGCGACAGGATAGAAGTAACAAAGAATATTGCAGAAAAGCTTGGCATTACAGCGTTTGAAGGCGCACTCACACCTGTTGAAAAAACCCAGAGAATTGCTGCGCTCAAAGCACATGGCGCGAATGTATTAATGGTTGGGGATGGGCTAAACGATGCGCCGTCGCTTTCAAGCGCTACGGTTTCCATGTCGCCTGCAACGGCGATGGATATCACCCAAAGTGCGGCTGATATTGTATTTCAGGGCAATACATTACAACCTGTGCTTACGGCCCTGAATACAGCAAAACTATCACAAATACTGGTGAAACAGAATTTTCTGCTCGCCATAGGTTATAATGTGATTGCCATTCCGCTCGCGGTTGCCGGCTATGTGACACCGCTCATTGCCGCGATCGCGATGTCGAGTTCATCATTACTGGTCATCGCTAATGCCATGCGTTTGAATGCGAGACGATTATGAACGTACTCGTCTACCTCATTCCCATCGCACTCACGCTTGGCTTGATTGGGCTTGTCGCTTTCTTCTGGGCGATGAAAAGCGGCCAGTTTGAAGATCTGGAAGGCGCACCCCATCGCATGCTGCGCGATGACGACGAAACGAAATCCTAGGCCGCTTTGAGCATACGAAATAGCTCATCCTTGAGGCTTAAGCGTTTTTTCTTGAGACCTTCCAAACGCTCATCGCTTGCTGCTTCAGAGCCTGACTCAATGCGGTGCACATCATGCTCAATAGAATCATATTCGGCAAACAGACGCGCAAAATGATTATCTGACATTTTCATGTGATGAATACGCTCACGCATGTCGGGGAATTCATTGATGAGGCTGTGGTTTTCAAGTGGCATGTTCTACTCCAAGTTTATTATCCCCTCACCGTACGCTTTTTTGATCACCATCACTTGATTTACATCAAGAAACACAACCATGCCTTGCTGTAGGCATGAACTCGAAAATAACTAAAAGGACTACATCATGAAGAAGCTATTATTTGCACTACTTGTTAACACCGTTGCTATGCCCGCTGTTGCTGCTGAAATGCCCAAGGCTGGCGATTTTATCGTTCGCGCACGTGCGATCAGCGTGATTCCTGATGAGGACGCAAAAATTTCTGGTGCGGTGACCGGCAGCCAGATCGATATCGATACATCAGTAGTTCCAGAATTGGACGTCAGCTATTTCGTGACCAATAATATCGCATTTGAGCTTATTGCCGCGATTACGCCACATGATGTGAATACGAAAACCAGCAGTGCCGGTGCGCTTGATCTGGGTGATGTATGGTTATTGCCGCCAACGCTCACCATACAGTATCATTTCACCGATCTTGGCCAATTCAAGCCGTATCTTGGTGCGGGCGTCAACTACACGCATTTCTTCGCAGAAGATAAAGGCACATCGGTCACGAGCGTGGACTATGATGATAGCTTTGGCCCGGCTCTGCAGGCCGGCATGGATTACATGCTGGATGATCACTGGATGCTCAATGTAGATGTGAAAAAAATCTGGATCAATACCGATGTAAAGTTCAATAACGGCGCCATTCGTGCCGATGTTGATATCAACCCGTGGGTGGTTGGCGTTGGTGTTGGTTATAAGTTTTAATGTATGTGCAGCGGTAAAGTTACCTCACTGCATCCAGTCAAAGCCTGTTCTGGCAAGTGTAAGAGCGGTGCTTGTAGTGCTCTGCCGCGTATCTGGGTTGTAGCTGCCTGTGCCGGTATGATCGTGCTTTTTGAGAAGGAAGCGAATGGTCATATGACGCTATTACCACAAGCAGGTAAGTGCGTTGCCGCATCCATGGATGATTTCACGCATACCATCGTGAATGCAGCAGAAGGCAGGCGGTTTGATCAGCTGTTGCTTGTCGGCAGTTCCAACGACGTTGCCTGGATGCGCCATACCTTACCTTCTCAGGTTATTAGGAGTGTCGCAGCTGAGATTGAATATCCGTTGGTAGCAGCTTGGTTTAACCAGGCTGAAAGCGGGCAGTTAAGCCAAGCGCTTGAGAATGTACTCTCGAGCTAATCCCTATCAATATCACAACTGCCGGACTCTGAGCAGCTATTACAGACGAATTCTCGTAGCTTCTCGATATTGCCGATGGTGATATCATGCCCTTCAACCGAAATTCCAACCGGTTTAAGCTGTTGCTGGGTGCGAGAAAGTGTTTCAGGCTTCATCCCTAAATAGGCGGCTAGAATATGTTTCTCAATGGGTATTTGCAGCGTCTTAGCGCCATTTGCCTGAGTATGACAAAGCCGCAGTAAAAAACAGCCAAGCCGCTGCGCAGCCGACATTGTCGTCATTTGTTCTAACTTAAGTTGTGCTTGCGAGGTGCGGTCGTTTAACAGTGCCATGATGTGGCTGGAAACAGAGGTTTCCTTTGCCACCAGCGCACGAATCGTTGTTGATGAAATAGCTATCAACTCTGCACTATCGTCCACTACTTCTGCCGTGTAGGGATAATTGGCGTGTGGGAATAATGCGGCCTCACCGAATACATCACCTGCAGTACACAAACCAATAATGCTCTCTTTGCCATCAGGCGTTTGCCGCATGAGTTTCACCCAGCCTGAAATTACGAGCCAGAGACTATCCGCTGCATCACCATGCCGCACTACGACATCATCTTTATCAAACGACTTGGTCTTTACATGCGGTGCAAGCATACCCAGCAGCACTGGCTGGTTTTCAAACAGCATGTGGTTGCTAAGTATCTGTGCAGTAGATGATTTTTGATTCATGCCTTTTTTAAGTAGCACAACAGCAAACCGATGGGCAATACAGTATTTATAAGGGTATTTGTGCTTTAACACTCACGGTCGGCCACTATTTGTGGTGAAAATAGCTGTAAAAAGCTTAACCGGTTCGGATTTGGCTGAATCAAGTAGCCTAACTCGAATGCTGCAATCAGATCATTCGCTACTGCCCAAGCACATCCTTGCGGGTAGAGCCTACGATGGTAAGTGCTTCATCGATAAGGTCTTGTGAGACGCCCAGTTCCTGCATGGCAGATTTCAGATGGGAAGCAACAAGATCAAAATGGCGATCATTTAAGCCGTGCGATACTGCTCCCGCATGGGCGTTGCGCAACGATTTTCCGGTGTAATGATTGGGGCCACCGAAGGCATAGGTTACAAAAGCAGATTGGCTGAGGCGCAGCTTGTCCACGTCGATATCATCGAAGAACGGCGCAAGTTCATCATCGGAGAGAATTTTGTCATACATTTTGATGACGGTCGCCTTCACCGCCGATTCACCGCCGATGCGTTCAAATAGTGGTTTGCTCATGCCACCCCCCTTATTCAGCTCAGTATAGAAGCGCACAGTTTACTGTGCATCTTTTATTTTTCGGTAAAAGGTCGATTTGGCGATACCGAGTATATCTGAAGTACGGGTGATGTTATTTTCAAAATGAGCCAGCATGGTACGCAGTGTTTCTTTTTCAATTTCTGACATGGTTTTGAAGCTGCCGTCGGCGTTACGCATGTTGATATGCAGCGCCTGCGGCGCGCGGCGTTCGGTAATTTTTGTCTGTGCGGTTGACTCGTGAATTTGCTCTAATATAGCACGGTCGATAGACTCACCATCTCCAAGCACCAACGCACGGTGAATAAGTCCTTCCAGCTCGCGTACATTGCCTGGCCATGCATGATGGATGAGGTAATCCACCGCATCCGGTTCCAGTGATTTGGTTGGCAGGCGGTCGGATAGCGAGATTTTTTGAATAAAGTATTCTGCGAGTGGCACAATGTCCTCACGATGCTCACGGAGCGAAGGAATCGTAATTGGCAATACGTTCAGGCGGAAATATAAATCCTCGCGAAAGCGGCCTGTTTGCACATCGCGTTTGATATCGCGGTCGGTAGCGGAAATGATGCGAACATTGACTTTGATAGGCTTGCCGCCGCCCTGTGGTTCGATCTCTCTTTGCTGCAATACTCGCAGTAGTCGCACCTGCGCGTCGGGGGAGAGCTCGGTGATGTCATCCAGAAATAATGTGCCGCCCTCGGCCGCGCGGATTTTCCCCGCTTGTCCGGGTGCTGCCACGCCGAACAAGGTTTGTTCGATATTATGCGCCACAGTGCTGCAATTAAGTGCAACGAACGGCGCGCCGACGCGTTTACTTTCGCCGTGGATGGTGCGGGCGAATAACTCTTTGCCGACACCGGTTTCACCCATCAACAACACCGGAACATCCGCTGCAGCGGCTTTTCGCCCGTAAGCAACGGTAGCAGCAAGCCCCGCGCTATAACCGATCAAATCAGTAAAGGCGACCGCGCCTTCTTTATCACGTTTGAGTTTGGCAAGTTCGTATGAAAGCGTTGAAAGCCGAATGGCGTTTTTGATGGCAATATCGAGATGTGCGGGCTCTGGCGGCTTCACAATAAAATCGCTGGCGCCTTCTTTTATAGCTTTCACGGCGATATTGGTATCGTCGCTGCCGGTGAGTATGAGCACGGGAAGATCGGGGCGATATTTTTGGATAGTTTTTAGTGCCTCGAACCCATCCATGACGGGCATATTGATGTCGAGCAGCACGGCGCTGATCTCACCCACATTGCTGGATTGCAGGCGCTCCACCGCCTCGGCGCCATTGTTGGTTGAAATCACCTCATATCCGAGCTTTTTGGTAAGCAGCATCGATAGCATCTTATGTTGCACGGGGTCATCTTCAGCAATCAATATGGTTTGGGACATCGCACCCTCAAAATAGGATTAATATGAGAATATAACATATTATTTTCTCAATATCGAACGGTATTTTGAGAATATAGTGCGGCGCATAATGTTTAACCCATTGATATTCAATGATTACGGTTCTACGAGCTTTGATGAGATAATGAAATCATAGAAAGAGAAAGTTTATGATACTTATCGACGAATATGCAGAGACAAGGTTAGCCCAGGCGCTTGAAACGATCAAATCTGATCCAACAACCTCGCGTTGCATTTTCTTCCAGATGGGTAGTCCCGTAACGGGCGATTTAAAAGAAAAGCTATTTGCACTGGCCCAGCGTCATTTCAGTTCGATTGATGCACAGATTTACTTATGCGGGGATGGGGACATCTTCATCCTCGCGCCACTTCTTCCTGTGAAAGACGGCAGAAAGTTCATCCTCGGCGTGGTAAATTATGTGAATAGACCCGCCACGGATGATTGGGTGGGTTTTTATGAAGTATCGATCCACATGAATAAGCTGCGTGCCATTGTAGAACAAAAGCTGGAACGCCAACGTAGCTTGGAAGAAACCAAACGCAGATTGCTGGAACAGCAAGAGCAGGAGCGCAAGCGTCAGGCCATACTGAACGGTGGCGCAAACGGCAAATCGGAAGATATTAAAAATCGTCGCGTAAACCGTCTAAAACCTGAACTGATGATGATTGAGGACGATGCGTTTTCGCGCCGGTTGGTCGAAAATGTGCTCCAGAAAAAATATGCGCTTACAGGCCTTGGCGAAGCCAGCACCGCGCTTAATACCTACACTCGTATTGCTCCGGATCTGTTGTTTCTTGATATCAATTTGCCGGATGTAACGGGACATGAGCTTCTCGAAAAAATCCTAAAGCTCGATCCCGATGCGTACGTGATTATGCTCTCTGGCAACGCAGATAAAGAAAACATCACACAAGCCATGAGCCGCGGCGCGAAAGGATTTATCGCAAAGCCATTCACTAAGGAGAAGCTGTTTCAGTACATCGACCGTTGCCCGACTATCAAACAATTAGAGAAAGAAATATAATTATGCGTATCCACACAGCGCCTGTTGAACCGTTTTTACAATCACTCGCACTTTCCATCGCCAAAGACCCCGCAAGCCTTGCGCATTGGTGGTGTTTGCATATTAAGCGCACCGATGAATCGCAAGCCGAAGCACGGGCTGCTATCATGCAGCGGCTGAAGGAAGTTCATCGTGATGTGGATTGCGATGTAGTGCAATGCCGCGATCATGATATTCTGCTCATCAGCCGCAATGTGCAGGATGAGAGGCTGCATGCCATCGCCGATGAATTCAGTAGCGCCGCTTTTGACGTGGAAGGCCTTGTGGCGGAATGCACACTCTATGACTTAGCGCGCGATACGATAAGATTGCAGGCATTGCTTGAAGAAAAAGCAAGCACGGCAACCCCCTTACCGCCGCTTACGCCGCGACATGATTTTGGTGAGGTTGCTTCGCTGGCTGATGTTTTTATGGAAGCAAAAAAACTAAGGTCATCGCGTCAGCCGCTGCATGTGATGGTGGTGGAGGACGACCCGCTGACACGCCGCCTCGTAACCACAGCCTTTAAGGAGCGCTACGCCGTAATCTCAGCAAGTAATGCGCAGGAAGCGGTAATGAACTACATGCTTCACGCGCCGGACATTGTGTTTCTTGATATCGGCCTGCCCGATGCCAGCGGGCTGGATGTGCTAGGACGTTTGATGAGCTGCGATCAGCACGCCTATGTGGTAATGTTCAGTGGCAATAGCTATCTGGATAATGTGACTGCGGCGCTTTCTCACGGTGCGTCCGGCTTCATCGCCAAGCCGTTCAAAAAAGAAACCATGAGCCATTACATCGAGCAAAGCGCCATTCACCACCATAAATATCATGCATAGAGAAATATTATGAAACGACATGATTTCCTAGGTCTTGAAGAACATGCGCTGCTGCTGGAAACGGTGATCCAGAGCGCCAATGATGGCATTCTGATCACCAATGCGAACCTCAATAACCCAGGGCCTGAAATCGTCTATGTCAACGAAGCGTTCACCAAGATTACCGGTTATTCGGCCGATGAGGTGATAGGAAAATCGCCACGTTTCCTGCAAAGCGAATTCACCAAGCACGAGACGCTTGATGCGCTCAAGGCGGCGCTGAAAGAAGGCAGGCCGTTTAAGGATGAGTTGCTGAATATTGGTAAAGATGGCCGCCATTACTGGCTGGATATCAGCATCGTGCCGGTTAAAAACAGCGATGGTGTGATCACACATTTTGCAGCCATTGAGCGTGATATCAGCGCCAAAAAGGAAGAAGAACTCAAAGAAAAAAATATGTGGCTACAGCTGAAGCGTGCCAACCTCAAAGCAGAAGCTGCCGCACGTGATTTGCAGGAGAGCCTCGCAAAAGCCGAAGCTGCGAACAAAGCCAAAGGCGACTTCCTTGCTAATATGAGCCATGAGCTTCGTACGCCAATGAACGCTGTGCTTGGCATGGCGCAGCTGCTGGCGGACACAACGCTTGACTCAGAGCAGCAGGAGCTCGTTTCTACCATTAACAGTTCTGGCGAAAACCTTTTGATGCTGCTTAATGATATTCTGGATTTCTCAAAAATCGAGGCCGGCGCGCTGGAGCTGGAACATATCGCCTTTGACTTAAGCGATGTGCTGCAAAAAACCACCCACTTGCTGCAGCCACAGGCCGAAAAGAAAGGTCTTGATCTGCGCTTTTATTTCGAGGAGCGTACTCCCGCTTATGTGTGGGGTGACCCGGGCCGTATCCGCCAAATTATTACCAATTTGCTTGGCAATGCCATCAAATTCACCGAGCGTGGCCATGTTCATGTGAAAGCAACCATGCAGGACGGTAAGCTTCATGTCCGCGTGGAAGATACAGGCATGGGGATTCCTGAAAGTAAACTCAGTGAAATTTTTGATAAATTCACGCAGGCTGACAGCACGATCACACGCAAATATGGCGGTACCGGTCTTGGCCTTGCTATCACCAAGCATCTGGTAGGCCTGATGGATGGTGAGATTGGCGTCGAAAGCGCCGTAGGTAAAGGTTCGACATTCTGGTTTTCACTACCATGCAGCGCGGCACAAGCAACAGACGTTGTTACCACGATCGAACAGCTTCGAAGCATGACGCACTCGGATACACCCAAAATGCCAATTGGTGATGCGCGTGTGCTCTTGGTGGATGATTACAATGTCAACCAGGTCTTTGCTGAAAAATTGCTCAGGAAATTTGGATTTAGGCACATCGATAAAGCGCAGGATGGCCTTGAGGCAGCACTCAAATACGATAGCGAGCCGTATGATATTATTTTCATGGACTGCCAGATGCCCAAGATGGACGGTTACATTGCTACACAGGAAATCCGTGTGCGCGAATCGTCGGGCGTTAAACACACACCGATCGTAGCGATGACTGCCAATGCCATGGTCGGCGACCGTGAAAAATGCCTCGCCGCGGGCATGGATGATTATTTAAGCAAGCCGCTTCGCGCTGAGCATTTGAAGAAAGTTTTGCAGTCGTGGTTTATCCTGAATGAGGAAAAGGCCGTTCTGTCGGTGAGCGCTCCGCATACTGCTGAGGCGCCTGCGCGCGCCGAAGAAGCGCCGGTTGATCTTGAGCAGCTACGCCTGTTCACCGACGGCGATCCCGCAGAAGAAAAAGCGCTCGCTGAGTTATTTCTTGAGCAGGCACATGAGATGATTGTTCTTATGGAGCAAAGCATGGATACAGCTAAGAGCGACGTATGGAAATCCGCCGCGCACCGCTTCAAGGGCTCATCGGGTAATTTAGGCGCCATGAAGCTGCACCAGCTTTGTAAACAGGCCGAAACACATTTTGAAGACCATGAAAACCAAAAGCATGGCATGATCGCCGCCATTATTTCTGAAACCAAGCGAGTAGAAAACTTCTTTTCAGCCCTAGCACCACAGTAGCACTAAGTGATTTTGTGAAAATGCCATTTTGCACAGATTGGCTCTGAGGTTGGTTGCGGGGGGCGGGTTTGGGATTTATTTCTACACCGTAAACCTTGACCCTAAACTCCCCCTAAACCAAGGTCCCCAGCCGCTCTAAACCTAAAATAGGTGGGTAGGTGATGAGGTATTAGACCATTGGGCACTAAGGATGGCTAGTTTGATTTTCTAATCTCATCATTTCCCCATTCTGACCACTACGCTACTTCTTCAGTCCAGACTCTAGCACTTCAAGAAAACGATTGGCTTCTTGAGATAAAGATTTGTCAGGGCGGCAGAGTTGCGCTCTACACTCTTGCAAAAAGATAAATTCGCCCTGACAACGGGTATTTGCACTGTTGCTATCCGGATATTGGATTAAGGTGCTAAAATGCAGCTTTGACCGCTAACTCGTTCTGAATTGTCTATTTAACTCGCGCTCTGTAGCTAGTGGGTTGTAAGTCTAAAGCACTGTCCAGCGCGCCCTTAAGCACATATATTCTTGGCTCTTTATCCAAGTCAAATACTCGATAAAGTCTAAAGGAAAGTCCTTTTTCTTTAGAAACCATAAGCTCGTTTTCACTTATATAAAACTGGGTTGTAATTCCCCCTCTTGTAGCTTTTACTTCAATAAAAATTTGTGCTTTATCGATATCATAGGAAGAAATATCGTATCCAGCCCCATCTCCTAAATGTTTTGAGACCCACTTCACTTCTGCTGCCAAGTCAACATATCCAAGTGCTATCAGTTTTTGTCTTTCCACTTCGACAATAAATTCTTCCCCAATTAGGCCCAGTTCTCGGTTTTTCGCGTCTCTCGCAGCCGCGTCAAATTTTCTAATAGTTTTCTTCTTATTTGTCGTTTGCTGCTGAACTTCTTTTCCTGGTGGTGGAGCAACAAAAAGCATGTCCTGTTGCGCAGCACTACTTAGAATTTTTTCTTTATTAATTGCCTTTGGGGTAGTGGGCTTCTTAGGTGATTTGGCGGCTTTGTTGTTTGCCGTGACTGACGCGGACACCCCCTCTGGAGCTTCAATATCCTCTGCATTGTCTTCAGCCTCATAGTCTTCTTCGAGAGTTTCTCTAATCCCTTTAAGTGCAATGGCTAAAAATGGATGTTTATTTTCTTCTCTGGCACTAAAATATTCTAATGAAGCAACTACCCCGCTTTCTAAGCGCACCATTATCTTTTCCCATTGCTCTAGCAACTTGGGATAATGGTGCGCTGCTAACGAAAGTGTATCTATAAGGTCTTTAGCAGCATCTTTTTCATTTATGCTTTCCAAGACCCCGTGAAGTATGGAAGCGTTTCCTGCCGCTGCCAAGGCTCTATCTATTTCCATGAATATTGTTAAGAATTTTCTTCCACTAGCAGATGCACGAGAGTAAATACCTCTTTCTTCGCTAGACCAGAATAGAGCAGCCTTGAGCTTCTCGATGGAATTTATATTGAAATTACCAGAAATAATCTGTTCTAAGTTTTCTGGAGTGACTTCAACCTTTCCACCATCATTTTGTATAATGAGATATAAAGGGGGTAGAAGAGTGTTGTTCTTATAACTCTCTATCAGAGCAGTGGGGTCTGTTCTATCCAATGTATTAAAAACAGCACCAGATAAAAATCTAATTTCCTTATTATCTAGAGTGCGTTTTAACGCCTTTTCATATTGTGACCGAACATAATCAAATATATTTACAGTCGAGTACCATCTATCTTGATACTTGAAGGCTATTAGCATTATTTGAATTGCGGCAATTGCATCCACTGCCGAATTAAGAATGCTGTCATCTGGCTTTTTCTCTAGCGCTTTTCCTATAACATAAGCAAAATAGCCTAGTCTTGTATGTATGGGGATTCCGCTACATACACGCTTCCAGCCTTCAGGTAGCTCTGAATGGCTACCGCCGCGTTCACTGATTACACGGCCATTAAATAATCCCAGTCTAAAGCCTTCAAGGGCTCGCGATCGTATAAAAGAGTTATCTGCACCAGTGAGTTCTTGAAATCCACGCCTCGTTTGGAATTCTTTAGATGGAATGCGTGATAGCAGGTTTTCGCTCCAGTCGATCCACTGGCTCTTTATAAGTTCATCAATATACGAGTATAAAAACTGAGAATTGATACTCATTGTTCC
>JAJTHB010000003.1 GCA_021299465.1 Rickettsiales bacterium | reverse complement strand
CGCACATGACGAACGCGCACGTGCAAAATTCTAAATCACCACGGATCCGCAAACTGATTTCAGTTTCGGTGCTTGGCATTGTGCTGTTTTTTATTGTCGTGCTTTATCAAAGTTGGGTGGCCTATAAACAGGCCATTCGTGATGGCGAAGAAAAAGCCATCAGCCTCACGCATATTCTGGCGGATCATGTGGAGCTGACGCTTCTGGGGGTGGATTTGTCGCTCCGGCGGGCCATTGAGCGCCAATATTTCAACACGCTGTTTGGCAATAACCTGCCGCAATATACCGAGCAAAATTTTAAAGTGTGGCTGAATGAAACACCGCAGATTATCGCACTTGCGCTGATCAACGATGAGGGCACTGTCGATGTGGCGGCACATAAAAAAAGTTATGAGCGCTGGCTGGACTATCACAAAACACTGGTAGGTCAGCGCCTGTTTGATCACATGCGCGAAGCCGACGATACCTATGTGTTTATCGGCAAGCACGTCACGGAGGGCAATGGTTCACTTATTATCATGAGTCGCCGTTTCAATAAGTTGAGCGGTGATTTTGGCGGCATTGTTGTGGCGGCGATGAATCCGGATTACTTTGTCGATTTCTACGTTTCGATTGCATCAGGCGAGCAGAAATTCATGACATTAATGCTCGAAGATGGCTCGATTCTGGCATCGGGCCCTGCTGATAATCCTGATTATGAAAAAATTGCCCAGCAACAGTCGATGCGTGGTGAGGGTTATGCTCGGGATGATGGTGATTATCTACGCATTGTTGCCGCAACCAAAGTTAAGAATATGCCCGTCGCTGCAGCAGTCGTGCTTTCCGAGGAGAGTTTCTTGGAAAACTGGCGCCAGTCACGCATTAAGGATGCCGGGTTCTTGGTGCTCTTTACGGTGTTTGGATCGATCTTATCATTTTTTGCTGTGGCGATGGCCAGGCAAATTACGCGTGTTGAAGAATCTGAATCGGCTGCGATTCTTGCCAGCCAGGCTAAGTCTGAATTCCTTGCCAACATGTCGCACGAGCTGCGCACGCCGCTTAATGCCATTATCGGTTTTTCGGAAATGATCAACTCTGGTTATTTCGGTCCGCTCAATAATAAACAGAAAGAGCGCATCCATGATATCAATCTCTGCGGCAGCCACCTGCTGCAGCTGATCACCGATATTCTCGAATTCTCCAAAGGCGAGGCGGGTAAGCTGGAGCTGGTGGAAGAGAAGGTGGATATGGCGGACATCATCCATGAGAGTTTGCGTATCGTTGGTGGTAAGATCAAAGGTAAAAACATCAATCTTGTGGCCGCCACCGAACCTGGTCTGCCGATGCTGATTGCGGATAAACGAAAAATTCGCCAGATCCTGATCAACCTCTTATCAAACTCGGCAAAGTTTACGCCAGAAGCTGGAACCATCACGGTTTCTGCCAAGCAAGATACGCAGCACAACATGATCCTGACTGTTGCTGATACCGGCATTGGCATCGCGGAAGCCGATATCGCTAAAGCACTTTCGTTGTTTGGTCAGGTACATCGCAGCAGAAGCCATGAAGGCACAGGCCTTGGCCTGCCGCTGTGTAAAATGTATGCTGAGCTGCATGATGGTGCGTTGCAGCTTTCCAGCAAGCTGGGTGAGGGGACGATGGTGAAAGTGATTTTCCCGAAAGAGCGGGTGTTGGTCAATAAGGCTTAAAAGCCAAGCACATCGCGCATCGAGTAAAGCCCGGGCTTCTGGTTTTTAGCCCAGAGTGCGGCGGCCAGTGCTCCATTGGCGTAGATGCTGCGATCAAACCCTTGATGTGACAGCGTGATCGTTTCACCAGGCCCGGCAAACATGACATCATGGATGCCCACCACATCGCCGCCGCGCGCTACTGAAAAACCAATATCGCCAGGGCGACGCTCACCATCACGATCCAGCTTTTTCTTGCTGTCAAAATCTACACTGCGTCCTTTTGCTGCTGAGCGACCAAGCATGAGTGCGGTACCGCTGGGGGCGTCTTTCTTATGCTTATGGTGCATTTCGAAGAGCTCAATATCGTAGTGATCATCGAGTGCTTTTGCCGCTTGCTCTACCAGTGCCGACAGCAGATTGACGCCCAGCGAGAAATTACCCGATTGCACGATGCGCGCATGCTTTGCCAGCTCGGCAATCTTATGCTGCTCGCTAGCTGAAAATCCGGTGGTGCCGATGATATGGATGCCGCCTCTGCTTGCTGCGACCTCGGCAAGTGCGAGGGAAGAAGAGGGGGTAGTAAAATCGATCACTGCTTCGGCTTTTGCCATCAGCTCCTGCGGGCTAGTAACTAGAGCAATCGACTCATCTAGGCTCAGTAAGGATAATGCTTCGGCTCGCTCGCTGGCCGCCACCAGTGAAAAACGTGCATCATGCATTGCAGCCTTAATCAGCGTCTGTCCCATGCGTCCGCTGGCACCATTAATCGCTAACTTAACAATGGATGACATAAGTAATACTCAATTGGTTGGAACAACGATGGCAGTATTTAGCTTATTTATCAAGGATATTGGCCACCATATCCGGATTATAGCCGTGCTGCTTTGATGCAACAATCCTGAAATCGATGTTTAATTCTTCGCGTTTAACCAGTTCCTTGAATGGGACAGCGGATTCTTTATCAAAACAGCAATCATCCTCATCATTATAAATCATATGGACTTTGACACGGCTTTCTGAAAGTTCACGAAGTGTTTGCATCACAGGGTTTTTTGAGTAGTAGGCGGTACTGATTTCTTCCGCATGGCCGACGGTTTTGTAGTTTGAGCGAAGGTTGGTAGGTAGCAAACCCGCAATAAGTATGCAGTGCGCAAGGCGATCTTTAAGAACGTTGCAGGCAGGTAAACCGGTTGCACTGCCGCCGGAAAGACCAAGATAGCTTACTGAGTTATATTCATCCTTTAGATGCAGCATTGGTAAAACGGCGCTATCTATAAAAAAGCGCATGTAGTGTGAGCGACCAGTATCTAAAAACTCAAAAAGTTCATGCGTAACTTGCGCTTTCTTAAAATCCCATGTGGCGACACCGTCATGAGTTTTGACGTTAAACACCCGCCCTGCATTATTATTAAAGCCAGTCAATGGCATTGAGGTAATAAGCAGGTCAGTTCCTTTAGCCAATCTTTCATGAAGGAATATCCGCGCGTATTCTGCAATCGCATCATGTCCGTCATGACCATGATTATAGATAATTAGTTTTTTATTATCAGGTGTCTGCGTGTTAGAAAAAATTCTAACCACATAAGTATCAAACTCAAAATTCTGATAGTAAATCCGGAAGCACTGCATACGATGGGCGCTGAAGTTTTTAATAAAAATCGTCTCCAGTGCAGCGCAATAGGATGGGTCGACAACCATCATGAAAGGCAGATCGTCATAAAGATAACTTAGGCTGTTATTGGATCGCAGCAGCTGCTTCTTGATGATGGCCGGATCGGTAAAACTATTCCCAGCTAAATCGTGATGACGACCACTATCCGCGCTGAGTATTGCTTGCTTCTGCTTTTCAATCTGTTCTTTATTGATTGTATCATAGGCACCGCTGAACATACCCCTGCCAAACGGCCAGGCATTCGTTCGATGCTGATAAGCTCCGGCTAAAAAGGACGCCCCGAGCAATGCTATAAATACAAGTACCAGAGAGATTTTTTTGAGGAGGCTTAGCTTATACATGGTTGTAGTTCACATTTTTTGGTAGTTAGAATTAGAAACTCACTCAAAAAGACCAATTAAATCAGTTGGCTGGTCTTAGCGAATTTCAGCCAGTTTCAGCCCTACCACACCGCCAACAATCAGCGCAATGCAAACTAGGCGAATCATGGTCGCTGGTTCTTTAAAAAGCACCATGCTGACCAGCGCAACGCCAGACGCGCCAATGCCCACCCACACGGCGTAAGCTGTGCCGACCGGAATCACCTTGATCGCCTGTGCCAGCAGGTAAAAACTTGCCACCATCGCCGCGCCGGTGATGAGGCTCGGCCAGAGCTTGGTGAAACCTTCGGTATATTTAATGCCAATCGCCCAGACGATTTCGAGCAGTCCAGCAAGTATAAGCTGAATCCACGCGGCGCTCATTCCTTTAAATCATCCCAGAATTCTTTGACTTTTGCAAAGAAGCCCTCGGACTCGGGGCTGGTATGGCCGCCGGAGGTTTCAAATTCCTTGAGCAGCTCTTTTTGCTTTTTATTCAACTTTACAGGGGTTTCCACCTGCGTATGGATGTACATGTCACCGCGATGCCCACTGCGCAGCACGCTCATGCCTTTTCCGCGCAGGCGCATCTGGTGGCCGGACTGGGTTCCTTCGGGGATGTTCACCTTCACTCGCGTGCCGTCGATGGTTGGCGCTTCAATGCTTCCGCCAAGCGCTGCCGTGGTCATGGGGATGGGGATGGAGCAGTGAATATCAGCGCCATCACGCTTGAAAAGCGAATGTTCGGCAACCGTGATAAAAATATAAAGATCGCCCGCTGGCCCGCCGCGCGCACCAACTTCTCCTTCATTGCTGAGGCGAATGCGTGTGCCTTCCTCGACGCCGGCAGGGATATTCACCGAGAGCGTCTTTTCCTTACGCACGCGGCCGGAGCCAGCACAGCTCTTGCACGGATTTTTGATGACCTTGCCCGTGCCACCGCAGCTGGTGCAGGTGCGTTCCATGGTAAAGAATCCCTGACTCATGCGGATGCGGCCGGCACCGTTGCAGGTAGTGCAGGTAACTGGTGCACTTCCTTTCTCACCACCACTGCCGCTGCATGGTTCACAAGCAACTGCCGTTGCTACCTTGATCGTTTCTTGTTTGCCTTTGAAAGCATCTTCGAGCGAGATGGAAAGATTATAGCGCAGATCGGCGCCGCGCGCAGGGCCTGACGGTTGGCGCTCGCGTCCGCCACCACCCATGCCAAACAAATCTTCGAAAATATCGGCAAAGCCGGAAGCTGAAAAATCAAACCCGCCCGCACCACCCCCGGCGCCGCCCATGCCACCCTGCGTGAACGCATCATGGCCGTAGCGATCATAAGCCGCGCGCTTCTGCTCATCAGAGAGAATATCATAAGCGTGCGAAATCTCTTTGAATTTTTCTTCCGCCTTCTTATCGCCCGGGTTTTTATCCGGATGATGCTGCATGGCGAGTTTGCGATAAGCCTTCTTCAGCTCATCAGCCGAGGCAGTCTTGGAAACACCGAGTATCTCGTAAAAATCGCGGGGCATGGGAAGGGATGGTTGCAGGGTTATTGGGGTACAGGGTTTTGGGGAAAGGAAAAGGGAAATCCCTTATAACCTTATCCCCATACAACCTAATTACCCATTTTTTTTCTTATTCTCATCCACTTCTTCATAGGACGCATCCACGACATTGTCGTTGGTACTGCCAGACGAATCGCCGTTGCCCGCATTATCGCCCGAGGCTTGCGCTTTGGCTTGCTCAGCTTTGTAGATTGCCTCGCCCATTTTCATCGAGGACTGGGTGAGCGCCTGTGTACGTTCTTCGATTTTGGCGGTATCGTCGGAGCCGAGCGTTTCTTTCAGCGCCGCAATATCTTTCTCGATCGCCTCTTTATCTGCGGCCGGAATTTTATCACCATGCTCTTTTAAATTTTTCTCGGCTGAGTGAATCAGGCTTTCTGCCTGGTTTTTCGCTTCCACCTGCGCGCGGCGTTTTTTATCCGCCTCGGCGTTTGCCTGCGCTTCCTTCACCATTTTTTCAATATCGGCGTCAGACAGGCCACCGCTTGCCTGAATACGGATTTGCTGCTCTTTGCCGGTGGCTTTATCTTTGGCTGAGACATTTACAATGCCGTTTGCATCAATATCGAACGTCACTTCAATCTGCGGCATGCCGCGTGGGGAAGGGGGGATGCCCACCAGATCGAACTGGCCTAGTAGTTTGTTGTCTGCCGCCATCTCGCGCTCGCCCTGGAATACACGTATGGTGACCGCCGTCTGGTTGTCATCGGCCGTCGAAAACACCTGCGATTTTTTGGTTGGGATCGTGGTGTTGCGATCGATCAGGCGCGTAAATACGCCGCCGAGCGTTTCGATGCCGAGGCTCAGCGGTGTCACGTCGAGCAGCAGCACGTCCTTCACGTCGCCCCTGAGCACTGCGCCTTGAATGGCCGCACCCATCGCCACCACCTCGTCGGGGTTCACGCCTTTATGCGGTTCTTTGCCGAAGAATTCTTTCACTTTTTCAATGACTTTCGGCATACGCGTCATACCGCCAACCAGAATTACTTCATCAATGTCGGAGGCTTTGAGGCCCGCATCTTTCAGCGCGTTTGCGCACGGCGCAATGGTCTTGGCGATCAGATCATCCACGATCGATTCAAGTTTAGCGCGGGTGAGCTTGATGTTCATGTGTTTCGGACCTGAAGCATCCGCCGTAATGAACGGCAGGTTCACATCGGTCTGCAGGCTGCTGGAAAGCTCGATTTTTGCTTTTTCAGCGGCTTCTTTCAGGCGCTGAAGTGCCAGCTTGTCATTACGCAGATCGATCCCTTGATCGCGTTTAAATTCATCCGCAAGAAAATCAATAATGCGCATGTCGAAGTCTTCACCGCCAAGGAACGTGTCGCCATTGGTCGCTTTTACTTCAAATACGCCGTCATCAATCTCGAGGATCGACACGTCAAACGTGCCACCGCCAAGGTCATACACGGCGACGGTGTGGCCTTTCTTCTTGTCTTTATCAAGGCCGTAAGCAAGCGCGGCTGCCGTCGGCTCGTTGATGATACGAAGCACTTCAAGACCGGCGATGCGGCCAGCGTCTTTGGTGGCTTGGCGCTGCGCGTCGTTAAAGTATGCGGGCACCGTGATGACCGCCTGCGAAACTTTTTCGCCGAGATAGGCCTCGGCCACTTCTTTCATTTTGGTGAGGATGAAGGCCGAGATCTGCGACGGCGAAAATTTCTCGCCGCGCACTTCCACCCATGCATCTTTATTATCCGCCTGCACGATTTTATAGGGAACAAGACCCATATCTTTTTTCACCATCGGGTCGCTGAAATTGCGGCCGATCAGGCGCTTGATCGCAAACAACGTGTTCTCCGGATTGGTGACCGCTTGGCGCTTTGCCGAATCGCCAACCAGGCGCTCGCCTGATTCCGTCATCGCCACAATCGACGGCACCACGTTGCGCCCTTCCGGCGAATGAATCACCTTCACCTGCGAACCTTCCATAATGGCAACACAGCTATTGGTGGTGCCAAGGTCAATGCCAATGATTTTGCTCATAATAATCTCCTTTTAGTGTCAGCTTCCCCGCCGCCGGAAACACCCGGCTTTATAGGATGCAATCTTGGTTGATGATGGTGATATAAGAGGGATTTTTATAATGACAAGATCTGACCCCAAAAAAGACCAGAAAAAAAGAAGGTTAATATCAGAATGCTAGAAAGGTTAATATTTTAACTATTATTTAATAATTAACCTTTATTAACGCGCGCACTAACTTTAGAGAGGATGTATGTCATGAAACAAAATATCGTTACAATAAAGATTGTGGAAGCCGCACGGGGCCTATTGAAAGCGAATGGCTATTACGTTGATAAACTCTGGCATGTGCAGGATGTGCGCTTTATATGTGAGCAGTACCATCTGCCGGAGCTCACTGACGAAGAAGCGATGGAAGTGTTTGTTATCGCGGGCGATCAGTTTGATGGTGAGGCGGGGCTTTCCTGGCCGCAGTTAGAAAAGGCTCTCTTTACTTTCATGCGCCGCAAAGCGACCATCCAGCAGCTTTGTGAGAACGACCTTGCCGAGTAAGGCAATAAAAAAGGCAGGCATGTAGCCCGCCTTTCCTAATCCAAGCAGCTTGCTGCTTATTTTTTATCTTCTTTTTTCTTTTCAGTTTTGGCGTCTGCTTTGGGGCTTGCTGCTTTACCGCTGGATGCAGCCGCAAATGCGCCGAATTTGTTCTGGAATTTTTCCATCTGGCCGGTTTTACGCAGATTCACGCCGCCCACCCATGCCGGATGGGTTTTGGGATCTACATCAAGCTGGAGCACATCGCCCTCTTTGCCATAGGTGGAGTAGGTGTCGTATTTCGTGCCATCCGTCATCTGGACGGTGATTTTGTGGTAATCCGGGTGAATGCCTTGCTTTGCCATATGCGTATCCTTGTTTAGGGAGGGGTTAGTTAGCGCAAAGGCGGGTTTAAGGCAAGGGGTTTTTAGCTGATTTACGAGTCTGCTGCATAAATTAACTAGGGTAGGGGTGGTGGGGGCTGGTAGATACATTCAGAACCTGCGCTGAGAAAAGACTGATTATTTTACGGATGTCTATCAAATTTAAGGGCGTTGGATTAACGACCTTTCTCCCGCTGGCGATTTGAGGTATGATTTTTTGATCGCAGCAATAAGGCTATCATGAAGTTCATTACCCCACATTTCTTTTAGGAGTTCGCTTCCAGAAAAACGCTCAACGGAAGACAAAAATGATGGGGTCACATACCCATCGTTTTGCACCGAATCAAATATTTGCTCTACATGGATGTCATCAAAACATGTCGCAATCGGGTCGCCTTTCATTTTTTCCGTATAACTATAATTAGGCAGATCAATTACTCCTGTCTGCGGCGAGTTTATTGTTAAATGCTTCATAATTTCTTCGGGTTTTATCACTTCCCCTGAATCAAGCTTCAGCAAAGGAATATTTTCGCGATCCCATGGTTTTTTCATACTTCCAAGCTCTCGCATAGGATCATTTCCAAGCAAGGCGCCTCTTATACGTATAGCGCGCGCATCAAGATAATCTTCAGGAACACGTATATTGTTTTCAGAATCAACTGTCGAAGTATTCAAGGCTGTCGCTAAAAAATCAGGCGCTCCGCTGACATGTAAGCCCCGCACGACGCGTGATGGTATCACTTGAGAAAGTTCCATTTCAGCTTCACAAGAAGGCTGTAAGCCCTTAGACAACCCGCTGAGTAAGAGCAGTATTTTCAGGGCGATATGATCCGTACCATAATCCTTGGAAAGACGTTGTTCGTAACGATCCTTGCACATACGTAAACAGTTGGTTTTGCCCAACCCAGCCCTAAGGTTTCCTGTTGCATCTTCCGGAACTACAAAAGAAGGAAGCCCTTCATGCAAAATTTTTAATGTCCATGCGCTGACATTTTGATTCAGTTCCAACTTCTGGGGTGAATCAATCGCCGTTAGGTTCTCGCCATCGTGCCATGCGCTTAGGTGGATATGAGGTCTGCGTAATATAAGATTAAAGCCGTATTTTTTACTTATGCTCTCTAAACCAGAAATAGTTTCATGTATTTGGTTTATAAACTCCACCGGCGCTTTGGGAGTGAATCTAAGCTCAATATAGGGGTAATTGTCATACACTCCCATATATTGAAGTGCATTTTGTTTATCGAGATGTAATTTGCCAATTGCTAAAGTCCGTACATCGCCCTGATCAACCAGCGCAATGTCATTTGCAATAATATCTCTAAGGGATTTCTTTTTCTCGGCCTTGTATTTTTCTTCGAAGAATGCCCGAATTTTCGGTGCTTGCTCAATAAGAGACTGTTGTGCTTGCTCTATTTCCGGCGTAATTCTTTCAATGTCTTTTAGCTCCAGTTCATAATCACAGCCGATTAATACATTTATGGATTTATCAGGCAGTATTTTTTTGTTTGATAAACGAGAGCACAAATCCTCAATTTTACCAATGATCAATGCATTGATTTCTCCATGAGCGCCCCAAGTCGCCGGAGGGCTTACCCCTTTTAGAGGCCAATCTAGCGCAGTTTTAGATTGTTTCATTGCCCGCCACCGCCAGTAGATTGGAACCTAATAATTATAGAATATACAGGGGATTAAATTTTGCCACTATTAAAAACTAGCATTTTCCGAACCCGTTTTGGGGTACGTTAAGAACCTACCGGCAACAGCCCAGCCTTCGCCCGTGCTTCGCTAAGCTACGCAGGGCTTCGGCGGGCACTTGATTTTCTAACGCGCGAAGCGCGTAAGAAAATCTAAGTGGTGGGGGCAGAGGGATTTGAACCCCCGGCCAAGGCGTTATGAGCGCCCTGCTCTAACCGCTGAGCTATGCCCCCAGATTAAACCAAGCTACTATATGGCGGTTAGAGCACAAGACTCAAGCGCCGTATGGCTGGCCGCTGAGCTATGCCCCCAAAATAAGCTGGTGGCTAGTGGTTAGTGGCTAGGGCGCCGATTTTCAAGATAAAATCGCTCAAGCCGCCTGCTGGCTGTTCATGGCGAGCAGCTGCTGCTGGAGTGCGCCGGTAAAGCCGCTATCGAGTTTCAGCGCGCCGGCAAGGCTGCTTAGGAACTGCTGCTCAGCCGCGCATTGGCTGTCGCAGACGAGTAGGGCGGCGAGGTAAATCTCAGCGGCTTCTTCCGGTGTTTTTGCACCGCTGGCAATGGTCGCGGCATCGGCGCTTGAGGCCATTTCACGCATCAGCAGCATTTTTTCATCCTGCGATAGCCCGCCTTGCTCGGTGTGGCTCAGGATTTTCTGCATCTCAGCATCATCCATCTTGCCGTCGGCCTTGGCAGCGGCGATCATCGCGCGCATGATGGCGAGCGTCAGTTCCGGGCTGTGCTGAGGCGCGGCGATCTGCGGGGCAGCAGCGGCGGGCGCGGCAATGCCGCCTGCGAGCTGCTTAGCCTGCGCGATCAAATCACTGGCCGATTGCTTTACATTACCCATCACGTTCGGATCACGCCCCGCAGCTTTATCCTGCTGGTAATTATTATAGGCTTTGTAGGCCAGCGTGCCCAGCAGCGCGAGACCGCCGAGTTTTGCCGCGTCTTCGATCATATCCTTGCCGCCCTTGCGCATCATCGCGCCGCCCACGCCGCCTGCGAGCAGTCCCGCCGCGAAGTTTTTGGTGGCCATGCCAGAGAGCATTTTGCCAACGAGGCCGCTGCTGTTAACATTGCCTAAAAGTGCCTTGGGGTCGAGCATAGAATCTCCTATGGTTAAATTTGAGAGGCAATATAGTGCAGTCTTATCCAATTTCCAGACCTCGCCCACGATTGTATCGCATCCCCGTTTACAATATTTTCAAAGGGTGCTAGCAAGTCGTGGCCTAAGCAATAAAAACGTGCTTGAAGCGGTTGTAGGTTTGAGTGTTTTTAGGGCAGCCGAAAGGCAAGTGTTATACGCAGTAATGGCCGAGTGCCAGCTTAAGCGGCGCTTGAGCGAGTAAAATTAAACCACTCCTGTGGAAACAGGAGTTTATATACGGAAGCTTGGCCGAGTGGTTTAAGGCAGCAGTCTTGAAAACGGGTGAAGGTTGGAGTGTTTTAGGGTCGCCGAGAGGCAAATTTTATACGGAGGAATGGCCGAGTGGTTTAAGGCAGCAGTCTTGAAAACTGCCGTACTCGTAAGGGTACCGTGAGTTCGAATCTCACTTCCTCCGCCACCACCCAGTTCGAATGCCAAAAACGCCCATGGGACAATTCTGGGACAGTTCAAAATAAATCACTGCAACAACCAGCGATAAACTATCGCAATCTATTTTCTGCATAAGGGTCTATGATAGAGCCCTATGAATACAGCTACCTCAACAAAAACAAGCACATCTCTCCCACTGGCTTCGCGCTGGCATATTGGCTTGCTGGCTGCCAGTCTCGTTTCCATCGCGCTGCATTTTGCACTGGGCGCGGCTGACCTGCCTGCGGTTGCGGGTATTACGGCGGTGGATATTCCCTTGCTGGCGGTCATCATCATCGGTGGCATTCCGCTACTGATTCAGATCAGCAGTAAATTATTCAAAGGCAGTGTTGGTGCGGATTTCTTGGGCGCAATCGAACTGGTAGCAGCCGCGCTATTGGATCAATACCTCGCCGCTATTCTCATTATCATCATGCTTTCGGGCGGTCAGGCACTGGAGGCGTATGCGATGCGTAAAGCATCCTCAGTGCTGCGTGCGCTCTCGGATCGGATGCCATCTAAAGCACACCGCAAGCATGGCGCGAAGGTGGAAGAAATTGCACTCGCCGACATTGCCATTGGTGATGAGATTGTGGTGTTCCCGCATGAGACTGCGCCGGTGGATGGTATCGTGGTGGAAGGCCAAGGCTCGATGGACGAGTCCTATTTAACGGGTGAGCCCTACCGCGTATCGAAAGCCCCAGGTGCAGCGGTGCTCTCGGGTGCGATTAACGGCGAAGCAGTGCTGACTATCCGCGCTGAAAAACTCGCGCATGATTCCCGCTACGCGCAGATCATGGAAGTGATGCAGGAGGCCGAGCAGAAAAGACCACAACTGCGGCGGCTGGGCGATCAGTTGGGCGGAGCTTTCGCTGTATTCGCGCTGATTGTCTCTGGCATTGTGTGGCTGGTCACAGGCGACGCGTTGCGGTTTCTCTCTGTGTTGGTGATTGCCACGCCATGCCCCCTGATTATCGCGATTCCAATTACCATCATCGGCGCGATTTCAATGGCGGCGCGGCTGGGCATTATCATCAAAGACCCAACGGTGCTGGAGCGGCTGCCCACCTGCCGCACAGCTATCTTCGATAAAACCGGCACGCTGACGTATGGCAAGCCGGAACTCACCGAGATTTTACCTGCAGCAGGATTAAATGCCGATGATATTTTAGGCCGTGCAGCCAGCCTTGAGCGTTATTCAAAACACCCGCTGGCAAGCGCGATTTTACAAGCCGCTGAGAAAGCCAAGCTGGTGCTGATAGAAGCAGCAAGTGTTTCTGAAAAGCCTGGGCAAGGCTTAACCGGCATGGTGGCAGGGCATGAAATTGCTGTCACCAGCCGCAAAAAACTTTTGCAGTTGCAACCGGAATTAAAATTACCCCCCACCGCTGCGGGGTTAGAAAGCATCATCGTGATGGATGGCAAATACGCTGCCACGCTCCGCTTCCGCGATGCACCGCGTTCGGACGGCAAATCCTTCATCGGCCATCTGGCACCCTCGCACCAGTTCAACAAGATCATGCTGGTGTCGGGTGATCGTGAATCAGAGGTGGCGTATCTGGCTGAATTGCTTGGTATTAAAGAAACGCTGGCCTCGCAAAGCCCTGAGCAAAAAGTGACGATTGTGCGCGAGGAAACAGCCAAAGCGCCGACGCTGTTTATGGGCGATGGCATTAACGATGCGCCTGCGCTGGCATCCGCCACGGTGGGCATTGCTTTCGGCCAGCATAGCAGCGTGACGGCTGAGGCCGCTGGTGTGGTGATCATGGAAAACTCACTTGCTAAGGTGGATGAGCTGCTACATATCAGCACGCGCTTGCGACTGATCGCGCTGCAAAGCGCTATCGGTGGCATGGCGCTCTCGCTCATCGGTATGGGCTTTGCGGCGGCTGGCTATATCAGCCCCGTGCAGGCGGCGTTGTTTCAGGAATTTATCGACGTGCTGGCCATTGCCAACGCGCTGCGCCTAAGCCTCGGCAAGCGCATCGAAACGGATATGAACCGCTGATTATTGACGCGCATCAATTCTGATGTTCGTAATTCTGATAGAGTGACACCATGAACATCATGCAACGCATACGCATCTACCACGCAACGCTCGCTATTCTAGCGATACTGGCGTACCTCACAGGTGAGCTTGGCTTTGTCCACGCATGGCTTGGTTACGGCGTCGCTATTGTCATTGCCTTGCGCCTTCTATGGGCGCTCAGTGGTGAGCGACAAGTTGGGCTGATGCGCTTTTATCCATCATTTGAAGGCTTGAAATTCGACAACGCATTTACGCACCCCTCTATCAGCAAAAGCCTGATGCTGGGCATTGCTTTGAGCTTGATTTTAGCTACCGGCACCGGCATCGCGCTCGACAAAGGAAAATCTATTGGGCTGGCGAATGCTAAAATTGTTGCCAGTGCCTATGCCGATGACGAGGAACACGAAGGCGAACAAGAAGAAGGATTCCTTGACGAATCGCACGAATTATTCGCCAACCTGATGCTGTTATTCGTTGGAATGCATGTAACGTATATTGTGCTTTTCAAATTTCCACTGGCCAAGTTCATGCTGTTTGTGCCGAAGGGTGACAGTAAAAAATAAAGACTCCTTACGCAAACTATACGCCAGCCGTGCATTTTCGTATCGCATCCTAATGTAAGAAGATTAAGGTTATAGCGTGAAAAAAGTTCTCATCATAAACGGTAATCCCGCTCGCGAGCGCAAGACGCTCTGTGCGGCGCTTGCGGATGCCTACGAAAACGGCGCAAAAACATCAGGAAATGATGTGAAATCCCTCGCACTTGCAACGCTCACTTTTGATCCGATTCTGCATGAAGGTTACAACAAAGATCAACTGCTCGAGCCTGATTTACACATGCTGCGCGATGCGATGGTGCAAGCGGAGCATTGGGTGTTGGTGTTTCCATTATGGATGGGCTTGCCGCCTGCGCTGGTCAAAGGCTTCCTTGAGCGTATCATCACACGCGGTTTTGCCTTTGAATATAATGGCTATTGGCCTACTGCACTGCCTGCTTTCAAAGGAAAAAGCGTACACATCATCATCACTTGCGGTATGCCGCGCTTCATCTATCGATGGTTCTCAGGACAACCAACCAGCAAGGCACTTCGTACCCTGTTCAAACTCTGCGGCATGAAGGTCACCGGCATCACTATATGCGGTCTTGTTATCGATCATTCGCCTAAATCCTCAAAACGCTATAGCCGTTATATTGATGACGTGCGACAACTGGGGAATGAGGCAAGATAGGTTGTCCCACAACGATACTTTTTAACTCAAGTATCTGATAGATAACACCTTCTTTCAATCTTCATCCGTTTTTCTTATTTAGAGCGTTGCATAATATCGCCATGTTTTGTAGTCTTTCGCTATGAGAGGCAAATGGCATGGCAACCATCGAAACGAGGCAAACGCCTGACGGCAAAACCAGCTACCGCGTGAAAATTCGCATTCGCGGTTTTCCCTCTCAGTCGGCCACGTTCGAACGCAAAACCGATGCCCGCCAATGGGCGCAACAAACCGAAACGGCGATGCGTGAAGGTCGCTATTTCAAAACCACGCAGGCAAAAAAATACACCGTCGCCGACCTCATCAAGCGCTACCTCGATTACCAGAAAACCCGCAATCCTAAACGTGCGGGCGCGGTGGAGATGTATCTCGACTGGTGAAAAAGCGAACTCGGCGCGTATGCGTTGGCGGATGTCACCAAAACTCTGATTATCGAAAAGCGCGAGAAGCTGATCGCCACCGGCAAAAACGTCGAACGCCGCAGCGCTGGCACCGCCAACCGCTACATGGGCGCACTCAGCCACGCCTTCAGCGTCGCGGTGAACGAATGGGAATGGCTGCAAGAACACCCCATGAATAAAATCGCCAAACTACCCGAGCCGCGTGGCCGTGTGCGCTTCTTAAGCGACGACGAGCGCACGCGCCTGCTTGCCGCCTGCACCGAAATCAACAGCGAATTCATCTACCCGTTGGTGGTTCTGGCGCTCTCCACCGGCGCACGCCATGGCGAGCTAATTAACCTGCAATGGAAGGATGTGGACTTTAAGCGCAAAGCCATCGTGCTGCAGGACACGAAGAACGGCGAACGCCGCGTGCTGCCACTCGCCCACCACGCGCTGGAGCTGATGCAGGCGCAATATGAAGGTCGTAATAGGGTCAGCCCGCTGGTGTTCCCATCCCCGCAAAACCCCACCCGCCCGTGGGAGAGCCGCGCCGCGTGGTTGGCTGTGCTTGAGAAGGCAGAGATCGAAGACTTCCGTTTCCATGACCTGCGCCACACCGCTGCGAGTTACCTCGCCATGAACGGTGCATCCACCAACGAAATCGCGGAAGTCCTTGGCCACAAAACGCTGGCGATGGTGAAGCGTTACTCACACCTAAGCGAAGTCCACACCGCTGGTGTGGTGGAGAAGATGAATAAGAAAATGTTTGAGGGGGCTGTATGAGCAAAGATTGGCCGGGCAGAAAGCCCAAAAAAGATGACATTATTCTGGCGAATGGTCAGCGTGTGCCAAATCCCTATGCACTTATGCAGCTTTCGCTGATGAAAATGATGTATGACTCACCGGAGGATCTTCTAGAGTTTTGTTACCCTCTCATGCAGGAAGCCTCAGAATTGGCAGACATCCAATCAAACAATTTTCTTGCCAAGATTCATAAGGTCAAGGAGGTGCAGCCTCGTAAAAGCCAACTGGTGCGTGAACGCTGTAGAGCAATCGCGGCAATTCTTTGGGCGCAGAACTCCAGCTATCAGATCAAGCAGGTTATCGAACATCCTTGGATGGAGCAGTTCGGCGAGAGAAAACCATATGATGATAGAACAGTGCGCGAATGGATCAAAGATCTCGATCCTCGTCCTGCAGAGGAAAAGAAGACCCCGTTTAAGAAGAAAACCGCATAGCGCTGTTACAGCCTACGCGTACACTGCAACAGTAAAGACCTACACTGATGCAGTGCCGATCTAGACCGCATCGCCAACATCCAGTCGATCTATATCCTGCTCCGTATCCGGCGATGTCGTCGGAATTTACGCAACACACTACGGAGCATGACCAATGGACAACAACGATTCTCTCAAACCGCAAACCCGCCTTATCCCCGTCACCAAATGGAACGAGCATCATCAATGGCCACCTTTAGGGGGCTTGCGGCATCTGGTCTTTTTTGCCGCCGATAACGGCTTTGATAAAGTCATTCGCCGTTGCGGTCGCCGCGTGCTGATCGATGAAGCCGCCTTCTTCCAGTGGATGGAGGAGCAAAATGCGAAACGCTAAATACACCCATATTGGTGCAAAGGTAGGGCGTGATCACTCGCCACCGATCGCGCAGGGGAGATTTACTCATGAGTAAAATCCCGATGCAGCAATGGTATCCCGACGCGCACATTGCCGACACCGCTAACCTGACACTGGAGGAGCAAGGCGCGTATAGGCTGCTGATGGATCACATGTGGATAAAAGGAGGCCACCTGCGTGATAATGATAAAGAGATTGCAAGGCTCCTGAGGATTTCGATCAAACGCTGGCAGAAAATTAGGCCACGGCTTGCAGATTATCTCATCATCGATCTGGGCATCATCAGCCAGAAACGCATTCAGAAAGATTATAAGCGCGCCTGTGAAATCAGTAAAAAGAATGCAGAAAATGGTAAAGTCGGAGGCTTGAAAACCGCAGAAAAGTTCAAATCTCATCAAGCGACCGCCCCAGCGAATGGTGCAGGTGGCGCTGGGGCAAGGCGTCGGGATCATGGATCAGGTCGACATATTGGTGATGTGCTAAATCAGCTAGAACTAGAACCAAACCATAACCAGAACTAAGAATTAATAGAGCATGCCAGATCTGTGGATAAAACCATACCATGGCCAGATCGATCCCTACCTTAATAGCAGCGGGTCCTTCCAAGGGGTATCCTACGGGTACGCCGCGAGCGCAGGATTTGCCTAGCGCCAGCTGCCAAAGTTGCATTTCGTTTCGTTTTTTTCGGTGCATCCCTATGAGAAATAACGAAAACCAAAAAATAAAAAACGAAATGGGTCATGTAAAAAAACGAAATGACTGAAGTAGTTTGTATTGTAGTGTGTGGTGAGATGTTGTCGCACGAAACTCACCGCAGCATTTTCGATCCACTATGCGTGTTTTTGGCCTAAATTCGATGGGGTTGCTGCGTAATTAGTATTCGTCCGCACACATCATGGTCAGTACGCGAGTGGTGATTTCCGGGTTGGCGGGATCGTCTGATCCAAATTCCATCCGGGCGTCGTAATAGGAAATCTTCCAGAAGAACTTCTCACCGGCGATGGTGATGCACCCGAAATCCCGCTCGCCATGCGGATCATTGTCGGGCGTGAAATCATCATACTCCGCCACCGCGCGAAATAGAGATAGCTGCAGATCATCCGGTAGCTCATTCACTCCCGGCGTGGTCATAATCTTCCCGCCCCAAAATGTCTGCCGCAGCCGATCATTCAGCGCCGCAATCCGCGCGGCCTTGTCCATCACTTGCTGCATCTTTCCTCCATAAAAACAGTTGGTTACTGTCCTTAGGGGATAACAAGCTGGCAGCTGCAATCAATAGTCTTTTTGATGGAAATACAGGTGGTTAGAATGCGGAGACTCAACCGAAGCCACTTTATATTTTGTGACGGATTGGTAGCCACACTACCAAAATATCAACTTTTTCAAAATGCGGTGCGAGAGTTTGTGTTGTGTCGTATGTTGTTGTCATGAGCACACAAAAACATATCAAGCCCAGCGATGCGCGGTCATGGTTATCATGCAGTCGGCGCGTGTGGTTCGATAATAACCCGCCGCCAGGGATGGAACAGGTTGATGCCAACCCGTTTGACCAGTTGATCATGACGTTGGGTATGCGCCATGAGTGGAACGTCAAACGCCAGATGGAAAAAGAACATCAGGTGGTGGAGGCCGTTTCGCCGGAACATACGAAGGCGCTGATGGAAGCTGGGGCGGAGATTATCTATCAGCCGAAACTGGTGGATGAGGCGCTCGGCATTGTCGGTGATCCTGATTTTCTGCTCCGCACCCCGTCGGGCGAATATCAGGCGGCGGATGCCAAGCTCGCCCGCAGCGGTGACAAAGATGAAATCCAGATTCAGCTGGCGGTCTATCGCAAAATGCTAGGCAGTACGTTGCCTGCGCTGGTGATTCATGGCAACGGCACTACCAGCGAGATTGGCGATGAAGCCAATAAGCTGGCCGACGAGTTCCTGGGCGATATGCGCCAGATCCTCGCGCAGCCAACCAAACCACCTGCACGCTACAGCCACAGCAAATGCTCTCTCTGCAGCTATGTCGGCATCTGCAAGCCCGAGTTCGAGGCCAAGCAGGAACTGACGCTGGTGTATGGCATTGATTCGCGCAACGCGCCGCATTTGGAGGCGCAGGGCATCACCACCATCCGCCAGCTGGCCGACAGCGATCCCGAGGCGATTGCGGATGTGCCTTACCTCAAAGGCACGGATAAGAAACTGCGGGCGGTGTTGCAGGCGAAATCCTATTTCACGCATGAGACACATCGCATCGGCGATATTCAGCTGCCCACCGGCACCTGGGTGCATTTTGACATCGAGGCCAACCCGCTCAACGATTCTGGCGAAGACCATGTTTATCTCTGGGGGCTACTCAAGCCGCCATACAACGGTCAGAGCTTCGAATATGTGTGGACGGATGGGTTCGAGCAGGATCAGCAGGGTTGGCTTGAGTTCTTGGACGTAGTGGCGCGGCTGCGTGCGGAGTATCCAGATCTCATTCTCTGCCATTTCTCGAATTACGAGGTCACCAACATCAAGCGCTATGCTAAGCGTTACGGCATGGAAGAACACCCCACAGTGGCGTGGCTGCTGGGCGATGATTCGCCGCTATTCGACATCCAAAAGCCGATCAAAGAAGCGTTGGTGCTGCCGGTGATGGGCTATGGCCTGAAGCCTATCTGCAAAAACGAAGGGCTGGTGAATTTCCAATGGCAGGATGACGAATCCGGCTCGCAGTGGTCGGTGGTACAATACGTCAATTACCTGCTCGAACCCTTGAAAGACCGCCGCGAGCAGATGAAAAAAGACATCCTCACCTACAACTTCGATGACGTGATGGCGACGCGCAAGCTGGAAGAGTGGCTGCGGACGTTGGCTCTGGAGAGGGTAAGAGGTGCAGGCTAGGTTTAGATGGTTAGACCTCTAAACACCCGACATGAAGCCGCGCGTTCACCTGCACCTAATGCATTTACTATACACACCACGCCTTGATCTGGAAGCAATTCGTTATTTAGCTATACAATAATAGCTTTTGCCCCACTGAAATGAGGCTCCTATCAAGCAGCCTTCTCCAACGCCCCAAGAATCTCGCGGAAGCTATTCAGACCTGCCTCAAGGTTATCGATGATCTCGGTGGCCAGCACATCCGGCTCTGGCAGGTTATCCAGATCGCTCAGGCTTTTGTCTTTCAGCCAGAAAATATCGAGGCTGGTTTTGTCACGTGCGATCAGCTCCTGATAACTGAACTTGCGCCAGCGGCCTTCGGGTGCAGATTCTGCACTCCATGTTTCTTTGCGTGCATGGCGATTTTCAGGGTTATAGCAGGCAATAAAGTCGCTCAGATCATCCGCACGCATAGTTTTCTTTTTGAGCGTGTGGTGGATGTTGGTGCGGTAATCGTAATACCACACTTCCTTCGTCCACGGTTCCTTGCTAGCCTCACGGTTATCGAAGAAGATCACGTTTGCTTTCACGCCATTGGCGTAGAAAATGCCGGTGGGAAGGCGCAGTATGGTGTGCAAGTCCGTGTTTTCGAGCAACTTGCGGCGAATGGTTTCGCCAGCACCGCCTTCGAATAAGACGTTATCCGGCACAACCACTGCTGTGCGCCCAGTGGTTTTGAGCATGGTGCGGATATGCTGCACGAAATTCAGCTGTTTGTTGGAGGTGGTTGCCCAGAAATCCTGCCGGTTATAGGTCAGATCGTCGGTTTCCTGCTCGCCTTCCTCGTTGGTAAAACTCATGCTGCTTTTTTTGCCGAAAGGCGGGTTGGCAAGCACATAGTCAAAAGTTTTGCCGCTCGGTGCCACAAGCGCATCGTTAGGTGATACCGCAGATTCACCATCCATCTCACCAATATTGTGCAGGAACATATTCATCAAGCACAGGCGGCGCGTGTTGGCGACGATCTCGTTGCCGTAAAAGGTTTCGTGTTTCAGGAAGTTTTTCTGATTCTTATCAAGGCTATAATTCGCCACCAAAAAATCATACGCCGCGAGGAAGAACCCGCCCGTACCTGACGCAGGATCGGCGATAGTCTTGCCAGGCTCGGGGCGAACGCATTCCACCATGGCCTTAATTAGCGCGCGCGGCGTGAAGTATTGCCCAGCGCCGGACTTGGTATCTTCCGCGTTCTTCTCAAGCAATCCCTCGTAAATATCGCCCTTCGTGTCCGCACCCATCGTAATCCACTCGGTGCTGTCCACCATGTCGATCAGGCGATAGAGCTTTGCAGGGTCTTGGATTTTGTTTTGTGCCTTGGTGAATATCTGCCCGAGCATACCGCCCTTGTTGCCCAACTCGCGCAACAGTGTGACGTAATGCACTTCCAGTTCCGCGCCTTTTTTGGATTTTAAGCTCTGCCAGCTATGTACAGCAGGAATACCAACATCGCGATTATAAGGCGGCTTGGAGTATTCATCCGCCATTTTCAGGAAAATGAGATAAGTTAGCTGCTCCAGATAGTCGCCATACCCCACACCGTCATCGCGTAATGTGGTACAGAAACTCCAGACTTTGGAAATGATGGTGGCGGTGTTCATGCGGCTTTACTCTTTTCTTTTGGTTTTTTGGTGGTGGGTTTGGGGGTGGCTTTTTCGCTGCGAATGCGTTCGAGGAGGAGGCTGGCGGGTTCATCGGCGGGGTTTTGGGCGACGAGTTGGCCGGAGAAGGCTTTTTTTAGGATTGATTGGCGCAGGGCTTCGGATTTTTGGAGTTCTGCTTCAATAGTACTTTCCAGATTTTCTATTACCGAAAGCGTTTGCTTGATTTGCCCTACAATTTCTTCCTGTTCAGCAATACTGCACATAGGCACAGGGAATGAACGAATATCATCAAGGCGAAGACCAGCTTTTACAGCCCCCTTCGTTAAGCCGTTTAGGTAGTAATGACCGCCAGTTTTTGAAGTAATGTAATAGCCAACATATTCTTTGTTAAACCCGTCACAGGGTCGTGCGAGTGCTATATGCTGATTAACATATGCTTCGTCGAGTTTTGGGGCGATGGCAAACATGCCCAAATATCCTGTGATCGAGAACAAGAAATCTCCCTCTTGGACTCTTGTTCTTGATCCTTCCGCGCTAGCGGGAGGCGAAACATATTGTATGTCGGCAAGATCAAGTTTTAGAGAATCAAAATCAAGGTTGCCAATACGGATAAACAGCGCGCCATTATCTGAATAATACTTCGCCCAGCCACGCGACCCGCTTGTAACCATGCTAAATAATGCAGTCGATTTAATCCAAGCCCATGACGCTGGTAGGTCAGCCAAATTAGCTTGCTTGATCCGCTCTGTTCCCATTCGTTTCAGGAGTTGTTCGGCGGATTCGAGTTTGTCTTTGTTTTTCTCGCGCCATGCGGCGGTGAGTTTGCCTTCGAAGGCGTGTTTGAGGACGGCTTGGCGATAGATTTTCAGTTGCTCGCGGGCGGTTTTGAGGCTCTCGATACCGCTTTCCAGCTCGGAGAATAATTCCTCAATCTTCGCCACAATCCGTTTTTGTTCGTTGAGCGGAGGAAGGACAACTTCCTTTTCTCTAGCTGTTTTTAGGGTTATGAAAGGCTGACCAGAGCCAGAAATATACCAGTTTCTCTGCCCGTCGAGTTGGTAATAGAGAAATTTGCTCAGAACGAATTCTTCATTTGATTGAAATACGATGGTATTTTTTATCGTTGCCCATTCACCGTCTGCGTAAAAACATTTGCCGCAGTTTGCACCTATGGCGGAAACTACAATGCCAGGGCCGAACCATTCTGCCTCAGGCAAGAAACCGTCTGGACCTGTAGCACTAAAAGCTACTACACCTTTTTCAACATAAGACTTTTTTGTGATGGATGTGTTTCCCCATTCTATTTTTCCGAGCTTATCAAGGCTAACGAGTAGCCAGCTTGCAGGTATATCTTTGTTTGTTTCATTCATGCCGCCATCACCTCGTTGAGCTCATCGAGGAGGCTGTCCATCTTTTCGCCGAATAGTTGATACAACTTGCCAAGGCCGCCTTGGGCATCGAAGGGCGCGGTTTCTAAATCGCTGCGGTCGATATGGAATGAGTTGATGATATGGTCGCGGATCATGTGCAGCCATTCCATCTGCTCGTTGGTGAATTTCTCGCCGTTGCCGCTGTGCCGCTTCATGATCCAGTTTTGGAAATTGCGGCGCACCACATCGGCGTAGCGCACCACGGTGGCATCAATGCCGCAGGCGCGGCGCACCAGCGACACCAGCGCGGTGAGTTCATTCGCGGGGTCTTCACCCTTCACCTCATCCAACAGCGCATAGGCACGCCACACGCGGATGGGGGCGAGCTTTGGCCTGTCGGATTTTAGCTTCTCGAACAGGCTTTTGATCATGTCATACGTCACCTCGCGTCGGCGGGCGGGTTGGCTGTAAAAGATATGCAGCGCCTCGATCTCGTCGCGGTTCGCTTCCAGATATTCCTTGAAGTCCTGCACCATGGCGGCGGCGTTTTCTTTCTGGTCGCCTGCCCACTCTGCCACCTTCACTTCATCGAGGTTCTCATGGTCTATGATTTGCTCTTTGTCGCGGCGGATGGTGTCGAGCAGTTCGATCAACTCGCCGTTGAGTATGCTAGCGGCTTGCTTCACCAGCTCGCCTTGCGCGTTTTCGCGCTGGGTTTCGTCTGGCTCCACGCTGGCGGGGAGCTTGGCGATCTCGCGGGCTTTAATTTCCACGCGGTCAGGGTCAATGGCGGCAATGAGGCCGCTAACAATATCGGTCAGCGTGATGCCGCCAGTTTTTTCCTGGATGCGCTTTTGGTCTTTTTCTTCAAGCTGCTTATTCAGCCGCGCAAGGCGACCGGCGAGCGAACTGACGGTATCTTCATCTCGCGCGCCCATCATCACGCCCATGGCGAGGTCTTTCAGTGGTACGGTGGGTTTGGTGATGAGTGGTTGGCTAGCAGTTTTGAGGGATTTAGTAACGCCGATGGCATCCACAATCACATAATGGGTTTTGGCGCTGGTGGCGGATGGGGTGACTTTTTTCAGATCGTCATGCTCCAACACGCGGGTGCCGCGCCCTTTCATTTGCTCGAAGTAGTTGCGGCTTTTTACGTCGCGCATAAAGAGCAGGCATTCGAGGGCTTTGACGTCCGTGCCGGTGGCGATCATATCCACGGTGACGGCGATGCGTGGGTTATAGTCATTACGGAAAGCGGCCAGCTCATCCTTGGGGTTTTTGGCTTGGTGGGTGATTTTGCGGCAGAACTCGTTGCTTTCGCCGAATTCATCGCGCACGGTTTGGATGATGTCATCCGCATGGCTATCGGTTTTGGCGAAGATCAGCGTTTTGGGCACTTCTTTGCGGCCAGGGAAGATCTCGGGCAGTTTTTCCTTAAACGTGCGGATGACGGTCCGGATTTGATCGGGGTTCACAATGTCGCGATCCAGTTGCGTGGCGCTGTAGACTTCGTCCTCGTCTTTGCGTTCCCAGCGTTTCTTGCGGGTCAGGCGTTCGCGGCGTTCCACTTGTGTTTCTGCTTTGATCACGCCACCGGATTTGGTGCGCTCGGTTTCGATGATGAAGATTTCATTGCCGACATTCACGCCGTCGGCCACGGCTTTTTCGTGCGTATATTCGCTCACCACGTTTTTGTGGAAGAAGCCGTAGGTGCGGTTATCCGGCGTGGCGGTGAGGCCAATGAGCGAGGCATCGAAATAATCCAGCACCTGTTGCCAGAGGTTGTAAATCGAGCGGTGGCATTCATCGATGAAGATGAAGTCAAAAAACTCAATCGGGATTTTGGGGTTATACGCCACTGGCACGGGCTGCTTGGGCAGCACCATGCGCTCGGCGGGGTTTTCGATCTCCAGCGATTCGTCGAATTCTTCATCCTTGAGCATAGAATACATGCGCTGGATGGTGCTGATGCACACCTGCGCGTCCTTCGCGGCGAAGGATGATTTCAGGCGCTGGACGGTATAAAGCTCAGTGAATTTGCGGTTTTCGTCGTTGGGCAGGTACGACATGAATTCCTGCTCGGCCTGCTCGCCGAGGTTTTTGGTATCCACCAGAAACAGGATGCGCTTGGCATCGGCGTGTTTCAGCAGGCGATACACCGAGGTGATAGCGGTGAAGGTTTTGCCGGAACCGGTGGCCATTTGCACCAGCGCGCGCGGCTTACCTTCTTTGAAGGATTGCTCGAGGTTATTGATGGCAATGATCTGGCAATCGCGCAGGCGATCTGGCTTAAGCGGTGGCATATTCTGCAAGCGCCCGCGTAGGGATGTCTTTTGCTGCGCCCATTCCTGCAGCGTTTCGGGACGATGGAAGGTGAATACCTCGCGGGAGCGTGGCTTCGGATCGCGTCCATCGGTAAAGCGGGTGATGGCACCAGTGCTTTCATACACGAAGGGCAGCGGCTCTTTGTTATTCACCCATTTGAGTTTGGCAGTGGCGTAGCCGGTCGATTGCTCTTCCACGGTGGTGATTTTATGTCCCCAGTCTTCGGGTTTGGCTTCGATTACACCAACAGCCTTCTGGCCGACAAATAGCGCATAATCTACCGGACCGACATCCGTTTGGTATTCGCGCGCGGCAATACCAAGCCCCGCACCGAAATCAATTTTCTTAGCAGGCTGAACCACCCAGCCAGCTTCTTTCAGCATGGCATCGATTTTATCGCGCGCAATTTGCTCAGGGTTTTGGTTCAGCTCGGTCATGCGCGTTTCTTCTCCTGCTGCACAATCCATCGATCAATTTCGCTTTTGCGGAAGCGCCATTGCCCACCAACCTTAAAGCCAGGAATGTCGCCACGTGCGACCAGCGCATACGCAGTCTTGAGCTTGAGTTTCAGGTATTCAGCAACTTCGTCAATGGTCAAAATTTCGGTTTTCATATGAAGCCCTTACGGTTTCTTGCGCTTAAGAAAATACAGCAAAGGAACGAATCAACAAGGAAATTCACAACACACCACGACATTTTACGAAACGAAATAAGGCGCTGAGTGTCCAAGATTAAGACAGGTTTTTATCCAGAGCTTCTTGTGGATTTCTGTGAGCTTTTAATTATACTCGAATTCTCCCCTACCATGCTGCAGGAGGAGCTACCATGACGCTTCTAAAAAGCGACGCTGGTTTCAAAAATGTAGATTGCTCTATTTGCGCCAGTTATCCGGAAACTCCGGACAACTAAACTCGTGAGTAATACATTTAATGTCTATTACTATGCTCATTATATGATATAGTGCCTATAGTAATAGACATAAGAGGATATTATGCGTGTTAACCCACCTATGCCACTGCCAGTAAAGCGAGCGCTTGCTAAATTAGGTGACGACATTCGCACCGCACGTATACGTCGCCGCATCCCAACTGCGCTAATGGCAGAACGGATGTTGGTGACGCGAACCACGCTTCGTAAAGTGGAAAAAGGAGATGCGGGCGTTTCCATGGGTATATATGCGACGGCGCTTTTCATTTTGGGAATGACGCAGCGGTTGTATGAGCTCGCCGACGTGCGCGATGATTTGGTAGGGCAGCAGCTGGAAGAAGGGCGCCTGCCGAAACGTATCCGCTATTCAGCCAAGAAGTAAGCGCATCAGTATGTGCAAAATTTGCACATACTGGGAACCGTCAAGCATTCCTTGACGGTTGAACTATTCGAAAATCCCGAAGTGTTGGAGCAAAGCAGAATCCCGATCGGGATTATTCTCGCCTCAATCAGGAGTTTTTATCGACAATGCTCCCGCTCGGGATGATTTAATCATCCACGAACCCCTGTGCGGTGAATTTATAGAGCACTTTGGCGTTGGGGTTGGATTTCAGGGGCGTATCCATTTTGTAATCGACGGTGGGGTCGATGTGGTCGGCATAACGCGCTACCCAGTTGAGCCACTCGGCCTGCTCGGGCTCAGTAGCGTTGGGAAGTTGCTTCATCGCTTCCAGATAATGACGGGTGCGTCGGGCAATTTCAATATCGCGCAGGGCAATCTTTAGGCGGCGCACGCGCTGGCGTTCGGTTATCATGTCGGGTTTTTGCACGCGGCGTTTATCGTTGGCTTTGGCGAGCTGCTTGGCGTCACGATCGACGGTAATTTCGGTGGGGATGTCGGCAGGCGCTGGGCGCAGGATGGGTTTGGTGGTGGGTTGGCCATAGGAGCGCTTCGCCCAATAGCCGCGCGGTGGACGCGGGATTTTCATCTTGGTGCAGATTTTGGCGAGGCCGACATCGGACAGGCCATATTGCTTTGCCAGCTGGAGGATCGGCACCGACCAGATTTCATCATAGAGCTGGTCGCGTTGGAAGGTGATAACTTGGGCAATCTCTTGCTTCATCCTCTATCGGATAAGCTACTGGCAGCTGGGGTCAATAGTATTTTACATTATTATTCATATTCAGTATCTTGATGATTATATAAGCCGTGTTGATTGTCAGATAAAACTATGCTATAATCTGACAAATAAGAGGAAAATATGAAGTCCATAAGCGACCAGATAATCAGCCGAATCAAACGCAGGAAGCCAGGTTGGGTGTTTACGCCCAAAGACTTTCTCGACGTTGGTTCGCGTGCTGCGGTTGATCAGGTGCTGTCTCGGCTCGTGAAGCAGGGCATGGTTCGTAGGCTTGATCGCGGCATTTATCATTATCCAAAGCAAAGCAAATTGCTGGGCACGCTTTCACCTACGCCAGATAATATCGCGCGCGCACTCGCAGCTGGCGACAAGGTTTTCCCCTCTGGTGCAATGGCGGCAAATCTTATGCGTCTTTCCACGCAAGTGCCAATCAAGCTGGCCTATAATACGAATGCAACGGATCGCACACGGCGCGTGGCGGGGCAAAATATTCAGTTGAAACGTACACGCGTAGCATGGCTCGACAATATGCCTGACCATGCTAATCTGACGCTGCAAGCGCTTTCTTACCTTGGCAGGAAAAGCGTGGACGACCAGATCATCAGTCGTTGTGCAGACATGCTGACGGACAAGGATTTAGGCGCATTGCATCAAGCGATGGATCGTATCCCTAGCTGGATGGCGGATGCGATTCATAAGATAGAGAACGTAAAGCATGGATAAATTCTTCACACTGCCGGATGCGGATAAAATCGAAGCGTTTGATGAAACGGGCACTCGACATTCGATTGCGTCGGCCATTGTGGAGAAAGATTTTTGGGTATGTTGGACACTGAAGCAGATTTTCGAGAATCCACAGCTCGCACCACATATTACCTTTAAGGGTGGCACATCACTGTCAAAAGCCTATCGCCTGATTGACCGTTTCTCCGAGGATATTGACCTTACCATCAGCAAGGATGCGCCTTATTTGGCAGACGGCAAGGATGCAATGGAGGATGGCGTATCCGGCAAGGAGCGTCAGCGCAGGATTGACGCGTTGAAAGACAATGCCCGCCGGTTTGTTGTGGAACTGGCTCTGCCGATACTACACCAATCCATCGCCTCAAAACTACCGGATGGCTGGAAACTGGAACTTGATACAAAGGATCCCGATAACCAGACCATTCTGTTTACCTATCCCAAGCTAATGAGTTACGGCATGGGCACTGGAATGGGTGGCTATGTACAACCAATCATACGGTTGGAGTTCGGCGCACGAGGTGACATCGAGCCAAGCGAGAATAAGCACATAGCATCTTATGTCGCTGAATTGTTCCCGCAGCTTTTTGATGAACCGAATAGCTCGGTGCATGTGCTGACAGCGGATCGTACCTTCTGGGAAAAAGTCACCATTCTGCATGCGCTACATCATGGGAAGAAAATGCGCGAACGCATGTCCCGCCATTACTATGACACCTACATCCTGGCACAAAAAGGCATTGCAGACAGAGCGATGCCAGACGTGGCGTTACTGGAACAAGTGGTTAGAAACAAAAGCCTGATGTTCTCTGACAATAAAGCCTCATACGATACTGCCGTTATTGGGCAACTGAGGTTAATGCCAAAGCCTGAAGCAATGGAAGATTTGAAGAAAGACTATGTCGAGATGGCGGCAATGTTTATCCAGCAGGCTCCCGACTTTGAGACGATGATGCAGGGCATTGCTGACTTGGAAAAACTGATCAACAGCTAAGCTATTGGGCAAAAAAGACCCTCTTGTTTGAGGATAGGCTTTTTGGATAAGTTACTGGCAGCTGAGGTCAATAGTCTTTTTAGTTGGTAATCACGTCGGCGATGATTTTCTTTGATGCCTTGGTGACACCAGCTTCTTCGGCATGGATTGGCCACTGCTGCACGGCGTCTTTCACTTCATCAATGATCGAGTTTGCAAGCGGTTTTGCGATCCCTATTTTTGTTGCAAGCATCAGCAAATGTTCTTTGCCTGGGCGCTTGCCTTCACCCATGACGGTGGTGCTATGTTCGCCGCCTGGACCACCTGAGAAGGTCAGATCGTAGGCTGGGGAAACATTCCAGCTGCCTTTATCGTCCATAAGGAAGCTGAAATTCTTCGCGTGATCGTCACGGTTATGGGCGAATATGTTAAACGCCGCGAGCCGCAGTATTTTTTCTACCTCCTGCACATTACGCGTCAATGCCAGAGTTGCCCGTATGATCTGCTCGTAATCGAGTGAGGGTAAACGGTGATCGGCATGCAGAAGACCGGACACGGTGTGCATATGCAGCCGCTTGTCGTGAACGCGATCAAAGCGCTCGACGCCGAAATAGCCCGCGCCTTTTTTGGCGGGAAATAAGTACGTCGGCATCATCTCCAGCCCCGCCGCACGCGCCATCAGGCTATAGGCATACTCAATCGCGCCGATGTCTTTAGCGTCCGAGGAAGAGGAAAACTTCACCATCCAATGTGCATATCCTTTAGGCAATTCCTGCTGACCGTGAATCAGGTTTTTCTTGTTTGCACTTACGCCGAGCATCACCTTGGGACGCGCACCGGCGGATGAACCAGAGAGCCCCAGCAGCTCTGCGAAAACATCACCTGCCTCGCCTTCCAGAACTTCGCCCCCCAACACATCAGAAGATTCGGCGGCCAGCTTGTCGAGGCTAATGGCATCGGCGTTGTGCGAATGCTCGCTAGTGTCCGGCTCGTAGGTGAGTGCCCCCATACCAAAGCTGCCCACATGCGTCAGCCGATCCAGCGGGGTGAGCTGTTCAGGCGCGATACCATGTTTACGCACCTGTCGATCTAGCAACAAACGTCCCCAGCCATCGGGAAGGCTATCATTGAACACGCCGAACAATCCCTCGAACACCGCATCATCACAGGGGATTGCATCGGTCTGTTTGGGTAGCTTAAGCGGAGAAATATCCAGGCCGGATTTTATGAATGTGGGATCATACTCAAAATAAATCTTACGCTTTACCAGCGCGAGCCTTCCCACTTTGTGAGTAACACTGCCAAAGTTGAGACTGACATGCACGAGAGATACAGGCTGATACGTCATTTAACACTCCCGCGCTTACGTTGCTTCGGTGCTTTCATCAGCTCATCAAGCGATAGACCCGCACTTGATTGCGCGGTGGCGAATAGCCCATCAAACTCATGGCTGGTGCCTAGCGCGAGTGAGATTGCAAGCAGTGACTCGAGAGAAGTTTTGCCGGTATGCTCGAATTGCTTCAATGTGCTGAGTGGCACACCTGAGCGAGAGGCCAAGCCTTCTTGCGTCAAATCAAGCGCAAGCCTCCGCGCTTTCGCGCGGGCGGCAATTTCTTGTATAATCTCTTGGGGCAGCTTCATCATATAGCCATCATTATAGCTATAAACATCTTAAAAGTCAATTAACGGCTATTATAATAGCTATAGCTTTCTGGGTTTATTAAGGGGTGTTCTGAGTCACTCCACCCGTATTTCTCCCACTACACACCAATCGCGCACATGCGCTGCATCATTGAAGTCGAACCGCAAGTTTGGCATTCAAACCAACTGTCCCGCAAACGGCTCTATGGGACACTGGTGGGACACTCTGGCGCAAATAGTCACGAATTTTGACAATCGCGCACAAAAGGCATAATCTAAAAATGTGACGGTGAGCTTGTCGCGTTGGTTTGTAAGAGGTTGTCATTTATCAATAAAAAGCGCCTTGAAAACTGCCGTACTCGTAAGGGTACCGTGAGTTCGAATCTCACTTCCTCCGCCATGTATTTTTGGAAACTGCTTTTCGTGCGGTTTCTGCGCTTAAGAAAAACCTTAGGCTTTCTGCGCCTCACGAGATTAGCTCCTGACTTGAGAATGCAGAAAATGATGTGTTTTTATTCTCAAGTACGGGTTTGAGAGTGCGTTATTATATTTTTTTGGGGAAGTACGGATTTCTTTTAGTCAAGAGAATCCAATAACTTGCTTGCATGCTTAGTAAGAATTGCTATAAAATTACGCTAGGCATTGATGACAAAAAACCAACGGTACGGGGATAAAATTATGGAACAAAGCGAAAATAAATTCTTCAAATTTATATGGCGCTTCAATGCTCTGATTATAGCTGGCGCAGCAGTTCTTTGCATTTTAATTGGCAGTTTTGCTGCCATTAATATTTTCATGGATGCAACCAGAGAACGCCATGTCACGAATGTAGTAAATGTAGGCGAAAACGCAAAAGTGAATGAAGAATTTGTATTGGGATACCCAGACACAATGACTGGTACAGAGTATGTAAGAATTCCTCTGTACCGCGATCAATCCTATGACATGTCGTATTATTCAAAAAGCAGTGGGGGGAACGAAGTAAATTATCTGTTCTTGAACGCCTCCAATAATGAAAGCAAGTGGTTATTAGAAAGTACAAATCAGTTATTCATTTCAGATACGGTGCTGTCTGATAAATTAAAAAACTTACCTGCTGAAACTAATAAGGCTGTGGGAATTGTCTATTCACTAGTTGAGAAGGATTCCGATGGTGATGGTCGATTGACAAATAAGGATGTGATCACCTTATCAACAAGCGCTATTGATGGAACCAATTATAGGAAATTAATTGAAGGAATTGATCGGCTGTATTCTGTTAAACAGATAGCAGATGATAAAGTGTTGGTACTCTATCAAAAGAACAAAGAAACTGTATCCGAATTATATAGCATTCCTTCTATGAAACAACTTTCACAACAGAAGATCCCGCAGGTTAATTTGAAATAGCATTGAGTCGTTTTTATCTGTCAAGAATATCATGCCTAGCGTAGTATTCATGACAGCAGAGTACGGATTTTGAGAGCCGCATTTTTCCTTGTGTCTTTTTATAACGAGGAGCGAGCGGTGCGGCCAACAGACCGCCACCGATTTTGTAAGCACTTGAGCGTGGTCTTGCAAAACCGATGTCCGCCGCGGTTCCGCAGGAACGAAGGGAGCTGGTACAGCTTCCGCCTAGCAATTGCCAGAAACGCCCATGGCACTATTACACACAAAGGGCATAGACGATGGTGCGGCGCTCTGCATAAACTTTATATTTTTCGTAATTGCGGACTTATCAAATAATCCAGCGATGCCTTACCAGCGCCGCAGATGGCAAGCCAGGTGAAGATAGCAAGGAACAGGGTCTCTTCGAAGGCGAGTAGTGTATGTAGCGAATCGACTTCTTCCCATTTGGCTGAAATGATAGCGACAATCATGGTAACGGCCAGTGCCCCACTGCTGATCCTAGTCAGAATGCCTACGATCAGGAACAGGCCGCCTGTAAACTCAATGCCAGAAACAAGCGGTGTCATGATTTCAGGAAATGGAATGCCAAGGCTAGAAAAAAAATCGGTGACACGATCAAGATTCTGCAACTTGGCCCAGCCGCTAAGCATGAACACGTAGCCAACTGTGATGCGGGCAATCAGCGGTCCTGCCCATAGGAAATTTGACGCAACGCGCTCGGGCCAGCTGATCAGAAACTGAATGATTTTCATGCGACGATCCTTCGTGATTGTTCATCCACGTGTTCGTAATGTGCTAGCATTCCGTTACTAATCCAGCGTGAGAAATATTCAGAAAGTTTTGTAGCGGCGGATTCATCAAGGCCGCCAAGTGCTTCACCGATGGTTTTTCCTGCAAACAAATCGCTGAGCAAAATATGTTCCATCGCTTCCAGATCCATGCGCCAGACGACATCCTCATGACGAAATACAACCACAAAACTTTTTTCATTTGCGGGTAGGGTGGGGGATCTTTCGTCTTTCACTTCGCGATAATAGCGATTGATCGGATAATCAAACGCAAAAAGCTGCAAGGCTTTCCGCGGATAAAGCATTTTTTTCATCAACATTTCCGGCGTCACTCCTGCCAGGTGTTCTGGCGTAAGCGGCGTGGTTTCTTTTGGGTCGCTTAGCTGTACAATCGCATTTTCGAACGTTGCTAATGCCACAGCAAAATCACTAGCTAATTCATGGTTCGACAAAAAATCTGGCAAATGCGCGGCATAGCGGGCAACATTAAAATGGCCGGAATGGGTGGCATTAACAAAATCTTTGATCAGTTTATCAAAATTATCATCGCCTAAAGCATGCTTGAGCACTGGATAATCTTCTGCCGTCACATCATATAAACGAAACCGGTAAGCATTCACATAGACTGCAAGCTGGTCTTTCGGTGCAAATTTTTCTTTGGCGCGGATCCATGCATCTGGGCTGGAATCAAGCTTTGCGCCCTTTAAAATAGCTTCTTGCATCAAGGTTTGTGAATCAGCAAGCGGGGTTTGCAGGTTCGCCACATACGGTGCTTCCTGCTTAGCCAGATCTGGCAGCGTGGCATAATTTTTTGCATCTTTAGCGGCTAATTTTGCTTTGCTTAATTCTGCATAGAGCACATCAAATTGCGGGATATTATCATCCCATTCGACCATGGTGTTGGGCGTGCGACCGCCTTTATGCACTACATATTTATACAGCTGCCATACGCCATCCACCACATGATCGTCATGCGTATCGATGATATGCGTCCCCTTGTTGCTGTGACCGGAAAGATGAATCTGAACGACTTTGTCTAATGGCAGTGCGTCGATATAGGCTTTCGCATCAAGCCGGTGATTGTAGCAGGTGACATAGATGTTATTAACGTCAAGCAGCAGATGGCAGCCAGATTCACGTGCCATTTCCGCGATGAATTCATTCTCTGGAATACAGGAGGTTTTGAACTCGAGATAAGTGGAGGGGTTTTCCAGTGCAATAGGCCGCCCCAGAAAATCCTGCACCTGTTGAATGCGCGAAACGATGTGTTTCAGCGCTTCTTTTGTGTAGGGTACAGGCAGCAAGTCATGGCTGTTTTTATGGGCAACGCCTGTCCAGCATAAATGATCAGAAATCCAGGCGGGTTCAATCTCATCCGCTAGCTTTTTCAGCTTGATAAGATATTCGGAATTGAGCGGATCAACCGTACCAATCGACATCGCCACTCCATGCATCACAATGGGGTAATTAGCGCGTACTTTATCGAGATTGCGTCGCGGCCTGCCGCCGGTATCCATGAAGTTTTCCGAGATGATTTCGAACCAATCGATATCTGGCTGATGCTCAAAAATATACTGATAATGCTTAGGACGAAGCCCAAGGCCAAAACCAAGATTCGGGAAAAAATCGGATACGTTTTTCATAACAGGGTTCCAAGAAAAGACGGGGGCTGTCACCAGCCCCCGCTTCCCTGATTAGACAATCAGCAGGAGCTTATTTTGCCTCTTTTTTGCTGCCTTCAGCGCCATCTTTGCTGCCACAGCCTTCTTTTCCACTGCACGAGCTTTTTTCTTTACCATCCTTACTGCCGCAGCTCTCTTTGCCGTTGCAGGAGTGCTTTTCTTTACCATCTTTGCTGCCGCAGCCTTCTTTGCCGCTGCAAGCGCTTTTTTCTTTTGCAGCTTCGGTTTTAGATGCTGCTGGAGCTTTATCTTCTGCAGCGAAAGCAGTGAGCGTAAAAGCAGAGCTTAAGAGGCCTGCGAGAGCAGCGGTAGCAAGAGTTTTATTGATAGACATGTGAGAGACCTCCTTGATGTGATTAATTGGTTTATATTTAGTTCCTGTAACCGAATAATTATACCGACCATTCGGTTGACAGTTTTATAATTTTGATGTTTTACTCATTCAAGTGAAATGTTTGTAAATTTACATCGCGATTACATGAACGTGATTCGCTGAATTAACGGGTATAGTTACAGGCATTGGAAAATAAATGTTAGAAGCTAAAAATAAACGAGCTATGCCCAAGTCAAAGAATACAAAAAACCGAATACTCGACACAGCCGCAAAGGTTTTCTACAAGCATGGCTACAAAGCCACAGGTGTCGAGGCTATTTCAAAAGCAGTGGATATAACTAAGGCCACGCTTTACCACCATTTCCAAAACAAAGATGAGCTGATCGAAGAAACACTGCAATATTTAAGCGAGCTTCATCGCAGCAATTATACCAAGGCATGGAACAGGAAGGGATTATCGCCGACAGACCGATTAACGATCCTTTTCGATGAAATGCATCTTTTTTTTAAAGAGCCGGATTGCTATGGCTGTCCATTCATTAACGCCGCCAGTGAATATACGGATCGTGATAGCCCTGTTCGGCGGGTGTGTGAAAATCATTATAACTTCTTAACAGATCATTTGGAGCAATTCGCCCGTGATGCAAATCTGGTCAAGCCGCGTGCCGTTGCAGAACAAATAGCCGGATGTATCGCCGGTGCATACACCACATGGTTTGTTGGTGGATTAAAAGATGCGGCCAAACAAGGCAAGAAAACAGCAGAGCTGATAATTGCTGCGCATAGCAGGTAAGTCGTGGCGATAAGTAGGTGGATAATTACGGTAGCTTTGACAGCTTATTAATACTCATACGATTATCTGGCAGCGTTTGGTTGTACAGTTATGGTGCTTTTTATTTGGTGATTTAAACTACCACTTTAACAGCCATTTACCCGCCAATGCGCCCAGCGCGGCGAAGAGCAGGGTTGGTAGATAATGCCATTGCAGCAAATGCATGATGGAATCATTTTCTTCAGACAATCTAAGCGTCAAACAGCCGATAGCCGTTGCCGTTAGCACGGCGAATGATCCTGCTTGAAGTTGCCGTATGCTTGCGCCTTTGCGCAGTAAAACAAACATAAGCGCCGAAGGGATGAGTGCGGCTGATGCAATACAAAGGGCACATTCAATGGTATGCACGTCAGGGCCATCAGGTATGACCATGCGACTATCGATAGGCATCCATAACTGAAAGCACATCAGCATCGCCAGTAACGCAAAAACGATATAGGGCAGCTTCAGAAATCCTGGTCTTTGGTAGACATCGGGATACATCGCCAGCGTGGCGGCAATGGCACTGGTGAGTAATAACAAGGTCAGCAATAATGTTTCCAGCGCAAATAACGGGCGCACAAGCTGTAAGGGCAAATCGGCTCTCAGTCCAAGAAACAACTGGCAACCGATGGCGTATATTGTAAGGACAGCCAGCAAACGGATAGACCAATAAGAGGGTGCTCTGACTTTGCTGGTTGATTTTGCTTCAGCACTCAAACTCGCAATTAAATCAGCAGTATTACTCATGTTCCAAATTTTCCTCTAATTTTTTTGATCGCTCGATGCGCTGCCACTTTCACGGCAGATTCATTCATCCCCATTTTCTTACCCACTTCTTTGGCCGTATAACCTTCCACATGCATCAGAGTCAGAATTCGTTTATGCTTTTCAGGAACGTTTTCTAGTAGTTCTTCTATGGATTCGTGGTTCGATGCTTCTTCGGTTACATCCGATAAAATATTTTCAAAATCGGCGATATCAACGCTCTGGTGACGCATTTGCGAATAATGCTTGCGTAAATGGTCGGTGATGCGGAAAGTCGCGATAGAATACAGCCAAGGCATGATCGGGCGCTTGCCATCATAGGTATGACGGGCTTTATGGATTGAAATCAATATCTCTTGCACTACGTCTTCAACATCGGGCTGCGAAAGTTTCCTGCTTACCATCCGGCGAAGCATCGGTGCGATCGTGCTTAGGAACTTACCATACGCTGCCTGATCTCCGTCAAGACCGGCAAGCATCAAAGCGCTGATTTCCGCATATTTATTTTCAGATGCAACCATGCCAAATGGCCCCACGTTTTTCTAATGTGTACCCCTACCGAACGTTCATTGTAGAGTATTGCATGTAAACGACAAGGCGTTAAGGATGATAACGTCACGACACTATCAGAATAGTCACGGCAGTGCCGCTAAGCTTAGCTGGATTGAACATCACGTTATGCAGGGTTGAGATTTCAAACCTGTCTTTGCAATCCATTTGGGACTACGGGTTCGTAATAATTATATGGATGTTACCTCCGGCGATTCACTCGTCGCAGCCGTGAGGCAAGACGTTCGTAAGAAATTAAACGCTTTGTGAACTGGCCGATCAAGAATCAATGAAAAGTGTTTTGCTCAAAATCATCGCTTTTGATGGGGCGGTACCGCATCTGCATCATGTCTAGCAAGCGAATCCCACCCCTGCCACTAACCGTTGCTGTTTCGATCTCATGTGACAAATTTTTTGAGTCTGTGTTATATCCGCTCGATTGGTATATGATTGCCTATATTTGGGATTCTGGCCATAAATCGGCTAATCCATTGTTTAAAATAATTAAAACGATGATTCATGTGATTGCGGCTGTCATAAAAATGTCATCTTAATATAAATTAATAAACATTAAGCACTTCAATTGTCACGGAACTATAAACCTTAACTTTACCATATTGTGCTATAAATTAATCAAAATTAATTTCATGGCAGGGCATGAGTTCTAGGAATCCGCATTCTACCAACAGGATCTCTGGTGAGCTGGGAAGCCATTACATTGCCGGCAATCCTTTCTTCGTATTTCGAAAACCTTTTCTGATTAATGAGTCCGTCAAAAGCAGAAAAGAAAATGAGCTCGATAAATCGAAACTATCGGATGTTGAAAACAAACTCAGGTCGCGACGAATTGCAGATGATGAAGTTTATCTGGGTGTAGCGGGCCTCAAAAGTCTTGATATCGTTTCGATAGCGGGCCTTGGTAAAGGCCACTCTTTTCAGCAAATCATTCTCTATGATGTGAACCAGGGGCAGATCTCAGCGATGCAAGAAGTTATCAACTTGATCAAAGGCTGCCCAACGCCAGAGTTATTCAAAGAACGATTTGTACCCCTTTACATGAGGTATCAGGAACGCCCAGAGAAAAAATTAGGCATAAGTAAAACGAGCGATGAATATAAGGAATATTTCAACGTATTCGGCGCGAATAAAAAGAAATATCAGCCTCAGACGAAAGTTGAATTGGAAACCTATTTGGAAAAAACGCCAGGTAATGCGGGTGAGCTGAGTTGGTTATCTAAGAAAAATTACACGGCGATTCGCGAGTTAGCAAAAGCAGGCAAAATACAGCTATTCAATTTTGACCTTCGTGATAGGGATCGCGTGAATCAATTGAGGGGCTGGCTTGACGAAAGAAAGCTTCGTGTTGGGGCCATGTATATTTCATCGATGATGGATTTCATGGATCCATACTTGAGCACAGACTATTACAGTAAAAGTTCGGGCCTCAAACAAGCTCAGGATTTTTATACAGATTTATTCAGCTTGGTTCATGATGATGGACAATTCATTGTCTCCAGCCCGGATCCTGAGCATCCTATCTCGCAGGACTATTTTCTTAATGTAATGACCAAGCAGCAAATGCGCGATGTAAAGGATGGGCTGCCAAATGCCGAGCCTGATCCAATTGAAAAAAGCCATGACTACATGTTTAATACTAATGCACTTGAGCCAAACGAACAGGTTTGGCGCATTAAGAGTTATGGTGACGATAAGCGCGATGAAAATAAGTCTCGTTACTTCAGAATTTCCTCTGAGTTTTTATCGCATGATGTTGCAGAGCTTCGTCGGCAGATCGCGACCATCAATGCTGTGCTCAAAGACGTCAACGGTGAACTTAAGAACAGATCATTGCCAGAAATCACGCTATTAGATCCCAAAAAAGGCGAGGATAAGAAATTTGGTATTGATCATACGGTCGAGAGTCGTCATTTCGACATGGAGGCAGAGTTTGCAGATCGCGCGGTACGGTTGCCAAGCCTGCAAGGCCACAGAATCATTCATTTAGCAAGTCATCCATTTATTATCAACGCCGTGCATGGTCAGGATCCTGCTGATAGTTTGAAGGTGATTCAGGAATGGATTGTAAAGGCGCTGGATAAACATAAAACCACATCAACGCAGGCCGAAGCAAAAGAGCCGCCAGAGATTGTCATATTGCCAACAGGGGTAAAGAGACTTCTTGAACGCGCTGGCGCGGCACCGCCAATCGAAACAATTCGTAACGCAGGTCCAGGGGGAAGATCCGGCAATAACCCACCCTTACCTTAATGAGTATTATCAAATTAGTTTTTTGTGTAGCCGGCCAAAATAGTTTATAATTCTGCCATGTTAGTTCGGGGTAAAAATGTCAAAACGTAACCTTCTTCTTGTTGCCGTGTTGCTTGCCATCAGCGGGTGCAGACCGGCATGGCTGCTGACGGTCGATCCAGCGGGTACACCCGAATATTCACTGGGTTGGGAAGATGGCTGCGATTCTGGTATTTCGGCCGAAGGATCGTGGTACTACAAGGTCATGTACGGCTTCAAAAAGCGTCCGGAGCTGGCCGCGAATGACCAGTATAAACAAGGCTGGAACGAGGGCTTTTCTTACTGCCGCTTCTCGCTTGCTTCCTCTAAAACTCCTTCCACATTTGAAAGCATCGGCATGGGCAGCGGTTTTTAACACGCTGTTTACCGTTTATACGGCATGATGGTTTTTTCGTTTGAGGAATCCCATGACCCATCAGATCGCTATCAATCCAGCAATCGGCGAAGAAATCGCCCGCTATGCTATTCATAATGACGAAGAGGTCGATGCCATCGTTGCGTCTACGCATCAGGCGTTTCTTGCATGGCGACGGGTGCCTGTTGCTGAGCGGGCGGCAGCGCTATTGCGTGTGTCCGACGTGATCCTGAAGAATAAAGATCGCTATGCCACGATCATCACCGAAGAAATGGGAAAGCCTTTCAAGGAATCCATCGCCGAGGTTGAAAAATGCGCCTCTGCCGCGCGTTATTACGCTGAGCATGGCACCGAATTTTTGCAGGATAAAATCGTTCCCACCGAATACCGGAAGAGCTATGTCACTTATCAGCCGATCGGCATTGTGCTGGGTGTCATGCCGTGGAATTTCCCGTTCTGGCAGGTGCTGCGCTACGCATTCCCAACGTTGGTTGCGGGTAATGGCGCGCTCCTTAAACATGCCTCGAACACGCCCGGCTGTGCGCTTGCCATTGAATCGATATTCAAGGAAGCAGGCCTACCTGATCATCTCTTTCGCAGCCTTCTGATCCCCGGCAGCCGTGTCGAGCGAGTGATTGCCGATCCGCGTATTCGCGCCGTCACGCTGACCGGCAGCACGCCAGCGGGAAAGGCGGTGGCTGCGGCGGCAGGCAAGTATCTCAAAAAAACAGTGCTGGAGCTGGGGGGCAGCGATCCTTATCTCATTTTGGAAGATGCTGATTTAGAGCACGCCATCAAAACCTGCGCGGCTAGTCGCTTAAATAACTGCGGCCAGTCCTGCGTGTCGGCCAAGAGGATGATTGTGATTGAAAAGCATAAAGATCGTTTTGAATCCGGAATCAAAGAGCTGTTTGCAGCGGCGACGATTGGGCCGATGTCGCGCGCCGATCTTCGCGATGAGTTGCATGAGCAGGTGATGCGCAGCGTCAGCGCTGGCGCTCGCCTCGTTCTCGGCGGCAAAAATCCCGGCGGCAAGTCCGCTTTTTATCCGGCCACCATTCTCTCGGATGTGAAAAAAGGCATGGCAGCTTACGAAGAAGAGTTCTTCGGGCCGGTCGCCATCATCATTCCAGCGAAAGACGAAGAAGAGGCTATCGCAATCGCCAACGACACGCCGTTTGGCCTTGGCGGCGCGGTGTTTTCAACCGATCTGGCACGCGCCGAAAAAATCGCGCGTGAGCGTGTGGATTCCGGCCTTTGTTTTGTGAATATGATGGTTCGCAGCGATCCGCGCCTACCATTCGGCGGTGTTAAGGAAAGCGGCTATGGCCGAGAGCTTGGGCCGTTCGGCCTTCATGAGTTTGTGAATATCAAAACGGTGATTGTGGCCTAACTCTTCCACCGCAGCACTTTTTCCTTGATCGGATTGGCGAACGGTTCGCGTGCTTGCTGCGCAGCTAAGAACTCGCGTTTGATCTTAAAATACCATAGCGCCTGCTGGTCGGCATCACCGAGCAGCATCAGTGATGGGTGGCCTTCGGTCAGCCCCTCCTGCTGCATCTTCACCACCCTCACATCCTGCTGGATAAATTTTTTGCCAAAAGGTTTTAGTAGCGGCATCAGAAACTTCAGTGCGCTGATCGTCGTGAACACAAACTGGTGCAGCACCGTGTTCTGCTCGTCAATTGGAGTGAGTGCGGTGAGTAGCACAATATGGCGATCGCCAACGGTGATATGTTCGCTGCGAAGCCCGGGCAGCTCGAAAGCAATCTCGGTGGTGCGCTCGCCGCCGAGAATTTTATAAGCGCGCGAGTTGGAAGAGGGCTTGTGTGCTACCATCTTAAAGCCACGCTCAGTCGGTGCGAAATGTTTTTGCTTTTCATGCATCGAACGGGTGCTGCGCCACCACCACGAGGCATGCACAAACGGCCCGTGCGAAGGGTCCATCAGGCCAATTACCGCATGGTCGATGTTGCACGGCAGGTGAACACTATCCACCACATCGAAGCTCAAATTCTCAGGCCCGGGAAGAACGGGTAGCGGTGGCAGCTGCTCCGGCGCTCGGGTTTTGGGTGCGGGGATATAGACCCAGATCAGGCCGTTTTGCTCGCGGCAGGGAAAGGATTGCGCGCGGATGCGCGAGATATCGACGGTTTCGCTTTCGGAAAGCGAGGGAATGGCGGTGCACTGACCGCTGCAATCAAACCGCCAGCCATGGTAGCAGCATTCGATTTCCTTGCCGTCGAACGTTCCGTAAGAAAGCGGAATGCCACGATGCGGGCAAAAATCCCGAAGCGCTGAGACCCTTCCATCATCACCGCGTACCAGCAGCAATTTGACGCCAAGCATCTGAGCTTTGATGGTCTTGCCGCGTGCAAGCGTTCCCGCTGGTGCGGCGACATACCAACAATCATAGATCAGTTCAGTGCTTGTCATGGGTAGCAAAAAAATGTTTCACGTGAAACATTTTCTAGCATAGCCGCCGGATATTCACAGCAAATTCCCGCTTCCTGAGCAAAGCAAGTTATGCTCAGTGAAATTGTTCTGCCTCGGTGGAGCCGGTAAGCGCCGTGGTGGAAGACTGGCCGCCCGCGATAACTTTCGCCACCTCATCGAAATAGCCGGTACCGACTTCGCGCTGGTGTTTCACCGCGGTGAAGCCGTGCGCCTCATCAGCGAATTCTTTCTGCTGCAATTCAACATAGCCGCTCATGCCGCGCTCTTTGTAGCTTTTCGCGAGGCTGAACATGCCGTGGTTCAGCGAGTGGAAACCTGCGAGCGTGATAAACTGGAACTTGTAGCCCATCGCGCCAAGCTCGGTCTGGAATTTGGCAATCGTCGCGTCGTCCAGATTTTTCTTCCAGTTAAACGACGGCGAGCAGTTATAAGCGAGCAGCTTGCCCGGATGCGCCTTATGCAGCGCCTCGGCAAAGCGGCGTGCTTCGGCGATATCCGGCTTGCTGGTTTCACACCAGACGAGGTCGGAGTAGGGGGCGTAGGCAATGCCGCGCATGATCGCTGCATCAAGGCCGCCTTTATATTTATAGAAGCCTTCCGAGGTGCGTTCTTTCTCGATAAAAGGAGCATCAAGCGGGTCGATATCGCTGGTGATGAGATAGGCACCGTTGGCATCTGTGCGCGCGACAATCGCGGTGGGCACATCCATGATATCCGCAGCTAAGCGCGCCGCAATCAGCTTCTGGTTTTGTTCCGAAACCGGAACGAGCACCTTGCCGCCCATATGGCCGCATTTCTTAGCCGAAGCGAGCTGGTCTTCAAAATGAACGCCGGCTGCGCCTGCTTCGATCATACCTTTCATCAGCTCAAAAGCATTAAGCGAGCCACCAAAGCCTGCCTCAGCATCGGCCACAATCGGCATCAGCCAATCAATATCGTCTTTGCCTTCGGCGTGGTGCAGCTGGTCAGCGCGCATCAGGCAGTTATTGATTTTCTTCACCACCGCCGGAACCGAATCCGCCGGATAGAGGCTCTGGTCGG
>JAJTHB010000011.1 GCA_021299465.1 Rickettsiales bacterium | reverse complement strand
CAGCATCTACTGGCGCTGCAAGGCGTTGTCGTTGGGACGGATCATGATAGCGTGAAGCCATCGCAGGCGCTGCTGATGGAGGTCATGGAGCTTCGCGAAAGCCCGCCGGATGCTAAAATACTTGATAAGCTGCGTGAGGCGAGTATCACTCGCATTGCGAAGTGTTTCGAAGCGGCTGACTGGATAGGTATGGCGCAGGAAACGCTGCGGCTAGGCTACTTAATGAAGGCGCATCATGCAACTACTGCAAATCCATGAACCCGGCCAGACGCCGCTTCCGCATGAAGATACGCTGGCGGTAGGGATTGATCTCGGCACGACCCATTCGGTGGTGGCCGTCTCTAGCGGTGATAATACCGAGGTGCTGCATAATATCCACGGCCACGCGCTGGTGCCATCGGTGGTGTTTTATGCGCGGGATGGGAGCGTTGAGGTGGGTTATCCGGCCAAGAAACGCGCCGATAGTGGTGAGGCGGGTACGATTGCATCAATCAAGCGGCGGATGCATGAAAGCGCGGTGCCGGTTCAGCTGCTGCACCGGCAGGTGACGCCGGTTGAAGTTTCTTCTGAGATACTCAAAGAGCTTAAGCGCAATGCCGAGCGCGCGCTTGGTAAGGATGTGACCAAAGCGGTGATCACCGTGCCGGCCTATTTTGACGATAGCGCAAGACAAGCAACTAAGGATGCGGCCAAGCTCGCCGGGCTTGAAGTGCTGCGCCTGATTAATGAACCTACCGCCGCTGCGCTTGCTTATGGGCTTGATACGGGTGCGCAAGGTATTTATGCGGTGTATGACCTTGGCGGCGGCACGTTTGATATTTCGCTTCTTAAATTAGAGCAGGGGGTGTTTCAGGTGCTCGCGACCGGCGGCGATACGCAATTGGGCGGCGATGATATTGATAATTTAATCCCTGCGAAAGCAGGGATCCTGTCACGTGTAATCAAAGAGAAGCTCTCTGAAGTTCAGGAATATGCGGGCGTGACCCGCGCCCAGCTCGAAACTCTTGCCCGCCCGCTGATTGAGCGCACGCTCACGATTTGCGCGCGCGCGTTTGATGATGCCAAACTAAGCAAGGATGACGTGAAAGGCATTGTGCTGGTTGGTGGTTCCACGCGCATGCCGCTGGTGCGCCATATGGTCGCCGAGTGGTTTGGCCGTGAGCCGCTTACCAATGTAAACCCTGATGAGGTGGTGGCGATCGGCGCGGCCATTCAGGCGCATGGTCTGACACAAGGATCAAACAACCTGCTTTTAGATGTGGTGCCGCTCTCGCTGGGGCTGGAGACGATGGGCGGTTTGACGGAGAAAATCATTGAGCGCAACACGCCCATTCCCGTGACCGCCGAGCAGGAATTTACCACCTATCAGGATGGCCAGACCGGCATGCAGGTGCATGTGGTGCAGGGCGAACGTGAGCTGGTTTCTCAAAACCGCTCGCTGGCACGCTTCGAGCTTTCCGGTATTCCGCCGCTGCCGGCTGGCATTGCGCGAGTGAAGGTACGCTTTGCGGTCGATGCGGATGGGCTCCTCACCGTTTCCGCTGAAGAAAAGACCACGGGTATCATGCAGTCGGTGCAGGTCAAACCCTCATATGGCCTTGCTGAAGGGCAGATCGAGGCGATGCTTCTGGAAAGCATGAAGAACGCACAGAAAGATATTCTCGAGCGCTTGCTGATTGAGGCAAGGGTTGAGGCTGAGCGCCAGATTGTTGAGGTGGTTTCGGCAATGAAGGCGGACGGCGACTTGCTTTCTGAGCCAGAGAAAAAGCAGATCGAGCGCCAGATTCAGGTTTTGAAGAATGCCATTAGCGGCAACGACCGCGACTATATGGATGTCGAGGTGCAGGAGCTGGCACGTGTGACCGCGAATTTTGCCCAAAGAAGAATGGACAAGGCGATTGCAGGTGCATTAAAAGGAACACATATTGAGAATGCATTGGAGAATAAACATGCCTAAAATCACGTTTGTAACTTCCGAAGGAAAAGAACAAACCTTTGATGCGCCGAATGGTATTTCGGTGCTTGAAGTAGCGCACCGCAACCATATCGCGCTGGAAGGTGCCTGCGAGGGTTCGCTCGCTTGCTCCACCTGCCACGTGATTGTGGATCCGGCATGGTTTGATAAGTTAAAGGAAGCCAGCGAAGATGAGGAAGATATGCTCGATCTCGCCTTTGGCCTGACCCACACCTCGCGCCTTGGCTGCCAGATTATGATGAGTGATGCGCTTGACGGAATCAAAGTATCGCTACCTGCAGCCACCCGTAATATGATGGTGGATAAGAAATAACGTGATGAACTCGCTAAAGCAGCCATACCGCCATCGTATCGCTGGATGGATAGGTTCGGTATTGCTGGTTTTGGTTAGTGCGTATATTCTGTTTGGCGGTCATCCCGCTATCAACCAGCAATCTGCCCATGAACGCCTCAAGCAATGGAATCATGCGCTGGTTTTGCGCGAAGAGCTAAGTGGCTTTCGTCCGAACATTGGCTATGATGATATACAAATAACCGGATGGGGGTATGATCGTCAGGCTGAAATTAGCCAGCCAAAACTTACATGGCATTTCAGCCAGACTGATTGGACAGTAAAAGCAGAACATGCACGATTAAAACTCGACAAAATTAACCCAAAGCGTTTCACACTGATGATTGCAGGGCCGCTGCGGGTTATAAAAAATGGTCATGACTTTGCCAAGATCACAAGTACGGATAATTTCATTTATATCTACAATGATACAGGAAAAGAAAACCTGCATTCGATCCATCAGCAGTTCATAACACCTAAAGAAATGATCGTTGATTTCTTTGATGCCAATCATTCAGATTTAATCATAAAGCACGTGTCTGGCGGGAGCTTCCTTAAGCTTGATTTAATGCCTAATATCGGCAAATCGACTTTATCGATAAGGGCCGCTGCGGTAGAGGTTTTTCATGGCACAAAACCAGAACCTAATCTTGCAATAGAATCATGGCAGCTTAATCTGTTAGAAAATACGGCATCTGATCATTCAAGACTCGGCCATGTTACTTTATCCGCCAGACTTAAAACAGCAGGGCCAGAGACGGTTAAAGAGGTGGAAGGCACGGCTGAATATAAAGCCGATAGGCTTTATTCGCATGTCAATTTATCGATACAGAAACTCTATGCTAAACAGGATGGGCATGACGCAACCCTGACTGGCAGTATCGAACTTAATAAAGATGGATTGATCGGAAGCAGGCTCAAAATATTGCCTTCAAAAAAAGTTATGACGGATCATCCGCTGGACGCTATTATTAACCTGTTAGAACCATGAAAAAAGCTAAGAGCCAATCAATATGAAAAAACAAACGATACCTACACTTCCTGAATGGGATTTGTCTGATTTTTATGATTCGCCGCAATCAAACGCGGTGGTGAAAGATATCGCAAGCGCCGAAAAGCGTTGCGGTGCATTTAAGAAAAACTATGAGGGCAAAGTCGCCAAACTAAGTGGCGACCAGTTGGCAGTGGCCATTAAAGAGTATGAAATTATCCAGGAATTACTCGGTAAGCTTGGTTCCTATGCATCACTGCTTTTTGCTAAAAACATGACCGAGCCGTCGCGCGCGCAGTTTTATCAAAACACTCAGGAAAAACTTACGAGCCTTTCATCACAAATTTTATTTTTCACGCTCGCCATCAATAAAATTTCTGACAAGGAGATCGGTGCGAAGTTAAAATCAAAAAAACTTGCTTACTACCAGCCTTGGCTTCGCGATCTTCGCAGCTTCAAACCGTACCAGCTATCGGATGAACTCGAAAAACTTCTGCATGAAAAATATGTTTCTGGCCGCGCTGCGTGGAACCGGCTGTTTGATGAAACCATTGCCGGACTTCGGTTTCCGTTCGGCAAGGAAATGCTAGCTGAGCCGCAGATTTTTGAGAAAATGTCCTCCACTGATGCGCTTGTGCGCAAGAAAGCGGCCCTTTCAATCGGTGAGGTGTTCAAAGAAAAAGCACCGCTCTTTGCACTGATTACCAACACGTTGGCGAAAGACAAAGAGATCGAAGACCAGTGGCGCGGTTTCAAGCAGCCTATCTCTTCTCGCAATGTGAGCAACTATATTGAAGATAATGTCGTCGATGCATTGATTGGAACAGTCAAAAAGAACTATCCCGACCTATCGCACCGCTATTACAAACTCAAAGCAAAGTGGTTTGGTAAAAAACAGCTCGATTATTGGGATCGCAATGCGCCGCTGCCTGGTGATGATGATCGCAAATACAGCTGGAGCGAAGCCAAGGAGCTGGTGCTTTCATCCTACCGCGAATTTTCTCCCACGCTTGCCAAATGTGGCGAGACTTTCTTTGATAAACCATGGATTGACGCCGCAGTCACCAGCGGCAAGTCGCCCGGTGCTTTTGCGCACCCAACGGTGCCTTCGGTGCATCCTTATTTGCTGGTTAATTTCATGGGGAGATCGCGTGATGTGATGACGCTGGCGCATGAGCTGGGGCATGGTGTGCATCAAGTGCTCGCTGCTAAGCAAGGGACGCTAATGTGTGATACACCGCTGACGCTTGCTGAAACAGCCTCCGTATTCGGCGAGCAGCTTACTTTCCGTGAAATGGTGGCGCGCGAAAAGAATAGTGAGCGCAGGAAGCGCCTCATCGCCTCCAAAGTTGAGGACATGCTGAATACCGTGGTGCGCCAGATTGCTTTTTGCGAGTTTGAAAAACGAGTGCATGGCGAACGCAGGCAAGGCGAGCTCACCGCTGATCGCATCTGCGATATATGGATGGATGTACAGAGCGAAAGCTTAGGTCCAGCCATTCATTTACACGGTGATTATCGCTATTTCTGGACTTACATTCCGCATTTCATCCACTCGCCGTTTTATGTGTATGCCTATGCGTTCGGCGACTGTCTGGTTAATTCGCTTTACGGTGTTTACCAGCAGGGTAGGCTAAAGGATTTTGAGAAAAAATACCTCGCCATGCTCGAAGCAGGCGGCATCCACCGCCACAAAGAGCTTCTAAAACCCTTCGGTTTAGACGCCAGCAAGCCCGATTTCTGGCAGCAGGGACTTAATGTCATTAGCGGCATGATTGATGAGTTGGAATAAGCTATCTGAGCCTTATAATCTGTTGATTCCGGGCCCCCATCTGCTAGAACTTTAGCCTGTAGTTTACTATTAGCTGAAGGGGTTCCTTAAGTGAGCGATTCAAACACTCTGAAAACCGGCGATCTGGTTCCTGTTTCCATCGAAGCAGAAATGAAAAAATCCTACCTTGATTACGCGATGAGCGTGATCGTGTCGCGCGCGATTCCTGATGTGCGCGACGGCCTCAAGCCGGTGCACCGCCGCATTCTTTACGGAATGCTCGAACTGGGCTGCGAGTTTAATAAGCCCTATAAGAAATCAGCACGTATCGTCGGTGACGTGATGGGTAAATTCCACCCACATGGCGACTCGGCTATTTATGATGCATTGGTGCGTATGGCTCAGCCGTTTTCGATGAGCCTGATGCTTGTTGATGGTCAGGGCAATTTCGGTTCGATGGATGGCGATAACCCCGCCGCGATGCGTTATACTGAATCGCGCCTGTCTAAAGCGGCTCATGCGCTACTTGAAGACATTGATAAGGCGACTGTCGATTGGCAGGACAACTATGATGGCTCCGAAAGAGAACCAACCGTTCTACCTGCTGCATTCCCAAATATTCTGGTGAATGGTGGCGGCGGTATTGCGGTGGGTATGGCGACTAATATCCCACCACATAATCTTGGCGAAGTGATCGATGCCTGCTCGATGGTACTCGATAACCCCGAGGTGACGATTGATGAACTGCTTGAGGTTTGCCCGGGGCCTGATTTCCCAACGGGCGGTATTATCCTGGGGCGCAGCGGCTGCCGTTCGGCGATGCATACCGGCCGTGGCTCAGTAGTGATGCGCGGTAAATGCGAGATTGAAGAAATTCGTCCTGGCCGCTGGGCAATTATCGTGAATGAAATCCCTTATCAGGTGAATAAAGCGAAGATGATCGAGCGCATGGCTGAGCTGGTGCGCGAGAAAAAAATCGAAGGCATTTCAGATCTTCGCGATGAGTCCGACAAGCAGGGCGTGCGTGTGGTGATCGAGGTGAAAAAGGATGCACAGGCCGATATCGTTCTCAACCAGCTTTATGCGCTCACCCCGCTGCAAACCAGCTTTGGCGTGAATATGCTCGCGCTCGATAATGGCCGTCCGGAACTCATGAACCTGAAGCACGTGCTAACTTCATTTATCGCCTTCCGCGAAGAAGTCATCACTCGTCGCACGAACTTCCTGCTAGGCAAAGCCCGAGACCGCGCGCACGTGCTGGTCGGGCTTGCGATTGCGGTGGCCAATATCGATGAGGTTATTGCTCTTATTAAAGCCTCGCCAGACGCAAATGTCGCGCGAGAAGAACTTATGAAGCGTAGTTGGGATGCGGGGGATGTTCTGCCACTACTTCAGCTGGTTGATGATTCCGGCAACCGTGTTGAGGGTGGTAAAATCAAATTCACGGAAGCGCAGGCCCGCGCTATTCTTGAGCTTCGCCTGCAACGCTTAACCGGTCTTGAGCGCGAAAAAATCGACGAAGAAATGAAAGAGCTGGCGGCGGAAATTGCAGAGTATCTCTCTGTTCTCGGTAGCCGCGAAAAACTCTATGGCATTTTACGTAGCGAACTGCTCGCTGTTAAAGAACAGTTCGCCGTACCTCGCCGTACCACCATCGAATTGTCAGAATTCGAAGCCGATATCGAAGACCTTATTCAGAAGGAAGATATGGTGCTCACCGTTACCGCAAACGGTTATATCAAACGTACCGCACTTTCCACTTACAGGGCGCAGAAGCGCGGCGGCAAGGGCAGGGCGGGCATGGATGTGCGCGACGAAGATATCACCAGCGAGTTGCTCGTGGTGAATACCCATACGCCCGTACTGTTCTTCTCAAACAAGGGGCAGGTTTATAAACTCAAAGTGTATCGCCTGCCGCTTGGTGCAGCCAATACGCGTGGCAAGGCTCTCATCAATATCTTCCCACTCTCAGAGGGCGAGACGATTACGACCTTCATGCCTCTACCCGAAGATGAATCTAAATGGGATGCGATGCATATTTTCTTCGCTACCGCCAAGGGTAATGTGCGCCGCAACGACCTTTCCGATTTCCATGATATCCGTGCTAACGGCAAGATCGCTATCCGTCTTGATGAAGGCGACAAGCTGATTGGCGTTAAGGTTTGCGGCGAAAACGATCATGTTCTGCTATCAGCGAAAGGTGGCAAATGTATCCGCTTTCCGGTGAATGATGTGCGCGTGTTTAAAAGCCGTACATCGGATGGCGTACGCGGTATGAGGCTTGCCGATGGCGATGAGGTGGTCTCGATGAGCATTCTATCCGGTATCGAAACCACTGCTGAAGAGCGTTACAGCTTCCTGAAGATGGCGGCGGCAAAAAGAAGGGCTGCCGGCGGAGAAGCCGAAGAAGTCACCGCTTCAGACGAGGAAAATATTCAGGAAGTGGCACTTTCTCCGGAGCGTTTCAATGAGCTGGAAGCAGCAGAACAGTTTATTCTGAATGTGACGGAAAATGGCTATGGCAAGCGCTCCTCTGCTTATGAATACCGCACCACAGGACGTGGTGGTTCGGGTATTGTTGGTATTGTCACCAGCGAGCGCAACGGCAAGGTTGTAGCCAGCCAGCCGGTCGCAAAAACTGGCGAGATTATGCTGATGACCGACCGAGCTACTGTGATTCGCTGCCCGCTGGACGGCATTCGCATCGCCGGTCGTAACACCCAAGGTGTAACCATTCTTAAAACCGACTCGAATGAAAAGGTCGTCTCGGTGGTTACCGTACCCGAGGGCGAAACAATTGAAGAGTCTGGTGAGCATACTTTCGCTGAAGATGTAGAGGGTGCATGAGAATCGGTGTTTATCCAGGAACATTTGATCCTATCACTAAAGGGCACCTAGATATCATCAAGCGTGCGATGAATGTCGTCGATAAGCTGGTTATCGCTGTGGCGCTAGATACCGGTAAAGCGCCGGTATTTGATATGTCATTCAGGGCACAGCTGGTAGAAGAAGATGTTCGGGCGTTTGGCCAGGATGCAAATCGTATTCAGGTTAAAACATTTTCTGGCTTGCTTGTTAATTTTGCTCAAGAGAACCAGGCTAGCCTTCTTATTCGCGGCCTGCGCGCTGTGTCTGATTTTGAGTATGAATTTCAAATGGCCTGCATGAATAGCCACCTTAAGCCCGATATTGAGACTGTATTTCTGACTGCATCCGAGGATACACATTTCATTTCTTCGCGCTTTGTAAAGCAAATCGCTAGGCTGGGCGGGGATATTTCGAGTTTTGTTTCCCCTAATGTTGCCAAGCATTTAAAAGCTCATTTTTCACAGGTTCATTGATAAATCCCTGCGAAGGCAGGGATATTTTGCTTATCGGACTTGACCTTTAAGATTCTTGAACTTATGCATAAGCCCCCTGACAATACATGTTTATAGGTCAGGATCCCCGCGTACGCGGGGATAAAGTTATGGCGGATGTAGCTCAGTTGGTTAGAGCGCCAGATTGTGATTCTGGATGTCGGGGGTTCAAGTCCCCTCATTCGCCCCATTTCTTTTTACAGTCTCGAAATGATGGCTGTTAGCTCACTTTCGGCTGCCAATAGCTTCTTCTCTGTTTTGCTGATTTTGATATTCAGATTTTTAATGTTCTTGGAGTCACCAGAAGCATGGCAATCCGCCATCTCGCTTTCGAGCTGCTCTTTTTCACGGTTAAGACCTTTGATAAGAACCTCTAGCCTTGCTGCTTCTTTTTCCAGATCAGCAGGCGACATATTTTTCTCGCTGGAAGATTTTCTACTTTTGGCTTCCTGTTTTCCTGCTTCTTTTTCACGCCTTCGCTGCTGGATGACCAGCTCGCGGTAAGCATCCAGATCATCATCATAGGGTTTGCAGGTGCCATCGGCCACCAGCCACAGCCGATCGGCTACACACTCTACCAGATGCGGGTCATGGCTCACCAAAATTACCGCGCCTTCATAGTTGTTAAGTGCCTGCATCAGCGCCTCGCGCGCATCGATATCAAGATGGTTGGTTGGTTCATCAAGAAGCATGATATGCGGCGCATCAAAGCTCATCAGGCAAAAGAGCAGGCGCGCTTTCTCGCCTCCTGAGAGTTCGCCAATTTTAGTATCAGCCTTGAATTTATCGAAACCAAACTTGCTAATCGCAGCGCGCACTTTGGCTTCCGGCGAACCTTTCATGGCGCGACGCATGATTTCAAAAGGCGTTTGATCGGTGTCTAACTCATCGGTTTGAAACTGTGCGAAATATCCTACACGTAGTCGCCCAGATTTATGGATCTGTCCTTTAAGCGGATCAAGCCTGCCGGAAATTAGCTTCATGAGGGTCGATTTACCGTTACCGTTGGCGCCGAGCAGCGCAATACGATCATCGGCATCGATACGAAGCTCAAGGTTTTTTAAGACCGGCTTTTCGGCGCTATACCCAGTATCTACGCGTTCCAGCACAATCATCGGTGATTTTTCTTCGTCAGGCTGCGGGAAGGTAAAAGCTGTTACGCGCTCAGCCATAACCGCATCGACAATATCCATCTTCTCGATCATCTTAAGGCGGCTTTGCGCTTGCCGCGCTTTGCTGGCCTTGGCCTTGAAGCGTTCAACGAATTTCATCATATGCGCTTTTTGCGCCAGTTGTTTTTCGCGTAGCGCCTGCTGGCCGAGCCGCTGCTCTGCGCGCTTACGCTCAAAATAATCATAATTACCGGTATAAAGCGTCAGTTTCTGGTTCTCTAAATGCACGATATGATTGGTGGTTTTGTTCAGGATATCGCGGTCATGACTGATAATCACCAGCGTATGTGGATAGCGAATCAGGAAGTTTTCAAGCCAGACCATTGCCTCAAAATCGAGATGGTTGGTGGGCTCATCAAGCAGCAGTAAATTCGGCTCACGAAACAGCGCTGCCGCCAATGCCACCCGTGCTCGCCAACCGCCGGAGAAAGACGAAATCGGGCTATTCTGCGCCTGTTCGTTAAAACCAAGGCCTGCAAGAATGGTTGCGGCGCGGGCAGGGGCGTCATAAGCGCGGATTTCTTCCAGCCTAGTGTAAATGTAACCGATGCGTTCTGCGTCTTCGGTCGTTTCTGCTTCTTTAAGGAGGTCCGCACGTTCAAGATCAGCAGCCAGTACAATATCAATCAGGGTGGTATCATCATCGGGTAGATCCTGACGAACCATCCCCATCTGTGCGCCTTTGAGTAGTGTAATCTCGCCGCCATCAGCGCTCAACTCACCAGAGATGAGTTTAAATAGGGTGGACTTGCCAGTACCGTTGGGTCCTACCAGACCCACGCGGTAGCCAGCAGGAATAGAGACCGATGCTTTATCGAGTAACACTCTGCCGGCGATGCGGTACGTTAAATCTTGAATAAAAAGCATGCGGCACTGTCCTTAGCCTTTAGAAGGCGCGAAACCTATAGTTTTACGCGCGATACGTCAATTTCAATAGCCAATTATATTTTTCCCCCTTCCTGAGCAAGGCGCTCCTTCATACCGTTAGGTCAACCAGCGGAGGAACCATGACCATTTCACCAGGCCAGTATGATATTACTATCTACCAAGGTGCGACCTATAATCAGCAATTCACCTGGAAAGACCAGGCTAACAACCCAATCAATTTGACGGGTTATAGCGCGCGTATGATGGCAAGAAGCAGTATTGATGCATCTTCGCCTTTTATCAACTTAACCAATACGAATGGTGGCATCACGCTTGGTGGCGCGGCAGGTACCATTACGCTTAACATGAGCGACTCGCAGACGGCTCTACTCAGCCCCATCAATGGAGTTTATGATTTAGAGCTGGTCGATGGCGCGGCTAAAGTGACTCGCTTACTACAGGGTAATATCGTGGTGAGCCCTGAGGTCACAAGATGAGCGAAACAATTGTTACAGCAGTTTCAAATACTCAGACGATATTGGTTAATCAACCATCGATAGCTGTGGCGGTTGAAGATCACATATCCTTGGTTAGCGAGGGCCTGCAGGGGCCAGCAGGGCAGGGAGTTCCAGCAGGTGGGACAGCAGGCCAGCTATTATCAAAAAATTCAAAAACAGATTTTGATACGGTTTGGGGGGAGGTCGATTTAGCAACACAAGTAGCAGGCAATCTGCCATTTGCTAATATTGCTGATATTGCAAGCCAGACAATCCTTGGCAGGCAGGGCGCGGGGATCGGTGATATCGAGGCGCTAACCACACCCCAGATACGAGATATGATTGGGTTTCAGCATGGTCTCAGTACTGCAGGAGAAACGTCAATTAACCAGACAATCTCGGCATCTTCTACATTTCTTCAGTCCATCCCGCTTAACAGCGCCAGCTGGACTCATGGCATCCTGATGGTGCGTGATAACAACCCTGGTTTAAATTGTGGTGCGCTGATTATTTTCTCAACGGAAACTAATAAAGCCGCAGGGCTTGGTGGTAATCCATTTTACACGGCGGCTGGCGCATGGATAGCAGGTGCAAGGGTTAGGCTTTCGATATTCGATGGCCATCTCACTGACAACATTTTTGCTGGCAGCACCAATACCTATGAAATCCGCATTAACTCTGTGCGAATCAATGGCAGTGCAATTGAGATTGTCTGGCGTAATTTTACATCGCTAAGCCGTACGATTAATACCCGTATGCGTTGGTTTTTATGGCGCGGTGATCAGGTCAACGCATGAATATTCTGCATATTGCGATTAACAATCCAAATGCGCCAACTGGCGGACTTGGTGTGGCGCTTCACCATATTACAGCCTTTCAGGCGAAAGAAGTTCGTATTCATATTCTTTGTTTTGATGAATCCAATGAAGATGGGGGCAGGTTTGATGATGGAAGAAATATCATTTGCGCTAAAATAACGGATTCTAACTTCAAAGGCGTCGATATGGCCTACCAAAAAACAATTTGGCAGGCGATGTCTCTGGAGCTTTGCAAGCATCTGCGCAGTGAGAAATTTGATATCATTCATCTGCATGATTCATGGCTTTGGCCCGTTGCGGAGCAGGCAAGAGCAATGTTTAATTGCCCCATTGTTTACACACACCATCTATCATTTCTATCTGAAAATATTGGCTGGCAGGGCTGGAACCGCGTTAGTTCTCAGGAAGCAATGCTAGAGGCTGCTGTCATCAGGGAATGTTATCAGACATTTGTCTCGCATGCCTATGCACAGCGCATAAACAAACTCTTTTCGCTGGATTCACTTATGCCGCATAGACCTTGCGCAATCATCGCCAATGGTGTCGATGTGCAAGCTATTGGTGAGCAGCCTGCTGTTGACCTATCAGGTCTGGTTTCTGGCAGAAAGCCGGTTTATTTTTGTGGTCGCTTGGTTGAAAGCAAAGGTCTTAAGTTAATACTTGAGGCTGCTCGTAGGTTACCGAACTATCATTTTTTGATTTTTTCAACAATCAGCAATGATCACAAGGACTACACACCGCTATCACGCGAGATGAAATCAGCGCAATATGTGCTTGATAACATCACATGGTTTAATGATTTTCCCATGTGTAAGCAGTTTGGATACCTGAAATCATCAACCCTAGCACTGGTGCCAAGTATTAATTTTGCACCATTTGAAATTACCGCACTTGAAGCTATGGCGGCCAAGGTGCCACTGATAACGACAGGTATTTGTGGGCTTTCGGATTATTGCCATGCAGGCAATAGCGATCTTTGCCAACCTACCGCTGAGAGCTTGGTGGAGGCTATTGTTAAGCATCAACGTAGTGAACAAAAAATTAAAAACGCATATGCAACCGCTCAATATTATAATTGGGCGCGCGCAGCCAACGATTACCTAGCATTTTACAGGAGAATTCATGCCGAGCATCATCTACCAACTCAGTACGCCGCTTAGCCAAAGCGGCATTAGCTATCAACACTTAAACATCTTTCGTATTGATATGGAGACCAATCGCGAGAACGCCATTTTTGAGCCGCATCTTAGTATGTATGTTGCGGCATGTGAGCATAATGGCACTGAAATCAAGACATTTAATGAGCAAGGCAAGCAGGTTCCGCTTGGCTCATCATTTGTGCGCTTGCAAATTGATGAAGTAACCCAGGCGCAAAAAGTTGCACACCGAAACCTGATGCAATCGCTTTATGAATATCTTCAGCAAAATAATCTGGTAGACGCCGGTAGTATCATCGAGGCGGCCGAATGAAGTATCGTCTGGGAAAACACGATATCAAGATAGCCGGTGATAATTTCGCTCAGGTACTGGGTGAAATACAAAATGATTGCTATGACATGGCCGCTATCGATTTTAATGCAGGCGATGTTGTGCTTGATATCGGTGCGCATATCGGACTGTTTAGTTGCTACGTTGCCGCGCATCATCCGGACGTTCAGATTTATGCCTATGAGCCAGCAGCTAAAACCTATTCTTACCTGACTGAGAATATTGCGCCATTTTCTAACATTACGGCTTATCGCCTCGCAGTTGGAAGCGGTGAACATGAATGGCTGCAATATCGGTGTGATAAGGATTTTTGCTCGTCATCACACTACCCAATGAAGCTGGCTATTTCAGATTTAGAGAAAGTTAGAACACTTAAGCTGGATGAAATCCTTACGCAGCATGAGCAGGTAAAATGTTTGAAATTGGATTGCGAGGGTGGAGAGTGGGATGCTTTGTTAAATAGCGAATTGCTCGATGAAAAAGTTGAGTATTTGAGGCTGGAACTGCACCATTTGCCTCAATATGCTATGCTTAAAAGTGATATGAAAAAACGTCTGAAGCAGTTTGCTGGCCGCAATTATCACCGGCTTCGTATTAATGAGATTGATAAACTTCAATCCGAAGGCCTTGCAGCCTAGCCCCTGCGCTGCTACAAGCTCTGCATGAAGAAACTTAAACAACTTGGCAAACAATCGGCGCTGCCTGCATCGCCTGAAGAAGCGCTTTTAGAAATTGTGGCTAACCCGCATAAGGGCACAGATTATGTTGTGCGCTTTGTGTGCCCCGAATTTACTTCCATCTGCCCGATTACCGGCCAGCCAGATTTTGCTCATCTGGTGATTGATTACATACCCAAAGATAATTTGATAGAAAGTAAAGCGCTGAAGCTTTTTCTTGGGTCGTTCAGGAATCACGGCGCATTTCATGAAGATTGCACCGTTGCGATTGCGAAGCGCCTGATTAAAGAGGCTAAGCCAAAATGGCTGCGTATGGGTGGGTATTGGTACCCAAGGGGGGGTATCCCGATCGATATATTTTATCAGAGTGGTGATGCACCAAAAGGCGTATGGATTCCAGCGCAGGATGTGCCGGCTTATCGCGGCCGCGGCTAGGCTGCCTTCTCGTCGTCAATATTTAGATCTGCTATCCATGGCTGGCCTGGCACGACATCCTGTCTTCCGATAGAGACATAATGAAACCCATATTTTTGCATATCCTGTCGCTTGTAGATATTGCGTAAATCAATGACGAGCGGTTTCTTAAGCAGCGATTTCACCTGTTTCATATCCAGGCTGCGGAATTCATTCCATTCGGTGAGGATGACGAGCGCATCAGCATCTTTCATCGCATCATAGGCTGAGTTAGCAAACGTTATGCCGGCAGGCAGATTCTTGGCTGCCTCTTTCATACCTTCAGGATCGTAGGCTTTCAGCTTTGCGCCCTTTTCCAGTAATGAAGGCAGAATCACCAGGCTTGGGCTTTCGCGCATATCATCAGTGCCTGGCTTAAACGTAAGACCAAGAATAGCAATAGTTTGGTCTTTTATGTTGCCACCACAAGCCATACTTATTTTGTCAGCCATACGCTTTTTGCGTTCTTCATTGCCATCAATCATCGCATCGATCATCAGGCTGTGGCACCCTGCGCGCTTTGCCATTTGCTGTAGAGCAAGTGCATCTTTTGGAAAGCATGAGCCACCAAAGCCAGGGCCAGGACGAAGGAATTGATCGCCAATGCGACTGTCCATTCCAATGCCACGCGCCACATCACGGATATTGGCGCCAGTTTTTTCGCAAATATCGGCCATCTCGTTAATAAATGCGACGCGTGCGGCTAGCATGCAGTTGGAAGCGTATTTTACCAGTTCAGAACTTTCAAAGGTGGTAAAGAAAAGCTGCGCGCCGTTTAAGCAAATCGGTTCATAAAGTTTAGCGATAACATCGCGGGAGCGTTTTGAATCCACACCTGCTACGATACGATCCGGCGACATAAAATCCTTAATCGCCGATCCCTCACGCAAAAATTCAGGGTTAGAAACTACATCGAAATCAGCATTTGGATTCAGTGATGAAATGCGTTTGGCCAAGGAACGATTGGTTCCGATTGGCACGGTTGATTTGGTCACCACCACGGTGTAGTTGGAAAGTGCCTTAGCGACTTCCTCAGCAGCCGCATCAAATGCGCGCATATCGGGCATACCATCGTTTTCATCCGGCGGCGTGCCCACTGCAATCATCACCAGATCGGCATTGGCAACAGCCTGCTTCAAATCGGTTGAAAAAGAAAGCCGTCCAGCCTTACGGTTGCTTTCCACCATCTGCTCAAGCCCGGGCTCATAAATTGGCATTACATGCTGCTGGAGCAGGGCGATCTTCTGACTGTGCTTATCGACACAAGTCACATGCTGACCAAACTCTGACAGGCAAACGCCCGATACCAGCCCAACATAACCGGTGCCAATGACTGCGATTTTCATGCTAAACCTTTCAGGAGCTGCTGAATCTGGGTGGTTAGTGGCGCTCGCAGCGAATCATCCTGCAATGCAAAAGCCACATTTGCTGCAACATAGCCTGGCACCGATCCGCAGTCATATCGCGTGCCCTCGAAGCGGAAACCATGCGTCGGAATCACCCCTGCCGTGCTATTAATAGCATCGGTAAGCTGGATTTCGCCGCCAGCACCAGCCTTCTGATGCCCAAGTACATCAAAAATCTGAGGTTGTAGAATATAGCGACCGATAATGGATAGTGTCGAAGGTGCAACCTCTGGTGCAGGCTTTTCAACCAGTGCTTTTGCTTTCACCAGCCTATCTTCAGGCTTCGATGAACTATCAATATCAAGGATACCATAACTTTTTGTTTGCTCACGGGGCACATCCATCACCCCAAGCATATTGCCGCCAACGCTTTCGTGCGCATCCACCATTTGTTTAAGGCAGGGCACATTGGATTGAACCAGATCGTCAGCCAGTATCACGGCGAAGGGTTCGTTACCCACCAAATGGCGCGCGCACCAAACGGCATGACCAAGCCCCAGCGGTTCCTGCTGGCGCGTAAACAGGATATTGCCTGCTTCCGGAAGCCAGCTGCTGGTTTGCTCGAGTTCAAATTTTTTATCTTTGGCGCTTAAGACGTTTTGTAATTCATAGACATGGTCAAAATGATCAGCAATCGCACCCTTGTTACGGCCAGTGACAAAAATAAACTGCTCAATTCCCGCAGCTTTAGCTTCCTCAAAGGCATAGTGAATGAGGGGTTTGCTGACAACCGGCAGCATTTCTTTAGGCATGGATTTAGTTGCAGGCAGGAACCTTGTGCCAAGGCCACCAACTGGAAAGACCACTTTTCTGATTTTTTGCGCCATAAGGCGTGAATCAAAAGCCAAATCATGAAAAAGTCAATAGCTTAGCCATCTGGCACCTCACTGCCAAACCGTGGATAAATGTCGCAACTAGCACTTGACAGTAGCATGTCCCTGACTATGCTCTGCGCCTCATTTATTCAGGAATAGGCATATGGCAAAAAAGAACATTCTGCTGGTTAAGCTGGTTAGCTCCGCTGATACCGGTTTTTATTACGTGACCAAGAAAAATCCAAAAACCAAAACCGAGAAGCTTAAACTTAAGAAGTATGATCCGGTTGTTCGTAAACACGTGGTGTTTAACGAAGGAAAAATTAAATAGCTATGGCCGCTGACAACACGCAGCCCGCGCCTGCAACAACGACTGCTGGCACAACCCAGCCAGCGGTTACCACGCCTTACGAGCTATCAGCTGAGAAGATGATGATGGATAACCTCCTCATCCTTGGCATGTTGTTTTTTATCTTTTATTTTATCCTGATCCGTCCTCAGCAGCGTAAGCTGAAAACGCATCAAAAAATGCTCAAAGAGCTGGCAAAGGGCAACAAAGTGCTTACCGCAGGTGGTGTAATTGGTGTCATCAATAAATTTGAAGGTGATGACATTGTCCATCTTGAGGTCGCGCAAGGTGTTAAGCTGCGCATTGCTCGCTCCGCGATCACCGATGTGGTGAACGATGCGACTTCTGGTGCGAGTGCTAACGATAATTGACGGCTTCAATTCCTGCGCAAGCGGGCATCTGGTTGACTGAATAGGTTTATTTAATGCTTCATTTCCCGCGCTGGAAGATTATTACGATCACGGCCATATGCCTGATGTTTGTCGTGATGGCGATTCCTACCTTTATTCCCGAGAAAACGCGTGAGGCGCTGCCGGATTTTTTTCCCAAGCGGGCGGTGAATCTTGGTCTTGATCTACAAGGCGGTTCGCATCTGTTGCTTGAGGTGGATTATGATGCGTTTCTTCGCGAGCAGATGAACAATCTAGCGGATGAGATACGCGCCAGTTTCCGTGAAGCACGTATTGGTTATCGTGGCCTCAGTCAAACGGGCGGTAAAGTGGTATTTAGTTTGCGCGATGCGCCGACTGCCGAGCAGGACATCACAGCCATATTAAACAAGATCGAGTCGGACTTAGAAATTTCTCAAAATGACCTGGAATATAGCGTACATTTCAATGATCGCTGGATAGAGCGCAGCAAGCAGCAGGTGATCGAGCAATCCCTCCAGATAGTAAGCCGCCGTATCGATGAAACCGGTACTAAGGAACCCATTATCCAGCGTCAGGGTATGGAGCGTATTTTATTGCAGGTGCCTGGTCTTGCTGATCCGGAGCAACTTAAACGTCTGCTTGGGCGTACCGCAAAAATGACCTTTCACATGGTGGATGAGTCCATAAGCCAGTCTGATGTCGAAGCGGGGCTTGTGCCACCTGGAACACGCATTTTATCTTCCGATCTTAAAGAAAATAGTAGTGGCCGCCCTAATAAATATGCGATTCAAAGCCGTGTGATGCTATCGGGTGATTTGCTTGTTGAAGCTCACGCCAGCTACGATCAACAAACCGGTGAGCCAGTAGTTGCTTTCCGCTTCAATAATGCAGGCGCGCGCAAATTTGCTGAAATTACCACAGAAAATACCGGTAAACTTTTTGCCATTGTACTCGACAATAAAATCATCACCGCGCCCGTCATTCGTACCCCGATTTTAGGGGGAAGCGGTATTATCAGCGGTAGTTTCACCACAGAATCTGCAAATGATTTGGCATTGTTACTTCGTGCGGGTGCATTACCTGCGCCACTTAAAATCATTGAAGAGCGCTCGGTTGGTCCAAGTCTGGGTGCGGATTCGATTGAGGCAGGTACTAAAGCTTCCATCATCGGCATCAGCCTTGTTGTTTTCTTCATGATACTTTTTTACGGCCTGTTTGGTTTATTCGCCAATATCGCGATGATCGTGAACGCCTTCATGACCATTGCGCTGCTCGCCATGTTTCAGGCTACGCTAACGCTGCCTGGCATTGCTGGCATCGTGCTCACGGTGGGTATGGCGGTGGATGCGAACGTGCTGATTTATGAGCGTATGCGCGAAGAAATAAGAAATGGCAAATCGCCCTACGCAGCGGTGGAAGATGGTTTCCGGATTGCTTTCGGCACCATTTTTGATAGCCACGTAACCACTTTGCTCGCTGCGCTGATTCTTTTCCAGTTTGGCTCTGGTGCAGTGAAAGGCTTTGCGGTGACGCTCGGCATCGGCGTGACCTGCTCGCTCTTTACCGCCGTGCTGGTAACGCGCCTGATGGTTGTCACCTGGCTGCGCCGTACAAAGCCGAAAGCGCTGCCGCTCTAGACATGGATATTACGCCGGTTATCAAGGAATCCAGGCAACTCATCACTGGCTATGGCGCTGGCGGATTTAAGATTAATGGCGAGTTCATTCTTGGCTCTATGCTGGTTTTTGCGGATTGCGTCATGCCTGTCGATATCAAAGACGGCATCATTGATCTTAGTCACATTCAGCCTGTTCTGGCGCGCAGCGACGTTGAGCTGCTGATTATCGGAACCGGCAAGCAGATTCGCCCCATCGAACCTGTTATACGTGGCGCGCTGAAAGCCAAATCCATTGCCTGTGATGTGATGGATACTGGCGCCGCCTGCCGCACCTATAATGTGCTGCTTGGTGAGGAAAGAAGAGCGGCGGCGCTGGTTATTTCTATATAACCGGCTGATATATAATAATTAATAAATTCACACAATCTTCACACAACATTTAGCGAAGATAACGGATAATAAGCAGCCGCTGGAGGTTTATTATGGCTAAAGATTGGTTGGGTTGGAACGATAGCATCACCAAAAAAGCTCTAGATGCGTTGCTGCGTAAAAAAGTTGGCAACGATAATGGCGTGAATAGCATTGATACGCCTTTATCATTCGAGAAATTTGAGATTGTTTATAACGAGATGATTAATGGTCTTAATCTAAGCGATTCTGAATTACAGGATATCAGAGAGAAATTTGAAAGAGCCGTACGTTATGCTAATATATTAGTTGAGCGCAATCCTCGGATTGACTTGCGCAACAGTGAATCATTAAAGAAAAAGTTTGATGAAATAGCACTGCCAAAAGACCGTATTACCAAAGCCTATGAAGCCGTTATCGAAAAGCTTAATCCACAAATGGCTGCCGGTAACACGTCTCAATCATTTTCTGGCGCATATCATCGTCAGGTAAAGGTGGTTATTACAAAAGATCAGGAAGAAAATGCGCTAAAAGCTGCGCAGAATATCTTTGAATCCGGGCTGGAAAAATTTAAAGTTACTGTCACCGAAGAGCAAAGGGCAGCTCTTCAGCTGCTCCTGAAAAATCTGGTCACTACTGATAAAGAGATGTGGCGCCACCCTGGAGATAGTGGGTTTGGCGAAACTCACTTTGATGCTCGCAGTCTATTACTAGAAAAAATTAATGAGATCAATCCAAGTGGCAAAAAACAAAGTAACGAGTTGCTACTGCGACAGATCACATCGGCCATAACGAAAGCATTCGGTGTCGAAGGATTAGGCGTTTAGATTCTTCTCTACAAACTCCCAGTTCACCAGCTTGTCGAGGAAGGTCGTGACATAGTCTGGGCGGCGGTTCTGGTAATCGATATAGTAGGCATGTTCCCACACATCGATGGTGAGTAGTGCCTTCTGGCCATGCGCCATCGGCAGGTCGGCATTGCCGGTTTTGGTAACTTTCAGCTTGTCGCCATCGAGCACCAGCCATGCCCAGCCACTGCCGAATTGAGTCGTGGCGGCTTGTTTGAATGCGTCCTTGAATGCATCAAAACTACCGAAATCAGCATTGATTTTATCGGCAAGCTTGCCCGAAGGCGCGCCGCCGCCATTCGGCTTCATGGAGTGCCAGTAAAAGGTATGGTTCCAGACCTGCGCTGCATTGTTGAAGATACCGGCCTTGGACGGATCCTTGGCTGACGCCATGATGATCTCTTCCAGCGAGGCATTGGCGAGCGGCGTATCCTTGATCAGGTTATTGAGGTTCACGACATAGGCATTATGGTGCTTCTCATAATGGAAGGAAAAAGTCTTTGCCGATAGATGTGGTTCCAGCGCGGTTGGCGCATAGGGAAGCGGCGGCAGGATGAAAGCGGCGTTGGTCGGCTGTTGGTTGGCTACGGCGAGAGCAGGTGACATGGTTCCTCCAAAATAAGTGGTAAGCAGTGCGCCAGCGGCAAACTGGCAAAATTCGCGTCTGGTGGTTTTCATATGGTGTATGTATGCTCTTTTGATGCAAAATTCAACTACCGAGTCTTATTGTGAAGATTTAGTGCGCCAGCTCGCGCCCGATAACTATCTTGCTGCGCTATTTATCCCAAGAGATAAACGCTCTGGTTTACTCGTACTTTACGCGCTTGATGCCGAGCTTCGCCATGTTCATGCGGCTGTTTCAGAAGAGATAACGGCGCATATTCGCTATGCGTGGTGGCAGGAAAGTCTGGATCAAATAAAGTCCGGTGACGCGCCTCGCGCTCATCCGGTGGTGCAGTCGCTCGCGGAGCTGGTTCAGCGCGGCACTTTTTCTTATGACCCGCTGGCTGCGCTTGTTCATCACTACCGCATCAGTTATCCGCGCTTACCTGATGAACCCACGATGCTTAACGATATAGCAGGCGCATGGGTGGCTGCACATTGCGAAGCCGCCGCAGCAAACTGGAACAAAGCCCGCGAGCTGATCGCCGCTCACAGGAAAAAGCACGGCGCTGCGAAACGCTGGCTGCTTCTTTTGAAACTATACTGGCTGGGCTGTTTTTAAGATACCAAGCGCTTCATGATGCAACTGCGCCGTGCGAGCGGCGAGCACTCGCCCGCTTGAGGCAAGCGTCAGCGGCTTTCCCTGCCAATCGGTGATCATACAACCATGTGATGTTACAACCGGTACCAGCGCAGCGAAATCATAAGGTTTTAGGCCGCTATCTACCACCACATCCAGATGTCCGCTCGCCAGCATCGCATAAAGATACGCATCGCCGCCGAGCAGCGTGCTCGCCGCATTTTTTTGCAGCAGGTCAAAAGCGGTTCTTTCAGTAGGCGTGAAATAGGCGGTTGAGGTGGTGGCAAGGGATGTCATCCCGAGCGCACCCCGCACTTGCTGCGGGGGGAGTCGAGGGATCTTATCTATCAAAGATTCCTCGCTTGCGCTCGGAATGACACTATTAGGTTTTCCAACCCAGCGCTCATTCAGGATCGGCTGGTCAATGATACCGGTGATCGGCACGCCATTTTCGCAGAGCGCAATCAGTGTGGTGAAGGTAGCAATACCTGCCATGAAGGCGCGTGTGCCGTCGATTGGGTCGATCACCCATTGATAAGGTGCATCCGGTAAATGCGCTTCTTCTTCTTCGCCAAGAATGCCGTGATCAGGAAAATGGCCTCTGATGAGTTCTCTGATCTTATGCTCGATCTCCTGATCAGCCAGTGTAACCGGGCTTTGGTCTGCTTTAAGTGTTGATGTGATGCCAGACCTGAAATAGCGACGCGCGATGATGCCTGCCTCATCGGCTAGTTTATGCATGAATGCTATGATCTTCTGATCGTTCATAGGCCGCTGATAATCGCTTTGGCGCCAAAGAAAATCACCGCGACCGCCAGGATGGTAACGATAAATCCAATTAACCCGACCACAAAACCAGCGATAACTGCTCTTCCGTCACGCTCTAACATGCCAAGGGCCATAATGCTGATGCCGGCGGCGGGAATCGTATTGCTAAGCACCGAAAGCGGCAGCAGAATACAGCATGCTAATATTAGTGAAAAAAAGCCGATTAATTGCTCCATACGGCTACTGAAAAAATGTTCGCGGTTAGGTTTAAAATAAAGCTCGAGCTTCTGTAGATAAGGCAGCACTTTGCCAATGACCGCTCGCAATGATTCGGTTCTCATGGTTTTACGGCCAACAAACTTTGGCAGGTACAGGCTTTGGCGTCCAAACGTCATTTGCATCGATAAAAAAAGCAGTGGCAGGCTTACCAGTGAGCTAAAGCCAGGCGGGTAGGGCAATGGCAATGCCATCGGAAAGGCAAAGAGTAGTAATAATACTGCAAAGCCTCGATCACGAAGCCCTTCAGTAATATCATGCATGCTGATGGTCTCGCCTGAATGTTCTCTTAGCAGATCGCTCAGTACGTCGGAGCTTTTTTCGTTTTCATCTCTCACAGGTTGTCTTTCTTAGGCGAGTTTGTTAGCAATAATGATATGGACGATACTCATGCCTCGATTTCCCAGTTTCTGCAACAGATAAGCCAAAGCACGATGGTTGCGGAGGATGGCAGAACCGGCATGGAAAACCATAATAAAGCGGGCGTGATTCCCTTTATGCGTGGTATGCCACGGCGCCATTATATGATGCGTCCAGCCTCTAAAATTGCCGGTCTTGGCGACGCTCCGTTTCAAATATGTAAGGGTACGCGTATGCATTTTTCGAAGGAGCATGGTTGGCATGACATTCGAAAACCAGCTGATCGCTTGCCAAAGGTCGAAACACTTTTGCAAACAGCTTTGCGTGAAGGCATTGAGGAAATGGGCCTCAAGCTATCCAATGTTATCCGTATTATCGAGCTAGGCGGTTATGGTTTTGCATCGGTGACCACTGGCCGGAGTAAATCCATGTGGCTCTATGCCGCCGAAATAAAGGATGAGAAGGATTTTCTCCCGGCAAATGAAATAGCCTCCACAACGGCTGAATGCAGATGGTTTGAGCTCTCGGAATTTACTGCAATTGGCAGAGAGGATCATCGTTATATCCTAAGTGATATCGATGCTAAACTCTCCTTATTCTATAAGGAGTAATCCATGGAGATGATTGAGCGTAATCCGGCATTTGCCAATAAGCTGATTGATTCTACCAGCGTTTATCTCAGGCAGCATGCACACAATCCGGTGTTTTGGTATCCCTGGGATGAAGAGGCGATTAATAGAGCGCGCAAAGAAAATAAGCCAATCTTACTCTCGGTCGGCTACTCGAGCTGTTACTGGTGTCATGTGATGGAACGCGAGGTGTTTGAAAATCTCTCCATTGCGTCGCTGATGAACCGTTTATTCATCAACATCAAGGTTGATCGCGAAGAGCATCCGGCTGTTGATGAGCTCTACATGGTTGCGCGCCAGCTCATGACGAATGAGGGGGGGTGGCCAAACAACGTATTTCTTACGCCCGATCTTCAGCCATTTTATGCCGGCGGTACGTATGGTGCGCATGAATCATATGGTAAACCGTCCTTTCCACGCCTTCTGGAATGGCTTCATTACTCGTGGACAACGCAAGAGGAAACGGTTCGCGCGCAAGCTCTGGAAATTACCAAGACAATGACACCATTTCTGGTTTATCAAAAACCCAGCAAATCAACCGAGATTGATATTACCAAACAGGCGCTCGAGCTTAGGCGGCTTTTCAGCAAACATCATGATGAGCGTAGCGGCGGTTTTTATCAATCGCCTAAATTTCCGCATGAATGCTACCTGCAGTTTTTACTAAACTATCATGCCTATAGCGGCGATATCGAAGCACTGAACATCGCCGCTCATTCGCTTGGCAAGATGGCTGCCGGAGGCATCAATGACCATGTCGGCTGTGGCTTTCATCGTTACGCGGTGGATAAGGACTGGATGGTGCCGCATTTCGAAAAAATGCTCTACAACCAAGCCATGCTGGCGCGTTGCTATCTTGACGCGTTTCATTTTACCGGCAATCATTACTTTGCCAATATTGCGCAAAGTATTTTAGATTTTGTTGCGGGGCCGCTCACGAGTGGTAATGGCGCGTTTTTTTCGTCGATTGATGCTGAAACGGATCAAGTCGAGGGTGCGTTTTATGCGTGGACACCTGAACAACTGGAAGCCCTTCTCACACCTGAAGAAGCAAATTTCTTTGTTCATTTCTTTGCGCTTGCCGATATTCCATCATTTCCTGGCCATAAGCATCCCGAAGGTCAGGTGATTATTATGCGAAAGCCGATGGATCAGGCGGCGGTCGAAAATAACATGCCGTATGACGAACTATCGGCGATGGTCGCGCATGTCATGAACAAGCTGCTTGCTGAACGCAATATGCGAAAAGCTCCGCCGGTAGATGATAAAATTATTGTAAGCTGGAACGGCATGATGATCGATGCATACTCTCATGCTGGTAAGTTGCTGGCTAATCCGCACTATATCAAGCTTGCAGAGCGCGCCGCTAATTTTATGCTTGAGTATGCGATTGGCAATGAATCCTCGCTATGTCGTGTGATTGCAGGTGGCAAAGCGCAATTTGATGGTACGCTGGAGGATTATGCATACCTCATCAAGGGGCTAATCAGTTTGCATCGCGCCAACCAAAGTAAAGAGTTTTTGGAGGCCGCGGTGATGCTTGCTGGCCGCGTAGAAGATTTGTTCTCGGATCCTCTCCATCCCGGTTATTTTGCAACGGTAGCAGAAGATAATCTCATGCTGCTGCGCATTAAAAGCCATGATGACTCTACATTGCCGTGCGCAAATGCTGTCATGATTGAAAATTTGATAGCACTCTCGGAGTTGACAGCCAGCGCTGCATATAAAAAGCGTGCGGAAACTATGATTGAGTATTTTCTTTCCGGCATTGAACGCATACAGCCGGAGTCAGCGAGTATGATTGCAGCCGCGATTGCTTCACTCGAGCCTTTGAAAGAGCGACCTGTCATTGCCCCGTTTGAAGATGGAAACAAAGCTCAGATCGCTGATGAAGCGGTTAAGGTTGAATGCGACTTGGTGCCTGAGGATATATTACCGGGAGAGAAGGGCGAGCTCACCTGTCGGCTCATTATCAGACGGGGCTATCATATCAATGCTTCTAGCGTAAGCAAACCGCATCTTATTCCTACCCAATGTGATCTGCAGGGTGATGGTGTAATCATTGAGTCCATTGATTATCCTGCGGCCAATAAATTCTCTGCACAAAGTGATATTTATGAGGGTGAAGCGCAAATTCGTATCCGCTTTAGCCTATCGCCAGACTTACCAGTCCGTCCACCCATGAAGCTCATGCTTGGCTACCAGCCTTGTGATCTGCATCAATGTTATCCGGCAAGGAATGTTGTGTTATCGCTATGAACTATATTGTTTTTTAGTGCTTTGACACGCTGCACGTACTTTGTTAGACTGGTAGTCCGTCTTTAAATCTGTAAATCCCGGAAGGGGGTATGTTTTTTTGGTAGAAGTCATCGTCCGCGACAATAATGTCGATCAGGCTTTGCGTGCACTCAAGAAGAAGATGCAACGCGAAGGGCTGTTCCGCGAAATGAAAATGCGCCGCCACTATGAGAAGCCGTCTGAAGCCCGTGTGCGTCAGGCTGCTGAGGCTCAAAGAAGGGCTCGCAAACTCGCTCGCAAGAACGCCGACAAGAACGACTAACCGTCCTTCTGTTTCGTTAGAGAACGCATGATGCTTAGGCGTCATGCGTTTTTTTATTGTCGCGCTGTGGCATTTATGATACGATTTGGGAAATAAAAATTATAAAACAACAAGGAGTGTGTATGTCTAAAACAGCAATTATTGATCTTCGTGATGCATCGCTAGTTCCGGCTTTAGATTCTGCTCGGAATGCTGCTCTTAAACTTGTTGATTTTATGTATGGCAATCCGGATCGCGTTAAGATTACGATGGCGTTTGCCTTTGCTCTTCTGCTGATGGGTTTGTCTGTTGCCCAGCAAGGTGCTCATCACATGGCAGCTTGCCCGATCTAATTAATATCCTTTGAGTTAAGATCTGGCCCTGATCCAGTTTTGGATCAGGGCTTTTTGTTGGTCATTCATTAAGGCGGGGGCGTGGCCGCAACCTGAAATTTCTTCGAACTGAAGCTGAGGATGTTGCTCTTTCATGGAAAGCGCGGTCTCTCGTGTTAAAATATCTGAGCTTTCACCTCGCAGTAGCAAGGTTGGAATCGGCTGAATCTTTTCCCATAGCGCCCATAGATTTACATCCTGGATGGGTTTGTCTTTGGGGAAGGAAGCCGTGATAGCCGGATCATAGGTAAATGAAAAACCACCGACATGCTCACGAATACCATGCTTAAAAAGATGCTGCCAGTGGCGCTCGTCAGTAATGCCGAACGGCGCACAGTTTTGCCGCATCGCCGCCTCGGCATCTATACGGGTGGCGAAGCAGGTATTGACTCCGGCATAGCTTAATATTCGAGATAAACCATTGGCAGGAATCATACAGCCTATGTCGTTGAGCGTTAGTGTTTGGATTATTTGTGGTGCGGCATTGGCGAGCATCATACCGATGATGCCACCCATCGAGGTTCCTATCCAATGTGTACGCGAAACACCTAGCTGAAAAAGTGCATTAAGCGTATCCGTTACATAAGTTCCGTAATGATAGTGGGCAGGTTCGTTAAGCCCGTCACTAAGTCCGCGGCCAGGCATATCCAGTGCAATCACCCGGCAGTCCTTTGACAGCGTTTCTGCCAGAAAATCAAAGTCACGGGCATTGCGTGTCAGGCCGTGCATAAGTAGCACGGTTTGAATCGCATCAGAATTCCAAACAAGAGTATGAAGTCTGTGCGCGGGAACGAATTCCGATGCAGGAATAGCGATCAGTCTTGATTCAAAGTTCATCAGCAGGTTAGCCTGAATAGCTTATGCAGCAAGAAGTAGCAGATTTTTCGGACGATAATAATCAACAGGGTGGTTAGTAAACATGACCAAATCACATCCGCCGGAAAATGAACACCAAGTGATACGCGTGACCATCCAACCAAAGCAATCGGAAGCAGCGCCCATTTTCTCCAATCATCTCGAAATGCTGGCCATAGGCTGGCAATGATAAAGGTGATGAAAGCCATATGACCGCTGGGGAAACTCCTCATGTCATCATCCGCATCTTTGGTTTGCAGAAGATTTACCTGCTCCTGTGCAAGCGCGACATAAGGACGCGGAAACTCAAAATATTCTTTCATGGTTTTGACCATGATGCCATTGGCAGCAAAACCCACAAGCAGCACCACAAAAACACCCACCCACATAACGGCTTGCCCGCGTACAGCACCTTTTTTACGGATTTTTCGGTAGCTAAGTGATGCCAGAGAATAAACTAATATACCCGCCAGCCAGAAAAGAAAATGGCGGTAATTGCCAATAAGGCTAATGAACTGCATCAACTGGTCGTAGTAAGGTTCTCGAATCGAGTTGATCTGAATAAACAGCCACTCATTGAGACCATGCCAATCATAGAACCAGTCCTTGAGCGTGCCGACATCGCGGTAGTCATGGAACAATTCTTCACGTGTCATATCGACACGGTCGCCAAGTGTGTGAGTATGCTGTGGGGCGGTGTCGGTCATCGCAACGTGTATCCTTGCATATTGATTGGTGGAGGTTTGCCTTCAACACAATCCGCGACGATGCTAGCGCTTCCTGCTGCATGCGTCCAGCCGAGTGTGCCATGGCCGGTATTCAGGAATAAATTAGCGTAAGGTGTTTTGCCTAGAACAGGCGGGCCATCGGGCGTGGATGGCCTGAGGCACGCCCATCTCGAAATTTCACTGTCCCATGCGGCTTTGGGCAGCAGTGTTTTGCCGGCCTTGATAATGGCTTGGATGCGGTGTTCACTGATGTCGTGGTTATAGCCTGTAAATTCTGCAGTGCCTGCGATTCGCAGCTGGTCGCCAATGCGCGTATGGACGATTTTATATTCGCCGTCGGTGATGCTGGAGATTGGGCAATAATCATTCGCTTTCAAAGTTAGGCTGTAGCCTTTCATCGGGTAGACAGGCAAGGTGATGCCGATGGTTTTAAGTAGCGGCGCGCTATACGCACCCATCGCCATAACAAATCCATCTGCCGAGATATCACCGCCAGCGATTTTAATGGCGCGAATGGTTTTATTCTCTGCCTGGATGGCCTGAACATCAACGCCATAACGAAAGACGACACCAAACTGCTTACTGGCATAATCAGCAAGTGCGTCACAATAAAGTTTAGCATCGCCGACTTCATCGAGTATGGCATGAATGCCGCCGTAAATGGTGCGGTTAGTGTGTGCGAGTACCGGCTCAATCGCAAGGCACTCATCACGCGAAACGATGCGCTCCTTGCAGCCATATTTAGCCTCTAGCTCGGAGTGCCTGCATGCATGATCAAATTCGCTTTTATTGCCATAAATGCGCAAAATACCTCGATTTGAAAAATGAAATTCAATGCCGGTTGCAGCGCGTATTTCAGCAAGTTTTTCGCGGCTGAAAAGTCCAAGGCGCAGGATGTTGATGGCGTTCTCTGCTGCACGAGCAGAGGTGCAGTTCCTGAGGAACTGCAAGCCCCATTTGGTCATCGCCAAATCCGCGCGAGGGCGATAAACCAGTGGCGCTGAAGGGTTTAAAATCCAAAAGGGAATTTTGGGCAAAACATGTGGGCTTGCCCAGGGTTCCGCATGGCTGTAGCTAAGCTGCGCGCCATTGGAGAAGCTTCCCTCCGCGGCAGGTTGCGACTGCCGATCAACCACGGTGACCTTAAAACCGCGCCTGCCTAGCTCATAGGCGGTACTTACTCCAAGCAGTCCGGCGCCCAATACTAAAATATTCATATTTAATAGTTGGTTACGATTTTTTTTCAAAACCAGCATAAATGGCTAATCTTAACGAGACGTTAGCGCCCGATAAAAAAGCCTATTGCCACAAAACTGCAACAATTCTGTGCTAAGCTTTTTTATGGGGCATGAAGCCAGCAATTTATCTTCATGTTTTGTTAAATAACCTATTGTAAACAAAGTTTCTAAAAGGAGTTTGGGTATGTCTGGTTCAGGTCGCTTGCAATCCGACCCCTTATTTCAAGGTTTGACGCGTCCCACCATGATCATGGGGGTAAGCTACATGTATTTCGTAATCAACGCCGGTGTGAACCTGATCTTGTTCATCAATTTGCAGGATTTCATGATCCTGCTGATGGTCGCGCCGATTGTTCATATGATCGGCTATCTGATCTGTCTCAAAGAACCGCGCGCCATTGAGTTATTGGTCGTAAAGGCCAGTAAGGGCTTGCGCTGCATTAATCGCGGCTACCACCGTAATAACAACTCTTACGATCCTTATTGACCATGCTCCATCACTTTCAGCGCCGTCGAACCAAAAAAGCTCCCTACGCGAAGCTGGAAGTTTCTGAGTCAATTTTTATTCCCTACGGTTATCACTGGGATAAAGAAACCATTGTCACGAAGAAAAAAGAATTCATCCAGATCATCAAGCTGGAGGGTTTTTCGTTTGAGACGGCTGACGACGAAGACGTCGACATGAAAAAAATGGTTCGCAATTCGCTGCTCAAAAGTATGGCGGATGGCACTTTTGCGTTATGGTTTCATACGGTTCGTCGCCGTCAGAGCGCTTATCCTGGTGGTAAGCAGCCGCCAGGCTTTGCCGCTTATGTCGATAAACTCTGGCACGAGAAACATCATTCAAAAGATTCTTACATCAATGAACTTTATATCACCGTGGTTCGCAAGGCTGACACCAAGGGTGCGGCAAGGGTGCAGCATATTTTCAAAAAAGCCTCCGAGATGGCGGATAAAACCTCTCAGATCGAATCGATGCATGAGGCGCATAAAGAACTCGCGGAAACGGTCAATCGTCTGGTGGCCACGCTACGCGATTATGGTGCGCGACTTCTCACCACCTATGAAAACGAACATGGCGTATTTTCTGAGCCGCTCGAGTTTTTATCCAAACTTGTTAATTGTGGTTTCTCCCATCCCGTTCGTTACGGCGCATCGGAGATTTCTCATTCGCTGCCAATTTACAGAAAATATTTCAGCGACCGTGTAATTGAGGTGGTGGGGGCGCCTAAAAAGCGCTTTGCCGGTTTGGTGAGCATCAAGGAATATGCGCCGGCCACGGCGGCAGGCCTGCTTGATGGATTCCTGCAACTTCCATTCGAGTTCATTATTTCCCAGTCGTTCACTTTCCATAACCGTAGCGTGAATATTGGCCGGATGCAGATTCGTCAGCGCCGCATGATGGCAGCGGAAGATGCAGCGATCTCGCAAATTGCTGAGATCAGCGATGCGCTGGATATGGCGATGAGCGGTCACGTTGCCTTTGGCCCGCATCAATTAACGGTGATGTGCTTTGAAGAAAACATGCAGGATCTGGAACGCGTCTTGTCGCTGGCGATTGCGGAGCTGGTGAATGTCGGTATAAACCCCACGCGTGAAAAATTTGTACTTGAGCCGATGTTCTGGGCGCAGCTTCCGGCGAATTTTGAATATGTGGCGCGCGGCGCTGATATCAGCACGCTTAATCTTTCCGGCTTTGCAAGCCTTCATAACTATCCCACCGGCAAAATGTCCGGTAACCATTGGGGCGATGCGGTAACCGTGTTTGATACCTCATCCGGCACGCCATACTTTTTCAATTTTCATAACCGCGATGTGGGGCACACCACCATCATCGGGCCCACCGGTTCAGGTAAAACGGTGCTACTCAATTTCCTTTGCGCGCAGGCGCAGAAATATAATTGCCGAACCTTCTTCTTTGACAAAGATCGCGGCGCAGAAATTTTTATTCGTGCAATTGGTGGTAAGTTCACCGTGATTGAGCCCGGAAAGAAATGTCGCTTCAATCCACTGCAACTGCCGGACACTCCTGAAAACAGAACCTTCCTTACCGAGTGGCTACATACGCTGGTCACCATCAATGATGAGCCGTTTACTGCCGATGATATGGATCGTATCAGCGAAGCAATCGCCGGTAATTACAAACTCGAAAAGAAAGATCGCATGCTGCGCAATATCGCGCCGTTCCTTGGTATCGAAGGGCCGGGTACGATCGCAGGCCGCTTGAAGATGTGGCATGGTGAGGGCCCTTATGCGGGGTTGTTTGATAACGAGATGGATGTCATTGACTTCAGTGTAGGTAATGCTTTTGGCTTTGAAATGGGCGAGGTGCTTAAGGAGCGCGTGAGCCTTGAGCCGACACTGCTCTATCTCTTTCACCGCATCAGCTTGTCGCTTGATGGCACGCCGACTATTATCATTCTCGACGAGGCATGGGCACTCATCGACAACAAGATTTTCTCGGGCCGCATTCGTGATTGGCTGAAGACGCTGCGTAAGCTCAACGGCATGGTGGTTTTCGCGACGCAAAGCGTTGAAGACGCCACCAACAGCACGATCAGTGAGACGCTGATTCAGCAAACTGCGACGCAAATATTCCTGCCAAACCCCAAGGCAACGGATGCGTATCGTAAAGCATTCATGGTAAGTGACCGCGAGTTTAATTTGCTCAAAACCACCGATCCGGCAAGCCGCTATTTCCTTGTTAAGCAGGGCAAGGATGTGGTGGTCGCGCGTATTGATTTATCGGGTATGGATGATGTGATCAATGTACTGTCAGCGCGTGCTGAAACCATCGTGCTACTGGATGATGTGCGTGCTCAATATGGCGATGCGCCGGAAGCCTGGATGGCGCCATTCCAGGAACGTGTTCGTATAGAAAAGGAGAAGTTTTCTGGTAAAGACTCTAAAAAATAGTCATGTTTTACACATGATGATTTTTGGAATCGTGGCTTTTATAATAGCCATGTTACCAGTGACCTCACATGCTTATAATTTCGAAAATCGCTATGGGGTCTATGATGTTACCAACCCCGCCAACACTCTCAACAATGCCAATTTTCGTGTCTGCGCAATCAACAATGCAGTTCAAGATGTTGCGCCAACTTATCAGAACAGAAAGCAATTCGGTATTATCAAGCGAACCGTGCTGTGTGTGAAGGAAGCGGTTTTATATGCAACATATAAGGTGCTTTCGCCGTTTTCGAATTTTTTTGCAAGGCTGATTGCAATCATGTGTACGCTAGCCGTGGTTGCTTGGGGGCTTCAGGCTATGGCGGGACGAAGAATGGTATCGACAAGAGATGCTTTTGTTCTAGCCATCAAAATTGGCCTGGTGATCATGTTCACCTCAAATTTTGCCGCCAGTTTCTTTGATCCTGAAGGCGATGATGGCGGATTATTTGGCTTGCTTCTTGATTCCATGGAGCAGTTCATTGGCATCGTCATTGGTTATGCCGATGTTTCTCCATCATTCTCGCTAAGCTGCTATGCCACACAAAATGCCCCTTCGCCAAACTCACCGCTTTATATCCTAACGGTTTGGGATAAGCTGGATTGCATGGTTGAAACGTTGATTGGTGGTATTTTTTCGCCAATCACCCTAACAACGGGTATTGTTGGTTTCTTGATAGCCGCGTTGATTTCAAGCGCATTTGGTTTTTTTATCGGCATCATGGGCTTCATGCTGATTGCCATGGTTTTGGTTGCGATCGCGCGGTCGGTCTATATCTTTATAAGCGCCTTTATCGCGTTCGCCTTGATGGTGCTGATATCCCCCATGGTGATTCCAACCATTCTTTTTCCTTACACTAAACCATATTTTGACAAGTGGCTGAAAGTGACGCTTGGTCTGGTTCTTCAGCCTATTTTCATGTTCGTGTATTTGGCAATGCTGCTTGCCGTGTTTGATGTATTGGTTTTTGATGGGCCAAAGTCACTCTACCGCTCTATTACCGGTTCTGCCTATAACGCACATGTTTCACCAAGCCGTTACGGTACACCAGAATATAGAACCATTGGCCAATGGCTGATTAGTCCGCCTCCAGTTGCTGGACGAGCTTCATATGGCGTCTATCAGCCTGCTCTGAAAAGTGAGTATGGTGCTAACCTGAATTATAATACAGTTCTCGATAAATGCGATGAGACGGCATGCGAGGTTGAGCCTACGATCAACAAGCGCGACATTGGTGTATTGGGTACAATAGGCGAGGAGATGCGCGATCGAGTAACCGATTATCAGGTGGATCTCTACACACTCCTTAATAGAAAAAATATATTCAAGACTGGCATTCCTGTCATGAACGTCAACTGGGACTATCTAATGATTAGCTCCAACCTAAATGCCCCAGTTGGGACATGGAATAATCTAATTGATAGCTTTACGGCCTACGATTTTTGCAGGAGAGATAAAAAATTCGTTGGTACTGTTAATGGTACAAGTGTCGACTGTAAAATTAATCCCGACCCTCTTGAATATGAAGAGAAATATTTCTGGCCTTATATCATTGGCATAGCGACATCGCTTGTAATGGGCATCGTCACCATGTTCATTTTCATGATGATGCTTAGGTCGTTACCTTATATTGGTATTGGCATATCGGGTGAAACGCTTTCGATTCCTAAGCTTGGCATTGATAAGCTTGCTATGCCTGGCAGCAATTCATTTGAAAGTTTTCAGAATAAATTAGCAAATTCTGTGTTTGGAAGAAACCGATGATGCTGCGCATAAAAAAAACACAGAACAATTTAGGCTGGCAGATATTGGCGGTTCTGTTTTTGTTTTTAGTATTGATGTGGCCTGCCTCCTCTTCAATGGCAAGTTCTGCGGGTGCTACGCCAGGTGGTGGTTTTTCCTCAGGAGGGGGAGTGCCTGTTGATCCTGTTGATCCACCAGAATTTACGATTGATGAATGTAACAACCAAGTCAATCCTTCCGTGACATTCAAGCCATGGCATTTTACCACCAAAATTGTGGCGTGTTTGAAAAGTGCAGTGGTTACCGCTGTTGTCAATCCAAACAACCCAACACAGGGTTTCCTGCCCGCGATGTCTACATACATGACACCACTCGTTGCGGTGATGATTGTGTTTGCTGTGATGGTCTTTGGCATCCGCATTTTTGGTGGCGAGCCTGATCTCAAGCCAAAAGCTATTGGTTTTCTCATTCGCTTGGGGCTGGTATGGTTTTTCGCTTATAACCTTGGCGGTTTTGCACTCAAGATGTTCGCTGTAATGGATGAATTAGTATGTCTTGTAACCATTCCCTCATGGAGTGCGCCGCCTGCTGTAATTTCACAACAAGTGCAACTGGAAGGAATCTGGCCTGAGGCTAATAGAACAATAAAATACATGTCTGGCGGCGTCTTTCAGACCTGTTATCCTTGGGTGTTTATTGATAGGTTTCTTGGTCGCCTTATGGGCTTTGGCGAAAACCTTGTTTTGGCCAGCGGTCTGATGGGGCTTGTCTCCGCTGCAACATTCTCTTCAACCATCGGTATATTGATCTTCCTTGCCGGTGTTATGGCGTTTCTCGATATCATCTTTGTGATATTGCGCGTGGTGTTTATGTATCTAACGTCGGTGCTCGTGCTGGCGTTTATGATCATTATCTCGCCACTGATTATTCCCATGGCACTTTTTTATACGCGAGAAAATTATTTCACTTCATGGCTTCGAATCGTGATGGTGGCCATGTTGCTTCCGATGATGGTTTTTGCCTTTGTTGGTATGTTTATTGGCATTTTTGATCTGCTGATTGATCGCATCTTTATCATCTTGGGTGGTTTGGATCCGACTGGCCAGCCGCAGTTTGATGCTTACTGGCGCATCAATGAGCCAAAGTTTTCATGGTTGCTGCCTTCTGATCCAAATCTGGCTCAGGATTTTGAAGATATTACTAAAACGGATATCGTCGGCAGCCCATCGGTGCAGACATTCATTAACCCTTATGCCCGAAGAGCGATGGATGCCACGAGCTTTATTGTGGCACCCGGGGTTAACTTTGGGCCTTCAGGAACAAAAGTTGAGCAACAGCTTGTGCTTGGTTTTGTTTCACTCTGGATTTTCTCGGCACTGCTGAAATCCATGCTTAACCTTATTCCGGGTGTGGTACAAGGTATTGCGAAAGCAAGCATTAATATCGGTGCTCCTGCTGCTACGCTGGAAAGTGGCATGAGAAAAGCTATTACAAGCCTCGGTAAACCGTCATGATGAGCGCAAACATGCAAGAAAAAACAAATAATAAAAACAAGTATAATGCAGCGCAGCCTCATTCATTGAGCCTACGAAGCATAAAGTCTCGACTTATTGCCATGTATTCTCTGGTGGCATTAGCCTTGGTGATATTGGTTACCTTGGCGCTGCCTGCAGAGGTTTGGGCAGCCACGCCACCACCGCCAAGCCGTCCTCCCGGAACCTGTACATTTGACCCGCAATTCGACGTGCCTTATGCAGTGATTACGCCAGGTAGCGGAATGATTTCAAGGATTGTTCTGGATATCAGGAGTGTGCTAACTGCAACGGTTTACCCAATGTATAGAAATCTGCTGGAGAGCAGCTCGTTTTCTACTGCGGTAAGTGTTGCTATGACGATCTATATTGCCGTTTACGGTGTGTTATTCACATTCGGCATGGTGCAGGTTACGGTCTATGATTTCTTCATGCGCATGCTTAAGTTTGGTGTCGTTGCCGGCTTTGTTATCATCAATCCAAGCTGGTGGCTTAGCGTTTATGACACGCTTATATTGTTTTTTGTCGATGGCACGGATGCCATTATAGCGCAGGCTACCGTGATCATGGTGGGAGGTGTATCGGCGCCTTATGATCAGGCAGCACCCTTTAAGGCGCTGGATGGGTTGATCGCGACGGCAATATCCGCAAAGATGGCGGTCACCATACTCGCCACCTTCTTTACTGGCCCTTATGGTTTAATGTTTGGGATACTTATCTTATTATCGTTAGGGGCGATGCTGAAGGCATTATTTAGTGCCATATGGGTGTACCTGATGGGGCTGGTGCTTAAGATGCTGCTGATTGCACTCGCGCCACTATTCATTGCCTTCCTGCTCTTCGACCGCACCCGCCATCTTTTTGATGGCTGGCTTAACCAGCTGGTGAATGCGTGTCTGCAACCTATTTTTGTCTTTTTATTCTTTGCATTTTTCGTGGCGCTACTTCAGGCCTCCATCAACAACATCCTCAAAACGCCCGTCTGCTGGACCGAATGGATGGATAGTGTTCGCGGAACGCCATTTGCAGTCCATTACTGGCGGTTTGCGGTTAGAAACTCATCAGGAAACTGGGAGCCTTATTCAGGAAACTATGACTTCACAGGCATTCCGGGTAATGCAACCGCGCCTATCTTCCCGATTGATATCATGTCGATTATTATTTTCCTTATTCTGGCTGAACTCGCGGGCAGGTTTAATAATGTAGTGACGATGATTGCCAACGAGATTGCGAGCGCCAGCACCAAGCTCTCAGACTTCCAAGGCCCGCTATCGGACTGGATGAGTGGTGGCTCTGGCGGTGGTGGAAGCGGTAGTCCTGCAGCAGCGGGTGGTGTTGGTTCAAGGCCAACCCCGGGCGGTTCTACCGGGGCCCCTTCAGCGGGCAGTTTTGATAAGGCCAGAAATGAACTTGCTAAGAAGGGTATGATGGATACGGTGAAGGAGGCAATGCAAAACATGCCAACCAACCGTGGTGGTCCAGGAAGGCGATAGTTGAATAACGCGTGCTTTTAACATATATTCATGTGGCATTTAGGAGAATGAAGATGAGAGTGCTTCTTTTGTTATCGTTGGTTTTGATCGCACCTGCGTGCAGCAACAAAGTTGAGGATTTGAAAAGCCCCTGCGTGAGTGCTGAAGATGGGCCTTGTGACCGCCGTCCGGTCAATCAGGATCGTGCTTAACGCCCTTCTTCGCGGGCTGCTTCAGAGATTTTTTCGATTTCTTCTGTGGTGAGGTTAGCGTTGCGAACGCCCTCGTGGCCTGGCAGCCAGACGAGCTGCAAGCGTTTTGGATCACGAGCAAATACACGTTCTTCCGTTACCATGCCCATATTGGGTGGAATGTTGTTTTTCGCAAGTCCCGCAATTGTGTAAGGCCCATCGCGGAACATGCCGATGATCACACGCGAACGATCAATAAATACCTGTGATCCACGAATCATATCCAGCACATCAGAGGCAGAGTTAGGCTTCGCGGCCTTCTGCAGATGGTGAACCACCACCACGGCGCAATTTTTCTTGATTGCAAATTCTTCTGCTGCCTCAAAGAAATCACTGACAGCCTGAGAATCATCTTCTTCACCGGTAAGATATTTTCTTGCCGGATCAATGACCATGATCGGCACGTCGGGCACTTTATAGAGCCGCTTCAGATGCCCAGAAAAGTTTGTGCCATCGCCGAAATCAGTGCGCTGGAACATCAGGCGACGTGCGCGACCTTTAGGATCAAAAATCGACGCGCGGGCATTGATAATTGGTGGGCCATCTTCACCAGCAAAATAAATCGAGATACCCTGGCATTTCTCAATCGCAAGCCTTTGTCCAAGCCAGCGTGGCGCTTCCTGGCCTGGCTCGTAATCCGTTGCGGCAAGCACACATAGAAGATGGGCCAGGCTGCTTTTGCCGCTGCCGCCGGTTCCAGCAAGCAGCGTGACACTGCCGCGAGGAATAAGGCCCGGCACGATGAACTCAAACATATCATCGGCATCTTTTCGCATCGGGCCGGTGGCATCGAATAATTCAACATCATGCGCCACCATGTCAAAGAAGCGCATATTTTCTGCAACATTGTCCGGATTCGTACCAAATTTTTCATACAGCGAATGATGCCGTTCATAAGCATTCCAGCAATAGGCGGCATCCAGTATTTTTTGTACTGATAGGGCCTTTTTTTCGACCAGAATCTTGGGATTGTTGGATGGGTTGTCTTCGTTTGAAAAAAGATTTTCAAAGCTTGGATGCTGGAAAAGCCCATTGTTGGTAAGGTAAGAAATGCCAGATAAGAGGTAGCTATACTTATACTGATCACTGCTAATATGAGCCAGTTCGTATACTTCCTGGCAGCCACGCACCCTGATTTCACCATCAATGACCGGTTGTGCTTCATCACAAATACCGATGATTTTTAAACCGGCGCGTTCGTTATCGCCGCGATGGAAGGTACTGGCGAGGAGCCCAAGTTGCCAGATGCGCGAGGCGGATTCATCTTTCAGCACATCAACCCCGAGCGACAAGGCGCTGCACCAGATAATACCGGAACCAACTGGTTGATAAGACCCATCGGTATTTTTATGGTGAACGATCGGGTTGAGCAGCAATGGTGTATTAGGAAGCTGTCCCTGATTATAAAACTGAATAATCTGGTCAATAGCGGCGTCTACGTCATCAGATCCAAACCAGAATTCCACGCCCGCCTCTTTCGAGCGAAAAGGTATTTGTGTTTTGGGGCTATAAAGCTGCATATATCCTTTAAGCCCGACCGCATGGTGCGCAGCCCAAAGCATCGCCAATTCCTGGCGGATCATGGAAGATACAGATTCTAGCGGAGCGATAGCCATATTATGTTCGATTCCAGTGTGCGTTTGATGTATTAAAATATCATGAATAATAAGGCAAATTGCATTGCGATTCCATCAGGTGAGCCCTTTCTTGAAGTGCTGGCAACCTGGCTCATGCAGAATCACGGCCAGTCACCGCTTAAGCTGGCGGAAACGCTGGTTTTGCTACCAAATCGTCGCTCATGCCGTGCCCTGCGCGAAACTTTTTTGCGTATCTCCGGCGGTAAACCACAGCTGCTACCGAGAATTCACTCACTTGGCGATCTGGTTGATGATCTGGATGCTGGCTCACCCGTCTGGATGCCGGATATTTCCCCACAGGCCAGCATTTCGCCGCAGCGGCGACAATTTTTACTCACTAAACTTATTCTGGCATTGGAGCAGGATTATAGCCCAGCCCATGCCTTTGAGTTAGCCAGAGAGCTTGCAAGCTTCATGGATGACGCCATACGGCATGAACTCGATATGGGGGCATTAACGAAACTGGCGCCGGATCATCTATCGGCCCATTGGCAGCGCACGCTTGATTTCCTGAAACTCCTCACTCAGCATTGGCCAAGAATTCTTGAAGAGGAGGGTCTGGTTGATGCGTCAAGGCAACGTCATCAGGCTTATCTATCACTCGCCTCGCTCTGGCGCAGTCAGCCACCACCTTACCCAGTGATTGCTGCAGGTTCAACTGGTAGCCAGCCAGCGACCGCAGCACTGCTTGGCGCAATTTCATGTTTGCCGGATGGTGTGGTGATACTCCCGGGGCTTGATCAGGAACTAAGTGCGTCTGATTGGGAGGCGCTGACACCGACCCATCCACAATATGCGTTTAAAGAATTGCTGGAGCGTATTGGATTGGCTCGCGCAGATGTCAGGCCGTTATCCTTACGTCCTGATGCAAGACAAGACATGCTGCGATTGGTATTTGCACCCGCAGAGGCAACTGCGCGCTGGAAAAAGCACCCATCCATTCCGGCAGAAGCATTACAGCCCATCAGGCTATTGATAGCGGACACACAATCAGAGGAAGCAAGATTCATTGCCGTATTGCTGCGGGAAGCGCTTGAAGATCCTGATAAAACGGTTGCGTTAGTCACGCCGGATCGCGCGCTGGCAACCATGGTAATCGCGCAGATGCAGCGCTTCGGAGTTCATGTTGATGATTCAGCCGGCATACCCCTTCTGGATACTCCTGCGGGTGGGTTAATGCAGCTTGCGGTGAGCTGGATAGATTCTGATCTTTCCCCAGTGGTGTTACTTGCGTTGCTGCGCCATCCACTGGTGGGATTGGGTATTGATAGTGCTCAGTGCCGAGCATTATCAAGAGAATTAGAAGTGAAACTGCTTCGTGGCCTGAGGCGACATGATTCGCTCGAGCATATGGCATCGCTTTGTGGCAATCCTGATCTGGCTCATCTGCTTCGCCAGCTTGAGCGCATTTCATCGCCACTGCGGCGACTTCATGATCTTCCGCGCGCCGAGGTTTCAGAGTTGATGCATGCCCACATTGCATTCTGCGAAGCGTTAGCATCCACCAATCATGAGGACGGCGCAGAAGTTCTCTGGAAAAAAGAATCAGGCAATAAACTTGCCGAGGCGCTTACGGAGATCATGGCTGCAGTGCATTACCTGCCAGCAATTCAGCCCTCTTCATACGGCGCATTATTTCGCTCGATGCTCTCACAGCATGTCTTCAGGCCTTCGTTTGGCCAGCACCCGCGTGTGTCAATTCTAAGCCCGATGGAAGCGCGGCTACAAAACTATGACCGCGTGATTCTTGCCGGCCTTAATGAAGGCATCTGGCCGTCGCCGTTACAGGGCAATCCATGGCTTAGCCATTCGATGAGAGCTGATTTTGGTTTGCCGCCCCTTGAGCGAAGCATAGGGCAATCGGCGCATGATGTGTTCCAGCTTATGGCAAGTGGCGAGGTTTTTTTAACACGTGCGCGCAAGATATCGGGCGTGGTGCAAGTGCCTTCGCGCTGGTTGGTGCGTATGCAGATTCTGGTCGAAGGTCAGCAACCAGAGTTGTGGCAATCGATGCAGGTAACTGATCATTACCGGACACTTCTATCGTTCTTGGATAAACCCGAATTGCTTCCTGCCTACACTAAACCCAAGCCTTTACCGCCCATAGCGATGCGGCCGACATCGCTCAGCACCACCGCCATTGAGAAATTTACACGTAATCCCTATGACTGTTACGCCGAGACAATCTTGCGGTTAAGACCGCTGGATCCCCTGGAAGAAGAGCCATCTAGCAAGCATTTCGGGCAGGTTATCCATCGCACGATGGAGCAATTTAGCAAACGCCACCCAAAGGGTTTGCCAGCAAATATTCGAAATGAGCTTCGTGAATGCGCTATGGTGGCTTTTGCCCAGATGCTGCATTGGCCGGCAGTTAAAGCGCTGTGGTGGCCGCGTTTTGAATCGATACTACCCTGGCTTGAGCAGGCGGAGCGCGAAAGCAGGGTTTTATCAAGCACGGTGCTTGCCGAACAAAATGTTAAGTGGCAATTGCCTTGCGGCGATAGTCATTTTGCCATTACCTCACGGATTGATCGGTTGGATATTCGCCATGATGGCACCATCGGCATTGTCGATTATAAAACGGGAAGCCCGCCCACTAAGGCGGATATTGACCGAGCTGAAATAAATCAACTGGCGCTTTACGCGCTATGCTTATCTCATGGCGAACTGCTCGTTGATGGGCACAGCATGCCGCATGATTATGCGAGCTACACGCTTCATTACTGGCGGCTTGCAGGGCGTGTGAGTGATTGTGTTAGTCAGCAGGTGATAACTGATCTTGGTCAGGCTAGGGAAAAGCTCACGGAGGTTATCAAGCGCTACCGCGATCCTGATTATGCATTTGAAAGCCATGACGATCCGACAATTGGTTTTCGGGGCAGCGCCTATGAGCATTTAAATCGGCGTGCAGAGTGGGATAGTCTATGATGAGCTTAGTGTATCGAGCCGCTATATTGCTCTTTGATGTTATCATCAAGGCGCATCACGCGCTCATAAAGCTCAAGGCTTCGGTCAAGGAGCAAACAAACATAGCTAGGCAATACACCGTGCAACACTCGGTTATCAACCAGGCAGATGTCACGGAAATCAAGGCCGTAACGATTGGCAGCTTCCTGCGCCTGCAATTTACCGGAAAAGACCGCGCGCTGAATCATGATCCATGCCATCACCGACGACAGGCGCAGCGTGATGCGCGACATTTCGCAGGAATACAGCGTTTTCAGATTTTCTTCGATACGATTCTGGTCGTCCTGGCCAAAAAGAAAGAAATACTCGTGTGCTTCGGTGAGGAGCTTCATCGTTTCGTCAAAAATACCAGTCATGAACACCACATTTGGCGCCTTGCGATCAATATGAAGTCCTGTAGCCATGACGTTAGTTTCCTTACCGTTACCCCCTATTTTAGCAAGGCTGAGCTTGATTTTTTGTTAAGTTTTGATGAATTTTTATCTAATTCGGGCAGGCCATGCAAAGCGACCTAGCAAAAAAGCCACCGTTTGGCGCTCCTGATGCATCAGTTTTTGTATCGGCCAACGCCGGATCCGGCAAAACAACCTTGCTGACTAATCGAGTACTTAGCCTTTTATGTCATGGGGTTAGGCCGGAGCGTATCCTTTGCCTGACCTATACCAATGCAGCTGCTGCTGAAATGAAAAGCCGTATCATCGCCGCTCTTGGTGGATGGGTGATGAAAGATGATGCTGCGTTGCAAGCGACGCTGGAGGATTTACTTGGTGTTCAGCAAAATACCCAAAAACTATCCATGGCACGTGCTTTATTTGCCAATGTTCTGGATGCACCAGAAGGACTTCGGATTCACACGCTGCATGGGTTTTGCCAATCACTACTTAAGCGTTTTCCGCTGGAAGCTAAGGTAAGCCCTCATTTTGAAATCATCGAATCCGCAACACAAAAAGCATTACTCAGCGAATCATTGCAGAGGCTTTATCAGGATGCAGGTGGTGATAATAAGTTAGCAGCCGCGCTTACCACACTAGTAAATCACTGCACCGAGCAACAGCTTCGTACACTACTTCAGGAAATCATCAATCATAAACGCAAGTTTGGCTCTCTCTTGCAGGATTCAGGGCTCGCAGAAAAAAAATTATTAGAAAAATTGGGTTTGCATAATTTATTGGGTGTGCAGCATCTTGTGCAGGAATACTTTGATTATTCTTCGTATGAAAAGCAGCAGCTCAGCCAGATCGCATTAGCGCTTTCAGCAAGCCCATCAAAGAACGACCAAAAATATGCGGCTAGAATTTCCTCATGGCTTTCATCAACGCTTGATAACTGGCATCAGAGTTACGATGATTACCGCGCTACTTTCTTCAAAGCAGATGATACGCTTCGAGAGGTGCTTTTTACAAAAAATGCATTGACCGACGCGGCCTTAATTGAAGCGTTTGTTGCGGAGCAGGAGCGCGTCAGCAGGTTTGATGAGTCATATAAATCACAAAAGCTTGCGGTGTTATCAACGGCGATGCTAACCATCGCAACCAATCTACTGAGGCATTACCATCAGCTTAAATCATGGAGATCCGCGCTTGATTATGATGACCTGATTGACCATAGCTGCGCCATGCTTGACGGCGCGCAGATGGTGCCGTGGGTATTATTCAAACTGGATGGCGGCATTGATCACCTGATGATTGATGAGGCGCAGGATACGAGTCCACAACAATGGCATATCGTATCAAAGCTAAGCGAAGAATTTTTTTCCGGGCAGGGGCGTTCTGATCAAGAACGATCCCTATTTATTGTTGGTGATGAAAAACAGTCAATTTTTAGCTTTCAGGGCGCTGATGTTACGGCTCTGCTAACCATGCAGAACTTTTTTTCGAAGCGTATTGCCGATGCAGGAAAACCAATCGTTCATATGGCGCTGGAGCATTCCTATCGCTCGACACCGCAGGTGCTCGAGTTCGTTGACAGCGTTTTTTCTCATCCTTCCACAAGGCAGGGCGTAATAACTGGCGAGCGACTGCTTCATCATAGCCCTAAACGAGTGGATGCCTCGGGTTTTGTTATGCAGTGGCCGCTTACAAGAGTGGAGGAAAATAGCTATCAATCTTCGGCATCATTGCTTGCGAGGCAGATTGCTGATCAGATTAAAAGCTGGTTGTCGCAGGGATTATGGCTCGAGAGTAAAAAAAGAGCAGCCCAGCCTAGCGACATCATGATTTTGGTCAGGCAGCGTACAGGATTAGTCGATCATTTAGTGCGTGCACTCAAGCGTGCTCATATACCCGTGGCAGGTACGGATCGCATGCAATTGCTGGACAATTTAGTCGTTCAGGATTTATTGGCGCTTGGGCGTTTTGCGCTTTTACCGGAGGATGACCTAAACCTTGCGGCGCTACTAAAAAGCCCCCTTTGCAACCTCAGTGAAGACGAGCTGCTCACATTATGCTGGGATCGCGGCAAGCAAAGCATATGGCAGCGATTGCAGGAATTTAAGCACCAAGAACCCTATCAATCCGTCTATGCTCTACTTTATGAATTAAGAGCGCGTGTTGATTATATTTCGCCTTATGCATGGTACAGCGATGCTTTGGAAGCGCACCGTGGACGAATAAAAATCTTGGGTCGCATGGGACAGGAACATGCAGATGTCATCGATGAGTTTCTCGATCAGGCACTGATCTATGAGCGTGAGCAAACCTCCTCGATGCAGGGATTTTTGCACTGGCTGGAAATCAGCAAGGGTGAGATCAAGCGCGATATGGAGCAGGGGCATGATGTCGTGCGCATCCTGACCGTGCATGCGGCTAAAGGCCTGCAGGCGCCACTCGTCATTATTCCAGATACCGTTGAGGCGCCAAAAACCAATCAGAAGGAGCATCTCCTGTGGTGTGATGCTATTCCTATTCTGGCATTAGCCAGTGCGGATGATAACGAGCTATGCCGTCAGATTCGAAATCAAAAGAAACAAGATGCCTATGCTGAGTATCGCCGCCTGCTTTATGTGGCGCTGACCCGTGCTGAAGATCACTTGCTGATCTGTGGCCATACCGGCCGCAAAGAAATCAGTGAGGAAAGCTGGTACCATCACACCAGATCCGCCATAGAAAAAATCGCACACCCTGTTGATACCCCACCAGGGGTAGGGTATCTTTATGGTCAGGTGATGTTATCCGAACCGGCGATCAAGCGGGATAATAAAATAATGCCGCAGGATGAACCGGGCTTCCTGAGGTCGCCAGTTCCTGAAGAAACTGCCACAATCAGGCCGCTAATGCCGTCACGGCTTGCTGACCATGAACCTGCTGCCGCTTCACCATCGATCGATCCAAAGCGTGCGGCACGTGGACATTTAATTCATAACCTGCTGCAACGCTTAACAGCCTTGGATCGCATGCATTGGCAAATGGCAGCTGACCAGATAGCAGCTGGCTTCGATAATCTATCACATGATGAGCGCGCGCAGGCGATAGCGGAAGCTACCCATGTGCTTCAGCATCCGGACTGGTCTTTTATTTTTGGTGAGGAAAGTATCGCTGAAGCGAGCATCGTTGGCCATGTGCTGCTGGCTGGAAAAACGATTGCCGTGGCTGGCCGGATGGATCGCTTGGTCTTAAGCCAGCAAGAAATTTGGCTGGTTGACTATAAAACCAGCCTTAATCCAGCAAAAACAGTGGCTGAGGTGCCCAGGGCTTACCTGCGACAGCTTTTCCTTTATAAGAGCCTGCTAAAACAGCTTTACCCTGATAAAAAGGTCAGGTGTGCTTTGTTATGGACCAGCGTGCCGAAAATGATGCCTATCGATGAGGCGCTGCTTGACGAAACCTTACTTAGTTCCTACATATAGTTAATTAGCGAAAGGAAACCTATGAGTATCCATATTGACGATAATGAATTTGAGCAGAAAGTATTGAAATCTTCTGAGCCGGTACTGGTTGATTTCTGGGCGGAATGGTGTGGCCCGTGCAGGCAGATTGCTCCGGTGCTCGATGAAATCGCTAAGGAACGTGCCGGTAAAATCACGGTTGCTAAGGTCAATATCGATAAAAACCCAGGCACGCCGCAAAAATACGGTGTTCGTGGCATCCCGACACTGATTCTGTTTAAGGATGGTCAGGCTGTATCCACCAAAGTAGGATCACTGCCTAAGAGCAAACTGGTCGAGTGGATTGATTCCGTCGTCGCCTAGCTTGCCGCTTGTTTTTGCGGGAAGGGCACTGATTCCCGTCATCGCATGCGAAATAGAGTTCTACCTTCATGGTGCATCGACTGCTGGTGTTGAGCCTCTCTTTCGTGACTTAAGAGTGGCTTGTCAGGCAAATACCATCGGCATTTATCACATCGAAAAAGAACGCGGGGCGGAGCAATATGAAGTGGCGCTCACTCCTGTTCGTGGGGTAGAGGAGGCCAGCCATCAATCTGTTTGGCTTAAGTCATGGCTTGCCGAGAAATCAATACATTACGGTCTTAAAGTAGATTTTTCGGCCAAGCCCTTTGCCGATCAGCCCGGCAGCGGCCTGCATATCCATCTTCATCTGGAAGATGAAAGCGGCCAGAATGTTTATACCAAAGATGACACAAAGATGAGTGATGCGCTACGCTGGTCGATCGGTGGTTTGCTTGCAAAACTGCCCGCTGACATGGCAATTTTTGCGCCATCTGAGAATTCATATTTAAGATTTCACCATGCGGGTGACCATACGCCGACGACCATCAGCTGGGGCGCTAATAATCGTACCTGCTCGATACGTCTGCCGGATGGCAGACGCCATTTCAAACATATTGAGCATCGCGTTGCAGGGGCGGATGCGGATCCCAAACTTGTTATCGAAGCTATCGTTGCTGCTGTGGCTTGCGGATTAGAACAGCAGCTTGACCCGGGCCCGCAGATCTACGGTGATGCAAGGCTTCCGATGTATGGTCTGCCATCGCTGCTAAAGTAAATTTCTTTAGCGCTTCATTGCAGCAGCGAGTGATCTTACAAAATCGATAGCGCTATCATGGCCATCTTGATGAAAGCGCTCTACCAAAGCCGATCCAACTACTACGGCATCGGCCAGTTTTGCCGCTTCATTTGCCTGCTCAGCGGTTTTAATACCAAAGCCTATGGCAATTGGCAGCTTGGTGTGGCGGCGCAGGTTGCTGATCGCACTTGATAGCGAATCTTTGGTTGCACTTTTAGCGCCAGTAATGCCCGCCACAGAAATATAATACACAAAGCCAGTAGCCGAATGCATGAGATGCTCAAGACGATCATCGAGGCTGGTTGGTGCAACGAGACGAATAAGACTCAGCTTGTTGCTGACGATAGAGGAAGTCAGCTCGGCTTCTTCTTCCGGCGGCAGGTCGACGATAATCAGCCCATCCACGCCAGCCTTAGCGGCATCTTTGCAGAAAGCCTCGCAGCCATAACAATAGATCGGGTTGAAATAACCCATCAAAATCACTGGCGTGGTTTGATTCTGCTTCCTTAAATCTTCGACCATAGAAAGTATTTTCCGGGCCGTCGCACCGGCATTAAGCGCCCGCAGCCCGGCGGCCTGAATGGTGGGGCCGTCTGCCATTGGGTCCGAAAACGGCAGGCCAATTTCAATAATATCCGCGCCGGCATCCGGCAGCGCCTTAAGCAGCTCACGCGAAGCTTTTTCATCTGGGTCAAATCCCATGATGAAAGGTATCAGCGCCGCGCGGTTTTGCGACTTAAGTTCTGAGAAAACGTTGTTAATTCGTGTGGTCATAGATTGCTTTGCAGATTGCTATTTTTCATTGTACAGTTTCCTTACAATTGCCGTTAGGCACATACCCCTCCCGCAAGGGAGGGGAATAAATCTTTTTAATTATTGTATTCCTGGGGCAATACACGAATTCCGTGGCTGGTCGGGTTCGTCCGCTCGATCTCTCCATGTTGTTTCCTGCGGGCCGTCATGACCGTGGTTATCAACGTATTGAACCATCAAATTAGCAAGTTCTTCAGGCTTCATTCTTGCCATATCAGTAAAGGGAATTTCTGCAGGACTAAACATCATTTCTCTGAGAGTTGCTCTAATCTTGTAAGGGTTTTTAAAGCTAACTTTGTTGCTTTCATCTAAGACAAACATTAAAAAATCTAACTGCTTGTCCATGGGATGATCCATCTTAGCTATTCGCTCGATTACGATCTCTTTTACCGTATCAATCATTCTAGCTGTGACTTCATGAGCTAATCCTTCATAGTCACTAGGATTACCTGAGAAATTCATTCTTTTAATGGCTTCTTTTATGATTGCCACTTGATCTTTTTTTTTATCTTCCACCAGTGCTGCAATTTTATATAAGTCCGAATCATCTTTGAATATGTGAGTGAACCATAAATTTTCCATCTCGCGGCGATTGTATGTATTCACCAACTTAGAAAATAACTTCATAAATTTATCCCCAATGCTTTCGCCACTGTAAAAATATCCTTATCCCCCCGGCCGCAGAGATTGACGACCATCAGGTGGTCGCGGGGCAGGGTAGGGGCGAGTTTGATGACATGCGCCAGTGCATGCGATGGTTCCAGCGCCGGAATGATCCCTTCAAGTTTGGAGACGGTTTGGAACGCACTAAGCGCTTCATCATCGGTTGCCGACACATACTCCACCCGGCCGCTCTCATGTAGCCAGGAATGTTCCGGGCCGATGCCGGGATAGTCAAGACCGGCAGAAATGGAATGCGCATCGAGAATCTGCCCGTCATCACTTTGTAGTAAGTACGTGCGGCTGCCATGCAGCACACCGGGCTTTCCACGCGCAATCGATGCGGCATGTTCTTTATCCAGCCCGTGGCCTGCCGCTTCAACGCCGATGATGCGAACTGCACTATCTTCCAAAAATGGATGAAATAATCCGATGGCATTGCTGCCGCCGCCAATGCAGGCGACCAGCGAATCGGGTAGTCGGCCTTCAGCTTTTTTTAGCTGTTGTTTCGTCTCGCGGCCGATCACCGATTGAAAATCGCGCACCATCATCGGGAAAGGATGTGGACCTGCGGCAGTGCCGATCAGGTAGTAGGTTGTTTCAACATTCGTCACCCAGTCGCGTAGTGCTTCGTTCATCGCGTCTTTCAGCGTCTGGCTACCGGACGTCACCGGAACAATGGTCGCGCCGAGCAGCTTCATACGGAACACGTTCGGCGCCTGCCGTTCGATATCCTTAGCGCCCATATAAACGATGCATTCAAGACCAAACAGCGCGCAGACCGTAGCGGTGGCGACGCCATGCTGCCCCGCGCCCGTTTCTGCGATGATGCGTTTTTTGCCCATGCGCCGCGCCAGCAAAATCTGACCGATGCAATTATTGATCTTATGCGCGCCGGTATGGTTTAGCTCATCGCGCTTGAAATAAATTTTGGTGCCGCCGCAATGCTCCGTCAGCCGCGCGGCATGGTAAAGCGGGCTGGGGCGGCCGATATAATGCTCAAAATAATAATCCAGCTCTCGCGTAAATTCTGCGTCGTTTTTCGCGGTTTCATAAGCGGCTTCAACCTGCAAGATAAGTGGCATCAACGTCTCGGCGACGTAGCGGCCGCCATAGATGCCAAAATGGCCATTGTCATCGGGTAGAGAATTCTTCATGCGCCTCGTACTGCTCTTACAAAAGCTTCCATTAGCTGCGGGTCTTTTACCCCTGGCGCAGACTCAACGCCAGAGGAAACATCGACCATGGTCGCCCCGCTGGCATAAATCGCATCACCAACATTGGCCTCATTCAAACCACCCGATAACATCCAGGGCAGAGGGAAGGTTCGGTGTTTTAGCAGCGCCCAGTCAAAAGGCAGACCGTTGCCGCCGGGTAGTATCGCAGCGGTGGGTGGCTTGGCATCAAACAGCAGCAAATCGGCAGAAGTACCAAAATGCATAGCTCTTGCCACATCATCGGACGATGAAACCTGAATTCCTTTGATGATTCGAAGATCAGTATAGCGCGCTTTGATGGCGCTGATGCGCTCGCTGGTCTCGCGGCCATGGAGCTGGATGTAATCGGGCGTAAGTGAAGCCATGACTTCATCGATCAACGCGTCAGACGGGTCAACCAGCACACTGACTGTTTTGATAGAAGGATCAAGGATGGATTTAAGCGCGGCGGCCGTCATCAGCGGAATGTGACGGGGCGAGGCAGGGAAATAAACAAAGCCGATAAAATCCAGTTTCAGGCGATTTGCGGCTTCGATGCCCCTTTCATCGGTCAGCCCGCAGATTTTGATAGCAGTCACGCGGCTTTCCTGAAGAGGCGGGCGGCAAGGCTTTGCTTTGGTTTTTCTTCGGCTTCAGGCGCGGCAAGAAGCTGCTTTTCAGCGCGCATGCCTTCCAGTTCATTTTCCAGCGCCATCACGCGCTTATGCTCAGCTTTATACTGCCCCCTTGCCTTGGATGTGCGAAGTCCAAGCGCTATGCCAGCAAGCACCACGCCGCTCGCAATGCACAGCATGGTAAACAGAAAAAGAGGCATCGCGACCATATAGGGCAGCGGGAAAAAACTAAGCTCAACCGGCGCCCGATTTGCTACGGCAAACAATACAAAGGCGACAGTAAAAATGAGGAAAAATGAGTATTTAACGTAGCGCACGGGCTAGTTCGTCATCACCGGTGCTTTATTGATACGTTCACGCAGCTCTTTACCGGTGCGGAAATAGATCGCATAGCGAGCGCCAATACGAACTTCCTGACCATTTTTTGGGTTGCGGGCTTTACGGGCTTCGCGCTTGCGGATAGAGAAGGCACCAAAGCCACGAAGCTCAACACGACCGCCATCAAGCAGCGTAGTCGAAATATCATCAAAGATGGTGTTAACCAGCGTTTCGATGTCACGCTGATAGAGATGAGGATATTTTTTGGACAGTCGCAGTACGAGCTCGGATTTGGTCATATTCTATCCATTTTTGAGGTGGTTACCTCAGTTCAGGATGCCATATCGAGATCATGCCGTCAAGTCCTAACCCGCTCTTTTGAAAAAATTTTCCGGCAATCGACTCAGAAACACCCGAAAACCAATCCTCGTGTAATTCTAACTTTATATTCTTGATTTCAAGTTCAGGGCTGATTTTTCGTTGCTCCGTGAGCCATGCCAGCGCTTCGCGCTCGCCGCCGATGGCATCAATCAGCTTATATTCAAATGCCTGTTTGCCGCTATAAACCCGCCCATCGGCAATACGCACTACTTCTTCGCGGGGAAGTTTGCGCCTTTCCGCTACCATATCGACAAAGCGGCCATAAAAATCCATGATCACATTACGCAGCACCTGTTCGGATTCTGGGGTGGCTTTTTCGAAAAGGGATGGGCTGCCTTTAAGAGGCGCTGATTTAATGCTGATCGGGGTAATGCCTATTTTTTTAACAAGTTCACTAATCTCAGCGGTTTCGACTAACACCCCGATCGAACCAGTAATAGTTCCTTCGCGGGCAACAATATGGTCCGCACCGAGTGCAACCATATAGCCGGCCGAAGTGCTCATCGAGCGCATTACGGCGACCACGGGCTTCACCTCAGCCATTTGGCGAAGCCTGAGGAAAATTTCCTCCCCACCCACCGCGCTACCGCCAGGTGAATCGATCCAGATTATGACTGCCTTTGCTTTTTGGTTTTCTTCGACATCTGCCAGCAGATCATAAAACTTCTGATCATCGCCAATGAAACCTTCGACTGGCACGCGTGCAATAAATTCTTTTTCAATCGGTGAGTGGGCTGAAAAGCGATCCGTTGCGATTAAAAGAGCGATCACACCAAATGCGATGGCAAGTAAACGCCAGCGGGTAATTTGCGTTTTGAGATAGAGTCTGTCGAGTAGAGTATCTGCGTTGATGGCCATTGGGACTCTTTATTTGTTGTTAGTTGCTGGTTGCTAGTATGTAGCACCAGCAGCCAGCAACCAGCAACAAAAGTTTTATCCCTTTTTCTTCTTGCTCTTTGCTTCATCGAGCGCTGCGCCGAGAATATCTCCCAGCGATGCACCACTAGACTCAGAGCCGTATTCAGCGATGGCTTTTTTGTGCTCATCAGCTTCCAGCGCTTTAACCGAAACGCTGACTTTCCGCGTTTCTTTGTCTGCGCCGGTGACTTTAGCGTCGATACGATCACCAACCGCGAAACGATCCGGACGTTGTTCGGAGCGTTCACGCGCGAGATCAGTCTTCTTGATGAAGCTGGTGATGTTGTCGGTGACTTTAACCGTAATGCCATCGTCTTCAACTTTGGTCACGGTGCAGGTTACAGTTGCGCCTTTGCGGATGCCTTCAAATTCACCTTCAAACGGATCGTTATCGAGTTGCTTGATACCAAGGCTGATACGCTCTTTTTCAACATCAACAGCGAGGATCTTGGCTTTGATAGTATCGCCTTTTTTGAAGTTTTTGATCGCGCTATCACCTGGTTCTGACCAGCTGATATCCGAGTGGTGAACAAGGCCGTCAATGTCGGTGTCAAGGCCAACGAACAGGCCGAAATCAGTAATATTGCGAATTTCGCCTTCGATAACATCACCCACATTCACCTTGGTCGCATATTTCGCCCATGGGTTTTCCTCGCACTGTTTCATGCCAAGGCTGATGCGATGTTTTGAAGCATCGATATCGAGAACCACCACATTCACTTCCTGGCTGACTGACACCATTTTGGACGGATGTGCTGATTTCTTCACCCACGAGATTTCCGATACGTGAACAAGACCCTCAATGCCAGGCTCGAGTTCAACGAACGCACCGTAATCCGTGATGTTGGTGATTTTACCGGAGAGTTTGGTGCCGGTTGGGTATTTAACATCAGCGCCTTGCCATGGGTTGCTTTCAAGCTGTTTCATGCCAAGCGATACGCGTTTGGTTGCGGGGTCAAACTTGGTGACCATGACTTTGACAGTCTGTCCGAGTGCGAGTACTTCCGATGGATGGCTGATACGGCGCCACGAAATATCGGTGACGTGGAGCAGGCCGTCAATGCCGCCCATATCGATGAATGCACCGTAATCAGTGATGTTTTTAACGATACCATCAAGCGTCTGGCCTTCGTTGATTTTGCCAAGCAGCTGGTCGCGCTGTTCGCTGCGTGATTCTTCGAGCACCGCGCGACGCGATACGACAATGTTGCCTCGCTTGCGATCCATTTTCAGAATCTGGAACGGCTGGGTGATGTGCATCAGCGGGCCAACATCACGAATCGGACGAATATCAACCTGAGAGCCGGGCAGGAACGCGACAGCGCCCTGAATATCCACTGTGAAACCGCCTTTAACACGGCCAAAGATCACGCCTTCAACGCGCTGGTTATTGGCGCATGCTTTTTCAAGCTTCACCCACGCTTCTTCGCGCAGTGCTTTTTCGCGAGACAATACTGCCTCACCATTCCTGTTTTCGATTTTTTCGAGGTAAACTTCAACTTCATCGCCAGTGCGAAGTTCTGCGGAAGCGCCACCGATGGTAAATTCTTTTAAGGGAACACGGCCTTCGGATTTCAAGCCGACATCGATCACAACGACATCTTTTTCAATCGCAACGACGACACCGCGAACAACCGCGCCTTCGAGTTTGCCGGTACGCTTCACCGACTCTTCAAATAATGCACCAAAATCTTCTGTTTCCATATTAAATGCTTGAGCTGCTTGAGCCATTTTGTTTGGGCTTTGGGCTTTGGGTTTAGGCTTTAAGCCGTCAACCTGACGCCTGAAACCATCCTAGTTTAAAAAACAGCGGCGGCTGCTTCGGGTTTAAATATGTCGCCAGAGCTGCACCATGCAACAAAGACGAAAAAACGAAGGGCGAGCCCGCCGGCTGCCCCGCTATTGGTTAAATAGGCGCATAGCTATACTCAAAAAAAGCGGTAAATCAAGCTTTTTTGACCATTTTATCGATTACAGCGCAGGCTTTTGCGAACACGGTACTCGCATCCATGTCAGAAGTATCCATAACGATAGCGTCTGCGGCTGGTTTCAGGGGGGCAATAGCGCGCTTAGCATCCCTTTCATCCCGTTCCCGCAAATCTTCAAGCACCGACTCAAAAATCACTTCAATCCCTTCGCCTGTCAGCTCGCGGTGGCGGCGTTTAGCGCGTGCATAAAGCGTGGCAGTAATGAAGAATTTGAAATCGGCCTGCGGATAAACAACGGTGCCAATATCCCGCCCATCAAGAACAGCGCCTTTTTTACCTTTGGCAAAGTTACGCTGAAACTCAAGTAGTGCACCGCGCACTTCCGGATAGGCGGAAACAATGGAGGCGGCCTGACCGATGCGTTCCTGTCTGAGGCGTGGATTGGCCAGGTCATCGGTATCGATGGTTTCTGCGGCATGCATGGCCGCTTCGCGATCAGCAGGGTCTTTGCCGCCATAAATGAGCTTCATGCCAACCGCGCGATACAGGCTGCCGGTATCAAGATAGTCAAACCCAAGATGCTCGGCGAGACGGCGGGCGAGGGTGCCTTTGCCGCTGGCGGCCGGTCCATCAATCGCGATAACCAGTGGTTTTTGGCCGGATGCAACGGGCTGACCAATTGATACTATTTTTCCGCCAAGCCCATTCATTAGCTCAACAAAATGAGGAAAGCTGGTAGCAATTGCGCTGGCATCATCGACTTCAACGGCTTGCTCGCTTGCCATGCCAAGTACCAGAAAACTCATGGCAATACGATGATCATAGCGCGAACGGATTTTTGTTCCGCCGCGCACCTTGCCACCCCTTACAAACAGGCTGTCGCCCTCGGCGCGTGCGTGGGCGCCGCAGGCATTCAGGCATTCAATGATTGCGCTGAGCCGATCGCTTTCTTTCACTCTTAGTTCAGAAAGGCCGTGCATGGCGGTTTCACCCTCAGCAAAAGCTGCTGCCACAGCAAGAATCGGGTATTCATCAATCATGCTTGGCGCACGATCTGGCGGGACACTCACGGCATTAAGCTTGCTGCTTCTTACGGTGAGGTCGGCTACTGGTTCACCGGCGATAACGCGCTCATTCTGAAATGAAATATTGGCACCCATTTCTAACAGTGTCGTGAATAAACCGGTCCTTAGTGGATTCATGCAGACACTGCGAATAGTGATGTTGGATCCCGGGCAAATCAAGGCTGCGACAACGACAAAAGCAGCAGAAGAGGGATCGCCAGGCACATCAATCTGGCGGTTCGCTTCGTTTATAGACTGTTTTCCGGCGATTGAGATGATGGTTTCGCCATCTCTGCCTTTTTGTGTTTCGATTTTAAATCCAAGCCCACGCAGCATGTTTTCGGTATGATCACGTGTTGCGTGTGGCTCAATAACGGTGGTTGTGCCTGGCGTGTTTAGTGCAGCAAGCAGAATGGCAGATTTGACCTGTGCGGAAGCAACCGGCAATCTGTATTGGGTTGCTTTTGGTTCAGCGGTTCCGGAAAGTGCGATTGGCAAATAATTTTCATCACGAGCGGTAAAGCGAGCGCCAATATCAGCCAGCGGCGTCATCACGCGCTTCATCGGGCGCGAGCGCAGGGAATCATCACCTGTAAAGAACGTGGTAAAAGGATAGGGGGTGACAAGCCCCATGAGCAGTCTGGTGCTTGTGCCGGAATTACCCATATCCAGCACATCTTTGCTCGGGGTTAACCCACCGACGCCCACACCATCGACCAGCCAGTGAGTAGCTTTTTTTTCAATCCTTACACCTAGCTGACGAAGTGCTGAGGCGGTATTCAGCACATCTTCACCTTCAAGCAAACCATAGATTGTCGTAGTGCCAGGCACTTGTGATGACAGCATCAAAGCGCGGTGTGAAATTGACTTGTCGCCAGGCACCATCACGTCGCCAAGCAGCGATTTTATTGGTTCTGAAGCAAGCGGTAAGGGGATATGATTAGTTGTTTTCATCCGTTTTATACGTGCAATACCAAGGTGGATTTTTGTCCTTCATCGAAGCAAAGTCAGGGCATAAAAACGCTTTGGAAACAACAAACATCGAGAAGAAGCTAATCAGGGCAATAACACAGGCAATGAATACCATCGAGCTGTAAAGCGCATTACCTTTGATATAAAGCTTCATTTGTTTCCATAGTGTATCGGGATTTTCGTCAACTTTCATAAGCTTAGCGCGTGTGATCCCGATAGGGTTCATAACAGCTGGGCCCGTAAAGATATCATCTTCTTTGGAGGTGCTGCCAGGATTGACCGAGCCTTTATAGTTTGGCTTTTCTTGAGTTTGTAAAGCGATTGGGTTGTTTTGGTCTTTTGGGACCTGACGATTTTCTGAGACCAAATGAACAGTAATCTGTTTATCCATTGCAGGTGTCTGACTCAGGGAAAGAGAATAGTCTGATGCGCCAAGCTTACCTTGAGCAAGCAGCGTATCGAGATGTTCTTTTATTGATCGGGCAGATGAGGCATAGGCGGTTATCTCAGCCACTAGCTCATGGCTGGATTTAATGGCGTTTTTAGGTGGTGATACATAAACTTTGCTTTGTGAAGTTTCATGATACAGCTTGGCGACCAGACCAATCATGACGAGAAGATCAAAGAACATCTTAGCTTCACGCGGATCTTTGATGGCATAAATGCGTTGATTCTGTGCTGCGCTAGGGAGCGCCTCATATTCCGTGCAAATGGTTTTTAGTATGGATTCAATAACGGGATGCATCATGATCGATCAATTAGTCGTATAATATATATTATGGAAAAAATAGACAAAGATTGGCAGTTTCATTTAGCGAGTTCCTTATCAATGGCGGCTTTCAGCTTATCTGAGTCTGGCGAGGTAATGGAGCTGAAATGATCAACTGGAAGGCCATTCTTACCAATCAAATACTTATGAAAGTTCCATTTTGGTCCTGAGCCAAAGCCCAGTGTTTCCGTAATCCATTGATAAAACGGATGTGTATCTTTGCCGGTAACTTGGGTTTTGCCGGTCATGGGAAATGTGACACCATAATTCAGCTCACAGAATTGTTTGATCTGCTCTTCATTTCCGGGCTCCTGACCACCAAAATCATTCGATGGCACGCCGATTACAATAAGGCCTCTATCCTTGTAGGCCTCATGTAGTGCCTGTAGGCCTTTATACTGGCCGGTAAAGCCGCATTTGGATGCGGTGTTTACAACCAGCATCACCTTCCCCTTATAGGCTGACAATGGCATTGGATCGCCGGTAAGTGATTCAAATTCAAAATCATATGCGATTTTATCTGTTGGTTTGGCAATTGATTGGCCAGCGAGGCTTGTCATGAGGGTTGCTCCTAAAAAAACAATAAATTGCAGTGGTTTCTTCATTATGGATCCTCCAGCTCTATCGCCATACCGTCATAGCCCGCCACGACCCCTGCCGGCAACTCTTTTGATAGCTGTTCGTAATCAAATTCGTGTGCCATATGGGTCAGAATGGCAAGCTTTGGCTTCACACGGTCGATCCAGCCAAGCGTCATTTCTAAACTCGCATGAGTCGGCGATTTACTGTAGCGCAGGCAATCCACGATCCAAATCTCCACCCCCTCAAGCGCCTTGAAGGCAGATTCTGGCAATCCATCCGTATCAGTTGAATAAGCCATATTTCCAATGCGATATCCGAGTGTGGTTACTTTTCCATGGAGCTGCTTAAAATAAGTAACTGTAATATCCTGAATAAGTACTTTCCCGACATCCCCCTCTTCTAGAATATTGGCGGTTAGGCATGGTCGAAACCATACCGGCGGCTTTTCTTGGAATGCATAGCCAAACTTGCTGTAAATTGAGGCATATGTCTGCCTATCGCAGTAAATTGGTATAGCTTCATCTGATAAGTAATTGAATGACCGTAGCTCATCGAGCCCGTGCGTGTGGTCAGCATGGTCATGTGTATAAAGCACGCTGTCAACGCGCCTGATATTGTGTTTTAAGGCCTGTTGCCTAAGGTCTGGCGAACTATCAATTAGCAGGCTTTTTCCTCTGGTTTCAATCCATGAAGAAACGCGGCTGCGCTTGTTTTTTGGGTTGTCTGAGGTGCATACCTCGCACCCGCAGCCAATCATCGGCACTCCGGTTGAGCTGCCGCAGCCAAGAATGGTTACTTTCATGTGGATAAGTCTGTGGTTGACTTTTTGGCCTTACTAAACAGTCGGAAAAAATTTTCGGTAGTTAGAGCTGCCATCTCGTGTTCTTGTAGAGATTTAAGTTCTGCCAATATCCTGTTGGTATATATGGTATATGATGGCTCATTTCGTTTGCCGCGATAAGGCACGGGAGCAAGAAATGGTGCATCCGTCTCAACCAGCAGCCGGTCAAGCGGCACATCACTTAACGCCTCCCGTATGGCACCTGAATTCTTGAAGGATATGATACCCGATAGCGAAATATACCCACCCATTTTGACTGATTCGTCAGCAAGTTCCTTGGTGCCGGTGAAGCAATGGATCAGGAATTTGAACGCGCCTTTTTTCATTTCGTCCGCGAGCACACGAATCGTATCAGTGTCAGCATCGCGGCTATGGACGATCACTGGCAGGCCGCACACCCTACCCGCATGAATATGTTCCCTGAAATTTTGTTCCTGTAGCTGGCGGCTGGCTGTTTCATAATGAAAATCAAGGCCAGTTTCACCGATGCCGATAACCTTGGGATGATGGCATTTGTCTATAAGCTCCTGGGCCGTAACCTGTTTTTCATCTCCGGAATCATTCGGATGCACGCCGACTGAGCAATACACCCCATCATATTTCTGGGCGATGCCATGCACCTCATCAAACTCTGCCATTTCGGTGCAGATCGTCTGCATCACCTTCACGCCTGCAGCACGCGCTCGGGCAATGATGCCATCCAGATCATCCCTGAACTCCGGAAAATTCAAATGGCAATGCGAATCAACCAGCATCATGCTGCGGCATCGCCTTGCTGGATTCTTGGAAATACAGGTGCGGGTGCTGGCAGCGGGTGGCCGGACTTAAGTGCATGGGCTTCATTCAACCGATCAAACCCACGCTCATTGGATGAAACAGCAAGCTGGTTTAAGATTTTATCCGCTGCATCTGGAATAAATGGCTGTAACATAATGGCAATACAGCGTATTGCCTCCAGTAAATGATACAGTGTGGCATTCATGAGCCGCTCGTCGATTTTCTTCTGCTTCCAGGGTGCTTTCTGATCGATGTAGAGGTTCGCCTCAGCGGCGATTGCGACGATATCCGCCGCGATCTCATGAAAACGGCAATCCATATAGGCTGTTTCGACCTCAAACGGCGTTTCCGGTTTGGTCACATAGACTTTTTCCAGAAAACCAAGGTCAAGCTCATCGCGCGCCACACCCTGAGCATCCGGAACCATACCGCAGCAATTTTTCTGTACCATGGAGAGCGTTCGCTGCACGAGGTTACCGATGGTATTGGCGAGTTCACTATTAATAACGGTCACCATGCGCTCGCGCGAAAAATTGCCGTCATTACCAAACGGCACTTCGCGCATCAGGAAATAGCGGGTCTGGTCAAGGCCGAATTCATCCACCAACGCTTGTGGCGCGATGACATTACCCAGCGATTTGCTCATTTTCTCGCCTTCGATCGTCCACCAGCCATGAGCAAAAATCCGCTTTGGCAGGGGCAGGTTTGCGGCCATCAGGAACGCTGGCCAATAGACTGCGTGAAAGCGCACAATGTCTTTGCCAACCATGTGTAAATTAGCAGGCCAGAAATCTTTCATCTCGCCCTGCTCATCCGGAAATCCAAGCGCCGATAGATAATTCGCCAGCGCATCCAGCCACACATACATGATATGTTTCGTATCGCCCGGGACAGGAATGCCCCACGAAAAAGTCGTGCGCGAGATGGAGAGGTCTTTAAGCCCGCCTTTTACAAAACTCACTATCTCGTTATAGCGAGATTCGGGGCGGATAAAGCCCGGATTCGCGGCGTAATGGGCAAGCAATGGCTCCTGCCATTTGGAGAGGTTGAAGAAATAGCTCGGCTCTTCCACCCACTCAACATCAGCGCCGGTTGGGGCTTTGCCACCCACCAGTTCAGACTCGGCATAATAAGCTTCATCGCGCACCGCATACCAGCCGGCATATTTACCTTCATAAATATGGCCATTACTCTGCATACGCTGCCAAAGTGCTTGCGCCGAGGTGATATGGCGCGGCTCGGTGGTGCGGATGAAATCATCATTGCTGAGGTTAAGCAGCTGGGTAATATCGCGGAAATGCTGTGAATTGCTATCCGCCAGCGCTTTTGGCGTAGTGCCAGCGGTGGCAGCGGATTTTTCGACTTTCTGGCCATGTTCATCGGTGCCGGTCAGAAACTTAACGTTTGCGCCGCACAGGCGCTTGTAGCGCGCCAGCACATCGCACGCGACCGAGGTATAGGCATGGCCGATATGCGGCCGGTCATTCACATAATAAATTGGGGTGGTGATGTAAAAATTCATGGGCGTGAGTGTAGAGAAATTTTGCTAACTCGCAACCAGCCACTTTGTTTCGCTATCGGATAAGCCATGCACCCATGCAATGGCGGCCTGCTTGGCATCCAGATGACGCGAGCTCACTAAAGCCAGCTGCTCTTGGGTTTGCTGCCATTTTAAGGCCCAAACCGCTGCCGGTTGCAAACGGCTGGTGCTAATCAGTATATCTTGCTCACCATCGCTGATCTCCGGCTGTGAGATGCCGGATGCAGCCTTGCATAGCCTCGAAAGTAGTACGAGTGCAAGCAAGCTGAAATGCTGCCAGTTTTGGTGTGCTGAACCACTGCCGATCTTATCGGCAAAGCTATGAAGTGCACTGTGGTCGATGCTGGGTAAATGTCTCAGCAACCCAAGAAGTGAGGCATAAGTCTCCAGTGCGCCAGCATGGGATAGCTGAGCGGCAACACCAGGCGAATAATCGCTTAAGCGCCCAAGGCTTTCTCGCTGGTGAATATCCAGCTCCGGCGCGTAGTCGCGCATCACCTCATGAAACGTCTCGCGCGACAAAGGCGCAAGTTTGAGGCTCCGGCAGCGCGATCGAATCGTTGGAAGCAGCCTGCCAGGCGTGTGGGATATCAGCATCAAGATTGACTGTGGCGGCGGTTCTTCAAGGATTTTAAGGATGGCGTTGGCGGCATTTACATTCAGGTTATCGATGCTGTCGATGATGACGACGCGCCAGCTGCTTTCGCCAGGCGTCATTGATAAAAACTGCGCCACCTCCCTCGCCTGCTCCACCGAAATTTCGGCCTTAAGCTCATCTTTTTTTGGGTCGATCTCCTGCTCCACCAGCAGGAAATCGCTATGGCCGCCGCTTTTCATACGGCTGAGGACAGCGCTTTCATCCCTGCCGCCTGAAGAAAGAAGATGCAGCGCAAACTGCCTTGCCAGCGTACCTTTGCCGATGCCGCGTGCGCCGCTTATTAGCAGGCCATGCGGCAGCGTGCCGCGCGCACTAGCAGTCAGTAGTTGCTGCCACTCTTTGTCATGCCCAACTAGCATGTGATACCTAATTTTTTTGATATGATATCACGAATATTGGCCGCTACCTCATCCACAGGCCTCGATGCATCAATCACTACGCAGCGCTCAGGTTCTTTTCTGGCAATCACAAGAAAGCCATCACGCACACGCTGATGAAACTCTGTGGGGAGCTGTTCGAAGCGCATTTCACTGCCACGCCGAGATGCCGCGCGCGCAAGGCCAATGGTTGGGTCGATATCAAGAATGAGCGTTAAGTTCGGCTTGAAATCTGCCAGCACAAGCTCATGCAGTTTATCGATAAATGCGGTATCGACTGCCTTGCCAAGGCCTTGATAAACGCGTGTGGAATCAGCAAATCGGTCGCAGATCACACTTTTACCTGCGGCAAGCGCAGGCTTGATCGTGCGCATCAGGTGATCAGCGCGCGCAGCATAAAAAAGCAGGGTTTCGGTTTTTGCATCCCATCGGTCGGCAGCGCCGGTCACCAGCAGCTCGCGGATTTTTTCTGCACCCTCAGATCCACCCGGCTCGCGTGTGGTGAGACAGTCCAAACCCGCTTTAGCAAGCGAATCTGCGAGCAGCTTGATCTGTGTGGTTTTGCCACAGCCTTCCCCACCCTCGAGCGTAATAAAATGCCCAGCCATCAGGAGCCGGTGATCTGGTAGCGAATCTTTGCCCACCAATATGCAATGCCGGAGAGCTTGCTAACATCTTCACCGGCAACAATCTGAATGGTTTGAGGTTCAAGCCCGGGCGCAGAAACAATAACATCCGCCACATGAGTGCCTTTAACAATCGGCGCGGCAATCGGGCTGTTATATTTAAGTGTCATCGTTAGATTGCTCGCGGCTGAAACGGGAAGTGTCATGAGCACATCATCATTTGCAACCAGTGAAACCGTTTGGGATGTACCGAACCACACTGGCGCATCGTCCAGTTTTTGGCCAGCGCTCAGGAGCTTTTTATTTTCAAATTCCCGCAGCGCCCAACGAAGCAGGCGATCACCCTCTTCCACCCTTGCATTATCGCTCTCAAGGCCGTTGACTGTCAAAATCACACGGCGCTCACCTTTTTTTGCAGATAATGTGATGCCATAGCCAGCCACTTCCGTATGTCCGGTTTTCAGGCCATCAACGCCGATATCGCTGGCAAGCAAACGGTTTCGATTTTGCTGGGTGATCTTGTTGTAGGTGAATTCGCGTTCAGAATAGTAGTGATAATATTCTGGAAAATCCATGATGAGGCGGCTCGCCAGATGCGCAAGATCGCGCGCGGTCATCACATGGCCTTCATCCGGCCAGCCGGTAGAGTTAACGAAGTTGCTACCGGTGAGGCCAATTTCTTTGCCGATACGGTTCATCTCGGCGGCAAACGCCTCTTCTGAGCCACTAATATTTTCGGCAACCGTCACGCAAGCATCATTGCCGGATTGAACAATAATACCGCGAATTAGCGTTTCCACCGGCACCTTATCGCCGACATGCACGAATGTCTTGGAGCCTTGTGTGCGCCACGCCTTTTCGCTGACGGTGAATTCATCGGTCAGCTTGACGCGGCCTTCTTTAAGCCGTGAGAAAAGCACATATGCCGTCATCAGCTTGCTCATCGAAGAAGGCGGCATCGCCACTTCACCGTCTTTATTCAGCAGGACTGTACCTGTCGTTGCATCAATGAGGTAAGCGTGCTTGGCCGAGGTTTCGATTGCATGGGCCGTACTCGACCAAACGCCAACAACCATTATCAGAAAAAATCTTTTCATTGAATTCTCTATCATGTTTTTATCGTGATCCGCCTACATCATCCCCGCTTTCGCGGGGATGATAAACCTCTACTGCTGCACAATACGAGCATCGGACGCGCCGCTGGAACGTACTTCCGCAAGTGTCATATCCGCAGCTGTTTTTTCTGCAAACGGACCGACACGAACGCGCCACCAGGTTTTATCTGCCATGTCAATTTTTTCAATTTGAACATCAGAGAGGTGAGATAATTTGCCTCTTAGTTTTTCTGCATTCACTTCGCTTGCGAATGAGCCGGCCTGAATGAAATAGCCGGAGCTTGGCGCGCCGGCAGATGGCGTCATTTCGCGCCTAGGTGAAACTGGCTTTTTTTCAGCCATTTTTATGGGCGCAGCTTCAGGCGAGCTCAGCACAACGGCGCCCGGCTCCGGTGCTTCTTCAGCCACGTCCACTACGCTGGTTTCGGCTGCTGCTTCGCTGATGGGCGATGGCGCGCTCGGTTTCTGCAGCACCACTTCTTTGCCACGCGCGCCTACCGATGGCTGGCTGACAAGATCACCGCTGCCGACCGACATCACCGGCGCGGCGCTTGCCACTTGCTGGCCTCGGCCGCTGGTAGAGATGCTGCTTTCGACAATCGTTGATTCTTCTGGCTCAGTGGATCGCGCAATCGATCTATCGGTGCGGTTTTTGATCTCTTCATTATAAGCGAACATATCGATTTCGCCGCCGCGCTGCTCGCGCTCAGCGAGGTAGCGCTCGGTTTCTTCTTTCAGAAACTGCACCCGCACTTTGGCAAGGCCTGTAATACCGAGCAGCTGCGCCGATCGTTTGGAAAGATCGATGATGCGGTTTTCGGCGAATGGCCCACGGTCATTAACCCGAACCACCAACGATTTGCCATTGTCTAAATTGGTGACACGCACCAGCGACGGCATCGGCAGCGTCGGGTGGGCAGCAGTTAAGTCATACTTATCATATTTTTCGCCGTTGGCCGTGCGGTTGCCGTGGAAGCCCGGTCCATACCAGGAGGCGACACCGGTTTTATCATAGGTGGGGTCGTAAGAAGGATAATAGGTTTTGCCGGCAATCACATAAGGTTTGCCGATCTTAACACCCGGCGGTGCTGGTTGTTCAGCGCAGGCTGTTAAAAGTAACATTGCTGCAGCGATCCATTTTATCGGTCTCATGCTCCCTCCTTAATACGCTCTGCAATCTGCATCACGGCCGTGGCAAAATAGCGCGAGCGATTCCATTTTAAAATAACATTAAACTGGTTTTCTTTGTCTTGATTCCAGCCATGCTGGTTTAAGTAATTAGCGATGGACGCAAACACATCAGCCTCGGTATTCCATATGTCGCGTTTGCCATCGCCGTTATAATCCACAGCATAAGCAAGGAAGCTTGATGGCATGAACTGGCACTGCCCCATCGCGCCCGCCCATGAACCTTCCATGGCGTAAGCGCTGATATGATCCTCCTCGATAATACGCAGTGCATTCATCAGCTCACCGCGAAAATACTGGCTGCGGCGGCCGTCATAAGCAAGGGTTGCGAGCGATTCGATGACCGAGAAACTACCGGTATTATTTCCATAGCTGGTCTCGATACCCCATAGCGCCACGATGAATTCCGACGCCACACCATATTTCTGGCTGATCGGCTCCAGCAAGGCGCGATGCTCGGCAAGCAGCTCGCGGCCGCGATTAATACGTTGGTCGCTGATGACTTTGGCCAGATATTCTTCCAGCGTAAGCTTGGTTTCGGGCTGCCTGCGATCAAGACGGATCACGCGGTCATCATGGGCGATACCGGTCAGCGCATCATCAATTGTGGCCTTAGAAATGCCCTTGCTGCTTGCTTCTTTTTTCACGCCTTTAAGCCACTGGTTGAATGCGGCGTCACTTGGCGGAGCAGGTATGGAGCTGGCTGGTTGTTCTTTGGGCGGCTCTGCGGCGCACGAGGTCAGTAAGAGTGAGCTGAAGCAGACAAGTAAAAATCGGCGCATAAAAAAAAACCTGACAGGAGGAATCAATGAAGATACCATAACGCTCGTTTTACAATTCACAAGTTAGAAAGTTGTCTCTTGTTTACGGCCAGCACCCAATCACTCATCAAAAAACATTTACCAAGATTGCCAAAGATTATCTGCGAGGATGATCTAAGGCGTGATCTCGATGAGCTGGTAGCGGAAGTTTTTGCGCCGATGCGCCTCGCGATTGTGGATGATCGCCATACGGCTGACGCTCTGGGTGACGAAGTTTTTCGTGCGCTCAAGGGGCGCTTCCCTAGCACGCATGTGACTCTGCAATCGCCACTTATCGCTGATGACAAAGCGGTGGCCAGCCTTCGCGCGCAAACGCTATCGGCGGATGCGCTTATAGCGGTGGGTAGCGGCACCGTGAATGATTTATGTAAATATGTCGCGCATCTGGATCGCCAACCGTATCTGGTCTTTCCAACTGCCGCTTCGATGAATGGCTATCTATCGGCCAATGCTTCGATCACAGTTGGTGGCCATAAAAAAACCATGCTGGCGATGATGCCACAGGCGGTGTTTTGTGATCTTTCGGTGATAACGGAAGCACCACTTCGCCTCTCACAAAGCGGTTTTGGTGATGCGCTGGCACGTTCTACCGCTCAGGCGGACTGGCTGCTTTCTCACCTCTTCTTTGATACACATTATGACGACGTGCCGTTTGAGCTTCTTGCGCCCTATGAACCAGAGCTTATGGAGCTTGGCGCGGGCATAGCGAAGCATGACAAAACAAGCATCAGCCTGCTCATCAAAACGTTGCTGCTCTCTGGAATGGGCATGACCATCGCCGGTGGCAGTTATCCTGCCAGTCAGGGTGAACACATGATCGCCCATACCATGGAGATGCTGGGGCATAAAAAGGCAAAACACCCGCTGCACGGCGAAGCAATTGGCGTGACCACACTGCTCATGGCCGCGATGCAGCAGGAATTGCTTCAGGGCAAAATTTCGTTTCGTCCGGATGATTTTAGTACCGAGCGCATGATCCATTTTTTTGGCAGCGAAGTTACAACAACGTGCCGTAAGGCGTTTGATGGTAAAATGGCGCTCGTGAAAATCGCTGCCAAACCTGATTGGGTAAGTGTTGCAGAGAAAATAGCAAAAATTACCATACCGGTTGAGCGAATCAAAAAGGCGCTGGAATCAGCCGACGCGCCGACACATGTGTCCCAGCTTGGCTGGGCGGATGCAGATTTTGCAAATGCCCTAAGCCTCGCGCGCTATACGAGAGAGCGTTTTACGTTTTTAGATCTTTCGCAAGGATGATGATTATGAATCGAAATGGATTTACGCTTATTGAGCTTTCTATTGTTATTGTCATTATAGGCCTCATCGCCGCTGGTATTTTGGTGGGCACGGATTTGATCAATGCCGCAAGGATTCGTGCGCAAATTTCGCAAATCGAGAATATGAATAGCGCGGTCAACACTTTTCGCCTGAAATATAATGGCCTCCCCGGGGATTTAGCTTCTCACAAGGCTGCCGCTTTTGGCATGACGCCGCGTTCCGGTGCGGCTAGGCGCGGCGATGGCAACGAGAAGTTGCAATCCTGCGTAAGCGCAAACCGCAGCACCACAAATTTTGGCTGTGAAATTGCGATGTTCTGGAATGATCTAGGCTATGCGGGCCTTATTGAAGGGACCTATATTTTTAATGTTGATGATTTTGCCGGGACCTCTGGTTTGACCGTGCCATCGGATCGATTAGCTGCTTATTTTCCAAAGGCGAAGTTTGGCGGCAATAACTACGTTGCTATATACTCCGATGACCTTCGTGGACAAAATCCTGTTATGGCAGTGGATTGCCCCGGTCCTTTCTGTTTTTCTATCAATTCGATGAGAAGCACTATCACCTTAGGGCAGTATGATATTCGCCAGGGTTCATTCTCGGCGTTGCAGGCCTTTGCCATTGATAATAAAATGGACGATGGTATTCCCCTGAATGGTCGGGTGCAGGCTTCCTACATTTCGGACCTGGCGGGTAATAATCGCGTTGTTGGTGATATCGGGCAGACCACCACCGGAGAATCATGCTTCGATGTTTCGACCATCGCCGGTATATCCGGTTATCTTGATTCTAACGCGGATCTTGTTCGCTATGGATTAAAAGGCGATAGCGCAAATAAATTTTACTGTACGATTTCTTATAGTTATCAATAATTATTCTGACACAATGCGTAAAATAGCGCCGCACACAAAGCACGAAAGCGGCCATAAAACTAGCGCCATAGCACTTAAAAATAAAAGAATACCCGCCCCACTGCTTGCTGATGCAAAAATAAGAATCGGTACATAAAGTGGCAGCGTAATGAGTGCCTGCAGCAATCCGCCTCGCCTCGCCCCGAGTGTGAGTGCGGCGGCGATACTCCCCACCGCGATCATCGAAAACGAGGCGAGTAACAACTGGAGCATCGCGCTCAGCGCCGTCTCAAACTCCAGCCCTGCGAACATCGCCATCAAGGGTGAAGCAAGTAGAATTGGCAGCGTAACAGCAATCCACTGGCCGGCAATCTTGGCGAGCATTAGCAATTCAAGCGCCACCGGCCATAAAAGGTATTGCTCGAGCGTGCCATCCTCATGGTCGCGCTCAAACAGCAGTGGCATGGCGGTGATGCTCGCAAGCAGCATCGCCACACACATCACCGCGCCCGCATGTTTACTGAGAGTGTCCGGCGAAAGCGCAAAGGCAAACAGCGTCACAATAATAATGTAAAACGCACAGGCACCAAACGCCCCGCCGCCTCGGCGGAATGATTGCGAAATAGATTGCGAGAGGACGAGTTGGAACATTAAACAAAATCCTCCACCATCAGCACATGGCTCGCCACGCCGGAGCTCATGCTGTGGCTGGCGGCGATGACGATGCCGCCCTGCTTCACGCGGCTTTCAATCAGGCTCGCGGTCAGGAGCACCGCTTCTTCATCCAGAAAATTGGTGGGCTCGTCTAGCAGCCAGAGTTTACATGGCGCAATAATGAGCCGCGCCAGCGCCACGCGACGCTGCCAGCCGGCAGAGAGTTCCTTGCATGGCGTGTCCTTATACTTGGTCAGTTCATAGAATTTAAGCGCGGCGGGCAGCAGCATTTCAGTGCCATACAGCCTACCCCAGAAGCGGAGGTTTTCTTCCACGGTCAAATCCAGCTTCACAGCGCTTTTATGCCCGACCATCATCAGGCTTCGCTTGAAATCAGTATTATCCCCTCGCACAAGGAGATCCTGACCGGAAATCAACACGCCATCCCAAGAAATAGAGCCCTCTTCCGGCGTAATCAGCCCCGCTATCATCTTAAGAAGGCTTGTTTTTCCGCTGCCGTTAGCGCCTTTAAGGAGAAGCAGCGCCCCTTCCTGTAAGCAAAAGCCTAAGCCCTTGAATATTGTTCGTTCCCCACGTCTGCATGTCAGGTTTTCAGCCACCAGCATAAACGAACATTTAACCTTTAACCGTTAGAAATGATTAGTCTTTTAATATTCTATCCCTATTCATAAGGAGCATCCCCGTGAAACACAAGTCGAAGAATTCGTTTGGCGCTGAGGCGGAACTTAAGGTCGGCAGCAAGAGCTACACCTATTACGACCTGCCAAAAGCCTACAAAGCGCTGAAGCAGGATTTATCACGGCTCCCCTATTCCATCAAAATCCTGATGGAAAACCTCCTTCGCTGGGAAGATGATGTCAGCGTGTCGAAAGGCGATATCGAAGCGTTTGGCGAGTGGTACGTGAATAAAAAGTCTGACCGCGAGATTGCCTTCCGCCCCGCGCGCGTGCTGATGCAGGATTTTACCGGCGTTCCGGCGGTGGTGGATTTAGCGGCGATGCGCGATGCCATGGCCAAGCTCGGCGGCGATGCAGAAAAAATCAACCCTCTATCTCCTGTTGATCTCGTGATCGACCACTCAGTGATGGTGGATCATTATGCGACCGATGGTGCATTCGCGCAGAATGTCGATCTCGAAATGCAGCGAAACGGCGAGCGCTATGAGTTCCTGCGTTGGGGGCAGAATGCATTCAATAACTTCCGTGTGGTTCCTCCCGGAACCGGTATTTGTCATCAGGTGAACCTTGAATATCTAGCTCAGGCAGTCTGGGTGCAGGATGATGTCGCCTATCCCGATACGCTGGTTGGCACCGATTCGCATACGACGATGATCAACGGCCTTGGCGTGCTTGGCTGGGGTGTGGGCGGTATTGAAGCGGAAGCGGCGATGCTTGGCCAGCCTGTATCCATGCTTATTCCAGAAGTGGTGGGCTTTAAGCTCACCGGCAAACTGAAGGAAGGCACCACCGCGACCGACCTCGTCCTCACCGTCACCAACATGCTGCGTAAAAAAGGCGTGGTG
>JAJTHB010000025.1 GCA_021299465.1 Rickettsiales bacterium | reverse complement strand
TTGATAAGAAATAGGTAATTATCGTGATGTCATTCCGACCGACCCTGCAATCATTGCGGGGGAGCGGAGGAATCTTAAAGATCCCTCGGCTACGCTCGGGATGACAAGGAGAAAAATTATGACCACACACCACACTAAAATTCTCATCATCGGTTCCGGCGCGGCAGGTTGCACGGCAGCGATTTACGCGGCGCGCGCGATGCTAAAACCCATCATGGTGCGCGGCATGCAGCCCGGCGGCCAGCTTACCATTACCACTGATGTGGAAAATTTCCCGGGCTTTGAGCATGCGGTGCAGGGGCCGTGGCTGATGGAGCAGATGGAGAAACAAGCCGCGCATGTTGGCACACAGCTGGTGGATGATATGATTCAGTCAGTTGATTTTTCGAAGCGGCCATTTGTGTGCATCGGTGAATCGGGTGACACCTATACCGCCGACAGTGTCGTCATCGCAACCGGTGCTTCGGCGCGCTGGCTCGGCACCGAGAGCGAGAAGAAATTCGCTGGCTACGGCATTTCCGCCTGCGCCACCTGCGACGGGTTTTTCTTCAAAGGCAAAGAAGTCGTCGTCGTTGGCGGTGGTAATAGCGCGGTGGAAGAAGCGCTCTACCTTGCCAATATTTGCAGCAAGGTGACGCTGATTCATCGCCGTGATTCGCTTCGCGCAGAAAAAATAGCTCAGGATCGGCTCTTTAAAAATCCGAAAGTAAGTGTCGAATGGAACGCGGAGATTGATGAGTTTTTAGGCGGCGGTGAACCGCTGGGCCTTACCGGCGTGCGCCTCAAAAACACCAAAGACGGCAGCACCAAGGAACTGACATGTGACGGCGCGTTCATCGCCATTGGCCATTCGCCCAATACCGAGATTTTCAAGGGCAAAGTGAAGATGGATGAAACCGGCTATATCCTCACCACGCCGGGATCAACCAAGACAGATGTTGCGGGGGTTTTTGCAGCAGGCGATGTGCAGGATAAAATTTTTAGGCAGGCGGTGACGGCGGCGGGTACTGGCTGTATGGCTGCGCTGGAAGCCGAGAAGTTTTTAGCAGGGCACTAAATTTATAACCCGATCATACCGGATGCCGCGCGTGCGCCTTCTGTCACTCGATTCATCCACCCCATATCGCCTTGCAGTTTGACGTTGGTTGCGCTTGGATCATGGTCATCGCCTTTGGTGGGAAAGAAGTTGCCGCGATAAGAAAAACCGCGTGCGGCCATGGGTACTGCGTATTTTTTGATTTCAGTTTTGTGCTTGGTTAGATCGGCGCGAATCATTGCCGTAACAGTTTCACCTAAATTTTTATCGGATATTGGCTCGCCATTTTGGAATGCTTTGGGATTTTTTTCTTTTAGCTTCCGCAAACAGTCCGCTGGATTGATTTCCATTTCTTTCAGTGCGAGAATGTGGCGGTTAGGGCTGATGCGGCCAAGCTCAACTTCGCTGCGCAGATCAACCACAAAATCATTGGCATCATCAATAGCCTGCTGCATTTTGGCGAAATCACTGAGCTTGCTTTTAAGCGGTGGGATTTTGCTAACCAAGACTTCACGGTCATCGATCACCGATGCAGCAAGTTTTGTTACATAATCAGGCATTGTGGGATCAAGTTTCGACTGCCTGAGTTTTTGCGCGACATCCTTAAAATTAGCGACGGCAAAATGCGTCGCTAGAACACTTAGACGTTCATGTGCTTCGACCAATTTCTCTCGCTCACGGGTATCAAAAGGATTTCCTTTTTCTTGCTGCCTGACTTTTACAGATAGATCGCGAATTTCAGCCAGCTGGAGTGCTAATAAATTGCAGTTTTGCCAGATGTCCGCTTCTGGAACCTGATAAAACTCTGCTTTCTCAAGTATCTCTTCTCTTACTTCGCTGCGAAGAATAGAAGTCAGGAAATCAGATGGTTCATCGGCGAGAAAGGCTTTTTTCTCAGGCCACTCATCGGCTGATACTTTATCGAGTGCGTCATCAATTTTTTTGATAACGGGCAAAAGGGTCAAAAAACGCTGAGCGTCTTCGCCCATGGCGATGGTTTTGATACGAATACCAAGAGGAAGCTTGCGATCAGTCATATTCTCAGCTATTAGTAAATATATATTAAGCTACCATATTTCTTCGGCAATACAATGTATAAAATAGGCAAATCACCCTGCTTGGTGTATGTAGGGCTGACTTTGGAGCGATCTTTATGATGGATTGGGACAAGCTTAGGATTTTTCATACGGTGGCGACTGCCAGCAGCTTCACTCATGCCGGTGAGGTGATGGGACTTAGCCAGTCGGCGATCAGCCGCCAGATCAGCGCACTGGAAAAATCGCTCGATGTGCTGCTGTTTCATCGCCACGCAAGGGGGCTGATTCTGACCGAACAGGGCGAAATTCTGTTTAAGGCGGTGTCGGAGATTTTTTCCAGGCTGTCGGCAGTTGAAAACGCGCTGCTTGAAAGCAAGGATCGTCCGCGCGGGCCGCTGAAGATCACCGCGCCGGTTGCGATCGGCACGACCTGGCTCACGCCCCATATGCGCGAGTTCTCTGATCTTTATCCTGAGATTATCGTTACGCTTCTGGTTGATGATCGCGAGCTCGATCTTGCCATGCGCGAGGCTGACGTTGCGATTCGCACATACCCGGCCAAACATCCGGATCTCGTTCAGAAAAAAATCACCACGCTTGGTAATTCGCTCTATGCTTCGAACGATTATCTGCGCGAAAACGGCGTGCCAAAAAAACCTCAGGACCTTGCCAATCACCGGCTCATTACTTACGGCGAGGAGTCGCGCCTTCCGTTTGCCGAGGTGAACTGGATTCTGCGTGAGGGGCTGATGCGCGGCGAGGAGCGTCATGCGGCATTCAAGGTCAATAGCCTGACGGGTGTATTGGCTGCGGCGGAAAGTGGTATCGGTATTGCGGGCCTTCCGGATTACATGGTAAACGGTGTCGTGAACTTAACTCGAGTGCTGCCGGATCTTAAGGGGCCGCGTACGGATGTGTATTTTGTGTATTCAATGGAGCTTAGAAACTCAAAAAGATTGTTGGTATTCAGAGACTTCCTGATGCGCAAGCTCGCCGAGGATGGCCTGAACCGCGCTGCTTAGTTATGCGTAAATCGCATAATAAGTATGTTTTTTTAACTCTGTTAATCAAAAAATGTATAGCTATAGTACCCTTGAGTAGTTTTATACACTCAATTATCGGGCAATGCCTGATAATCCTCCCTGTTATAGCTTATGGCCGGTGCTTGCACCGGCCTTTTTTTTGTATCACGATATTTAATTATTACATAGTTTAAGCGACTTAAACTAATTTTTTGGACGATTCATTTTATGGCTACAGATAGGCGAAAAGCAGGAGGGTGGGCAAGAAAAACTAAAGTAACCCATAGAAAAGAACCAGATCTTGGTGATCCAATTACAAATATTGGGCAAAGACTGGATGAGATTCTTTCACAAAACAGCAACGCTGCCAAGCAGCTGATTTATGATTTGGATCCAATCGTCAATTATTCAAAGGAGGTTAATCCAGCTGCACAAATTGCCCGATATGAAATATCGGGTAGATTATTTTATACTATAGATGGAGAGAGTGTTGCACCTGACGATGAGTTTATTAATGAGCTTATAAATAATGTTATCAAGGTGAGGCAAGATCCTGACAAAAATCCAGAGACCTACCTGACGGTTGATCCAGATTCTTTAAGGCAATCAATAAGAGAAGAGATTGCAAAATATCTGGCTAGTCAAATCAGTGCCAAAAAACCAGATGAAGGGCGAATGCCCTAGCCTAGTTTTGCGCAAGCCGATGTCATGCGAGCTAGCGCTTCGGTAAGCTGCGTTTCGCTGGTGGCGTAAGAGATGCGGAAATAGCCGGGTGCGCCGAAGGCAGAGCCAAACACGGCGGCGACGAGGGCTTCTTCCAGCAAATAATCGCAGAAGCTTTTGCAGCTATCGATGGTTTTTCCAGCTGGTGTTTTTTTGCCGATCAGGCCTTTCATGCTCGGGAACACATAAAACGCGCCTTCGGGCTTTAAGCACGCGAGGCCGCCGATGGCGTTGATGCTCGCCACCACCAGATCACGCCTTGAAGCGAAGCTTTGTTTCCAGTCCTGCAAAAAGCTCTGATCACCGTTTAGCGCGGCAACCGTTGCCGCCTGCGTGATGGAGCAGGGGTTGGAGGTGCTGTGCGATTGAATATCCGAAATAGCGGCAATCAGTTCTTTAGGCCCGCCTGCATAACCAAGCCGCCAGCCGGTCATCGAGTAGGCTTTGGACACACCATTGACTGTCAGCGTGCGCGAATAGAGTTTCGGTTCGACCTGTGCAATGGTTTTGAACACAAAACCGTCATAGCAAAGATGCTCATAGATATCGTCCGCCATGATCATGACGTGTGGGTGTTTCAGCAGCACATCAGCCAGCGCGCGAAGTTCTTTTTCGCTGTAAGCCGCGCCGGTGGGGTTGCTCGGTGAATTGAGGATCAGCCATTTGGTTTTTGGCGTGATGGCTTTTTCAAGCGCGGCAGGGGTGAGTTTGAAGGCGTAATCCTCACCGCACATCACTTCCACCGGCGTGCCTTCAGCAAAGATCACCATATCGGGATATGACACCCAGTCGGGTGCGGGGATGATGACTTCGTCGCCTGCGCTGAGTGTTGCCATAAAGGCGTTGAAGATGACATGCTTGGCGCCGACGCACGCGACGATCTGGTTTGGCGCGTAATCAAGGCCGTTTTCGCGCTTGAATTTATCGCTGATCGCTTTTTTAAGCGCCGGTGTTCCGGCCACTGGCGTGTATTTTGTTTCGCCGCGCTGGATCGCTTCGATCGCTGCTTTCTTGATGTGGTCTGGCGTGTCGAAATCCGGCTCGCCCGCGCCGAGGCCGATCACGTTTTTTCCGGCTGCTTTCAGCTCAGCGGCCTTGGCAGTGACGGCAAGGGTAGGGGAAGGTTTGACGTTTTTAAGGCGGGTTGCAATCATGGTGTGGGATTATCTAAGGCAAAGCAGTAACTTCAACAAGTGCAATTTCATTTTTTGGCAGCGGAATGTTAATCGTCGGGGCATTACCCTTCATGGTTTTCTGAAACTCAGGTGGCACAACGAGCAGGCGCTCGCCGCGCGGCTGCATGCCAACCACACCTTGTTCAAGCCCGATAAAGACTTCGGACTTTCCTAGCGTGAACTCGAGGACGGTGCCGGTTTTTTGGCTGTCATAGAGTGTTTTGCCCCGTATATCCTGCACTTTAATATGGGCGCGGGTGGTTGCTCCGCATAAGATCATCGGGCCTGATCCTTGCAGGCTATCGATAATACGAAAAGCAGTATCGCCGGTTTCGGGCATTTCGGGTTGGGCGGAGATAAGTTCTAGTGAAAACTTGATTAAACTGCCGGCGGGTACATCCTTCTGGGCAAAACCTTCTGCGTCATAGGCTAAATCGGACGATGCAATCACATCGCGCTTGCCGCCAGCTTTCATGCCGATCACGCCGCGCTCGAGCGCTGGCATCACCTTGCCTTCGCCGATGGTAAAGGCCAGTGGCGCATCAGGGGTCTTTTGATCGTCGATGAGTTTTTCTTCACTCAGCCTAGCGACGTAAGCCAGCTTGACCTGCTGACCGCATACAGCCGGCGCGCCTTTGCCTTCCGAGAGTTCCTGCACGCGAAGGCTGGCCTTCATGTTTGGAACCAGTTTGTTTTTGATCTCATCAAATGGCGCGAGCTGCTCGCTGATGGCACCACTGCTTTGCTCAAGCGGCTCGATAGGTTGCTCATTGGACGGCTGTTTATTCTGATTGGCAAACAAGGCATACATAACCACGCCAATGACGAGCCATGCCGCCCATGGCGGGGTGGGTCTCGGCTTTCGTTTTTTAAAGAGCAGGTCGAACATTAGTTATTAAACCTGAAATGCAGTACATCACCATCTTGTACCACATAATCCTTGCCTTCTAAACGAAATTTGCCGGCCTCTTTTGCGCCGGCTTCGCCTTTACCGGCGATGTAGTCGTTGTAAGCAATCGTTTCAGCGCGGATAAAACCTTTTTCAAAATCCGTGTGAATCACACCGGCGGCGGCAGGGGCGGCGGTGCCTTTGATAATCGTCCAGGCGCGGGCTTCTTTGGGGCCTACGGTGAAGTAGGTGATGAGATCCAGCAGTCCATAACCAGCGCGAATAATGCGCGCGAGGCCGGTTTCCTTGAGGCCAATCGAGCCAAGGAAATCCTGCTTTTCCGCCTCGGTTTCAAGCATGGAAATCTCCGCTTCGATACGCGCCGAGATAACAACCGCCGGTGCCTTGCGCGCGGCGGCCATCTCCATGACTTTCTGCGATAGCACATTGCCGCTTGCGGCGGAGCCTTCGTCGACATTGGCAACATACATCACCGGTTTGGTGGTGAGCAGCTGCAATTCACGCAGGATTTTTTTCTCATCGGCATTGTTTGCTTCGGTCAGGCGGGCGGGCTTTCCCTGATTCACAACAGCAAGCGCGCGCTCAATCATCGCCACTTGTGCTGCGGACTCCTTATCGCCGCCCCTCCCTTTTTTTTGCAAATTCGGCAGGCGCTTTTCCAGCGAGTCCATGTCGGCCAGCACCAGCTCGGTCTCGATGATGTCGGCATCGCGCAAGGGATCGACAGATCCTTCCACATGCGTAATATTTCCGTCTTCGAAACAGCGCAGTACATAGATGATCGCATCCACTTCGCGGATGTGCGAGAGGAACTGATTGCCGAGACCTTCGCCTTTGCTTGCACCACGCACAAGGCCAGCAATATCCACAAACTCAAGCTGGGTAGGGATGATTTGCGCCGAGCTTGCAATCGCCGCGAGTTTTCCGATACGTTCATCCGGCACGCTTACGCGTCCGACATTCGGCTCAATCGTGCAGAACGGATAATTCGCCGCCTCCGCCTGCATGGTCGAGAGCAGCGCGTTGAAGAGAGTTGATTTGCCGACGTTGGGAAGCCCAACGATGCCACATTTGAAGCCCATGAATTAGTCCTATAGTTGGTGATTGGTGGTTGGTGATTCGCCCGCAGCAATACTGATGCGGTTCATATACGTTGCCATGTCTCCTGCCAATAACAAAGGAAGATGTTGCGAGATTTCGGCAATCATAGGGTCGATGATTTTGCGTTCGGTTTTAGAAAAATCCGAAAGCACATAATCTGATACCAGATTTTTATCACCCGGGTGGGCGATGCCGAGGCGCACACGGTGGTAATCTTTGCCGATGTGCGCGTCGATGCTTTTCAGGCCGTTATGACCGCCGTGGCCGCCGCCTTGTTTCACACGCAGCTTGCCAAGTGGCAGGTCAAGTTCATCATGAAATACGATGATTTTTTCAGGCGGGATTTTGTAAAAATTGGCGGCGCTGGCAACGGCCTCACCTGAGAGGTTCATGTAGGTGAGTGGTTTGAGCAGAAAAACGCGTGTATCGCCGATTGCGCCTTCTGCCAGCAGTCCGCTGAATTTCTTTTTAAAGGCAGGAAAATGATAGTGGCCTGCGATCTGGTCAACGGCCATGAATCCTATGTTATGCCGATTGCCGGCATACTCAGGTCCGGGATTGCCAAGGCCGACAAGAAGCATTGCCGGTTGTCGGTTGCTGGTTACTGGTGATTTTCTAAAGAACATCATCCAAATCCTTTGCCAGCAACTAACAACCAACAACTATAAACTATTTCTTCTTTTCATCCTTCTTCGCATCTTTCGCAGCAGCAGCCGGAGCAGCAGCGCCCGCAGCCGGAGCAGCGCCCGCAGCCGGAGCAGCAGCCGCATCGCCAGCAGCAACTGGTTTTTCTTCCTCGGCAGCGCTACGGCCTGCAATCGTTGCAACGGTGAAGTTACGTTTAATCACCGGTACGACACCAGATGGTAATTTAATATCATTGATGTGGACGGAATCGCCGATGTCCATTTCCATGACGTTAATTTCGATGAAAGCAGGAATTGATTCTGGTTTACAGGTGAATTCGATTTCGTGACGCACGATATTGAGTACACCGCCGCGCTTGAGACCGGCACATTTCTCCTGACCGGAAAATTTCACCGGCACCTGCACGCGCACAGGCTGGCCTGCTTCCACGCGGATAAAATCAACATGCTCAATCTGATCCGACACCGGATGGAACTGGACATCTTTCGGCAGCGCCTGAATCACTTTGCCATCAATCTTGATTTCCATCAGGCGTGAACGGAAACGGCCACGGCGATATTCCAGTGTCACTTCATTAGCGGAAAGCGCGATGCTCATGGCTTCTTTGCCGTTGCTGTAGACAACGCCCGGGACTTTGCCTTCACGGCGCAGGCCGCGTGAAGCGCCCTTGCCAGCGCGATCGCGTAGATTGGCATTGAGTAGTGGTTTGGTTGCGGTATTCATAGGGATTCTCCTTGGTTAATCAAATAAACTGGATACGGATGTTTCTTCGCTGATACGCTTGATCGCTTCGCCGAGCAGCGGCGCGACGCTCACGGTGCGTATGTTTTTGCATGCCGCAATTTCTGCGGTGCTCATGATGGTGTCGGTGATCACCAGCGAACTAAGGGATGAACTGCTGACACGTTCGACGGCTTTGCCCGAAAGCACGCCGTGGGTAACGTAAGCCGAAACTGAGGTTGCGCCATTTTTCTTCAGCGCATCGGCGGCATTGCACAATGTGCCTGCGGAATCGACGATATCATCGATCATGATGCAATCGCGGCCTTCCACTTCACCGATGATGTTCATCACTTCGGACTGGCCAGCGCGCTGGCGGCGCTTGTCAACGATGGCTAGGTCAGCGCCGAGGCGGCTGGCAAGCGCGCGCGCGCGCACCACACCGCCAACGTCGGGTGATATAATCACGAGATCTTCTGATTTTTTATGATGCTTTTTGATATCATCGACGATCACGGGCGCGGCATAAAGGTGATCAAGAGGGATATCAAAAAACCCTTGAATCTGGCCGGCATGGAGGTCGACGGTGAGTACACGGTTCGCGCCGGCGGCAGTGATGATATTGGCGACCAGTTTAGCGGAAATCGGTGTGCGCGAACCCATTTTCCGATCTTGCCGCGCATAACCATAATAAGGAATAACGGCGGTGATGCGTTTGGCTGAGGCACGCTTGAGTGCATCCAGGCTCACCAGCAGTTCCATAATATGGTCATTGGCGGGATACGACGTGGATTGCACCACAAACACATCTTCCCCACGCACATTTTCATGAATTTCGGCGAAGACTTCCTGATCAGCAAAGCGTTTCACGCTGGCATTGGTGAGTTTTAGTCCAAGATAATCCGCAATGCCTTTGGCGAGTGCCGGATTACTGTTGCAGGTCAGAATTTTCATACGCATCTTTCCATCAAAACAAAATCGCCCATCCGCTTGGCACCGGATAGGTTCGGCCGTTTCTTTAGCTGGCTCAGGCTATGTATTGGTTGAATGGGCGGCAATATAACTATTTCCGCCCTGCTGTCAAAGGCTAATTGGCAGGGCTTACTTCTTTTTCTGCGGTGCGGGTGAGGGCGTAGTCTTCGGCGCGGAAAAGTTCAATGATTCGAGTGACTTCCACTTCGCTGATGCCGAGTGCTTTCAGCAGCGATCCACCAAGCTGGAGGCTGGTTTCAAACATTTCGGCAACGGCCAGGTTGGCACCTGATTTTTCAAGCTTTTGAACTTGCTCAATATTTTTGGCGCGGGCGATGATGGGAATATCGGGGTTGGTTTCGCGGATACTGGTGATGGTTTGCAGCGCCACGCGAATATCGTTATGGGTAATGATCAGCGCGCGGGCTCTGGCAATGCCCAGTGCATTAAGCACATGCATGCGTGAGGTGTCGCCGTAGTAAACCGGTATGCCGTTTTTACGCTCTTTGGCTACTTGAAAAGAATCCATGTCGATTGCGACATAGGGAATCTGTTCTTCTTCTAAAATTCTTGCCACCGTATGACCGACACGACCATAGCCGCTAATGATGACATGGTAAGACATATCAACGGTTTCATTCATCATGGCTTGCGGCCGTGATATCGACATGCGCTCCAGCGCGATGGCAGCGCGCTGGCCGAGGCCGGCGATTAGTGGCGTGAGCGCCATGCTCATGGTGACAACAACGAGCAGCACTTGTGATACCTCGGGCGATAGCATGCCGTTTGAGCCGGCGAGGGAAAATAAAGCAAAGGCGAATTCACCGCCTTGCGACAGCAGCAGGCCAAGGTGAATCGCGGTGGATAGTGTGAAACCGAATACACGGCACAGCGCCATGATGATGAGTGCCTTGGCGCCCATAAGCGCAACAGTAAGGCCGATGATATTCAGGAACTGATCGATCAGCATATCGAGATTAAGCGACATGCCGACTGTCATGAAGAAAAGGCCGAGGAATAATCCTTTATAGGGCATGATATCGGATTCAACCTGTGGTTTGAACTCGGTTTCGGCAATCAGGAGGCCGGCCATGAACGCACCAAGCGCCGGCGATAAGCCAAAGAAGCCAGTAAGCCACGCCACACCGATCACAACCAGCAATGCGGTGGCGGTAAACAACTCTGTGTTTTCTAAAGAAGCGATGAAGCGAAAAAGTGGTCGCAGCAGCAATTTACCTGCAATCAGGATCGCGACAAAACACACAACTGCTCGAATGCCGGCTTCGGTGAGTGCGGCGCCCAAATTGGTCATGTTCTCACCCCACATGGCGACAAACACCAGAAGTGGAATCACAGCCAGGTCTTGAAGAATCAAAATCGCAAGCGATAGCCTGCCGACCTGCGAGGATTTTTCGCCTTGTTCCTGAACGACCTGAAGCACGATAGCCGTTGAAGAAAGCGCAAGCCCGCCGCCAATGATGATGGCGGTCGCATGATCGCCGCCAAAGCCGATGAAGAAGGCGGCGCATAATCCCGCTGTGATCAGCATCTGCGCGCCGCCGAAGCCAAACACGTGCTTGCGCATGCTGCGCAGGCGATCAAGTGAAAGCTCCAGGCCGATAATAAACAGCAGGAAGATAATGCCGAATTCAGCAATACCGGTGGTGGTTTTGACATCAGCGATAAGGCCTAAGCCATAAGGTCCGATCAGTGTACCTGCTGCCAGATATCCAAGCACCGGACTTAGCCGCAATACACGAAAAATGGCTACCGTAAGCACGGCAGCGCTTAATAGTACGACGATTTCCATCAGGTGGGCATAATGCATCAATCTGCTCTACACGATTGAGAGATCTCTGTCACTCATGGTGCGGAAGTGGCAGATAAATGTAGGAAGAATTGAACCGGCAATATTTGCCGACGTGTCAAAAAAATTGGAATGACTCCGGAATGATTATGCACAAAATCGACGCTGGCTGTCATATAGGTAAAGATTCTCTTAAGCGGCAGAAATATCACAGCCCTCGTAATAACAATAATGATATATTTCAATATCATAAAGCGATGCCCAAAAAATAGGCAATGCCACATGTGGCAAGGGAAACCCTCTACTATAATCAACGCCTCTTTGCTTGCTCACATGGTTATCCACAGGTTTGGTGGATAGATTTTTTTGTGCGTGCTATCGGCGTTGCAAAGCTTGATTGAGGGGGTAGATTGCAGCTATGGATGAAGCCTTATCACCACTGGCAAATGGCCAGGCGATTATCAAGCGTTACGTTGCCGAACTGCCTGGCGCGCCTGGGGTCTATCGCATGATCGCATCTGATGGCACTGCGCTGTATATCGGTAAGGCGAAGCAATTAAAAAATCGCGTTTCAAATTATGTGAACGTAGCGGCGCTCAATACAAGGTTACAGCGCATGGTCTCGCAAACGGCGTCGATGGAGATCATCACCACACGCTCAGAAGCGGAAGCGCTGCTACTTGAAGCAAACCTGATTCGAAAATATGCGCCGCGCTATAATATCCTGCTGCGCGATGATAAGTCATTTCCTTATATTTTCTTTTCAGGCGATCACGATTTTCCGCGCATCAGCAAGCATCGTGGCCCAAAAACCAAAAAAGGAAAATATTACGGTCCTTTTGTTTCGGCTGGCGCAGTGGATGAAACGATTGCACTGCTGCAAAAAGCTTTTTTGCTTAGGCCATGCCCGGATACGGTGTTTAAAAACCGCTCCAGACCTTGTTTGCAATATCAGATCAAACGTTGCTCAGCGCCGTGTGTCGCGAAAATCAGTAAGGAAGATTATGCTGGCCTTGCCGCGCAGGCGCAGGCGTTTTTGTCCGGCAAGAGCCGCCAGATTCAAGATGAGTTACTCGCAGAAATGCAGCAGCTCAGCCTGAAGATGCATTTCGAAAAAGCAACCGTCGTGCGCGATCGCCTGAAGGCGCTGGTTGCGGTGCAGCAGCAGCAGGGCTTGTCAAATGCGGGTATTGGTGATGCCGATGTGATCGCGCTGGCGAGGGATGGCAAAGAAGTAGCCATTCAGCTTTTCAGCTATCGTGGTGGGCGTAATTATGGCAATCGCAGCTGGTTTCCTGTGCACGCCGAGGATGCCAGCGACAGCGATGTGCTAAGCCATTTCATCGGCCAATATTATCAGACGCAGCCGATTCCACCACTCATTCTGACCAGCCATGTGCTGGATGAGTCCGCGCTATTGGAAGAAGCATTGCAGCTAAACACAGATTACAGGGTGGATATTGTGCATCCGCTTCGTGGTGATAAGCGTGAAGTGATGGATCAGGCGGTGCGCAATGCTCGTGAAGCACTGGTTCGCCATATCTCTATGCATGTTTCACAAAAAGAGGCACTTAGCGGTGTGCAGCAGCTTTTTGGTCTGGATGAATTACCCTCGCGCATTGAGGTGATCGATAATTCGCATATCAGCGGTACGCACGCGGTGGGGGCGATCATTGTCGCCGGTCAGAGTGGCTTCATGAAAGGTGAGTATCGTAAATTTAATTTAGCGGTATCAAGCGGTGAAGTCGTTCGCGGTGGTGATGATTATGCGATGCTGCGTGAGGTGCTTACGCGCCGTTTCAAGCATTATGGCAGCAGTAAGGATAAAAAACCTGATTTGCTGCTTATTGATGGCGGTGCGGGTCAGGTGTCGAGTGCGAGCCAGGTTTTTGAAGAGCTTGGCATCAGCGATGTTGTGTTTGCAGGTATCGCCAAAGGCGAGGATCGCAACAGCGGGCGCGAGTGGTTTTTTATGCCAGGTAAAGAACCATTTCAATTACCGGAGCATGATCCGGTGTTGCACTACCTCCAGCGCCTGCGCGATGAGGCACATCGTTTCGCCATCGGCGCGCACCGAAACCGCCGCAGCAAAACCATGCAGACCTCTGAGCTTGATTCCATCCCCGGTATCGGCCCCACGCGTAAAAAAGCACTACTGCATCATTTCGGTTCCGCGCGCGCCGTCTCGGCGGCGAGCATGGAAGAAATCGCCAAAGTAGAAGGCATCAGCCGTGTGACCGCTGAGCTGATCTACGGCCATTTCCACGGCAAATAAAAAACCCCGCCAAAGCGGGGTTTTTCATTCGTTTATTTAAGCGAATTATTTCGCAGCTTTCTTCGGAGCAGCGCCGCTGGAAGCTTTGCTGAACTCTTCCATTTTCTCAGCAGCACGACGGTTCATCACGTCATACGCTTCGAAGCTGCATTTGGTGACCATCTCGGTCATTTCGCGCATGTGAGCGAGCGTGCCTTCGAAGAACGAGCGAGCTGCTTCTGCGTTTTTAGATATATTGGCTTCAGGATTGCTGCCGCTCATCATATCTTTGCCAGCTTTCAGCATCACTTCGACGTTTTCACGGGCGAGTTCGGCGTTGCGGCGAGAAATTTCCTGCGCGCTTTCCACAGCGATCTGATTGATAGCAGAAGCTGCTTCGATATCACGGCGCTGGCTGGCGAACATTTGGTTGAAATCAAAATTATTTTTGAAGAAATCGGTAAAGGCGTAGTTGTAGGTCATAGTCATCTCCATCGGTTGTAAGTTTGAGCGAATTTTTGCCGTTAACGCTGCACACTATCGCAAATAAAACCACTGCAGTCAAGCAAAATTGTTGCAACGCACAAAATAAGTTAAGGCAATGATACTAAAGGCTTTTTGTGCGACTGATTGCGCGATCGACGGCTTGTTTGATGAGTGTTTCGAGCGCGTCATTTTCCATGAGTATGGCTAGTGCTGCCTCGGTGGTGCCGCCCGGGCTGGTCACATTGCGGCGCAGTTCATCGAGTGATTCGCTGCTGCTGCGAGCAAGCTCAGCGCTGCCCAATAAGGTTCCGATTGCCAGATGTCGTGCCATCGGTTCGCTCAGGCCAGCTTGCATGCCGGCTTTCACCAAACATTCCATAAAAAGGAAACTATAAGCCGGACCGCTGCCAGAGATGGCGGTTGCTGCATCCATTTGTGTCTCGCTTTCCAGCCAGATGACATCTCCGGCGGCTTCCATAAGCTGGGTAGCAAGTTGTTTCAGCGCAGCTTGCAGATGAGAGTCCGCCACTAATGTTGTCATGCCTTTCCCGATGGCAGCAGGTGTATTAGGCATGGCGCGGACAATCGCTGCGCGCTCCCCCAGATGCGACACAAGATAGCGCAGTGTTTTTCCGGCAGCGATCGAAATATAAAGTGGGTGATGCTCACGAAAGCGCTCCCGGTAGCTGGCCAGCGTTGCATCCATCTGTTGTGGCTTGATCGCAAACACAACAACACTCGGCACATAATCTTCCGGCAACGTATCAAGTGACGTGAACCAGCGCACATGATCGCTGCTGGTTTGCCTGTGCATCGGTTCGATTACATAGAAACGATGCAGCCCAGAGGGGTGAGTCTGTTGCCAGCGCGCAAGAAGAGCGCTGCCCATTTTACCGCAGCCAACGAGGAGGAGGGAAGAGGGATGCATAAAGCCCTTCATAAGCCCGCATCACGGGCGCATTGCGTGGTCTGGTTGATGATAGCTTCTATGCTACTACAAGAAACTGGCCCCCGCAACAAGTGCGGGGCGCGGCTTATGCTTCTGCGATCGTTTCAAACATCGAGATCATCATTGCTTCGGCGGGAGACTTGCCGCCCCAAGCAACAGATTGAAACGCCGGATAGAAGCGTTCGCATTCATTCACGGCAATATCAAGCAGGTCGTTTAAATGTTCCTGCGAAGTGCCCGCACCATCACGAAGCAACAGCGAGTGGCGGAAGGTGATTTGTGAATCTTCCGATGCGATATCAAAATGCCCCAGCCAGATTTTTTCATTCACCAGCGCAAGCAACGAATAAATTTTTGGCAGCATTGTTTTGGGAAACTTGCTGTCGAGCGAGCAGGAAAGCATCAGCCCACGGGAATCTTCCTGCCAGTTGAGCCATACGCGATAATTGCACCAGCGGCCACTCACTTCAGCAAGCAATTCACTCTCGGCAGGACGCTCAAATACCCAGTCGCGATCCATAATCACTGACTCGGCGAGATCGAGTGGGTTATCGTACTCCATCATTGAAAGAACCATTGCGGTCATGGAATTATTCCTGAATCAGAAAGATAGGGGTGATAAAAACTGAAAGTTGCAGTGTTTCTGCAGCTCTCAGTGATCGATCCTGTCACGGAATAAATTAAAAATCCAGGGAATTAAAAAAGAATGAATGAAATTATTATTATTGTTATTTTTCAATACTTTGTTGCGCTATACTCGTAAGTGCTTCAATGTAGGTGTTTTTTACTTTTTTAGCTGCTCAACCTGCTTTTTTAGCTCTTCCTGCTCTAAGCGTAGCTTTACGACCATCTCGCGCAAAGACTCACATTCCTCTTTGGTGGCCAAGTTCATCTTTTGTAACAGTTTTTCGACCTGGCTACCGACCATGCCGTCGATCTCGCGTTTCATATCCATGAAAGTTCCGACCGCGCCACTGGTCATTTTTGCCAAATCTTCAAAAATCTTATTGTCTTTCTGCATGTTAGTATCCTTTGTGGCTTTACCGAATCTTAAAGCATGCACTCTATACTATAATGAATAAAAGCTCAAACAGCGTAAGTGGTTGAAAATTATGAAAACGATACTGGTAACTGGCGGTGGTGGTTTTGTAGGATCAAATTTGGTCGCAGCGCTGATTGCTCGCGGCAGCCACGATGTCGTGGTCTGTGATTATTTTGGAGGCGGCTACAAATGGCATAACCTAAGCAAGCATCATCCGCATGAGATCATCGCACCGGCGCAGCTGATTGATTGGTTGGAGGCGAACCACACCTCACTGGAGATGATTTATCATCTTGGTTCGATCTCCTCGACGACGGAGCATAATATTGATCTGGTGCTTGAGCATAATCTGCAAGCATCTATTCGTCTGTGGCGCTGGTGCCATCTTCGCAGCAAGCGGCTGGTTTATGCTTCTGCCTCGGCCACCTATGGCGATGGCATGCATGGATTTGATGATTCGCTCGATCTTACCTACTTACGCAAGCTCGAACCTATGAGCGGCTATGGCTGGAGCAAGCATTTGTTTGATGTTCATGTCGCAACGGCTGTGCAGCGCAAACAAGTTTCACTGCCGCAATGGGTGGGACTTAAATTTTTCAACATGTATGGCCCGAATGAATATCATAAAGGTGAACAGCAAAGTGTGATTAGCAAAATTGCGGCTCATGCCATTCAGGCAGGACGCGTGAATCTGTTTCGCTCCTATGATAAGAACTATCCTAACGGCGAGCAAAAACGCGACGTTATCTATGTGAAGGACGCGGTGCGTGTGCTGTTGTGGCTGCTTGATCACCCCAATGTGTCTGGGCTGTTCAATGTTGGAACTGGCCACCCAAGCACTTTCAACGAAATGGCGAATAATATTTTTACAGCGCTTGGTCGTAAATCCAATATTCATTATGTGGATATGCCGGAATCGCTGGTGAGCAAATACCAATATTTCACGCAGGCAAAAATGGATCGTTTGCTCGCTGCTGGTTACGATGCTGGATTCATGACGCTTTCACAGGGTATCACCGACTATGTGCAGAATTACCTGATGAAAGAAGACCAGTATTTGTAGAGTTTGGAATCTTTACCAAACTCCAACCATTAAACTCCAACATCACTTCCCAGCATAGCCCTTATAGGCTTCATCCACGCCAGCGATACGGCGTTTAAGGGCATCGCCCATGATGTCTTGCATGCTGCCGGAGAGTTGTAAATTTACGCTCTTGCCGTCGATGATAAATGCAGTTTTCAGTACATTACCAGCAACGCTGCCAGAGATATGGTAAGCAAGGTTGGCACAGGTACCAACCAGTTTTGCCCAGGCGGCATCTTTTTGTTTCAGCATATTCATTTCCGACCAGACTTGCTTGACCTTGAATTGATGGCGATGATAAAGCGCCAATGCCAGCTTCACGCGTTCACGGTGGCTAAGGCCGGTGATCGACGAAAATAATATACGCTCATACGCCCACTCGGCACGATATTCCGGATGGATATGCTGCGCAATTTCTGAGAGCAGGCAAAACGCCATCCGCAGGCGGCGATCGCGATCCGATTCGTCCTTCAGCAGTGGATACATCCACGTATAAAGCTCGTTGGAGTAGGCGGTGGAGCGACCGCCTTTGGTTGCGAATTCGGTGCAGGAAGAAAGCAGGCCGTCCTGTCCGCGAATGTAGGGCGAGAGTTTTTCGTAGAGATAGCCTTCGCGGATGCCGCTGGCGGAAAACACAATGCCTTCTGGTTTTGCTACCGATATGATTTTATCGAGGATCATCGCTGCGCCGGGCAAGGTCGGAATACGTTTGGCAGCAACACCCGGGAATTTTTCCAGCTTATCGGCAGGCATGACGCCGATCTGTTTTACGAATGTCTGGAATTCTTTGGCTTCCACGCGATATTCATGCAGGATTCGCAGAGGGTAGTTACCCGCTTCCATATGCATTTTGGCGAGCGCGCGGAATGAACCGCCGATCGCATAAAAATGTTCGGTTTTGTGATCTCTCAGCCAGTCGAGTTCGCCAAAGCGCTTGTCGATCAACTTTTTCATTTTGTCGCGGTCGCCTTTGGTTTCATCGAGCAGGCGCAAGCTTCCTAGCAGCACGCTAGCATGATCAGCAATCTGGCCGTCATCCACCCAGACCAGCTCCAGGCTGCCGCCGCCTAAATCGCCGGTAATGCCTTTGGGCTTAAACATCGAGGCGCAGACGCCATACGCGCCGAGCTTGGCTTCTTTTTTGCCGGAGATGGTATCGACATCAATATCATAAGTATCTTCGAGATAGCGTGCAAACGCTTCGCCATCTTTCGCATCGCGCACGGCTGCGGTTGCCATAACATAAAGTGAGGTAATCTCCATGTTGCGCCCCATGGCGAGGAAGCGCCTCAGCGCGTTCTTGGCTAGTTCCACACCGGCAGGGTTCAGCATGCCGGTGGTGGCGAGGCCTTTGCCCAGCTCGCACATCACTTTTTCGTTATAAATAGCAACGGGTGAGCGCTTCTGCTGGTCGTAAACGACCATGCGAATCGAGTTGGAGCCGATATCGATAATGCCAATGCGGCCATCGCGAAACGGCTGGTCGGAAAGCTGCATGGGATCTTGGTTTGCCTTTGCCATAGGCGTGCTTATGCCTAATTTACATGCTTCCTGCAAGGCGCAACTCACGCTTTCATCAAACTGTCATTTGTCTTGGTGCTGGGGATATGGTTAAATAAGGATAGAAAGATCTAACCTATGGAAAATATTAGCCAAAACGAGCCTTTAGCTTCCAAGCCCCGCGTTGGGGTGGCTGGAAAGCTGTTGTCGGTGGCTGCTGGTGCCGCTGCTGGGGTAGGGGCGATGGTGGTGGCTGTTAATAGCTCAATACGTCAGAATCTTAAGCGCTGGAGTGAACCAGGCTTTAAGGCATTTGATAAATATGGAGAAAAATTGCACCAAGACGAGAGCATGCTAAGTATTGATGAGGGTATTGCGAATATCCGAAGTGAAGCTCGTAAGGCCCTAAAAAATAAAATCATTGCAACTGTAGATGATGGTGAAGCGCGTCGTGTTATGAGTGATGCCAAAGGAGTTATGGGTAAAGCCATTGGCAAAGCTCGCAGCGCACAGCGATATGATTCGCTGAGCGATGTGCAGATTCACAATGCTTTGTATCAGATGGAAAATGGTCAGGTTGGTCTGAGGCAGGATATCGCCCGTCTAGTCGTTGATGATGAAAAGCGCATGCTCACTCAGGCTTTCGAGGAGGTTCCTTCCTATATTAGCCTTAAAGACAAATTATCTTTTTCCAAAGATCTGCACTTAACCAGCGGGCAGAAATCTACGGCAGCGCTTGCCTTTGTTGGTGCAGCAGCGGTGACAGCAGGTGCAGTTCATTACCTGATGAAACAGCATGCAAAAAATCGTCAGTTACAGGCGACTGACATGTCGCAATTTGCATTTAACGTTTAGCATTTTTTTCATCCTTGCGCTTGATCCTCGGGTCTATCTTAATAACTACACCGCACCCATGGCGCTTTGATGGGGGATCGCTTCTAGCCCGACCATGACTAATAATTAGGCTCTATTTAGCCGCTTTTTTTGATCGGCTTATTTTTTAGCATTTGCGTGGATTTAACTTTTTTCAGCGCTTTGCCGCGGCCTGATAGGCTAGGGTTTTTGATGAAATAATCATGTGCAGATAGCGCATGACCGTCGCCGCTATAGACGCGCTTGTAGGTGCCGTCCGGCTGCATCACCCAGCTTTGGGTTTCGTCTTTGAGGTTTGCCATCATGATCTGGCCCATGATCTGCTCATGCACGGTTGGGTTTTCAATGGGTACCATCACCTCGACACGCCAATCGAAATTGCGCGTCATCCAGTCAGCGGAGCTGATATAGAGTTTTGCCTTGGGATCAGGCAACGCATGGCCGTCGCCAAAGCAGTAGATGCGGGAATGCTCTAAGAAGCGGCCGACAATCGATTTCACGCGGATATTTTCTGATAAGCCAGGAATACCTGGGCGCAAACAACAAATGCCGCGCACTACCAGCTCGATGACCACACCGGCCTGCGAGGCTTTGTACAGCGCATCAATAATCTCGCGGTCGACGAGTGAATTCATCTTTGCCCAGATATTACCGGCGCGGCCAGCCCTTACATGCGCCATTTCGTTATCGATAAGGCCAAGCACATGGCTTCGCATATCGCGCGGTGCCATCACGAGCTTTTTGAATTGCTTAGGCGGCGCATAGCCGGTGATGTAATTGAAAAGATAGGCAGCATCGCGGCACAGATCGGGATCGCAGGTAAAAAAAGACAGATCTGTATAGATTTTGGCGGTGTTTGGGTGGTAGTTGCCGGTGCCGAAATGCGCATAGGAGACGAGTTTTTTGCCTTCGCGGCGCGTGACAAGAATAATTTTCGCGTGGGTTTTGAGCGTCACAAAACCATACACCACCTGCACGCCGGCACGCTCTAAATCCCGTGCCCATTGCAGGTTTGCTTCTTCATCAAAACGCGCTTTCAGCTCCACCAGCGCCGTCACCGATTTACCGGCTTCGGCAGCAGCAATCAGCGCGCGTGCCACCGGTGAGTCTTTGCTGGTGCGATAAAGCGTCTGCTTGATCGAGACGACATCCGGATCAGCGGCAGCCTGCCGGATGAACTGCACCACCACATCAAAGGTTTCGAACGGATGGTGGATGACGATATCCTTGGCGGCAATCGCCGCAAAACAGTCGCCGCCAAAATCATTGATGCGCTCGGGGAAACGTACCTGAAACGGTGCAAAGCGCATCTCTGGAGGAGATTGTTCCACTAGTTCTCGCAAGGATGAAAGACCCAGCATGCCATCCACCTCGATAACATCGGTAAGTGCTACATCCATCTGCTCAGCCACGAATTGCACCAGTGTGCGCGAGGCAGGTTTGGCAAATTTAATCTGGATCACGCGGCCGCGCTGGCGTTGCTTGACTGCTTTTTCGAAGTAGCGCACGAAGTTCTGGTTGGCGTCTTCCTCAAGGTCGAGATCGCTGTCGCGGATGATACGGAAAAAGGCGCTATCGATTTTCTCAAAGCCTGGCAGCAGCATTGAAAAATAGGCTTCGATGGTTTCCTCAAGCAGAACAAAGCGCGGCTTGCTGCCGGGAAGGCGTATGAAACGTGGCAGACGTGCCAGAGGCACAATGGTGATCTGATCTTTGCCGCTAGCAGACATTCTGAGCTGGAAAATCAGTGCGAGGCCCTTATTGGGCAGGAACGGGAAGGGATGCGCGGGGTCGATACTGATTGGCGTCAGCACCGGAAAAATATTATCGATGAAATAAGCTTCCAGCCATGCTTTATCCTTAGCGCTGACATCTCGGTGGTGGATGACGATCAGCCCCGAGCTTTCCAGTTCGTTTTCCAATTCCATCCAGCAGCGATGCTGTCGTTCCACCATCACTTCGGCGCGCAGCTGGATCATCTCCAGCTCTTCGGCTGGAGTTTTGCCATCGATGGATTGTTTGGTAATGCCGCGCAGCACATAATCCTTAAGTCCCGCAACACGAATCATGTAGAATTCATCAAGGTTGCTGGCGGTGATGGCGAGAAAATTCAGCCGCTCGACCGGGGGGTGCTCTTGGTTAAACGCTTCGTCCAACACGCGATTATTAAATGCAAGCCATGATGTTTCACGGTTAATAAACCGCTCATGCGAATGGGTGAGAATAGAGTTGGTTTTACTGGACATAACTCATGGATTACTAGATGACTCGTCTTAACAATATGATAACATGGCAGTTATGATAAATCCAGCCTATGAACTATGACTAAAACCTTGATTTTACTTCGACACGCCAAAACCGAGACCGGAGCCCCCAGTCAGGATGATCGCGATAGGCATTTAGTTGAGCGTGGACAGAAAGCTGCGCAGATTGTTGGAAACCATCTTCGTAGCAAGGGGTTCAGGCCTGATCTGACACTATGCTCTACTGCTGTTCGCACTACTGAAACCTGGTTTGGCATCGAACAGGTTTACCGCGATACGCTGCCGGTAGCTTACAGTGATAAACTCTATCTTGCTTCGGCGGGTGAGATTTTATCGGTGATTGCCGAGCATGCGACTGATGCCGTAGAGCAGCTGCTCGTGGTTTCGCATAATCCCGGCATTCATGAGCTGGCGATGAAGCTATGCCATAGCGGCGATGAAGAGCTGATCGAACGCATGGCGATTAAATTCCCCACCTGTGCCAGCGCCATTTTTCACTGCCACACGCCGGACTGGCAGGTGCTCTCTCATGCCCGCTGCGAACTGGTGGATTTCAAATCCCCGCGCATGCTGGGTCAGGAAATCAAGGATTAAGGCCAGACAGCCTGTAAGCCGGGTTCTGTACCCCGCAACAAGTGCGGGGTGATAGCCATTCATCTGGGATGCTTGTCGCCAAGCACCTCGCGCAATCTACCCGGGTGGTATTGTGCGTGGAGGCACACCACCCCTATTTGATCTTGCTCCCGGCGGGGTTTTCCCTGCCACTTCTGTTACCAGAAGCGCGGTGTGCTCTTACCACACCTTTTCACCTTTTCCCACTTGCGTAGGTAGTTTGTTTTCTGTGGCACTGTCCCTGAGATCACTCTCGGCGGGTGTTACCCGCCACCGTTCCACGTGGAGCCCGGACTTTCCTCGAGCTTTCGCCCGCGGCTATCCGGCTGTCTGGTTAAGGCAGAGTATAGAGTTTAGGGGGTAGAGTCTAGCAGGGAGTTTAGGATCAGAGCACACTCTCGATCCCATATTCCTGTCAATAGCTTAGGGCGCCAGTGGCGCTGGAAGGCGGTGATGGTGGCGGCAAGGTTGGTGGTTTGGTAGCCGTATGCCTCCAATCCCCTCCCCCCTTGTGGGGGAGGGTTAGGGAGGGGGGGCATCAAAGACGAGGTATTTTCAGTATCCCCCCCACCCCGGCCCTCCCCCACAAGGGGGGAGGGGGAAGTAAGTGGCCACAACCCAACCCCATTCTCTGCCAGAAATTTCCAATCAAACAATTCCCCCGGGTCTTGTTTGCGCTCCGGCGCGACGTCGGAATGGCCGACGACATTGCGTGCGGGGATGGCGCGGCGCGAAAGAATATCTTTACATAATTCTGCAACTGCTTCCATCTGCACTTTTGGAAACGGCCGGTAGCCGAATTCATGGCCGGGATTGACGATCTCGATGCCGATCGAGCGCTGGTTGATGTTGGTGTGGCCGCGCCAGTAGCTGATGCCCGCGTGCCATGCGCGCATGGATTCATCGACCATCGCGTAAATCGTGCCGTCTTCATCCACAAGGTAATGCGCGCTTACTTTCTTATCGCTCATTGCATTACATAGCTTGTCGCGCGCATCATCAGCGCTGCGCATGCCGGTGTAATGCAGCACCAGCATATCGACGGCGTGTCCCTCGCGGTCGTTGAAGTTCGGGGAGGGGCAAGGGATGATCTTCACGTGGCTTCTCCGTGGGCAACAATTTTCGGGCGTCGGATGACGATGATAGCAACTCCCACCAGCGTAATCAAACCGCCAAGGAGGATGTGCCATGTGATTTGTTCACCAAAGAAAAGAGAGGCAAACCATGTGCCCAGCACCGGCACCATCAGCGAATAAGGCGCGATATAGGTGATGGGGTGGCTCTTAATCAGGAAATACCAAAGCCCATGCGCAACCAGCGTGGATAGCACCACGGTGTAAAGCAGTCCGAGCAAGGCGCTCATGGGGATGGTTTCAAGCGTCTGCCATGCGCCCGGCTCCAGCACGGCGCTGATGAGTAGCAGCTGCGGCGCGGCGAGCAGCGACATCCACCCTAGCATCTGCATCACGTTGACTTGTTCAACATGTTCCATTTTCATCACGATGTTCGATAAGCCCCAGAAAAATGCGCCGGCAAGCGTGAGCATGAAGGCAAGCGGGTGGTCGAGCGCATTCGGGCTGCCGAGCACGATGCTCATGCCGAAAAACGCGATCACCATGCCTGATAGCCGCCACTTGCCGAGCCTGTCGCTCAGCAGCAGCGCTCCAAGCAGGCAGGAAAACGGCACGCCCATCTGGGCGACAATCGCGGTGGAGGCAATGTTCAGCCCCATCGACATGCCGACATAAGGCAGCGAAAAATGCGCCGTGGCGAGCACGGAAAGCACGCCGATGGCTTTCAGCTCGCGCTTCGTTGGTATGTTTACAAACACGACGACGAGTAGTGCAACCAGCGCAAAGCGAAGACCGGTTGCGAAAAAAGGCGGCAGGTGAAAAAGCTGGTATTTCGCCGCGATAAAGTTTCCGCCCCAGATGGTCACAACGGCGATGGCGAAGAGGATATGGAGGAAGGGCATCAACGTCCTTTTCGCGCCAGCGCATGGTAGGCTGCGCTGATCTCGGAGGCTTTCAGGCGAAGGATCATCGCCACTTCCGGCGAGGTATACATAGCGCCATGACGATCAGGATGAAACTGGCGCATCAGCGCATGGTAGCGTTTTTTCAGCGCGGCGAGGCTTACGCGTTTTTCTACGCCTAGCACTTCATGCGGCTTTGGCGGGTTTACATGGCGCTCATAGATGGCGGTGTATTCGCCGGCGCTGATATCCAGAATATGGGCGATTCGCGACAGCAGCCGCTCCTGATGTTTACTCAGGTTGCCGCCGGAGGCGGCAATTCCGAATAATCGATCCACAAGCGAAATGAATAAGTCCATCTGTCGCGGAAAGAGATGCTTGATCTGCAGTGCATAATGCTCTGCCGGCGCACTGTTTTCGCAGGCAAGCACGAATAGTTTGCGTAATTTCCCGCAGATGCCGCCGGAAAGGGGAAAGGCGCCGCGAAAGGCAAGGTAGTGATCGCGGCTGAGCCGACCATCGACCGTGGCGATACGCGCCGAAAGCGCAATCAGGGCAAAGGTGAAGGAGAGGTGGCGAAAATCATCGGCCTGCTTGGCTGCTTCTTCTTTGGCTTTTTCCGGCGCTTCGATGACAGGATCAGCAAGCCTTGTTAATTGGTAGCGCGCACTACTGATGGTGCGCGTTGGCACCAGCATGCGAAGCGGAGAAGTTTTGCGAAGCTGCATGGATGTGCTTGGTGCCTCGTGAATAGTGCTTAGTAGTTCATTCTAGTGACACCAAGCACCAAGCACAAGGCACTAAGCACTTATTTTTTATCCGCCATCACCTGATCGCGGGCAATCGGTAGCAGCCGGTTCATTTCAGTGCGAATTTCCTGCTCGCTGATCTCTTGCCCGTCATTGGCAAAGTCCTTGATGATTTTGAACACCACGTCGCTATCGCCGTCCGTTTCAAAATCCGCCATCACCACATCTTTCGCGTAAGCATCTGCTTCTGCACCGGTTTTGCCCAGTTTTTCCGCCGCCCACAGGCCGAGCAGCTTGTTGCGGCGGGCATTTGCCTTGAAATTCAGCTCCTCATCCTTGGCAAACTTGGTTTCGTGAGCTTTTTCGCGGTCTTTAAGATTTGTCATGGCATGTCCTTGTGTTATGATGGATGCAGGCTATATAAAGGCATCTAAGGCGAACTGCAAGTATTGCAGATTCGATCCGTTTATTTTACAAGGACACCATGAAGCCGCCAACCATGAAACCACAGAAACGAAAGATCTACACTATGCCGCCGCGCCGCCCGATTTACGAAGGTAAAGCCAAACAACTGTTTGAAGGGCCGGAGCCGGGAACGCTGATCCAGCATTTCAAGGATGATGCGACGGCGTTTAACAACATGAAAAAAGGCACGATCAGCGGCAAGGGCGTGCTCAATAACAGCATCTCTGAATATCTGATGCTTAAGCTGCATGATATGGGCATTCCCACCCATTTCATCCGCCGCCTCAACATGCGCGAGCAGCTGATCAAGCAGGTGCAGATTGTGCCGCTGGAAGTCATCGTGCGTAATTATGCAGCTGGTTCCTTCGCCAAGCGCTACGGCGTGCAGGAAGGTAAAGCGCTCGGCCACCCGCTGGTTGAGTATTGCTACAAGAACGACAAGCTCGGTGATCCGTTTGTGACCGAAGAGCACATCTATGCGTTCGGCCTTGCCACGCCGCAGGAGATGGACGAGATCCGCATGTATGCATTCCGCATCAACGATTTTCTCTCTGGCCTGTTTCTGGGTACGGGCATCAGACTCGTGGATTTCAAGCTGGAATTTGGCCGCCTGCAAGAAAATGAGCGCGAGCAGATTATTTTAGCCGATGAAATCAGCCCGGATAATTGCCGCCTGTGGGATGCGACGACCGGCCACAAGCTTGACAAAGACCGCTTCCGTCAGGATCTCGGCCAGATTGAGGATGCGTATCAGGAAGTGGCGCGTCGCCTTGGTGTTCTTCCTAAAGGTGAGGGCAGCTATGTGATCGCGGTGAATGCGAAAGCACCAAAGAAGAAAAAACCAGTGAAGAAGGCAAAGAAGAAATAAATGTCACTGTTCCTGCGAAAGCAGGAATCCTGAGGGTATTTCAGGATCTCCGCTTGCGCGGAGATGACTAAAGAAAGGAAAATTATGAAAGCAAAAATCCACATCACTCTTAAAAATGGCGTGCTGGACCCGCAAGGCCGCGCCATCGCCGGTGCGCTTAATACCATGGGCTTTTCAGAAGTAGCGGACGCGCGTCAGGGCAAATATATCGAGCTGGTGGTGAATGAAACTGACCGTAAAAAAGCCGAAAGCGCGGTGGAAAAAATGTGTGCAGGCCTGCTCGCCAATACGGTGATTGAAAACTACAAGTTTGAGCTGGTGGACTGAAGTGTTGATGGTTTATGACACAATACTTCGCATATGGGCTTACTCACTTGGTTTGAGCCTTGCTCTCGGTGTGTATATTGTAGGTGTGAGCATGATGCGTTTTTATGATCGTGTGATTAAGGATCCGGAATCTGCGGGCATGGCGGCGAGAGTGATTACATTGCTTATTGCTGTTGTTGCACGTCAGCCGATATTAGGGCGCTATGGTATCTTTGCATCCCATCGCAAATTTCGAGGCGCTGCAGCTTTGGTTCGCAAGCACAAATATGATAAATATATTTACGCCAGCTTTCAGGTGACACTTGCATTCCTTATTGCCTCAACTCTGATACTTGAGCTAATGGATAAGCCATGAAATCCGCTGTGATTGTATTTCCCGCCTCTAACTGCGACCGTGATGCGAAGACGGTGCTTGCTGCCACCGGCAACAACCCCACCATGGTCTGGCACCGCGATAGCGAACTGCCCAAGGTTGATCTCGTAATGCTCCCTGGAGGATTTTCGTATGGTGATTATTTGCGCTCCGGCGCGATGGCAGCGCATTCGCCAATCATGCAGGAAGTGAAAAAACATGCATCGCGCGGCGGGTTGGTGCTCGGTGTGTGCAATGGCTTTCAAATCCTCACGGAAGCGGGGCTGCTGCCCGGCGTGCTGATGCGTAACGCCAAGCTCAAATTCCTCTGCCGCGAGGTGTTCCTGCGCGTGGATAATAACCGCTCGGCCTTTACCAAAGGCTATAGCAAAGGGCAGGTGATTACGGTTCCGATTGCACATCATGACGGCAATTATTTTGCCAGCAGCGACACGCTAAAATCGCTCGAAGATAACGATCAGATCGCGTTTCGCTATTGCGAAGCAAACGGCGAGCTGACCGAAAATGCTAACCCCAATGGCTCGCAGATGAACATTGCCGGTATTGTGAGCAAAGAGGGCAATGTGCTCGGCATGATGCCACACCCCGAACGCCACGCGGAGCTGCTGCTCGGCGGCATGGATGGCGCGCCGATGTTCAAGGGACTGGCTGCTTAATCCGAAGCCGTTACTTGGGAAACGTCACCAACACACCGCGCTGCTTGAAATAGGACTGCATCATCTTGCGGCCCTGCCGATTGGCTTGCGGCAGGCGCGTGGGATCAACTTCAACGGAGGCCAGCTGCTGGGAGAGCATAGCTTTCTTAAGCGCGGTGATATGGACATCGATGTTATCGTTATCATTATGCAGTGATTGGTAAATCACTTCCATCGCTTGGTTCACAGCGCTCATGACCAATTAAGCCGCCCTCACTGTATTCAGGAAATTATCGACCTCGTGGCGGAGCTTCTCAGCCTGACGCGACAGCTCGCTGGTAGCAGCCATCATCTCGGTAGCGGCGGAGCCGGTTTCGTTCGAGGTCTGGCTTACATCGGCGGCATTTTTCGATACCTGCTCGGTGCCGCTGGCGGCTTGTTGCACGTTGCTGGCGATATTCTGCGTAGCCACGCCTTGCTCTTCTACTGCGGCGGCGATGGTGGTGGAGATTGAGTTGATATCGTTAATCTTGCTGCTGATGGTTTTGATCGCGCCTACGGTTTCAGCGGTCGCACCCTGAATAGAATTGATGTACTGCGCGATTTCCTCGGTGGCTTTGGTGGTTTGGCCGGCGAGGTTTTTCACTTCGCTCGCAACCACGGCAAAGCCTTTGCCTGC
>JAJTHB010000010.1 GCA_021299465.1 Rickettsiales bacterium | reverse complement strand
TGCACAATACCGATAAGCTCGGTGTGTTTCGTGAGGATGCGGCGCATGCTGGTATCAATTTATTGCCGCCGGATATTAATCGTTCACAGGTGCTGTTTTCAGTAGAAGGTGAGGCCATTCGTTATGCACTCGCTGCTGTACGTAATGTTGGCCCGCAAGCAATGCAGCAGATTGTTACTGAGCGCGATAGGAATGGAAGCTATCAGGATATTTATGATTTTATTGCGCGTATCTCAGCTGAAGCGATGAACAAACGCGCTATGGAATTTTTGATCAAGGCAGGCGCATTTGACACGATTCATAGCAACCGCAAGCAGCTATATGAGGGGCTTGATGTCTTAATGGCCTATGGCGCTAGCCTCGAGCGCGAGCGGGAAAGTTCTCAGGTGAGCTTGTTTGGCGGCATCTCCGATATCGCACCGCCTAAACCCAAACTACCACCAGTTTCGGATTGGACTGAACTCGAACGCTTAGAAAATGAATTCTCAGCGATTGGATTTTATCTCTCGTCACACCCGCTTGCGGGTTATAAAACCACGCTTAAAAAGGCTGGCGTTATCACTTCCGCTGATTTTGTGTCAAAACTTGATGGCGCTTATAAATCCATCAGGGTAGCCGGTATTGTTACCGGTCGTAAGTTCAAAGTTTCTGATAAGGGCCGCTTTGCTTTTATTCAGCTATCCGATATGAGCGGCGTGTTTGAAGTATCAGTTTTCAATGAATCACTGCTCAACGAGCAGCGTGATCTTCTTGAAAACGGTAAAATTCTCTGTATTCAGGCTGATGGCAAGGCGGATGATTCCGATGTCAGGCTCATTGCACAGAAAATAGAGTTGCTTGACCAGCTTCTGCTTAAACAGCAACAATCCAGTCATTACAGTTCGCAGCTCGCGATCCAGATTAATAACATGGCAGCAATTTCAACCATTCGTGATTTGATTGGCGTTCCGCAGCAGAATGGTATTTCTATTCGCCTGAATGCCTTGCTGGATAGCGGACAGGTCGATATTGATCTGCCCGGGCGATACAGCTTAACACCAAACATACTTTCCAAGTTGAAACTTATCCAAGGCGTTGTATCAGCGGAAGAAATTGCAGCATAGCATTGTGCTTCTTTTAACCTTTTCTTGGTATTTGCTTGCTATGACAGTAGTGTAAGTCATCTTTAAACAAGAGCTGTGGCCTTTCATGCTACCCATTGTCGGGATTATTGTTACACTTGTCTGCGTATTTGGCGTGTATATCGCTTCAGGCGGTAAGATCGAGATTATTTTGAAAGCGCTTCCGGTTGAGATGGGCATGATCGGCGGCGCGGCGCTTGGTGCTTTTTTGGTAGGCAATAAAGCTAACGTTGCTAAACGGGTGCCGGGCGAGATCGGCAAAGTATTCAAGGGCGGAAAATGGAAAAAGCAGGATTATAAAGATATACTTTGCCTGATGTTTGCTCTCTGCAAACTAATGAAGTCCAAGGGACTTATTGCGCTTGAGCAGCATATTGAGAAGCCTACGGAAAGCGCTATATTTTCTCAGTATCCCAAGATTCTAAAAGACCATTTCGCAACAGATTTAATATGCGATACGCTCAGAAGCATGACCATGGGGCTTGAAAACCCTATGCAGGTTGAAGAGGTGATTGATAGGCAGCTAGAAAAACATCACCATGAGGCGCTAGCACCAGGCCATGCACTGCAAAATTTAGCAGATGCGCTGCCTGCTATCGGTATCGTAGCGGCGGTACTTGGTGTCGTTAAAACCATGGCCAGCATCACCGAGCCACCTGAAATTCTCGGAAAAATGATTGGTGGTGCGCTCGTAGGAACCTTTCTTGGTGTATTTCTGGCATACTGTCTGGTTGGGCCGTTCGCGGTAAAGAATCAGGCGATTCACAATGAGGATCATCAGTTTTACCTCATTATTCGTGATGTATTAGTGGCGCATTTAAAAGGTATGGCGCCGCAAGTCTCAGTAGAGTTAGGTCGTGGACAGGTTCCTAGCCATTACCAACCAACCTTTGCTGAAATGGAAGAAGCAACCAGCAATATTAAAGTCGAATAAAAAACGGCCGCATTAAGCGGCCGTTTTCATGCATGTTAGATTCTCAGGCTATTGCGCCTTTTCTTTCCTGATTTCTTGACGAAGTGCTTTTCTTTCGGCGCGATTCTTTTGTGCTAACTCGCGCTGCTCGGGCGGCATATTTTCTAACTTCTCTTTCATCTTTGCCCTGCGATTTTCTTTTCTTTGTTTTCTGGCTTCTTTAGCTTTTGCCTTTTCTTCCGGGCTCATATTCTCCCATTTTTCTTTCATTTTCTCGCGGTGCTCGGCCCTGCGCTCCATATTATTTTCAACGGCCGCTTTTTTCTCATCTGCGCTGAGTGATTCCCAGTGTTTACCCTTATCCTCAATTTTTTGAGCGTTATTCGCAGAAGCGGGTTCTGCATGAGCAGGGAAACTGCCAAGAGCAGCAGACAGCAAAGCAACACTAAGCAACTTGAATTTCATAAAAACTCCATTGGTTTAAGATTCAACCAATGCATAGCTTAAGCAGAACAAGGCGCTTTGCCAAGTTACAAGTTGTTAATGGGCGTATCTCAGAAGTCAGTCGTACTGAAGATGCTTCTTGTATAGGGTGTAAACTGCAGTGTGCTGGATGCTTCAAACGCGTCCACGACAGAGATGTCGGATCTGCTTTGTACGTTGCTCGCAGTGGGGGAGCATGCTGATAGTGAGTTCATGGTAGCAAGCGCGATAACGGCCGCTACCAAGGGGCGTATCGAAATATATTGCATACATCATCTCCTATATATACCCAGTGGGGGTATAAACCAGACAGCAGCTTGTTGACTGCTTCGTATGGTTAACTACACCGTGCTGCCGAGTATGAGGATTGCAATAGTTGCTACTTAGCTATGCAAAAATTGAATGCATATAATGCTGGCCTTTGTTTTGATTGCTGATACTATTAAATTTGTGACGCTATAATAAACCCCCAGGGGGGGTATAATCAGTTGCAAAGCTATAAGCAGGCCAGCTGTTCTTCTGTTATTCCAAGCGTTTGTGCGATTGCCCGCGCTTTAGCCAGTGTTTCATCCCACTCTTTTTCTGGCTCGGAATCAGCGACAATGCCGCCACCGACCTGAAATTCAAATTGATTGCCGCGTATCAGCAGGGTGCGAATCACAACCGATAGTTCTGCGCTGCCATCGCCATCCAGCCAGCCGATAGTTCCGGCATAGATACCGCGTGCATCCCTTTCAAGCTCAGTGCACAAATTCATGGCGCTGATCTTTGGGGCGCCGGTCATGGAACCTGGAGGAAAGCAGGCTTTGATGGCATCCAGTGTTCGGCAAGAGGGGGCCATTTGTCCGCGGATGCGGCTTGATAAATGATGAATGGTGGGGTGGCTTTTGAGCTCAAACAATCTGTCAACCACTACGCTACCCGCTACGCAGCTACGCGAAAAATCATGTCGCATCAGATCAACAATCATAAGGTTTTCTGCCTTATCCTTTTCGCTTTTCTGAAGGCCAGCTCGTAGTTTTTCATCTTCTGAGGGATTCGTGTTCCTGCGCGCACTTCCTTTGATCGGCATGCTTTCCATATAGCCACTGGATTCAATACGAAGGAATAGTTCAGGACTCGATGACAATATCTGGACGTCTCCTAACTGAAGATAGGTGCTATAACTGGCAGGGCTGATCTCGCACAACTTTGTAAAGATCGAGAAGCTATGGGGGGCGGTATTCCAGTTTCCTGTAAATTTGCGTGTAAGGTTTGCCTGATAGAGCTTGCCATTTTGTATTCTATCGATGATCAGGGCGGCTTTTGTCAGATACTCTTGTTTGCTCATATTTGAGCTTAGATGCTTAATCTGAGCTACTTGATGCTGGGCCATGCCAACTGGTTTCAGGGGATGCTCATCCTGCTTATAAGTATGGCGTGTGAGGGTTTGCGTATGATGGTCAAACACATAGACATGCTCAAAGCGCATCATCAGCACGTTTGGTAAATGAAAGCAATGAGGCGCCTGTGGCAATAGCTTTTCTAGCGAATGCTTCAGATCGTAGCCGAGGAAACCAAACCAGCGTTGTTCAAACGGCTTTGTTTTATCAAGTAACGCTGTTTCGAGCTTGCTCAGGTCATCGGATTCAATTTTTTCTTTCAGGCGATGCGCAAGAAAACTATACCGCCCGTCAGATGTTCCTGAATAAAGCAGCGCCCAATATGGCTCAGATACCGCTTGGGCGGCTTCTAGCGGGTGCATCCAAGGTAACGATTGCAGAGTTAACATAAGCTGGATTATAGTTGCTCGTGAGTAAAATACATGGGCATTTTTAAGAAATTGATTGCAAGTATCGGCCATGCACTCGGCTTTTATCGCCTGTCGCATCCGCACGATATACCCAAAAAACTTAGTGAAAAGGCGCTAACTGAAGCCATGAACGAGGCCAGATGGCTGCATGGCGAACATCGCATTATGGTAAGTGAGCTTGCGCCTGGCGAACTGCCTAGTCTACCAAAGCGCGCCGATCAGCCCTAGGGCTGATCAATATCAGCCATATGCTGGCTGTAAAGCGCCATCACATCCATGATAGATTTGCCATTAACACTGGGGCCCGTGCTTGCATCGCTGATAATAGCAAAACGCCAACTGGCGTCATTACCTTGCGCCGCGAGCGCGCTCAAGAAACCCTTAAGCTTGCTGATCGTTTCAGGACTAACCGGAAAATCATTCGCCATGCTAGGGTCAATGGTCATGAGAGCTTGCCTTAATCTGGTTGTATAGCCAGCTATGTCATCCAGCATTAACGAGCATTGCCTGCATTCAAGATCAAGTGCGCCGCTTGGCATCATCTGACCACCAGTAAGTTTAGCATTGCCCTTGCCGGTAATACCATAAGGGGTGGCAGAGAATTCAAGTTGGGTTAACGTGGCATTGCCTTCAGTGAAACTATCATTGCCGCTGTAATTCAGATCAATGGTTTGTGTCAGCGTGCCAAGCGATGCAAAATTAGGAACAGCAGGCGTCAGGATTTCTACTAAGTTCTCTGGTGTGAAACGGCTGAGGTCTCGATTTGGCTGTGGATGCTCTAATATTTCTTTAGACATATCTTTCAAAACATCGTTCAAGATCGTCTGGTATGATTCAGCAAATGTGCTTTTGGCCTGAAAATTTAGCTTGCTTTGCTGCATCCCTTTATCATTGGCGTTACTCATCAGAAACGAGAAATCTGTTTGATAAACATCATTACGAATCGCAAATTTATTGAGCGCAATATCAATAGGCTGGTTTTTAGTCATTTGCCTGAAATCTTTGGGGCCGGAGTAACGAAAATCAAGCTCGGTTGTTTGTTTCCCATAGATCGACCAGCGATTGCTGTAATTCATCTCAGGCATAAGTGTGCGCATATACATTTCGATGAGTTTATCGCCAGCCTCCGTCACCTCCATGTCCCTGAGCATCAACATCACATCAAGTTTATGCGTTTGCTCCAATTCAGCAGCGGTATTCACGCGCAGTGAAGCACCATTACTGGAGGTTAAAACCTCGCCAGAATTACTGACATAGCGAGTCGCAGGAATGTTGCAATCAATCGATGTAAAATCGCCCATTGTGGTTGGTTCATTCTTTAGTAGTTCTTGCAAGCGTTCAAACAAACTTTCTTTATGCGTGACGGTGATATCGCAGTGGCTATCGCCTTGTGGTTCAGAGGCTGAGGTTTCACTAAAGCCCGCGATCTGATTGGTGCTGGTGAGCGGTCCAGAGACTGTAATCGCATAGCGATCAGCAAGTAAATTAGAGCTGAGGACGATGCGCCCGTTAATCGACGTATCCGTGATCCATTCCGGCAGCGACTCAATTGCTGTCTTGCGCTGCTGGTGTTCCAATGTGTTCGTATTTCCAGCTTGAGCAACTGCTTGCAGCCACTCATCCACGCGGCCGCTGAATTTGGGATTTTCAAGCGTCACGGCAATGCGGCTTGGATAGCCGCTGGTGGTCAATGACGCATAGCTGATCATCGGCTTATCAGCATTGATTTTGGCAATAGCTGCTTCGACTTGCTCCTTCGCATGATTGGCATGCTGCTGCCATACAAAATAATGGCCGCCCGCAGCAATCACTCCTAAACTAAACAGGCTTGCGGAAATAATAATCAAAGCGCGGCTCATAGAAACTCCTTAGGTTATTGCCAGCGAATGGCGTTGGCTTGGATATAATCCTGTTGATCCTTCAAGATCAGCTCTTTCATGGCTGGAACTAATTCAGGCGTCCAGTTAGCTGCTACACCATCAATGCGTGTGATGGCAATGATCGGCCATAATGCATTGGTGATAAACACCGCCTGCGCTTTTTCCAGCTCAGAAAGTTTGCTTGCGACTTCGCGTACCGGATAAGGCGAAAGCCGCATCAGTGCCGCGCGCATCGAACCTTCCAGCACACCGCATGAAAGCATTGGGGTATATAGTACATCATTTTTTACCCAAAACAGATTGCCTGAGCTCGTTTCGCAAAGCATGCGATCACGGTTCAGCAATAGTGCATCGAATGCACCTTTTTCGGTCGCCTCAATGCGCGCCAGCGTGGCATTAAGGCCCTGGCAGAGTTTGTATTGCACCGGCATGGATTCAGCCGTAATTTTTTCATAGCTGCTGATGATAAGACTGGCGCTTTCCGGCGCTGGTGGCGGGGAGGGGATGGTCTCGACCACGATTGTCGCGCCCGCTTTGGGGTGTTTAGGATCGGGTAAATAACCACGGCTGCCAATGCCGCGCGTCACCTGGATCCGTAGCGTGCCATCCTTAAATTGATTTTCTTTGAGTAACCGGCGTGATTGCTCATGCAGTTGATGCAGATTGGCATTGATTTTGATCGCATGCAGACCTTTGCGCAGGCGCTCCATGTGCCAGTCAAACTGGTATGGCACGCCGCCGACGACGGAAATCGTTTCAAACACCCCGTCGCCAAAGCGAAAACCACGATCTTCGTATGAAATAGTCGCTTTTTCGGTGTCTAAAAGCTTGTTGTTAATGAACACGTAAGGCATAACCTCATAAAGAGCAATTCCATGAAAAACTCAATGGTTATCTTAGGCCTCGGCAGCAATGTCGGTGATTGCACGGCGTATCTGAACCAGGCGATACGTTTGCTTGGTGCTTTAGGCGATATCGTCGCACGCTCACCCATCTACCAATCACAGGCTATGCTGCCAAATGGCGCTCCTGCCTGGTGGAACAAGCCGTTTCTCAATATGGCGGTTAAGCTTGAAACCGCCCTATCACCCGAACAGCTGCTTATCACTATTAAATCAATTGAAGAAAAAATTGGACGAAAAAAACGAGGAGTGTGGGCGCCGCGCGAGGTTGATATAGACATACTGGCCTTTGAAGGTGTCACGCTTACAAGCGATTCACTTAACTTGCCGCATCATGGTTTGCTGGGTCGTGATTTTGCGCTACTGCCATTTGCCGATATCGCGCCGGACTGGGATTTAGCAGGTATCAGCGCGCAGGAGCTTGTAAGGCGTAAGGCCTATCATTTACCCGTTTATGAACAGCCTAAAACGCGTCTCGTTGGTATTCTGAATATCACGCCTGATTCATTTTCTGACGGCGGACTTTTCATGAATGCGGATCATGCTTTCACGCGTGCGCTGGAGATGGTGGAAGAGGGGGCCGTGGTGGTTGATATCGGCGCTGAATCCACGCGCCCGGGCGCAACGCCGCTGTCGCATGAGGAAGAATGGCGCAGACTGGAGCCGGTGCTCAATAAATTGCTTGGCTCACCGATCTCTATCAGTATTGATACACGTCATCCAGCTACCGCGCGCAACGCCGCTGATATGGGTGTGGCATGGATTAATGATGTATCGGGTTTTGCAAGCCCGCAGATGATTGAGGCGGTGGCGGGTAGTGAGTGCCGGCTGGTGGTGATGCATTCGCTGAGTATTCCTGCTGATCGCAGTATCACCATGCAGTCGTCAGACATTATCGCTGAGCTGGTAGCATGGGCAGATACCCAGCTGGGGTATCTAAGAAGTCTTGGTATTGCTGCGGATCGATTAATCATGGATCCGGGCATTGGCTTTGGCAAAACACCTGAGCAAAACTGGCAAATCGTCACGCGGGCTGATGTTTTTAAATCACTCGGTGTTGATGTGCTGATGGGGCATTCACGCAAATCTTTTTTACAGGTGCCAGCCGATAAGCGCGATGAAGCGACGCTTGAAGTCTCACAAGGCCTTATCCGAAAGCAAGTTCAGTATCTGAGGGTTCACGATGTCACAGCGCACAGGGCATTGCTATGAGTTCACAAGTTGAACAATTCCTGAATCGCCTGCATCATCCCACACTTGCGCAGATTGATTTGTCACTGGATCGCATGCATAGGCTGCTGGCAATGCTGGGCTCGCCGCATAGGCGCCTGCCGCCGGTTATTCACGTTGCAGGCACGAACGGCAAGGGCTCTCTGCTTGCTAATCTCAAAGCGATTTTTGAGGCGGCGGACTACAAGGTGCATCGCTATACCTCGCCGCACCTTGTGCATTTCCGTGAGCGTATTGTTCTTGCCGGTGAAGAGATAAACGATGAGCATTTGATGCGGCTGCTGGCGCATGCCGCCCCGATTCTCCAGCAACAGCCCGCAACATTTTTTGAAGCCACCACCGCGCTTGCCTTCCTCGCTTTCGCTGAAAAAAAAGCCGATATATTGCTCCTCGAAACCGGCATGGGTGGACGGCTGGATGCAACCAATGTGATCGATAAACCACTGCTTAATGCGATCACCCCCATCTCGTTTGACCATACGGAATTTCTTGGAAACAGTATCGAAAAAATTGCAGGCGAAAAAGCAGGCATCATCAAGCAGGGCGTTCCCTGTGTGATTGGCCTTCAATCTGCTGAAGCATTGGCTGTATTCGAGCGGGTGGCAGCAGATAAGCAGGCGCCGCTTTACCGCATGAACCATGAATGGTCGCATCAAGATGGGATTTATACTTCCCAAAAACGCACACTTGCTTTTCAGCCGTCGCTGGTTGGTGATTATCAGGTCGATAACGCCGCTACCGCTATTGCTTGTCTCGATCAATTACCACAATTTCAGTTTTCTGATGCTCAGATTACCAAAGGATTATCAAATGTTTTCTGGCCTGCGCGTCTTCAGCGCCTGAGCCTTCCCAATATGCCTGAGCATATCGAGCTTTGGCTTGATGGTGGGCATAATGCTGAGGGTGGCCAGATGCTCGCTAACTGGCTGGCTAAGGATCAAAACCTTGAGCATTATTTGATTTGCGGGATGATCAAGGGTAAGGATGCTAAAGCATTCCTTGCGCCTTCACAGCCTTTTACGGATGCGTTGTGGACAATAGCTATTCCCCTTGAGCCAAACACACAAGCGCCCGGGCAACTTGCTGAGACAGCGCGCGATCTTGGTTTTGACGCGCAGCCTGCCGAAAGCCTTGAAAAAGCGTTGCAAGCCGCCATAAGCCGTGCCACAAAACCAACCAGAATTATCATCTGCGGCTCGCTATACCTAGCGGGCAAAGTACTCACATTTTGGGAGAAACAATATGCAAAGCATGATTGAACAGGCCTGGGAAAATCGAGCTTCCGTCCAGCCGGCGACACAGGGCGAGCTGCATGATACGGTCGAGCATGTTCTGATGCAGCTGGACAAGGGCGAGCTGCGCGTGGCTGAGAAAAAAGAAGGCCAGTGGCAGGTGAATCAATGGATTAAAAAAGCAGTGCTTTTGTCCTTTCGTCTGCGCGGTAATCATATGATGCAGGGTGGCTGGGATAAAGTGCCGCTCAAATGTGAGCATTGGGATCAGGCGCATTTCACCAAAGCCGGATTTCGTATGGTGCCGGGCGCAGTGGTGCGTCGCTCAGCTTTTATTGCCAAGGATGTGGTGCTGATGCCGAGCTTTGTGAATGTCGGCGCGTATGTTGGCGAAGGCACGATGGTCGATACGTGGAGTACGATCGGCTCCTGCGCGCAAATAGGCAAGCATTGCCATATCTCCGGCGGGGTTGGCATCGGCGGTGTGCTGGAACCGCTGCAGGCAAATCCCGTAATCATCGAGGATAACTGCTTCATCGGCGCGCGTAGCGAAGTGGCCGAAGGTGTGATCGTCGAAGAGGGTTCGGTCATCTCGATGGGAGTATTTCTGGGTGCTTCCACCAAAATCGTTGACCGTGCCAGCGGCGAAGTTTCCTATGGCCGGGTGCCTGCTTATTCAGTGGTGGTGCCTGGAACGATGCCAGCGAAGAATGCAGGTGAGCCGGCACTTGCCTGTGCGGTGATTGTTAAGCGCGTGGATGAAAAAACCCGCAGCAAAACCAGCATCAACGAGTTGCTGCGTGCTTAGTAAGCAACTCCCACTAAATACAACCCCTCCGGTGGTGCAGTAGGGCCTGCGGCGCTGCGGTCTTTAGCTTCAAGTGCTTGCTTCACATCATCCGCTGTCCAGCGGCCTTTGCCGACCTGCACCAGTGTGCCGACGATAATGCGCACCTGATGGTGTAGGAACGAGCGGGCATGGGTGAGGATGCGAATTTCGTCGCCGTAACGTCTGACCTCAAGGCTATCAAGCGTTTTCAGTGGTGACTTAGCCTGACATTCACTATCGCGGAAACTGGTAAAATCATGATGCCCAAGCAGATGGTTTGCCGCCTGCTGCATCGCTTCAATGTCGAGTGACTCCGGCACCTGCCATGCGCGGCCGTTATCCAGCCCAAGCCGAGCGCGGCGATTAATGATGCGATAGACATAAAAACGCCTCGTCGCAGAAAAGCGCGCGTGGAAATCATCCGCCACTATTTGTGCGTTAGTGATAGCGATTTTATTAATGTTATCGTGAGTCGAAGCCGAAGAATCCAGTGGCTGGAAAGTCCCCTCGGTCTCGCTTGGGATGGTATTCTGGAACAAATAAAAATTGATGCCCTGCATAACCTTGTAGGGCTCATAATGTTTTGCAAGGTCAATATGTGCGACTTGTCCTGTGGCGTGCACACCAGCATCAGTACGGCCAGCGCCTACTACCTCAATTTTCTCACCGGAAAATTTCTGTGTGGCTGTTTCGATGGTTTCTTGAATGCTCGGACGATCCGGCTGCTTCTGCCAACCGGCAAAACCACTTCCGTTATATTCAATGGTAAGCTTATAGCGGGGCATTAAGGCTTAAATCCCAACATGAATTCATTTACCGTCATGCGTTTCTTACCAGGGCGCTGGAGCTCGGTGGGATAGATACGTCCGGGATTACACGGTATAGAATATTTTCCATCTTCTGAATTTGTTTTTGAATAATGTGCATTAAAAATTTTGATTATCTCACCTTTATGCTCAAACGATGCGCCGGGAGTTGGTGACAGCCCAAGAATTTGGTAATAAATTGTTTCGGCCGGCTTGCTCCAATCAATACGGCACTCTTCCTTGGTGATCTTATTGGCATACTCCACACCGGTATTTTGTTGTTTGAGCGGTGGTGGATTGTTTTTTAAAACATCCAGTACCAATGGCGCTGCTTCCTCAGCAAGCCAATCATGCAGCGCGCCAGCAGTGGTTCCATCAGTGATTGCGAAATTTTTTTGCAGCAGAATATCACCCGTATCCAGCCCTTCATCCATTTGCATGATGCAGATCGCCGTTTCCTTATCACCGGCCATGATGGTGCGTTGGATCGGCGCCGCGCCGCGCCAGCGCGGAAGCTTGCTGGGATGAACATTGATGCAGCCGCGTGGATAAGCTCCCAGAATCGGCTTGGGTAGCAACAATCCATACGCCACCACCACGGCAATATCGGCATTATGACTTGCGAACTGCGCCTGCGCTTCCGGCGTTTTGAGAGAGACGGGTGTGTAGGCTGGAATATTTTTTTCACGTGCAAACTGATGCACGGGTGATGGTGTTTCTTTCTGTCCGCGACCTGCGGGACGCGGAGGTTGTGTATAGACTGCTACAACCTTATGTTCAGAAGAGATTAATGCTTTAAGTGTTGGTAGGGCGAAGACCGGAGTGCCCATGAAGACGACCTTCATGGCTTAACCATGATTGCAATGGTCGCCGTGGACGTGTTCTGGCTCGAATGCACCGAGTTTCTTCATTTTTTGCAGTTTGCGCAGGATCATGTCCCGCTTGGTCAGTGAAATATGATCCACAAACACGATACCGTTTAAGTGATCGATCTCGTGTTGGATGCATGTGCCCAGTAGCCCGTCAAATTCGCGCTCGTGCGTTTTGCCGTCCAGATCCTGGTAGCGCACTTTCACCATATCTGGCCTCGTCACTTCCGCAAATTGATCGGGGAAGGAAAGGCAGCCTTCTTTGTAGACGCGTTCATCCTTGGAACCGGTTGTAATTTCTGGGTTGATCAGCACCCATTGTTCACCCGGACCTTCATTTTCTCGCCAAGTCACATCAGCAACCAGCATACGCTTCAGCACGCCCACCTGCACAGCAGCAAGGCCGATGCCGCGCTCGTAATACATGGTATCGAATAAATCAGCCGCAAGTTTCTTCACGCTCTCATCGATCGTTTCAATCTGAGCGGATTTGGTTTTTAGGCGCGGATCAGGCGCAATCACGAGGGGTAAAATAGCCATACTTAACCTATAGCAGCGACAGCGGGTTTTTCAACAGGATTGGTGCGACGCAGTGCAGCCTGCCTTGCAACTGTCGTTACTGAATTGGCAATGGTAACGGCTTTTTCGTTTTTCATATCCTTGAAAATTTGTTCGATGGTTTGTGTTGCAGCCAAAGTATCGGCGCGGTTATTACCGGCATCTGACCCAATTGCCAAGACCGCAGCGTCGTAAGCTTCTTTTTTGTCTTCCGGCACCAATGCCCTGACATTATCAAGATACATACGCTCGGCATGGGCTTTGTATGTATCAATGATTAGAGATGCTTTTTTTTCTGCAGCTTCTTTGTCTTCTTTAGTGGCGGGTTTATCAAAGCTCGACCCTGAAATAACGGCTATTAGCTTTGCCTGAATCCCCTGTAAAAGACCTTGAGCATTGCTTTTGTTTGATTCAGGTTTTACGTAAATTTCCAGCATGCTTTCCAGAGATGCGATAGCTTCATCAAACCGAGCCTTTCGCTCCTCGCTGGCAAGAAAATTTCGATTGGTTGTAATCGCGGCAATCTCTGCTTCTATTAATGGCGGAGTAAATGGCATATTAAGTGTGTCTATTTATAGTTATATTAATTATAATTAACACACATCTTTCAGTCGTCCAAGGCTTTCTTCTTTTCCAAGAATCTCCATCACCTCAAATACTCCCGGGGATGTTAATTTGCCAGACAGCGCGGCGCGCAGGGGTTGCGCAACATCACCGAGCTTTTTGCCAATTTTTTCGCCGTATGACTTGCATAAAGCCATTGTATTTTCATGAGAAAAATTGCTTTCGGCTTCCAGTTGTGGCAGTAAGTCTCTAATCAATTCGCGGCCGCCTTTATCCAGCAAATCCTTGGCTTTGGCATCTAGCATCAAAGGTCGCGGGGCGACATAAAACGCAGCATTTTCTGCTAGTTCTTTGATGGTCTTGGCTCGTTGTTTGAGGCCTGGCATAGCTTTTAGAAGTGGATTAGAGCCTACAGGCTTGGCATTGGGAAGTAGCGGCGTAATTAGTTCCAGCAACCTCTGGTCATCTGCCTCGCGGATATAATGGCCATTGAGATTTTCCAGCTTCGCGAAATCAAACCGCGCAGGGGATTTACCGCAGCCCGCCAGATCAAACCACTCTATCGCCTGCTTGGTTGAAATAATCTCTTCATCGCCATGCGCCCAGCCGAGGCGTAACAAATAATTGCGCAGCGCCTCCGGCAGGTAGCCCATCTCGCGGTAAGCCTCAACTCCGAGCGCACCATGGCGTTTGGAAAGCTTAGCGCCATCCGGCCCGTGAATCAGCGGCACATGGGCAAAAGACGGCGGTGTCCAGCCCATCGATTGATAGATCATCAGCTGGCGGAAGGTGTTGGTGAAATGATCATCGCCGCGAATGACCTGCGTCACGCCCATATCATGATCATCGACTACTACGGCGAGCATATAGGTTGGCGTGCCGTCCGAGCGAAGAATGATCATATCATCCATTTCTTTAGCATCAATGGTCACTGTGCCGCGAATGCCGTCATGCAGTGTGATGCTGCCATCAAGCGGCGCTTTAATGCGAATCGAGGGATTGATACCCTCTGGGGGTATGCCGCCATCGCGCCATGAGCTACGAAATTTCTCATTGGGATGATGTTTGCGGAATTCATCAAGTTCAGCGGGCGTCGTATAGCAAGGGTAAGCCGCTCCTTTCGCAACCAGTGCCTGAGCTGCTTCCGCATGGCGCGCCGCGCAGGCAAACTGGTAAATCGGGTCGCCGTCCCAATCCAGACCCAGCCATGTCAGCCCATCTAAAATCGCTTGTGTAGCTTCGGGGGTCGAACGCTCACGATCAGTATCTTCAATACGCAGCATGAACTTGCCGCCTGTGTGTTTGGCATAGAGCCAGTTAAATAGTGCGGTGCGCGCACCACCAATATGCAGGTAGCCGGTAGGCGAGGGGGCAAAACGAGTGATTGTTGACATAAGGTTTCAGGATTCAGGTTTCAGGATTCAGGGGGTATCAAAAAAGCTAGGTATTTGCTATTCATTTGTTACACATTAGCTATGTGGTCACCTAAAATCGCAATATTGAATCCTGAAACCTTGCAAGCGGAGCGCGAACGCCTGCCGCTATGGATTCCGGTCATGCTCGGCGCGGGTATGGCGCTTTATTTTTCGCTACTCAAGGAGCCGCCATTCTGGCCAGCAATTGTTATTTCTGGCTTGTGCATGGCGCTTACTATTTTATTTAAACAGCAGCGTCGATTTCGAGTGCTATGTTTCGCGGTTTTTTTTATTGCGCTTGGATTTTTCCTTGCGCAGCTTCGCACATACAATGCTGCAACGCCTGTCATCTATGGCCAGCTTTTTTATAAACTCGTAGAAGGGCGTATCGATGATATTCACCTGCGTGAAGAAGGCCGAAGGCTAATTCTTACCGATGTGGCCATCGAAGATATGCCAGCTGCTCGCACGCCGAGCCGCATCAGCATCACGCTGAAAAAAGATGCGCCGGATGTGCGAATTGGTGATCGAGTGCGTCTAAAGGCGATGCTTTACTCGCCGCCAACACCAGCCATACCGGGCGGTTATGACTACACACGAACGCTTTATTTTCAAGGAATTGGCGCGGTTGGGTTTTCACCGTCACCGATTGAAATCATCGAAAAAGGCGCGCCGCGCAAATTTGAAGAAGCGCTGAATACGCTGAGGCTAACACTCGCCGAGCGCATCAGCGCGCCACTTTCCAAAGAGAATGCGCCGGTTGCAACCTCGATCATGGTGGGAGAGCAATCGGCGGTATCGGAAGATGTATCAGAGGCGATGCGCGACGCCGGGATTTACCATGTGCTTTCCATCTCAGGCCTGCATATGACGCTTGCGGCAGGCATGTTTTATTTCATGACTCGCCTGCTTCTAACCCTATACCCGCCGCTTGCGCTTCGCATTCCGACCAAAAAAATCGCCGCTATCATTGGACTTACCGGCGCTTTTGCTTACCTGCTGCTTGCGGGTTATCCGGTTCCGGCGATTCGCTCCTTCATTATGGTTGCCTGCGTAATGGTGGCGATTTTGCTTGATCGCCGCGGCATCAGCCTTTACTCGCTTGCCTGGGCAGCAACCATCATTTTGGTGTGGCAGCCAGAAGCTATCATAAGCGCGAGCTTCCAGCTCTCTTTTGCGGCAACGCTTGCTATTTTGGCGCTTTATGAACGCTTTAGCCATTCTTTCACTGCCTTTGGAGAGGGCGTTGTGCGTCGGGTGTGGCTGTATTTCATGGCGGCGATGATGACATCGCTCGCTGCTGCGATCATCACCACACCACTGGTGATCCACCATTTCAATCGCTTCACAATCTTGGGTGTGGTTGCCAATACGCTGCTTATGCCGCTCATTTCATTCTGGATTATGCCGATGGCGATGCTATCGCTGCTGGCCATACCGCTTGGGCTGGAATATTGGCCGCTGAAGTTACTAAATGGCGGCTTGACCTTGATGATCGAGGGTTCGCGCTGGTTTGCTGATTTTTCGGCAGCCAATATAATGCTGCCGTCGCTAACTGACTGGGGGTTTGTTGTTATCGTGCTGGCCGGTCTGTGGCTTTGTTTATGGAAAACAAACCTAAGGCTTCTTTCACTGCCATTTATGCTAATTGGCGTTTCAACCAGTGCTCTGCATCAGCCATATGATCTTCTCATCAGCGACGATGGAAGTAAAACAGCGCTGAGAAAGGAAAATGAAAGCTGGGTCTTTATTCGGGGTACGCCGGATAGTTTTGATGGTGCGCAGTGGCTTCGTGCGCATGGAAAAAACGAGGCGGATCGCGCTAGTGATTACCCTGATATTATCTGCGATAAGCTTAGCTGCGCAGTGACATCACGCGGCCATCATATCATTGTTGGGAAAAGCAAAAAACGCCGCGAGGGATTGTGCGGAAGTAAGGCAGATATACTGGTTTCAGATGCCTATCTTTCTGCAGAGGAATGCGCTCATATCGATCATGTATTTGATAAACGAATGCTCGATCAAACCGGCGCGGTTGCGATTCGTTTTGAGGGTCAGCAACTGAGCATCGTCACCGCAAACGAGCTTCGAGGAGACAGGCCATGGGTGGTGCGTGTGCCCCCACGCTTGCGTGATGGAAAAAATACCGCTACGACTCCAGTCAATGAGCACACCGAAACTCCTTAAGTCACGAATTTTCCATAGCCGCCTTTTTGCTTTGGCGCTGATTGCATTGTTGTTTGTCAGCCAGCCGATGCTGGCTTGGGCATCGCCATGGCGCCTTGCCATGCTTGCTATTGGCACTTTCATGGTTGCATTAGGCACGCTAGGGCGCGTCTATTGCTCAGCTTTTATTGGCGGGCGCAAAAATGAACAGGTGATTCGCAGCGGACCATTTTCCATCGTCCGTAATCCGCTTTATGTGTTTTCCTTCATTGCAACCATCGGCATCGGCCTGCAATCGGGCATGGTGTTGCTTACGCTACTGCTCGCAGCGGTATTCATTCTGTATTATCCTCTGGTGGTCGCCAAAGAAGAGGCGTTTTTAGAAAATAAATTTGGCGAACCTTACCGTGACTATAAGCTGCAGGTGCCACGCTGGCTGCCTAACTTTAAGCTATGGAATGAGCCGCCGCATGGCGATGCGATGCCGCCTTTCATACGCCGTACGGCGCTGGATGCGTTGGCGTTTTTTGCAGCACTTCCTGCCTTATTACTGATTCATGGTTTGCAACAATCCGGCATGCTTCCCATATGGCTGACGCTGCCCTAGCCCCTCCAAACCTGCTCACAGCACTTAATCCCGAGCAGCGCCGCGCTGTGGAGGCAACATCCGGACCTGTGCTGGTCCTTGCCGGAGCGGGTACCGGCAAAACCCGCGTGCTCACCACGCGCATCGCCCATATTCTGATGAATCGCCTCGCATTTCCCGGCGAGATTTTAGCGGTCACATTCACCAACAAAGCCGCGCGCGAAATGAGCGAACGTGTGGCGCAGCTAACCGGCGCTAACCAATCGCTTTGGATGGGCACTTTTCACTCGATCGGCGTTCGAATCATCCGCCGGCATGCAGAAAAACTTGGCCTTACCTCAAGTTTTACCATCCTCGATGAAGATGACCAGCTGCGCCTGATTAAAGCGATTTTGATCGAGCAGGGCATAGACGGCAAAACGCTGCCGCCTAAACTTTTTCTCTCCGTCATTCAGAGCTGGAAAGATCAGGGGCTGACACCGCAGAAGGTAACCTCCGACAAAGATCTTGGCGCACTAGCTGGCCATGGTCTATCTGTCTATAAGCTTTACCAGGCGCGGCTGAGGCAGGTGAATGCCTGTGATTTTGGTGATCTCATATTGCACATGCTTACGCTTTTTACCGACCATCCGAATGTGCTGGAGGAATATGCGCGGCGCTTTAAATATATTCTGGTAGATGAGTATCAGGATACTAACATCTCGCAATATCTCTGGCTGCGCTTGCTTGCCAGTTTTCATAAGAATATCTGCTGCGTCGGTGATGATGACCAATCGATCTATAGTTGGCGCGGCGCTGAAGTAGGCAACATCCTTCGTTTTGAAAAAGATTATCCGGATGCTACCGTGATTCGGCTTGAATGCAATTATCGCTCGACGCCGCATATTCTGGCGGCAGCTTCGGCGGTGATTGCTAATAATCGTGGCAGGCTAGGCAAAACACTATGGACACCAACCAAGGAAGGCGAAAAGCTAAAGCTGAAATCGCTATGGGACGAGGGCGAGGAAGCGCGCTTTATAGGCGAAGAAGTCGAGCAGTTGCAGCGGGAAAAAATATCACTTAGTCAGATGGCAATTCTGGTGCGCGCCGGTTTCCAGACGCGCGCGTTTGAAGAGCGGTTCCTGACGCTCGGCGTGCCTTACCGTGTGATTGGCGGCCTGCGCTTTTATGAGCGCGCGGAGATCAGGGATGCAGTCGCTTACCTACGCATTATTTCCTCGCCGCAGGATGACCTTGCCTTTGAGCGCATTATCAACACGCCCAAGCGCGGCATTGGTCAGGCGACGCTTCAGCAGCTTCATTCAGCAGCACGCAGCCTAAATGGTTCCCTTTATCAGGCAACGCAGCACCTGCTGGCTAGCGGTGAGCTGAAAGGTAAGCTGGGCGCGGCGCTTTCCAAATTCATCGAAAGTTGCGAGCGCTGGCGCGCTCAGCTAGAAATACTATCGATTGCCGAGGTGACCGAACTGATGCTGGAAGAAAGCGGTTACCGCGCCATGTGGCAGCAGGAAAAAACACCCGAAGCCGCCGGTAGGGTTGAGAACTTAAAAGAACTTACGCGCGCACTTGGTGATTTCGAAAGTCTGAATGCATTTTTAGAGCATGTGAGTTTGGTGACCGAAGCGGCGAATGCCGATACGCAGATGGATATGGTGAGCCTGATGACGCTGCACGCCGCCAAAGGCCTTGAGTTCGATGTTGTATTTTTGCCGGGTTTGGAAGAGGGGCTGTTTCCTCACCAGCGCGCGCTCGATGAGGGCGGGCTTAAATCGTTGGAAGAAGAGCGCCGCCTTGCCTATGTCGGCATGACTCGCGCGCGCAAAAAGCTTTATCTCTCACATGCCGCCAACCGGCGCATTTATAACCAGTGGCAATCTAGCATTCCATCGCGCTTTATCAGCGAAATTCCAGATGAGAACCTTGAGAAGGTTGGAGGTGGTATGATGAACCAGATGTCCGGCTGGAAGCAGGAAGTAGCGTCGATTCTTAGCGCACAAACTGCCCAGCTACCCTCAGTATCATCCAGTGGATTTGCTAAAAACCAACGCATTTTCCACCAGAAATTTGGCTATGGTCGGATTATCTCCGTAAGCGGCAACCATATCGAAATCAATTTTGAAAAAGCCGGCCACAAAAAAGTGCTCGCGGATTTTATAGAAGCGACTTAAGTGATCGCTGGTGTGTTGCTTTTCTGATTAGCTGATATGGCATTTCCCGGCGTGACGAGATCATCCGCTTTGACATCCGTAGCCCCTGAAATCTGAATAGGAGGCTGCTTTGCTTCACCCCTTGATTGTGATGGTTGCTGTGGATTACCAACCAGTCCCTTGTCGATGACATCTTCCTGTATGGTTTGTCTTAACTCTTCACGTTTTTCTTTGATGTCCGACGCTGCATTGCGCTTTTCCTGTTCCAGGTTTTCTTTTGCTACCGGCAACACCATGGCGGCAATATTGGGCATCATCGGCATTGGCACCTGCGCCATCGCCTCCAGCCCCTTGACCTGCGCTTCGCGGGTTTCGACCCGCTCAACTCGCTCGATAATCTCCCCGCTGATTTCCCGCGCACGCTCAAAATGCTGGTGGCGCTGGCGTATTTCGCCTCTTGCGGCATCATTTGCGCCTTTGTGTCTTTCCACGCTGCGCTGCGCCTCAACTCCTTCAAGCCGATCCATAGATTGTTGCAGCTGCTCCATTTCCCGTTTGTCTGCTCCCAGTGTGCCGGGTTTGGGTGGCTCTGCCTGTGGTTTGGAAGCATCCGGGCTGCTGCTGGCAGGAGAGGGTTCGGTGGGTATTTGATCTCGAACCTGTGCCTGCTGCTGAGGTGAAAGCGTGTGGAATTTAAGCCGCGCAAAATCTTCGCGTAGCTGCGCACCGCTTACAGAAGGTAATTTTTCGCCGGTTAAGTTTCCATCCTTACCAACCGCAAGGAGCGTATAACTCTCCGTTGGGTTGAAGGAATCAAAGTAACGAAGTTCGTCGGGCGAGAAGTTCAAATATTGAAATGCTGCGCGAGTAAAAGCATTATCGTTGCCTAATCCGTAGGCGCTGACAGTTGCTGAAGCACCTGTTGCTGCAGCGAGCCTAGTGACTGTTTTAAATGTCTCCTCAGCTTCGATTTCTGATTTCTTAATTTCTGCTTTGCTAATGAGTGCTTGGATAAGTGCTTTTACAGTCGGATTATTGGTACGAGCTAGCATTGCCGTATAGTTTTCAATCATTGCCGCTAACGCACCCGGGCTATCGGGTAGTGAGGTAGGCACAGCAATAGGATCATGCGCCGATGGCTCAAGCCTCGGCAACCCCTTAGGATTATTATATAGTTCTCGCGATTCGACCACGAACCTCACCTCTAATTTATTTTAGGCTCAGTTGGGTTAGCGAACCAGCAAAGTTATATGAATTTATTGTGGCAGTGCAGTACTGGCGATGCAGGTCGATATTTAAGTCATTGAATTATATCATTACATCTTCGCGATTTTATCAAGGAAGCCGTCGCACTCCGATTGCAGCTGGGTGCTAACCGAGGTCATTTGCGAGGCCATGGTGATAACGCTGGAGCTGCCCGCATCGCCAGCACCACTGATATTACGGGCGATTTCGCGGGTCGCAGCCTGCTGCTGTTCCACCGCGCTGGCGATGGTTGTGGCGATATGATTGATGGTCTGCACCACCTCGGTGATCTGCTGCACCGATTTCACGCTTTCGTTGGTTGAAGTCTGCATGTCTTCGACTTTTTGAGTGATCTCGGCAATGGCGCTGGTGGTGCGGTCTGCGAGCGCTTTCACCTCGCTGGCAACCACTGCAAAACCCTTGCCGGCATCGCCAGCGCGTGCCGATTCAATCGTAGCATTCAGCGAGAGCATGTTGATTTTATCCGCGATGGAGCGAATGAGGCTGATGACGTTTGAAATTTTCTCAGCGGCATCGGCAAGCTTATCCATGCGCTCGCGCGTTTGCTGCGCTTCCTGCGTCGCGTTATTGACAATATTCACCGAATCGCTCACGCGCTTGCTGATCTCGAGCGCCGAAGCGGAAAGCTCTTCGATCGCACTTTCTAAAATGACGGCGTTTTTCTGCAATCCGTCAGCGGTTGCGCCAATTTGTGTCGCCATCGTACCGACCGAGCCTTTGAAATCATCGGCTAGCTTCACCTGATGGCTTACGATCGACCAGGTGAGCATCGCGCCGACATAATCATCATTGGCATTTTTGATAGCTGAGACAAGCAGATCCATCGTCTCGGTGCCGACTTTGATACGCGCGCGGTGCGGCAGGTTCTTGGGATCACCGACCAAGCGGCGCTGGTGATCAGGGTTTTTATGGAACATATCAAACGATTTGCCCATCATATCTTCAGGCCGCACCGGCAGGTACTGGTGGAGCTTGTTCAGCGTATTCATCGAGGTGTTGTTCATGTAATTGATCTTGAAATCGTTCTTCACATCGACTGTCATTACATTCACCGGCATGTCCTGCACCATTTGTTTTAGCAGGTAGGCTCGCTCTGAATCATCTTTGAATTTCTGGATCGCCCGTGCCATCTCGCCGATTTCGTCGCGTCGTTCCTGCCCCTTGATCTGGACGCTGTAATCGCCCGACGATAAGCGGCTCATCACGCTTGTTACGCCTCGAATGGTCGAAATTGCGAGTTTGCCAATGTAAATGGCAACCGCGAGCCCCATAATCAGTGAAATGCCGGTTACAATCGGCACCAGCTGCTTGGTGCTTGTTGCTACACGCTCTGCCTCTGGCCCAATTCTGTTCTGCTCGGCGCTCATCGCCTCGGCAATGGTTGAATATTCTTTTTCGATTGAGTTAAGTTCGGCAAAAAGTGTGTTAGGGTCACGAATGCCTTTTGCGACATTGTCTTTAAAGCTTATCCTGTAGTTCTCGCTGCGCTCTTTAAGCTTATCGAGCTGGTCGTGAATGGCACTGTCTTTCACTGTGTGATGGACGGTCTCATCCATATCGATGATTTCCTGGATATGTTTGTCGAAAGTCGCAAGGTCATCTGCGTTTTGGTTCATCAAGTAATTGTCGCCAGCAATATGCGCCTTTTGAATATCCGCAACTAAACCGCCGATGATGAGGTTGGTGCGTGCCGCATCACGATACTCATCGAAATGCTCACTCAGGCGCCAGGCTGAATGGACGCTATAAGCACCAAGCCCAACCATCATCATGATCAAAAGAGCAAAACCGGCATAAATTTTGTGCGAAAGTTTCATGAGTGCTCCGAATATTATGTTTAAATAATCACGCAGGGGTTGTAGTATAAATTACAACCAATAGCAAATTATTTATGATATAATACAATCTATGGTTGATTTTATTCGGTTCGCTGAGCGGGATCTTCTTCGTTGTCCGGCGCGTCATCTTCTTCCACCACCGGCACCGCGTAATCGCCCCTCAGCCACTTGCCAAGATCAAGGTCGGAGCAGCGCTTCGAGCAGAAAGGTGTATAAGGAGCCTTGGCGGCTTTTCGGCAAAGCGGGCAGTTCATGAACGAAGGGAAAGTATATTCTTAGAGTAATCGGCGCTGTTGCCGGTAAACACCGCGCTACCGGCCACCAGTACATTCGCACCCGCTTCGATCACTTGCTTGGCGGTCCCAGGGTTGATGCCGCCGTCAACTTCGAGGTCAATCTCGCGGCCACTGGCTTTGATCATACTGTGAATCTCGCGGATTTTTGTTAGCTGCGAAGCAATAAAGCTCTGACCGCCAAAGCCGGGATTCACCGTCATCACTAAAATCAGATCCACCTTATCCATCACATAAGAAAGCGCGCTCGCCGGAGTAGAGGGCACCAGCGATACACCGCATTTTTTACCGAGCGATTTAATAAGGGAGAGTGTCCGATCCAGATGCACGCATGCTTCTGCATGCACGGTGATGATATCGGCACCGGCTTTGGCATAGGCTTCGATGGAGTGATCGGGATTTTCTATCATTAAATGCACATCAAAAATTTTCTGGCTGTGTTTACGCAGCGAGCTAATCACCACCGGGCCAATGGTGAGGTTAGGCACGAAATGCCCGTCCATCACATCGACATGAATATAATCCGCGCCGGCGCTATCCACCGCGCGAACCTCGTCGCCAAGCTTGGCAAAATCAGCGGAAAGAATGGAAGGAGCGATTTTTATCATAAGCTATCTTTTTACCAAAACTGCGGCATAAAATCCATCCATACCACCAATAGTTGCCAAATGGCAAGGCAGGGTGCGAAGATCTCCTTGCTTGGTGATGCAGTCATTTAGCCCGCCTATGAGTGCGGGATCAATAGGTTTTCGTTTCACATCATCACGGCTTTTCAGCAGCGCCGCGATCTGCTCCTCACCTTCTTCCGGCTGCAGCGAACAGACGGCATAAACCAGTATGCCGCCTGACTTAAGCATATCCAGCGCGTGATGAAGCAGTTTTTGCTGCGTATCGGCAAGGCGGGCGATGTCTTCTGATCTGCGGTGGCGAAGAACATCGGGATGTTTGCGCGCAGTACCGGTTGCAGAGCAGGGCGCGTCCAGCAAAATTGCATCTGGTGCTGATTCCGGTTTGTATTTGAGCACGTCGCACACCGCGTATTCAGCCGATAATTTAAGGCGGTGAAGATTGGTTTTGAGCGTTGCCATCCGTTCCTTGGATTGATCGATTGCCGTCACTTTCGCGCCAGCGAGAATCATCTGCGCTGTCTTGCCACCGGGTGCGGCGCAGAGGTCGAGCACTTTCTTACCGTGTAAATCGCCAAAAAGCGAGGCTGGCAGGCTTGCCGCCACATCCTGAACCCACCATTCGCCCTCGCTAAAGCCAGCAAGCTGTGTGATGCCGCGTGCTTCACTGAGCCTGATGGAACCATTAGGCAGCAATGTGCCACTTAGTTTTTCTGTCCACTCGGCCGGGTTTGATTTCGCAGATAGATCAAGCGGCGGATCGTTCAAATGACTCGCTGCAATTGCATGAGCTGTTTCTTTACCATAATTGCGCATCCAGCTGGCATAAAGCCATGGCGGCGTATTGATGACCGCTTCGTCTTGCGCCTCGATAAGCTTGGTACCTTCCTGCGCTACTTTCTTTAGTACGGCATTGACCAGGCCGCTGAGGCGCTCAAGCTTTAGCTGCTTAGCCAGCTCCACCGAGGAATGCACGGCCGCATGCGGCGGCGTCCCCAGAAATAAAAGCTGAGCAGTTCCGAGGCGTAATGTATGCGCGATACGAGGCGCGCTTACTGGCTTATCCATGAAGTGTTCAAGCACGGCATCAATTTGCCCCAACCTTCGCAAGGTGGTTTTCACCAAAAGCTGGGCAAAGGCGCGATCGGAAGGGTTGAGCCCCTGAAAATAACGATCCTGCGGCCAGAAACTGTCTAGTGGCTTTTGCTTGTCTAGCGTGTGCATGAGCGCTGCCAGCGCGCACAGGCGTGCATCGCTGGCGCTGGCGGAAATTTGGATCGTAGTTGGCTTTATGTGCATTCTCTGTTAGCATTCATTTGTTTTTCGGGAAAAAGCCTTATGGCACAAACGGAGAAAAGAATGAAGCATCTAATCACGACAGTTTTGTTACTTGCCGTCTCAACGCCCGTGGCCGCACAAATGCCGCCGCCAATGCCGCCAACTATCTCGATTTCCGGCGAAGCAAAAGAAGAAGTAACGCCTGACCAGGCGATCATCACTGCGACGCTGATGAGCCGTGAGCCTAAACTTGAGACAGCAAAGAAAAACAACGACGTGCTACTCGAAAAGGTTATCCAGATCGCGCAGGAATTCAAAATACCAAGGGAAAAAATCAAGCCCTCCTATATGAATATTAGTCCGGAATACACCTATAACAACGCCCAGCAGAAGCAGGAGCTGGTGGGTTACATCGTGAGCCGCACACTACAGATTACGCTCGACAAGCTTGATAATCATGAGCGTGTACTGGCAGCGCTGGTTGATGCCAAGGTCGATCAGGTTAGTGGTGTTGATTTCCGCGTGTCTAATCCGGATGCGATCTCTGATCGTCTTCGTGTCAAGGCGATGCAAAATGCTAAAGCAAAAGCCGAGGCGTTGGCGGTGGCGGCAGGTGTTAAGCTTGGCAAGCCATTCAGCATTCAGGCATCTGGTGGGTATATGCCACCGCCGATGCCGATGATGCGCGGCGCGATGATGGCAATGGCTGATGGCGGGATGGAAAAAAGCTCCGTCGCGCCTAGTTTGCCTGGCATGGTAGAGATTCGTGAAACGGTAAATGTCGTATTTGTTTTGGAGTAGTGCTTGGAGTTTGGAATTATGGATAAACAAGAAGATAATAAAACTGTTAAGCCTAAGCTAAACCCTAAACCCCAAACTACGACCGCTAAAGCAGCTGAAACCGGCGGTCCCAAAGGGCCAGAGCCTACTCGCTACGGCGACTGGGAAATTGCCGGCAAATGCGTAGATTTTTAATGATAAACATCAGCCCAAAAGATCAAAAATTTTTATACTGGACCCTGGTTGGTTCGTTGCTGTTTATGGCGTTCTTACATATCTTGAACCCCATGATACAGCCGCCTGCGCCCGATGCGCCGCCGCGGGAAAAAGTAGTGGCCGTTTCGGAGCAAATAATCACCATTCGCGCCAGCGAAGTTGCATCGCTGCTTCGTAATGATAGTGGGAAATCAAGCCTGGTCTTTGTTTATGCCTCCTGGTGTGCGTATTGCAAACAGATGATGCCTGATCTTGTTGATCTTGTGCGTGGCAATCAGCTATCGCAGGTAAATCTCTTGTTCTTATCCGTTGATAACAGAAAGTTGCAGCTGGCAACCTACATTGCTCAGTATGGCTACGAAGATACATTTACCCCCTACATGGTAAAAGGCAGCGCCGTGAATTCACTTACGGATGTTTTGAAGTCTGTTGGAGGCAGTTACAATGGCGCGATCCCTTACATTGCCAGTATTAGTTCGAATGGCAGGCTGCTTGGTGAGGATTTTGGGCTTATCACCCGTAGCCGCATACTTGATCTGGCAAATCTAAACGCCAATCAATAATAGTGTTTATTATACAACAGCCTAAATAATAACTTGATGTTTTTTTTCATTGCCCTTGCGGAAGCCGGTGGCTTGTGGCAATTAAGCGTCCTTTCGTTTTTTACTTTATGCTTCAATAGGAGTTTTTTCATGGATCCCATGACGTTTGTAATTCTCTGCGGTGCTGCGTCGCTGATTTATGGTGTGGTGGCTGGCCGCCAGATCATGGCTGCGCCTACTGGCTCAGAGAAAATGATTAATATCGCTGCCGCTATCCAAGAGGGCGCGCGCGCATATCTTAACCGGCAATATACTACGATTGCCATCGTCGGCGTAGTGATTGGTGTACTGCTTTCCTGGCGGCTTGGATGGTTTGTTGGCGTTGGCTTTGCCATCGGCGCGATCCTTTCCGGTATTGCTGGGTACATCGGCATGAACATCTCGGTTCGCGCCAACGTACGTACGGCAGAAGCCGCTAAATCCGGCCTGCAACCTGCTCTCACCATCGCCTTTAAATCAGGCGCGGTGACAGGGATGCTTGTAGTCGGCCTCGGCCTGCTCGGTATTGCCCTTTACTATAATATGCTTCTGGGCATGAACATGGATACCCGTAAAATCCTTGAGGCTCTTGTCGCTCTGTCGTTTGGTGCGTCATTGATTTCGATTTTTGCTCGTCTCGGCGGCGGTATCTTCACTAAAGGTGCGGATGTGGGCGCGGATCTTGTGGGCAAGGTAGAAGCGGGCATTCCCGAGGATGATCCACGCAATCCAGCGGTAATCGCGGATAACGTAGGCGATAACGTTGGCGATTGTGCTGGTATGGCCGCCGACTTGTTCGAAACCTATGTGGTGACGATTGTGGCCACCATGTTGCTCGCTGCAATTTACTTCACCGGCGAAGTGCAAAGCACGATGATGATGTATCCGCTTGCGATCGGCGGGGCGTGTATCATCACCTCAATCATCGGCACATTCTTTGTGAAACTCGACAAAACCCGCAATATCATGAAAGCCCTTTATAAGGGACTTATCTGGAGTGCGGCCCTATCGGTGCCAGTGATTTGGTATATTACGGATCACATGCTAGGCATTGATACGAGCTTTACCGTTGCCGGTAAGGAGTTTGTTGGTCGTCATATCTTCTATTGTGCTCTTGTTGGCCTTGGTGTCACTGGTGCGCTGGTATGGCTCACTGAGTACTACACATCGACCAAATACCGTCCGGTGCGCAGCGTGGCGCAAGCCTCGACCACCGGCCATGGCACGAACGTGATCCAGGGCCTGGCTGTGTCGATGGAAGCAACCGCACTGCCAGCGGTCGTGATCTGCGCTGGTATTATCGGCGCCTATCTGCTTTGCGGCCTGTTTGGTATTGCGATTTCCGCAACGACCATGTTGGCGCTTGCGGGTATTGTGGTAGCACTCGATGCTTATGGACCGGTAACCGACAATGCTGGCGGTATCGCCGAAATGTCGGGTCTGCCAAAAGACATCCGCGAGACCACCGATGCGCTCGATGCGGTGGGCAACACCACCAAAGCCGTGACCAAAGGCTATGCCATTGGTTCGGCGGCACTCGCGTCGCTCGTGCTGTTTGCGGCTTACACCGAAGACCTTAAGCACTACTTCCCGAATATCGAGGTGAAGTTTGAGCTTTCGGATCCGTATGTCGTGGTTGGTCTGCTCATGGGCGGTCTGTTACCATATCTGTTCGGTGCCATGGGCATGATGGCTGTTGGCCGTGCTGCGGGCTCGGTGGTGGTGGAAGTTCGCCGCCAGTTTAAAGAGATTCCGGGCATCATGGCCGGAACCGCCAAGCCGGATTACGGCCGCGCGGTTGATATGCTCACCAAAGCCGCGATCAAGGAGATGATAGCACCTAGCTTATTACCAGTACTGGCGCCGGTGGTGCTGTACTTCGTGATTAACGCGATTGCGGGTCAGGCTTCCGCATTTGCGGCAGTGGGCGCGATGCTGCTTGGTATTATCGTGACCGGTCTTTTCGTTGCCATTTCCATGACCGCAGGTGGCGGCGCGTGGGATAACGCAAAGAAATATATCGAAGAAGGCCATCATGGCGGCAAAGGTTCGGAGGCTCATAAAGCCGCTGTAACTGGCGACACCGTGGGCGATCCGTACAAGGACACCGCTGGCCCGGCCGTGAACCCGATGATCAAGATTGCCAATATTGTGGCGATCCTGCTCCTCGCACTGCTCGCGCACTAATCCTGCGCTAAGCTACTGAAAAAGGCCGCCTTTGGGCGGCCTTTTTTGTCATTGAAATGTCATCCTACATAATGAAAATCATGGTAAAGTCATTGCGATATGGCGAGTAAACAAGATTCAGATCGTAATCGGCGAATAGCCGGTGGGATTGCGGCGCTGACGGCTGTCACCACAATTGGCAGTGCAGTGACGCTTTCGCACTGCCGCCAAAGTGGTATTCAGCCAGCTGCTACGCAAAAGCTTGCAGCCACACAGGGCGCGCAGTCTTCAGATTTAGAAAAACTTCACCTGAGCCGCCTGAGCGATAACCTCTCGAAACTCAGCGGTGTGGATAGCACGAACTACCTGCTGAGCGAAATCTATCGTGCAGCCGCTACCCGATCCCGTGGCATGGTCGATGACGAGCAGTCGGTATTATATTACAACTATCAGGATTATCGCCGTGCGTTGCAGCAGGTGATTCGTCCTTTGCCGATGAATCAGCGCGCTGCAATTATGTCGCGACTTACAGGGCGCATGAATGATCTCGACTTAATGCATGAAGGGTATGAAAAAACCCTTGGTGAAATGTTTACGGATGCTTTTCCCAAAGACCCTAAAGCCGCCACCTTGCTTGAATCTCAGGAAAATCTGGAATCAGTGCGCAACGAGACGGTGCGCACTCTTCATGAAATGGTCGATTGGCTCAGCCAGCAACTGGCAAAAGAGCGTGCAGAAGGCAGGAAACGCTAGACTAGTTCAGTACGGCGTAATGCACGGCGTAACCTATCAGCAGCAGTGGAAAAATCATTTTGGGTTTTGCACCTAAGAAGCCCGCCGCCAGCATGAAGAAATTGCCAAGCGGCAGCCAGCAAAAGATCAACAAAAAAACAAGATATTTATTAAAGATATGGCGCGCTTTTTCATAGAGCGTATCTGGAATATTCCAGCCGTTCGCCGGGCGCTTTTTAATCAGGAACGATCCCAGCCACCAGTTAAACATCTGACCAAGTATGCCACCGGCAATGGCGAGCGCGAGTGCTGTCGTGAGGTTAAACCCACCAAATGCCTTCATCGCCGCCATCGTAGCTTCGGATGAAAGAGGAATGATACTTGCCGTGTGAAACGCTTCGAAAAAGACGTTGATGTAATGATTATTGATCACGCCTTACGCTCAATTACAAAGCGCGCGAGCTGGCGCAGGTTATCCGCCTTTTTATCAAAGACCGATAGATGCGAAATGGCTTGCTGGATCAGCGTCTGCGCATGGTCGCGCGCGCGCTCAATGCCCATGCCGGAAACCAGCGTTGCTTTGCCGGATGCTTTGTCTTTGCGCACGGCTTTGCCCACTTTAGTACGCGTGCCTTCGGCATCCAGCAGATCATCAGTGATCTGGAAAGCAAGGCCCATATCATGCGCATAAGCACGCAACAGGTTGCGCATCATGTGCGGTGCTTTGCCAAGGATTGCGCCCGCTTCACAGGAAACGGCAAAAAGCTCGCCGGTCTTGAGGCGCTGCAGGCGGATGATCTCATCCACCGCGAGCTGCTTGTGCTCGGCTTCCATATCCATCATCTGCCCACCAACCATGCCCCAGCAACCGGCAGCTTGTGCCAGCGCGGAAATAAGCTCGCAGCGGACATTCGGATCGGGATGGGTTTTTGAATTGGATAAGATCTGAAACGCATAGGCTTGAAGCCCGTCGCCCGCAAGAATCGCGGCCGCTTCACCAAACGCCTTGTGACAGGTCGGTTTTCCGCGCCTTAAGTCATCATTATCCATGCTCGGCAGATCGTCATGGATCAGCGAATAGGTGTGAATGAATTCAATCGCACATGCTGCCTCAATCGCTGACTCACGGCTTACGCCAAACAGGCCAGCTGAGCAAACTGTCAGAAATGGTCTTAGGCGCTTGCCACCGGAGAGAGCGGAATAGCGCATCGCCTCGAGCACGGCTTCTTCGCCGCGTACACGTTCATCAGGCGCGCTTGCTGCGACTTTTGGTGTCATGGAAATCACGGTTGCGGAATAGGCTTCCGGCGCACGCAAAAGCTGACCCATGCGCTCTTCAAGATCGTCCGATACTGTTTTTAGTGCGTCGTCAAGATTGTCGGGGAGTTTGATGACCATTATGCGGCATCCAATGGCCTGGTCGCAAGGCCGCCATCTTGTGTTTTCATAATCGCTTCCACTTTCATGCGGGCCTCTTTGAGTTTCTGGTCACAGTAGTTTTTGAGCTCGGTGCCGCGCAGGTAATCCTGAATTGAAGATTCCAGATCAGCAGTGCCGCCTTCGAGCTTACGAACGATCGATTCAAGCTCTTTTAGTGCATCTTCAAATGATACACTTTCTAGATTGGTTTGCGGTTCGGCAGGGCTTGATTTTGACATGCGGTCTCCGTTAAAAATTGGAATAAAAACATACGAAAAAAATCACTAAATCGCAAGGCATTAGTGTTTAAGCGCCTTCACCAGTTCTTCGGTGACTTTTTTCGCATCGCCAAAGAGCATCATGGTATTGTCCTGATAAAACAGCTCATTCTCAATACCGGCATAGCCTGCCGCCATCGAACGCTTGATGAAGATCACCGTTTTAGCAAGGCCGACATCAAGGATCGGCATGCCGTAAATCGGGCTTTCAGGGTTGGTTTTCGCGGCGGGGTTGGTCACATCATTCGCGCCGATCACAAATGCAACATCGGTGGTTGAAAAATCGCTATTGATATCTTCCAGTTCAAACACGCTGTCATAGGGGACATTCGCTTCTGCGAGCAGAACGTTCATATGCCCTGGCATGCGCCCCGCCACAGGGTGAATGGCATAACGCACGCGCACGCCTTCTTTTTCAAGCTCGCCCACCATCTCGCGCAGGGCGTGCTGTGCCTGCGCTACGGCCATGCCGTAGCCCGGCACAATGATCACGGATGAGGCGTTTTTCATCAAATAAGCCGCATCTTCTGCGCTGCCAGCTTTGACCGGTTTTTGTTCTTTTTCTGTTCCTGAAGCGCTGCTGCGGGAATCGCCAAAGCCACCAAAAATAACATTGATAATCGAGCGGTTCATCGCCTTGCACATGATGTAAGACAGGATTGCACCGCTACTGCCAACCAGTGCGCCAGTGATGATGAGCATGGTGTTGCCAAGCGTAAACCCGATACCTGATGCTGCCCAGCCAGAATAGGAATTTAGCATCGAGACAACAACGGGCATATCGGCGCCGCCAATTGGCACGATGATCAGCACACCGATCACAAAAGCAAGCAATACCAGAGCAATGAAAAGTATTTTGCTCTCGCTTGCGCAGAAGAGAATGATCAGTAGGACTAAACCCGCACCGAGCATGGCGTTAAGCGCATGCTGGCCGCCAAAGCGTAGTGGTTTTCCGCTCATCAGGCCTTGCAACTTGGCAAAAGCGATCACCGAACCAGAAAAAGTAATAGCGCCAATCGCTGCGCCCAGACTCATTTCCAGTAAGCTACCAAAATGAAGGCTGCCGCTATTGCCGATGCCATAGGATTCTGGAGACCATAATGCCCCTGCGGCAACCAGCACGGCGGCTAAACCTACCAGTGAGTGAAACGCAGCCACGAGCTGCGGCATGGCGGTCATTTCAATGCGCTTCGCGATTACCCAGCCTATGCTGCCGCCGATTGCGATGCCAAGTATGATCAGAAAATAATTACTGATAGATGGCAGGGTGAGGGTGGTGATGATGGCAATCGCCATGCCGACCATGCCATACATATTGCCGCGTCGCGCTGACTCAGGCGATGAAAGCCCTTTCAGCGCAAGGATAAATAGAACTGAAGCGAGCAGGTAGAGAAGGGCGGTGGTGTTGGTCATATTCTATATCCCCGCGAAAGCGGGGATCCTGACATCGCAGGAACCCGGTATTGAGTCATAGATATCAACCCACTCAGGGTTATGCTTCTCGACCAGTTGAATTTTCCAGTCTCTCTTCCACTTTTTCATCAGCTTTTCTCTCTTTGACGCTTCTTCAGCGGTAGGATGTATTTCAAAATAAACTAAACGCCTCACAAAATATTCTTTGGTAAAACCTTCATAGATGGTGTCTTTATGCTCACCACCTCGACGTTTGATATCATCGGTCACACCGATATATAAAACGCCTTCTTTTTTACTGGCCATGATATAAACATAGAATTTTCGCATTTCGTTCATTCAGGATCCCTGCTTTCGCAGGGATTTTTTATTCTGGAACATCGACAGCATGCGCTGAGTAACAACGAACCCGCCAAAAATATTGATGCTGGCTATCACAACGGCGATAAAGCCTACGAGATGTGAAAAGTCCCCTCCATCAGGCCCGAGTGCGATGATCGCGCCGATGATGATGATTCCAGAAATTGCGTTAGTGACCGCCATCAAAGGTGTGTGAAGGGCGGGGGTGACTTTCCACACGACGTAATACCCAACAAAACAAGCAAGCACAAAAACTGTTAGCCCGAATACAAATGGATCAACGCCGCTATTTTGCTGTAGTTGTAGCTGCAGTGCATTCACCTCTTCAGCCAGCTCGGTTGCTTGCTGGGCGATATTGTTGGCTTTTTCACCAATCGAGCTATCGAACATTTATTTCCTCCGTCATCCTCACAAGGTCACAGACCAAGTTGGGATATTGTTGGTTTCAAGATATCCCCGTCGGCACTAAGCGCCGCCGAGGATGAGTTGGTTTATGACTATCCCATCTCTAGTCAGCAGCGTGCCTTTGATGAGCTCATCGTCCCATTTCACACTCAGCCCGTCTTTACTCAGCATGAGAGTTGAGATGAAATGATAGAGGTTTCTGGCATAGAGCTGGCTGGCATCGGCGGCGACGCGCGAGGGCAGATTGGTCGCACCTAAAATAGTAACGCCGTGATGCTGCACCGTCTCATCCGCTTTGGTGAGCGGGCAGTTGCCACCACGCTCAGCTGCCAGATCAACAATTACGCTGCCTGACTTCATGCCTTCGACCATTGCCTGCGTAATGAGTGTTGGGGCAGGTTTTCCTGGAATCAGCGCGGTGGTGATGACGATATCCTGCTTGGCGATGGTATCCGCGATCAGCTTCGATTGTTTTTGTTTATAGTCATCGCTCATTTCTTTCGCATAGCCGCCAGAAGTTTCTGCACCCTCAGCGGGCACTTCAATGAATTTTGCACCCAGGCTTTCGACTTGCTCCTTGACCGCCGGACGAACATCAAAGGCAGAAACAATCGCGCCTAAACGCTTGGCGGTAGCAATTGCCTGCAAACCTGCCACGCCCGCGCCCAGCACCAGCACTTTCGCTGCCGCAACCGTACCCGCCGCCGTCATCATCATCGGCGCTGCTTTACCAAGCATATGGACCGCTTCAATCACCGCTCGATACCCAGCGAGGTTGCTCTGCGATGAGAGAACGTCCATTGACTGTGCTCGGGAAATGCGAGGAAGAAGTTCCATCGAAAAAGCAGAGATTTTTTTGCTGTTGTAGAGATCAAATGAGGCGCGGTTCGTGTAGGGATCAAGCATCCCCACCAAGATGGCGCCCGGTTTCATAGCCGAAAGTAGGTTAGCAGATGGAGTGCGCACACATAGGACGATATCCGCCACGGCAATATCATTACCAATGGAAGCACCTGTTTTTTCATATTCGCTATCAGCAACCTGCGAACCAAGCCCCGCACCACTTTCCAATACCACGCGTGCGCCAAGCGAAACCAAACGTTTCACGCTATCGGGCGTTGCTGCCACGCGCTGCTCACCATAGGTTTGTTCTTTAGGGATGAAGAGGGTGGTCATAATGCTCCGCCATGACGTGCTTACTACTTACGATGACGAAGAGAACTAAACTATTTCTAAAAAAAGCGCAAAGGAGAAAGGGTTAACGCAATCAAGCATTCATGCTGTAGCCTTCACCAGCACCCATACCGCTTGCTCCGGTATTCATTGGTGTAATCTGGCCTAGTGCTTCAATCGGTACTTCGGTCCATGCCAGTTGCTGGATGCCTCCGGTGTGATCAATGATTTGCATACCAAGGCTCTTTAACTCATCAAACACCTTGGCAAAAAAGCCACCCTTCATGCTAAGACTGCCACCGCCCTGATTGATCATCGCATCAGTGATAGCACCGCGATCACCACCAAGGGCAAGCTGCACACCTGCCTCACCTAATCGATCAACGTTCGGTACGCTGAAAAATTTAGTTAACAGATGAGATACTTCTTTACCTACAGCATGAGGTATATCCTTCGCTTGGGCGGCACCGCCACCGCCAGTGTTGCCGCCACCTTGGCCGGTCTGAAACTGCCTTAGGCCCGAATCTATTTGTGGATCACCCATGCTAGTCCCTTATTTAACAGGTAAATCATAGCAAATAAATCAACAATTGTCGCAAAAATCATGTGACAAGTTAGTGACAATTTTGATTTCCCTCTCCCTGCCGGGGAGAGGGTAGGGTGAGGGGGGCGAGGGGGAGGGAGATCCCGCAACATGTGCGGGATGACAGTTTTCTAAGCAGCAAGCTGCTAAAAAAACATGTCAATTAGGCCTGCCCATCTGCTGCGGGCTATCGAGGGAAAAGGTTGGAATTTCAACAAGAAAGATTTCATCTCTGTCATTGATCATCTCGTAGGTGCCGCCCATAATGCCGGAATTGGTCTTGAGTGCAACGCCGCTGGTATATTGAAAATGATCGCCGGGCTCCAGCAGCGGCTGCTCGCCGACCACCCCCGGCCCACGCACTTCCTGCACCGCGCCATGAGCATCGGTAATCCGCCAGTGGCGGTTAAGAAGCTGCACCTTATCCTGCCCGGTGTTTTCAATCTGGATGGTATAGGCCCAGACATAATGAAACTCGGTCGGGTTCGATTGATCCGCCATATACATGGGGATGACGGTGATTTTGATGTGATTCGTAGTTTTGCTGTACATTTGGCTAATGATTATCAACCAAGCGATTTAAAAATGCCAGACACAATTCGAGTTGTTTGGTATCGACAAATTCATTGGGCTTATGTGCCTGATCAATACTTCCTGGACCGCAGATGATGGAGGGAATGCCGCTATGATTAAACACGCCAGCTTCGGTGCCGAATGAAACGGCAAGTTCTTGGTTTGTTCCGGCGGCATGCTTGACTGCCGCCGCATACTGTGTGGCGTGGGCGGGCAGGGTGACGCCAAGCATGCGCGACATCGGCTTTGATTCGATGCGGGCATTCGGGTGTACTTTCTGCATTTCTTCTTCCAGCTCTCGGCAGTAATCCTCGATACGCGAAATAATCGCCTGATGATCTTCTCCGGGCAGCGGGCGGATTTCCCAATGGATGTAGCATTCCTTGGGGATGATATTGCGCGCCGTGCCACCTTCCATTACGCCGACATGGATGGTGGACGAAGGCGGTTCAAAACGCTCGTCGCGTAGGCCGGATATTTTGATCTCGGCGCCTAGCTCGATCAGGAAATTCACCAGCTTCGCGCCAACATGCACGGCGTTGACTCCTAGATGCGGCTGGCTTGAATGCGCTTCTAGCCCGTACACCATCGTCTCAAACGAAAACACGCCTTTATGCGCTGTCACCACCTGCATCATCGTCGGCTCGCCGATCAAAACGTAAGCCGGTTTGAATTCAGCGAGTTTTGCCGCCATCGACGGCACGCCGAGGCATCCAATTTCTTCATCATAAGAAAACGCGAGATAGATTGGCGTGCGGCGTTTTCTTTCTGCCCACTCAGGCGCCAGCGCGAGGCAGCAGGCGAGAAAACCCTTCATATCGCAGGTGCCTCGTCCGTAGAGTTTTCCGTTTTTTTCGGTGAGCTGAAAGGGGTCGGTATCCCACGCCTGTCCATCCACCGGCACGACATCGGTATGGCCGGAAAGTACGATGCCGCTGGCCGTATCTGACCCGATACGGGCATAGAGGTTTGCTTTATTGCCTTCAGGAGAAGAAATCCTTGTGCACTCGATGCCATATGGCGTGAGCACGCTTTCAATGAAATCAAGAATCGGCAGGTTGGTCAGATGGCTGGTGCTGTTGAAGGCGACGAGGTTTTCCAGCAGGTTAATGGCGCGACTCAGGTGATTCGTATCACTCATCGCTTATCTCTACTTGGCCATTCTCAGCATGCTGAAAAATTCCTGCCGTGTGCGTGGGTCGCTGCGGAACAGGCCCGTGAGCTGGCTGGTCTGCATAACGCCGTCGGGCTTCTGCACACCGCGCATGGTCATACACATATGAGTGGCCTGCACCACCACCGCCACGCCGCGCGGCTTCAATACCTGATCGAGCGTATTGGCGATCTGCGCTGTGAATTTTTCCTGAATCTGCAGGCGCTTCGCATAAAGATCGACGAGGCGCGCGAGCTTGCTGAGTCCGACTACTTTATTAGTCGGAATATAAGCAATATGCACCAGGCCGGTAAAGGGCACCATGTGGTGCTCACAATGCGAATTAAACTGGATGTCGCGCAGCATGATCATTTCGTCATAGCCCTCGACCTCCTTGAAGGTGCGATTCAAAATATCTTCCGGCTTTTGATCATAACCAGAAAAAAGCTCGCTGTAGGACTTCACCACGCGCTTCGGCGTATCAAGCAGGCCTTCACGGGCAGGATCATCCCCCGCCCAGCGGATCAGCGTGCGTACCGCTTCTTCGGCCTGCTCGCGGGATGGTTTTTTAATGGAATGTTTTTTTGTTTTCATGCGCTGCAATTTATTTGTGTTTTGGTAAGAAAGTGGACACTATAGTCTTCCTTAAACCCAACCTCAACCCTTGAAATGCTAAAGCAACCCATTCCATTTGTAGATCTGCGCGGCAAAACGCTGGTTGATTTGTTGCGCATGTATCCCGATAAGGCCGAGGAGCTGGTTGTTGCCGCGCGCCGTACTTATGGCCTGCCGTCTTATCTTGCCAGTGCCGCGCTGATGCCGTTTGCGGATCGTATTTCTCGCAGCTGGCTCGAGCGCGCAGGGAACCCTTATCTTTCTGAAATTGAATCGATGGCGGATGTGCTTTCCTGCCGTGGTGTCTATGCACTCAATGTTAGCTTTGAATGGGGGTGTACTAGCGGCATCTGGAAAACAGATGGCACCTATTCGATGCTACGTGTTCTCGATTGGCCTTTTCCAGCGCTTGGTCGGCATGTGGTCGTAGCGTTGCAGGCGGGCAAAGCAGGCGAGTATTACAATGTTACATGGCCTGGCGTCTCGGGTATCTTTACCGCTATGGCGCCGGGACGTTTTGCGGCGAGTATCAACCAAGCCCCTATGCGAATGCATAAGCGCGGTATGATCGGCGACTGGATGATCAACCGAAAGATGGCCCATCGCCGTCTTGCTATACCTGCAGCGCATCTGCTTAGGCAGGTGTTTGAAACGGCGGATAGTTATGCTGCGGCTAAATCCATGCTGATGAATACACCCCTTGCGGTGCCGGCAACCTTTATACTTGGCGGGCTCAAAGCCGGTGATGCCTGCGTGATCGAGCGATTGGAAGACCGCGCGGAACTATTCGATATCTCCGCCGATTATTCAGTACATGCGGCTAATCATTTCAATAGTGCGATTGCAAGCTATGGCAAAGGTTGGCGCGCGCGAGAGATCGATAGCAGCGGCCGCTACCGCCATGCCTCAAGCATCGGCGGACATGAGCTGGCGCAGGTCGGTTTCGGCTGGCTTCACGCGCCGATCATCAATGCTAACACACGCCTGTGCGTCATTGCTGACCCAACCACTAGGCGTCTGATGGTGCAGGGCTATGAGGGCAGCATACCGGTGACGGAACTCTTTCACATACCCCCCAGCGGTTATGAGCACCAAGAAGCTGTTTAGTCTCGCATGGAGCTAGAAAAACTCAAATATAGTTTATTTCTAAAAAGGCGTTTTGCACCAGTTTTTTGGGCCACGTTCCTTGGTGCATTCAACGATAATATGCTGCGGTCAGGGCTGGTGGTCATGATCGCTTATTCTGCTGGAAAAGGCATTTCATTGCCTGCAAAGCCTGAGATTTTAGTGACGATCTGCTCAGCACTCCTCGTATTGCCGATGATTATTTTCGCACCACTTGCCGGAGCACTTGCAGATAAATATGAAAAATCATTTCTGGTGGTCTGCACCAAAATTGCTGAGCTATTCATCATGCTGGTTGCGCTCTACGGCTTTGCCGAGAAAAATATCATTCTACTGATGGTACTTTTGTTCTTTAGTGGCACGCATACAACTTTTTACAGCCCAATTAAATTCAGCATCTTGCCAGAGCATCTGCGTGCTGATGAGCTACTTGCTGGCAATGGTTTTGCTGCTGGCGGCAGCTATCTTGCGGTTCTCTTAGGGCTGGTTGCTGGAGGATTACTGGTTGAAATGCCTGGTAATGCCATTGGAATAAGTCTTTTAGTGATTGCACTTGTTGGCCTCGTTGCCAGTTTCTTTATCCCTAAAACCATTGCAGCTCACGCGGATGCAAACATGCATTGGAACTTGTGGCGTGGTTGTAAATCTATCATCTCTCAGGCTTGGGCAGATAGGGCGGCTTTCCATAATATTCTTGCGCTATCATGGTTTGCATTATTTAGCTCCGTCTACATGGCGCAGTTCGCTAATTTCGCACATTTGGTGGTGAGGGCGAATAATGAAGTGTATATTTTATTCCTAAGTATTTTTTCCATCGGCATTGCGATTGGCTCTTTGCTGTGCGATACGCTTCTGAAGGGTGAGATTTCTTCCAGGCTCACACCTTATGCCGCGCTTGGTACGTCACTCTTTACATATCTAATGGTGTTCAGTATTCCGGCACCAAACCATCAGGGCCTTCTTGATTTACTTGATTTTGTCTCAACGCCTGCACTTTGGCCTATGCTTGGTTGTATGCTGATGGTTGCGGTTGCCGGTGGCATTTACATTGTGCCGCTTTATGCGCTGCTGCAATCGCGCTGCCAGCCGGAATATCGTTCGCGAATGATCGCTGCGAGCAATTTAGGCGATGCGGTATTTATGACGCTTGCCGCTATTGTTTCTGCATTATTGCTATGGGCGGGATTGTCGATCACGGATCTTTTTGTTATGGTAGCAACGCTTAACTTAGTGGTGGTGTGGTATGCTAGAAAAATGGTTGCTTAGGCCGGTATTGACCGCCCTTTTAAAGTTTTTCTTCAAGATCGATGTGCGCGGCCTTTCGCATTATCACGCGGCGGGCGACCGCGTGATCATCATCGCCAATCATCAGTCATTCTGGGATCCGTTTATCCTCGCGGTCATGCTGCCGGAAAAACCAGCTTTTGCGATGAATGTCTTTCAGGCGGAAAAATGGTATTTCCGCTGGATTGAGAAAATCGTGAAGCTCTATAAGCTTGACCCTACCAAGCCGATGACGATGAAGTCACTGATCAGCGATCTGCGCGAGGGCGGCAAGGTTGTGATTTTCCCCGAAGGCCGCATTACCACGACCGGCGGGCTAATGAAAACCTATGACGGCACGCGCCTGCTCATCGATAAAACCGATGCGATGGTGCTGCCGGTGCATTTTTCCGGCCTTGAATATTCTACTTTTTCCAAAGTTGGGAAATTACTTAAACAGCGCTGGTTTCCCAAAGTTCACATGACCATCCTGCCGGCGAGAAAAATCCCTGCGGATCAGCCGATTTATGATGTAATGGTCCACAGCGCATTTGCCGCCAGTAACTATGAGCGGCCGCTGCTCGATGCAATCCTGGAGGCTGCAAGCTGGCACGGCGCAAACCATACCATTGCCAATGATATCACTCGCACCGGGCTAACCTACCGGCAGCTTTTCACGCGCTGCTTTATTCTTCGTGATAAGCTTCAGCCGCGCCTTGCAAACCAAAGCAATGTGGGCGTGCTACTACCCAACGCAATTGGCGGTGTGGTGGTGTTTACCGCGCTTCATGCGATGAACAAAGTGCCCTGCATGCTGAATTTCTCGGCGGGCGAGGCGAACATTCTCCATGCCTGCCGCATCGCTTGCGTGAGGACCGTTCTCACCTCGCGCCAGTTTATCGAAAAGGCCGAACTACAATCGGTAGCTAGCGCGCTCGAAAAAGACCATACGGTGATCTATCTTGAAGATTTTAAACCAATTGTATCGCTGGGAGATAAACTCTCGGCTCTGTTTAAAGCATTTCGTCCGCGTGCCCATCTGGATGAGGTGTTGAAAAAAACCAAGCCGGGCGATGTCGCGGTGGTGCTCTATACTTCCGGCTCGGAGGGTACCCCCAAGGGCGTCGCGCTCTCGCACATGAACATCCTCGCCAATATTTATCAGGCGAGCGCCAAGCTTGATTTGATGCCAGCCGACAGAGTGTTTAACGCTCTGCCGATCTTCCATTCCTTTGGCCTGACGGTAGGGATGATCCTGCCGCTGGTTCGCGGCATCCATGTGTTTCTTTATCCAAGTCCGCTTCATTACCGCATCGTGCCGGATCTGGTTTATGATACGGACTCTACCATTTTTGTCGGCACCGATACGTTTATGAATGGCTATGCTCGCTATGCACATCCTTATGATTTCCACAGCGTTCGCTTATGTGTGGCCGGTGCAGAAAAATTGAAAGAGCCTACGCGCCGCATGTGGCTGGATAAATTCGGCGTTTCGATTTTACAGGGTTATGGTGTCACCGAAACCAGTCCGGTGCTATCCGTAAACAGCCACATGCAGCACAAGCCGGGTACCGTCGGTAAAGCTCTGCCAGGCATCGAATGCAAGCTTGAGCCGGTACAAGGCTTAGAAAAGGGCGGGCGGCTTTATGTAAAGGGCGTGAATGTCATGCTTGGTTATTTAAAAGCTGACCAGCCCGGCATCATCCAGCCGCAAGGCGAATGGTATGACACCGGCGATATCGTGGATATTGATGAGGACGGCTATATCTCCATCCTCGGGCGCGCCAAGCGCTTTGCCAAGATCGGCGGTGAGATGGTATCGCTCATTGCCGTTGAAGAACTGGCGGCGCAAATTTATAAAGAAGAAACCCACGCGGCGATCGCGGTCAGCGACCCGCGCAAGGGCGAGCAGGTGCTGCTCTTTACCGAAGCCAAAGAGCTAACCCGCGAGATGATTATCGCTAAGGCACATGAGCTGGGCGTTGCTGAAATCTTCCTGCCAAGGCAGGTGCAGCTGATCGATGAAATTCCAAGGCTCGGCAACGGCAAGATCGATTATCAGACACTACAGAAAATGGCGCCGGATCAACGCGCTGGGTGACGTTGATAGACGCGGCGCGTCTGGCCTTTTGGTGCTGGTTTATCAGGTGTAGTTTGTGTGCCCGGATAACGCGCGATTTCGTCGCAGCGCTCCACCATATCCTTCATGCGGCACACGCCTTTCTGGAAACGGTAGGTTTTAGACGGCATGGCATCAAGCTGGTTGAAGATGGATTTCTGCGCTTTGCTAATGATGTTGCCGGTATATTTTGTGCCGGTTTCAAAGTTTTTTTCCAACAGCTCGCGCTCGGAAAGGATTTTTGTCTCATGCGAGATGATGGCGTTTGCAAGCGCGTCCGGCTCCAGCTCGGTGGTCTGGCCTGCATCACGGCAATAAGACCAGTATTGAAACGCGCAGGTATTAAAGGCCAGATTAAACTGGCCCTGCTTGAATTCTTGTGATGCCCATTTACCCTCTTTTTCCTCTGCTTCTTTTTCCGCTGCTTCCTTTTGTGCCTGCCAGTTTTGCTGATCCTGTAGCTTCTGCTTCTCAATAAGTTCAGCCGTTTTTCGGCTATCTACGAGCGCCTCAGCAGCAGCTTGATCTGCCAGTTTCTTCTGGCCGTCTTCCTGCGCTTTGTATTGCTCTTCAAGCGCTTTGCTGAGCGCCTTATACTGCTCGGTGATCTTGTCGGTCTCTGCCTTCACAAAATCATCCATGAGTTTGACAATATCTGTGTGGCCTTCACGAAAAGCAATGGTGCGTGCGATGTTGCCGGTATAATCGACGGAGTAATAATTGATTTTGTTTTCGAGCAGCAGCGTGACAATCTCGCGGTTACCCTTACGCGCCGCATAAAAAAGTGCGCTCTGGCTCTCTTTATCCTTGCCATTAATATCGGCACCGGCATCGAGCAGCGTCTTGATAACATTGATAGCTTCTTTATCCACGCGCGCAGCCGCCAGATTCAGTAGCGGCACGCCTTTTTCGTCCTTGCTATTGGGTGAGACGCCCTGGTCGATCAGTAGCTTCACATCATCCGCGCGGCCAAGATTAACACGGTACACCGCTTCGCTGACCAGCTTTTCGATATCAGCTTTGCTGGGTTCTGCACTGGCTGGCTGAGGTGCTGGCTCAGTCTGTGCAAGCACATGCGCTGGGGTAAAAGCGATAAAAACAGCGCCAAGGGCGGATAAAAGACTGGTTCTCACAGGCGGAACGACTCCTTGAACTTTGTATTTAATAATCCCATATAGCAGTCATCATTATAACCTAAAAAATAGAGATATGGCTGAAAATCATCAAGAATTACTTAAATTTAATGCAGAAGTCAGCAAAGTGCTGAAACTGATGATCCACTCCCTTTATACCAATAAGGGGATTTTCCTGCGTGAACTGGTCTCCAACGCTTCCGATGCCTGCGATAAGCTGCGCCACCTTGCGATCACCGAGCCGTCGCTAACGGCGGATGATCCCGAATTTCACATTACTGTCAAAGCCGACAAGCAGGCCAGAACCATCACCATTTCCGACAACGGCATCGGTATGAGCCGCGAGGAACTGATCGCCAATCTCGGCACCATCGCCAAATCCGGCACGCAGGAGTTCCTCGCCCAGCTTTCCGGCGATAGCAAAAAAGATATGCCGCTGATCGGCCAGTTTGGTGTCGGGTTTTATTCATCATTCATGGTGGCGGATAAGGTGAGTGTCGTTTCGCGCCGCGCCGGCAGCGATCAGGCATGGCGCTGGGAATCAGCAGGCGAGGGCGAATTTACCATCGCACCCGCAGAAAAACAGGGCAGGGGAACCGAGATCACGCTATACGTTAAAGAAGGCGAAGAGGAATTCTTAGATAGCTTCCGCCTTCGCCATATCCTCACCACCTATTCGGATCATATCGCCTTTCCCATCTGGCTGGATGATGCCGACATGGGCAAACAGCAGGTGAACAGCGCGGCGGCGCTCTGGATGCGCCCCAAAAGCGAGATTGCCGCTGAACAATATCAGGAATTTTATCACCATGTTGCCCATTCGCCGGAAGAGCCATGGCTAACACTTCATAACAAAGCCGAGGGCAAGCTGGAATATACGAATCTGCTGTTTATTCCGGGTATCAAGCCGTTTGATTTATTTCATCCTGATCGCAAACGCCGCGTGAAGCTTTATGTGAAGCGCGTCTTCATCGCTGATGAGAATGTCGATCTCGTGCCAGGCTATATGCGTTTTTTGCGCGGGATTGTCGATTCCGAGGATCTGCCCCTTAATATCAGCCGCGAAACCCTGCAACATAATGCGCTGCTTGGCAAAATCCGTGATTCACTGGTTACGCGCGTGCTTTCCGAACTTAAAAAGAAACTGGTCAGCGACCTTAGCGGCTACATGACGTTTTGGAATTTGTTTGGGCCGGTGCTGAAAGAAGGTTTATGCGAAGCCTCGAGTCCGCGCGAGCAAATTCTCGAAGTATGTCGTTTTTTCTCAACACATGAAGAGCATGAAACCACAACTTCGCTGGACGAATATGTCGCGCGCATGAAGCCAGAGCAGGAAGCGATTTATTATTTGACCGGTGAAAACCTGACCAACCTGCGTGCAAGTCCGCAGATCGAAGGATTTTTGAAGCGCGGCATTGAGGTGGTGTTGCTTTCAGATCATGTTGACGATTTCTGGGTGAATGTCGTGAGCCACTATAAAGGCAAAGCCTTGAAATCGGTGACGCGCGCAGACATTAAGCTGGATCAGTTTCCACTATTAACGCAAGAAGAAGACAAAAAAGAGCAGCAAGCACCTGAGGCGGATGTGGTGACGCTGTGCGCGCGCATCAAAACTATTCTGGGTGATGCAGTGAAAGATGTGCGGCCTTCGGATAAACTATCCACCAGCGCCGTGTGCCTAGCGGTAGAAGAGGGTGCGATGGATATACGCTTAGAGCGCTTCCTTCTCGAGCAGCGACAGCTGCAACAAGCTACACCAAAAATTCTGGAAATTAACCCAGCGCATCCGATCATTAGCGGCATGATTCAGCGTGAAACAATCGACGATATTGTATGGATTTTATTTGATCAGGCGCGCATCATGGAAGGTGAAGCGATCACCGATCCCGCTGCCTTCACCCGCCGTTTGCAGTCATTTGTGGAGAAAAGCTTGGCAGCCTAGTTTTGTAAGTATTTGTTTTTGCTGGATGTCGTCTGGGCGATTGTCAAAAAAAATTCATATATCTGGCCCCAAAACCTGACTATGCTGGCCGCCCGAATTTAACCAGTGAAGGACCAATGAAGAAGAAGCTCCCTCATACACTGAAGGGCTATGCGCGCAAAGCGCCAGACAACGCCGAGAGCTATTCGAAATCGGTGGTGGATGAGCTGCGCGCGGAAATCACACTGCTCACGTCTTATTCTAATGATGTGATTTACCGCCTTCGTTACGACACGATGCAGTATGATTACATCAGCCCATCGGTGGTACGGCTGCTTGGCTTTTCGCAGGAAGAAATGAAAAAGCTCAGTATTCGTTCGCTCATTGCTGAAACGCGTATTGTCAGTAACGCCTTAAAACCAATTGATTCATTCACCAAACTTGAAGAAGAACGTAAGCGCGGGGAAGTCAGTAAATGGCAGGCAGATTACCTGATGCGCACCAAAGACGGGCGTAAAATCTGGGTCTCGGATATTTCTTACCCGTGGTTTGACGAGTCGGGCAATATCGTCGGTTCAGTGGGCAGCCTTCGCGATATCAGCGAACGCGTGAGTGCGGAATCTGAAGCCAAAGATGAAATTGCGCGCATGGCGAGCATCGATCAGCTCACCGGCCTTTCCAGCCGCTCCATCTTTTTTGACCGACTAGAAGAAGAGCTGAAGCGCATTAAGCGGAATCGTGATGATCTATCGATCCTGATCATCGATATCGATCACTTCCGCAACATCAATAATAATTATGGCCAGCAGGCCGGCGACAAGGTGCTGGTGGGCGTGGCAAAAATTATTGAGTCATGCCTGCGCGAGACGGATACCGGTTCGCGCATCGGCGGCGAGGAATTCGGCGTGATTCTGCCGGAAACGCCCGCAGGCGGCGCATACTGGGTCGGCGAGCGCATCCGCTCCAGTGTGGCCAAGCAAACCTTTCACCTCAGTGAACAAAACCCGATGGTCGGCTGCACCATATCGGTCGGCATCGCCTCGGCGCGTTTCGACCAGCATCTAGACAGCGAAACGCTCTACAAAACCGCCGATAAACGCCTGTTCATCGCCAAACATACCGGCCGCAACCAGGTCTCGATGGATGAGATTGTGGAGATGCATTAACCTCGTTCACTAAAGGTCTGATTTTGTTGGCCAGATCTTTTACCCCAATTATCACCGCGCTCTGAACGTATTTTTTTCAAAGCGACGCTCTTATTCGCGGCCTCTACTTCAGGCGGTGTTTTGTATTTTTCATGAGTCAGAAAATCCATGCACTGCGCCTTCAGCGCTGAATCATCTGGAAATACGGCGTTAGACACATGTTCCGCCATGTGCTTTGGCATCAGGCGGACTCGGTTTTCTCTACCTACAATGCTGGCAATTTCATCTTGGGTTTTGCCTGCGATATCAACATCTGCATTGCTCTCGCCGCCAGCCAGATTATTGAATGTCGACCGCATTTGAATAGCAACCTGTTCATCAAGGCCATTTCTTTGCGCGATTAATTTTGCAAGCTGCGTGCGATCAGTAAAGCCGTAGCGATCCATCAATAACTTGAAAAATTTTGCCATAGCAACCGTACGTCTGCTGCCATAGCCGTCCATATCCATCGCGTGGCGTGATGATGGATCAAAACAATGGTTGACCGCATCCTGATTAATATCAGTTGATATGCCGAGCATGTATCGCCGCCATGCTGTCAGCTCTTCTTCATTCTCATTCTCGGAAACCGGCTGAGTATTTGATGCTGCACCAAGCCGAATAGCTAATTGGTTTAAATAGCTCGTTTTGGGTGCTTTCAGTTGATCGCCAATAATTTTTTCATACTGGCTTCTATCGATACCAAGAACCTCGGCAAACTTATTTTGGCTAATATCACCCTTAATTGATTTTTCCGCGCGCTCATGCATGGCTTTAATTAGCTCTGAAAAAGTTAGGTTGTTAGCATAAGCATATTCGAGAAGTTTGGGTCCTTTCAGGCCATCCGGCATTGATTTTTCAAGGATCACATCATTATCGGGTAAATCGCTCGAACTTGCAGAACGTCGTACGCTTGATGGATTAATCTCGGCAGGTTGTGTTGTCCTGTTCTCAGTGCGTTGCTTAGCTAAGGCTGCTTTTTCATTATCGGCTGCTTCCGAAGCTTTTTTATTCCTTGCTAGATCCTGCCTTGTTTTTTCTCCCCCTTTGTAGCCAACAAAGCTAATCGCCCGTTCTGCGGAGAGATTTTCTGCTCTTGCTTCACGCGCTTCGGCGCGTCTTTTCTTGGCGGCTTCTCGATCTAACTTTTTTTGCTCAGCTTCAGCCTTTCTTATTTGTTTATCACGAGTCTTTTGTGCTTCATCGCTCGCTTTTCTGTCCTTTTCCTGTTGCTCTAGGATTCTAGCATTATAGGCTCGCTCTTCCTGAATGGTTAGGTTTAAATTTTCCAGATCTTCGCCAAACCCAATCTCATCTTTACGTATGCGTTCCATCTGGCGGCGGTTGTAATGCTCTTCTTGCAAGACTTTCTGTTGCTGCGCGATATCTTCTTTTTCGATTCTTTTATCTTCTGCGCGTTGGGTTTCTTCATGTAACCTTCTTACATCATCTTGAAACCCCAAATCAGCCTCATGGATACGGCGCATCTCTTAGCGGTTTTGATGCTCCTGAAGCAAGCCTTGTTCTTCCTCTGCTATGGCTACTGATTGCAGTTTCTGATAAGCTTCTGATAAGGCAAGCTGGCTTGGAGCATTTTTTTTGATGAGCGCATTGATCGAATTTTCTAGTAAATGAGGGTCAAGCCGGTCGCGATATGGATTGGACTGATCATTTGAGAATTTTGTGCTTTTGGCTTCAATAAGCCTCCTGAAGGCTAGGAAATCCTCATTGCCAAGCCCCATAATCGCACCGAGTAATTGTGATTGCCCTATAGTTAAGGGCTGCCTGTCGGGATTCGTTAAAACATCAGCATCTATTCTGAATTGTGCTGCCGCCGTTCCCATGACCAGCTTGATATGTTCTTTGCTTTCAAAGCGCTTGCCGGTTCCTGTTTGCAATTCCAGAATGTCAGCGATGGCTTGCTGAATATTACCGGCGGTCTCGAAAATAGCTTTAAAGTCTTTATTCGATTTCGGATTAGCTATGGGCGGCACATTGCTGGGCGATGCTGCCGCAACAGGTTTCAAAATTGCAGCGGCTTCTGGCGGCTTGGCAATGACTGCAGGGGCTGTGGGCGGCGAGGAAATAGTCGGTGGTGGGATAATCTTTGCGGGCGCTTGAATAGGCCCAGATCGTGCAGCGGGAGTTTTATCCTTTATCTTAGCTTTTGGTGAGGGATGTGCTTGCTTATCTTCTGCTTTAACTGGGGCGGGCTTTTGCGGGGAAGCAATATCAGGAACTTCCGCTTCAGGAATCTTTTCTGCTTCTTCAAGTAGAGCATCAATATCAACCATTTTCTCAGCTCTAGCGGCAGCTGCTTTTAATTGTGCGGTGCTAAGCTTTTCTTTGCCAGCTTGTTTAGTTGTTGCTGGCTTTGTTTTTTTAGGAGGTTCGACAGGTTTTGCGGGAACCGCATCAGATTTAACCGGTCCGAGATCGATACTGTCTAATGTGTGTGTTTCTGTGACAGCTATGGTTTGCTCAGGATAATCATCAACTTCGTTATGCTTTTTAAGGCGATAGTAGGGGATGTAATTGTCATCAATGATCCCGATGATTGCATCGCGGCGCAGGGCAAGGCGATCTTCGGCTGGCAGCCCCATATAATCGGGGCTTCCGGGAGGCGCATAATCAGCCGGTAATAATTTTTCTTTGCTTTCGATGAGTTTGCTGAAGGCTGAGAATTCGTTCCTGGTTAAGCCAAGCAGGGAAGCAAGAATGATGCTTTGCCTGTAGGTTATGCCATGCCCGTCAGGATCAATAAAATTCTCATCATAAAAATTTCTATGGTCATCAATGCCATCAGGATAAAATAGATCAATGATATCGCTGCGTACTTGTTCGTAGTGAGTCTGATTATGGTAGCGTTTTCCCGCGCCAATCTGGCTGGCCAGTTTGGTTTCGATGAATTCGTTGATTGATGTTATTTTTTTGGGCTCGCTCACATGCTGCTTCCACCAATGTCGCAGCCTCAATACTAGCCTAGTTAATCAGGAGTTATGTGAAGTTTGTGTTAAAGTTAAAGCCATTAAACCAGCTATAACATTGTTTTATAAGGATACTGGTGGATCACTTTGAATTATTGTTTGGTCATGGTGGGCAAACGAGTTCAGAACATGTACCCAAAAATTATGTCTTAGGAAATAACTCTATAAGGGGAGCTTGCTTCCAATTCTTTGTTAAAAATTGAGTCAATTGTAATTTCGCGTCGATTGTCGGCGCGAAAATCTTTAGCACATCTTTTTCTTCAAATTGAATAAACGTCTTTTCTTTATTCATTATTACTCTTGCCTCATATTCAGCTGAGAAATTGTACCCCTCAGTGTAGTCATCATAGGTAATTACTTTAAAGTTAGTTTGGGAGACTCTTATAACGCCATATAGTTTCCTAAACTCTGGCCACATCACTTTGGGTTTACGATAAATCAATAATTCTTCTTTTAGTTTTTGTATTTTTTCTGATTGAATACCTTGGTTGGAGGCTTGATTGAATTCGATAACTTTTCGATCGTTTGGTAAATGAGCAAGCTCATAATAATGTACAGGCCGCGCTCCAATACGTTTCTTGAACATATCCGTAAACACAATGGCAAGTTGCGCATAATGATTTAAACATGGCCAATTTTTTAGCTTAGAAAGGGCCAAATCAGAAAAGCAAAGCATCAAAATATCTTCACGTAGCAAGCTAATTGGGGGTGATGGAACTAATTTATTAAGCCTAACGCCATTAGGAATTCTTTGTGCTGATTCAGGCAAAAAAGAAATACTATTTGGAGTATTCAGGATAGGAATAAATTCAGGACAAGAGGCAGCCCTAAGTTTGCGTGGACCCAAAATCATTTCGCATGTATTTGTTACTTGAGTGTCAATATCGCCATCTCGCGCATATCTTCCAAAAGCAAAATGAATCAACGCCATCGCCTATTCTCGAAGGATTTCAATCTAAAAAACATTGTTTGAAAACAATAGCCTAATTCTTTTGTTACCAAAAGCGTTTGATGCGAAGGCTTTTCCATAACCTGTCTTCAATCAGCCTTAAATCGCAACTTCTGAAATCTTCGGCCTGCTTGTGTCTTCAAATATGCTTCAAAATCTTGCGCCGTCTTTTTATCACTGAACGCAAAATAGGCGTGCAATTTCCACGGTTGGTATTTTGTGGTGTGCCCAGAATTTACTTCTGCATTATGCTCTATGAGTCTGCGCTTCAAATCCTCGGTAAATCCTGTGTAGAATTTTCCACTGTGGTTTTCGCTTTCAAGGATGTAGACATACCACATAAGAGCATCCTGTTTGTTGGCGCATCCCGTCACTACTGACGTAGTGACGAGGATCTCGTTAATCCCAAGCAAGCGAAGCTTGCTGGATTAACGGATGGTCGGAGCGAGTGAACGGATTTAGAACCTGCCTCGATTTGAGACTTGAGATTTTACAAATGCATAATCGAATGATATTTATGATGCAGGAGGCTGCCTAAAACAATTGCCGCTGGTATTATTTTCGTTTCTTAAAACGCCCAGGCTTGTGAATAGTGCCACCACCAGAAACGCTTGGTGTTTGTTGTTGGGCTTGTTCAGCAGCTATTTCGTCAAATACCTCATAGATATTTGGCATCATGACTTTATGTACTCCCACTACTTCTCCTATAAGGGCAAATCCAGCCATTTGACAAATGGTGAGATTAGGATGTCGTGGCAGTATTTTGGCTTCACCTTCTCGAATTGACCTTTCCCATTCCGGACTTTGCGCGCGGCTAATTTTTGATATTTCAATCAATAACGCTTCATTGTTTGGATTATTTATAAAATCCATTTCGCTCTTTTTCATTTTTTCTAGAATCATTTTTTCCAATTGATCACGCCTTAGTGTGGCAAGATTGTTTAAGTCATCCGCCACCGCTGCATAAGCTGATGCCATGATAGGACCAGTTATCATAGCAATGCGTTTCTCGACATCTGATTTAAAGGCATCATCTTCTAGATTTTCTGTTGGCGAAGCGCCAACTTGAGCCAGAATGCGCATATACTTAGTGAGCTTACCTACGGATGCTTTATTTAAAACTACTGTAGACTGTGCCATTTTTATTTTCCGTACTACATACTTCGTCAAACATGATAACAGATTAGCACATTGATACTAAACAAAATACTTGTTCGAACAATGGTCGGGGCGAGAGGATTCGAACCTCCGGCCTCCTGCTCCCGAAGCAGGCGCGCTACCGGGCTGCGCTACGCCCCGACACGAAAACTGGTGGAGAGCCTTATAATCATTCGCAAAAGGCAGTGCAAGCCGTATGTGGAATGACTTGTCCGCCGCAGTTAGTGTGGCAGATGCGATAGTTGGTGCCGCAATTTTCTTCGCAGGTATCACGCTGGCAGGCAAAGCTGCCGCGGTAGAAATCGCTTTGGTCTTTCTTGATTGGCCGGCCTTCGCGGTTCTGCTGGTTTAGGTAACTTAAGTAATCACTCTGGGCGCGCAGGCGCTCAATTTCTTCGCATTGTTGCCGCTGTATCTGGCATTGCTGGTCGCAGTTCTGCTTGGCAAGCAGGCAGTTATTCGCGCACATCCTGCCTGATTGGGTGGGCGGCGGAACGATTTCATAGGTGGTCTGGTACACCGGTCCACAAGCGACAAGAACCATAAGACCCAGCATCACAACAAGCTGTTTCATCAATAAACCCGCTGCCTGCAAAACTCGACTACATCCAGCATGGCATCTTTGGCGGCGCTAGGTTCAAACGATGCGAGATCCTGGCAAGCCTGGTCGCAATATTGCTCAGCCATAGCGATGGTTTGGTTAATAGCATTATACTTATTCATTAGCTGGATGGCTTGACTGAGATCGCCTGTTTCCTGCTGCCCATCACTGATGGTGCGTTTCCAAAACTCCTGCTCGCTGGCACTGCTATGCTTGTAAGCGAGAATAATTGGCAGCGTCACTTTTCCTTCGCGGAAATCATCGCCGATTGTTTTACCAAGTGTTTGCTCATCAGCGATATAGTCCAGCACATCATCAATCAGCTGGAAAGCCATGCCGATATGGGTGCCGAACTGGCGTAATTTTATGTCATAGCCAGATTGTCCTGATGCTACCGCGCCCAGCTCGCAGGCAGCGGCAAAAAGCTCAGCTGTTTTGGCGTGAATCACCTTCAGGTAATCCTGCACATCGGTTGCTGGTTCGCCCTCGGTCATCAGCTGCATGACTTCACCTTTGGCAATCACCGCTGATGCATCAGAAAGAATTTGCAGCACGCGTAGCGAGCCATCCTCTACCATGATCTGAAAGGCCTGCGACAGCAAGAAATCACCCACCAGCACACTCGCTTTATTGCCAAACATTTCATTAGCAGTGGCAAGTCCACGCCTTAACTTGCTCTCATCGACGACATCATCATGAAGCAGGGTTGCGGTATGAATAAATTCAATGGCAGTTGCGAGCGCAATATGCTGATCGCCGCGATAGCCGCAAAGTTGCGCCGAGATTAGCGTCAAGGCCGGGCGGATGCGCTTGCCTCCGGAGGCAACGATATGATGCGCAATCTCACCAATGAGCGGCACATCATTCGCCACTCGCGTCATAATCAGCTGATCAACGCGCTTCAAATCATCGCGCACCAACCCATAAAGTGCATTAAGGGTGGTTTTGCTTTGCTTTTGAAACTGGCTGGCTGCTGTAGTCATAACTGGCTTTTACAGGGTTTTTTAGCCTTAGACAATCACATCGCGCAGATGATTGGCCATGATGTCGTCGAGCGGATTAACCGGAAATTCCTTCACAGCCTGAAATTTGATTGACCCATGATAACCGGTTATCTCAGCCATACGATTGTAAATCCTAAAAATTTCCTGTTGAATGATTGGTTCCAGAGGCATGAGGCTTCGAACCATCAGATCAAATTCCAGCTTTTCTTCTTCCTTGCGAACAAAGCCGTCCAGCTGCATTTCGCCCAGCTGTGTCAGATCAAGTTCAATCACAAAACGCGTATCGCCTTGCTGTTTTCCCTGCTGTGATTTGCCTTCTTTCTTATCACGCTTGGTAAAGAGGCGAACCTGATGAATCTCGCCCTGGAACATGAATGGGAATAGTAGCATATTCCATGATTGTGTCGGTGCATCGGTATAGTGTCGGGCGATGGTAATGAATTCTCCTTCCGCCCTTTTGAGTAGCGATTCGTGGCCATTACGAATCAGCCAATCAGCGCTATCATGGCCAAGCCAATCCCTGAAATCTCCGCCTTTAAGCGCAGAAACAAAAAAAATCAGGCCAGCCATCATCTGCTGGGGTGTTGCCATAGATCTGGTATTAGTAGAATTAAGCGTAAGTAGTGCAGGAAGTGAAAGCTGATCTTGCTCATCAACGGAAAGATTATACTGCCCAATGAGTGAGCTGATCTGGCTAAGCGACTGCCATTGCGTGGTTAGTTCTGGTAGCTCTGCGGGCGTTACTATCGGTAATGGTATTCCACTTATTGGCCTTGCAAGTGAAGCAATATCAAATACCACCTTGCTTCCAAGGGGCAATACAGTGCCAGGCTGCAATCTCACTAAACCAATGGGGGTTTGCAATAAGGCTTCGCCCGCCGCATCATTGCTGATCACAGTCGCTGTAATGCGGTCACCAATCGCTGGAATTTTTGCGGGTGTTGAATTGGTGGCGGGTGAGTTTGCTGATGAGGGAGCATCAACAACTGCATTCTGGGTTGCTACGGGTGTCGTAAGGCTTGCGGGTGCCGTACTGCGCGCATAGGCAGCATAAGGTGCTGTTGCTGCTGATAAGGTGGTGGGTTGGGCGGCGGAATTGGGCTGAGATTTGTTAACCGGCAGCGTTTGGTCGATTGATAGGGTAGGGGCTGAAGGTGGTGCTGTTGCTGGCTGCTGCGGCGCGGCAAGTGATACCAGCTTAAGGGTTAGTTGACTGCCCGCAGGCAGGCTAGGGGGCGAGCCATCGGGAAGATTTTGCGGCAGCACATTGCCGGTGACGCTGACATTGGTATTTTGCCTGGCAATGGTATCACTGGGCGCAGCTTGAGTCGCAGCTGGACGTTGATTGTTGCCTGATGACTGTCCGCCTATAATCACATCAGGCTCGCCGGCAAATGACGATACATTTTCAGCAACGCTGGGCGGCTGGCCGTTCACACTTAGTATGCGCGCCTGACTCTGGCCTGTACGATTTTCAACGCGAATCACTACCTCGCTGCCGATCTTCAAAAAAAAATCACTAGCAAATACAACATCAGCCGTCGGCGTTCGCAGAACAGGATTACCGGCCGGATCACGGTTGACAATAAAACCAGACAAAATAGAGCCGGTTGGCGCATTAGTTAGAACATTAATAGCGCCGCCACCACTACCTGGAGATTGCGTCACACCTTGAACTTGTGGCGTTGGCAGGATGGTGATGAGGCGAATATCAACCATGCTGCATCAGCTTAACCGATAATGCCGCGGCATCGGTTGCGGCTGTGGAATGAGGTGCGCGCGTAATCAGTGATTTTTGGTTGCGAATGCTGTCCTTAACCTTGTTATCCCTGCGGATAATGCCGTAAAGCGGCGGCGAGATATTCAGGAAGTTCACGCATGCCTTATTAATAGCGTGGTAAGTCGATTCGCCTTCTTTTTGCGTGGATGCCTGATTGATGACAACGGCAATATCAGGGGGATTTTTATTGCCGCGCGCAATTTTGATAAACGCGTAACCATCGGTTAGTGAAGTTGGCTCATCGGTTACTACCACCAAACACTTGGAGGCAATCGATGCGAGATATTGAACATTCTGCTCGACACCAGCCCCAAGATCAAGAAACACCAGATCGTAATCCTGCTGCAATGTAATCAGTTCAGATGCAATACGCTCAAGTTTATCAGGCGGCAGGCTAGCAAGTGATGCAGAACCTGAGCGACCAGCGATGATATCAAAACCACCTTCAGGAAAACGTGTCACTGCTTCTTTAAGTGAGTGTTTGCCTGAAAGCACGCTGCTTAAATCACGGGGAGGCGTAAGCCCTAGCTGCACATCAACGTTGGCTAGCCCAATATCCCCATCAAATAGCAGCACGCGCTTGCCGGTTCGCGCACAAAGATGCGCAAGCGTGACAGAAAGCCAGGTTTTTCCAACCCCTCCCTTTCCGGATGCGATGGCGACGATGTGATTGCGGCTAGCATTCATAACATGACTCTACATGGTTGGTGTTTGATAACGAAGCATAAGTTGTGCGAGGTGCTTTTCATCGGCAGCAAATAAGGAATCAGACAGGTTGGACGATGTGCTGAATTGAGCAAGCGCCAGATCATGCGCTGCCGCCGCTGCCAGTGCGGCACCGAAGCGCCTTGTGGTATCGGTGCGTGTCAGGATCATTCGCGTCACAGGTAGTGACATGAAGATCTCGGTGCTATCGACAGCCTCAGCGCTATCACCACCCGCTGGCATCACTAAAACTGGCTCAATGTTCTCGATGGAGGCCAGTGCCTGTAATTCTTGCCATTCCTGATCGTTGTATGGATTGCATCCAGCGCTATCGATAATCACAGCTTTTTGGGGGCTAATGCCTTTGAGTTGTTTCCACAGCTCCGTGCGCGAACCGGCAACCATGAGTCCAATGCCTAAAATATCAGTAAAGGCCTGGAGTTGTTCTACACCACCGGCGCGCTTCGTATCGGTGGTGATAACGGCAGTGGGGTGTTTGGCGAGCGAAAGCCGAGTGGCGAGCTTCGCGGCGGTGAGGGTTTTTCCGATACCGGGAGTGCCAATCAGCATGATCGTTTTGCCGGCGAGCTTGCTTTCAACCAGCGGTGAAAAATGAAAATAAGAGGCGCAAAGCTGCTCAAGCGCTAAGCGATGCAGCTGATGATCCTGCTGCTTGCCGCTTTGCTTAAACAAGGCATTGGCGGCGGCGAATGCACCTTCGGATGCTTTCTGAAGCATTTTGGCGATGAAAAATTCCGGCAGGTTGTGGAAGCGCAGGATTTCCTGAATGGCAAAACGCAAGTTGTCCGGGACACTATCGCGGCTACTGAGTCGCTCGAATGGCTTTTGGCTTGGAGCATCATCGTCAACATCAATCGCTGCTGTGACGCTGACAGACTTTTGCCCCACTTGCTGCGATGATAAAATAATGGCGTCTTCGCCCATCGCCTCGCGCACCAGTTTCATGGCGGTTGGCATATCGATGGCAGTGAAGGTGCGAAGTCTCATAATGTAACGTGGTTAGATCTGCCCCAATGTTTTGATGCGTGCCTTGGGATGAATTTCATTTTGTGAGATCACGACGGTAGATGGCCTGAAGCGCTCAATAAGCGATCGAACATAAGGCCGTATCGTGGGGCTGGTAAGTAACACTGGAATTTCACCCTGCATCGCGATCTTATCAAAGGTATTGCGCACGGTCTGTATGAATTCTTGGATACGGCTAGGCGGCATCGAGAGCATTTTATCGTCACTATTGCCAGTCAGTGACTCAATAAAGGTCTGTTCCCAGCCAGGCGACATGGCAATGATCGGAATATAGCCGCCGTCCGAGGTGTGACTATGGCTAATCTGCCGTGCAAGGCGCGCACGAACATGCTCGGTAATGATGCCAATGCTTTGCGAAGCCCGCGACGCCTCAGCGATCGCTTCAATGATCGTTGAAAGATCACGAATAGAAACCTGTTCACGCAGCAGGTTTTGCAGCACACGTTGTACGCCGCCGACGCTAATCTGGCCTGGAATTGTTTCCGCAACCAACTTCTGCTGGGTCTTGCCAAGATCATCAAGCAGCTTCTGCGTTTCGGCATAAGAAAGCAGCTCTGGCATATTATCTTTGATCACTTCGGTGAGGTGGGTGGTGATGACCGTTGGCGGATCCACTACCGTGTAGTTTCTAAACATCGCTTCTTCACGGTAGGCCTCACCAATCCACATAGCGGGTAAGCCAAAAGTTGGCTCAACGGTCTCTTCGCCCGGCAGCGTTATCTTCTCGCCGCTGGGATTCATGGCAAGCAGCATCTCCGGACGAATATCGCCTCGTGCTGCTTCGATTTCTTTGACTTTCACCACATAGGTGTTGGGGGGGAGCTGCATATTATCCTGAATGCGCACCGCCGGAATCACAAAGCCAAGTTCACGCGCCATTTGTTTTCTAAGTGCCTTGATCTGTTCAGTCAGGCGATGCCCTTTTTGGTAATTGATCAGTGGCAACAGGCCGTAGCCAAGTTCAAGACGTAGCGAATCAATTTGCAGGAAATCAGAGGCCTGCTCTTCCTGAATTGGCTTGCCATCAGCGCCGACGGCTTGTGCTTGTGCACCCGCTGGTCCTTCGAGTAATTTCTGGGCGGCAGCGGCACCGGCGGTTATGGGTTCACCGGTTTTGGGGTCAACCATCGTTTTAGCCGTCTTAAACAAATGATAGCTTAAATAGCCTGTCACACCAGCCAGGAACAAAAATGGTAAAGGAGGAATGCCAGGAAGCAAGGCCATAACTGCAAGGAAGCCACTGGTGATGGCAAGCGCGGTTGGGTATTTAGTAAGCTGATCAAGGACTGCTTTTTCAGCCGAACCTTTAACACCGGATTTAGTGACCAGAATACCGGCGGCGGTGGAGACGATCAGTGCTGGGATCTGAGAAACCAGACCATCGCCGATGGTGAGCATCGTGTAGGTGTGCAGCGCATCGTCAAATGTCATGCCCTTCTGAGCCATGCCGATGATGATACCGGCGATAAAATTGATGAAGGTGATGAGCAGACCCGCAATTGCGTCACCGCGCACGAACTTGCTCGCACCATCCATCGATCCAAAAAAGTTACTCTCGTCTTCGAGTTCTTTGCGACGCGATTTAGCCACATCTTCAGAAATTAAGCCGGCTGATAAATCCGCATCGATCGCCATTTGCTTGCCTGGCATCGCATCAAGCGAGAACCTTGCTGAAACCTCAGCGATACGACCAGAACCTTTCGTGATAACGACGAAGTTAATGATGGTCAGAATACCAAAAAGAATAACACCGATGACAACCGAGCCGCCCATTACAAATCCACCGAAAGCTTCGATCACATGACCAGCTGCATCGGTTCCCGTATGACCTTCGGAGAGAATCAGGCGTGTGGAGGCAATGTTCAGCGCCAGCCGTAGCATGGTCACGATCAGAAGAATGGTTGGAAATGAACTTAGCTCAAGTGGCTTTTCAACCATCAGCACCGTCATCAGGATCGCAACCGACGCTGTGATCGAAAAGGCAAGTGCAATATCAAGTAAAACTGGTGGCAGCGGTAGGATCAATACCACCAGGATCGACATGATGCCGATGGCAAAGAAAATATCACGACGCTTCATCAGCGCGCGCGCCTGCGTGCCGAAATTAAATGGTGCAGACGCTACGGCTGTCTCTGCCATGGGTTATTCCGTGCCAGTTGGTGGCGGCGTGACGGCGGCGCCTTGCTCACCATATTGTTTCAGCTTGTTGCGCAAGGTGCGAATTGAGATGCCTAGGATGTTGGCGGCATGGGTGCGGTTGCCAAGGCAGTGATTCAGCGTATCAAGAATGAGTTCCTGCTCAACACTTTCCACTGTGCGCCCAACCAGACCACCGGTGTTCTGCTTAGGCTGACTACTGCCAGTATTGGTGGCAAGCGTTGCAGCGAGTGGCTCCGGTGCCCCTTGCAGGAAAATAGCATCAGGTTCAATGATGGCGCCGCTTGCGAGCAGCACGGTGCGATGCATGGTGTTCTCAAGTTCGCGGACATTGCCCGGCCAATGATAGCCGGTAAGTTTGGCAAGAGCTGCATCCGATAACTTACGTTTATCGATACCATTAGCTTTGGAATATTTTTCTATGAAATGTTCGGCCAGAATCTTGATGTCATCTTTACGGTCACGCAAGCTTGGCATGGCAAGCGAAATAACGTTCAGGCGGAAGTACAAGTCTTCACGAAACTGACCTTTTTTAACCGTTTCCTGCATATCGCGGTTGCTGGTAGCGAGTACACGAATATTGACCTTCACCGGTTTGTTACCGCCAATCCGGTCCACTTCACGCTCTTGCAATACACGCAGCAATTTGGCCTGCAGACGCAGATCCATCTCACTGATTTCATCTAGCAGTATGGTGCCGCCATCAGCCTCTTCAAATTTACCAATCCGGCGCGCAACGGCACCAGTAAATGCACCTTTCTCATGGCCAAACAGCTCGGATTCAAGCAAGTTTTCAGGAATCGCAGCGCAGTTGACCGTAATCATATTCTGTTTGGCACGCTTGCTCTTGCGATGAATATGCCGGGCAATGACTTCTTTGCCAGTGCCAGACTCGCCGGTAATCAGCACGCTCGCATCGCTGGGGGCGATTTGATCGGCAAGGGCAATCACTTTGGCCATGGCCGCCGACGCAAAAATAACCGAACCTGAATCTTCGGTGATCGCTTCCAGAACTGCTGCAATCAACTCTTCATCGGGCGGCAGAGGAATATATTCTTTAGCACCGCATTTGATGGCTTTGACGGCTGCGTCTTTATCCGTATCAAGCCCGCATGCCACAACTGGCAGGTTAAATCGTTCGCGCATAAGTAGGGAGACAAGTTTTTCAATATCCTCCCTCACTTCGATCATGATAAGGTCTGCACCTTGCCCTTCGCGCAGGCTATTCATGGCCATTTCGATATCGCCCACATGCGTCACACGCGCACCGCGTGATTTTGCAATCGTGCTTGCGGTTCCTAATTGCCCATAGAGTTCGCCGATGATGAGCAGTCTCATGCCTTCTCCGCCTTGATAATTTCTGTCATGGTGATGCCGATACGCTCTTCTACCACCACCACTTCGCCGCGAGCGACCAGACGGTTGTTGACAAAAATGTCGATCGGTTCACCAACTTTTTTATCCAGCTCAATCACCGCGCCACGTCCAAGTTTCAGTAGCTGATTGACCTGCATACTGGTTCGGCCAAGTACCACGGTGATCTGAACTGGGATATCATAAACCGTCTCCAGACTCAGGTTTTCAGCAGCCGTTGCTTCAGTAAAATTAGCGGCCGGTTGCGTGTTTGTGTCAGCCATAGCTTACTCCTTTGGTAAATCCTGTTCGAGGCGTTGTATTTGGTTGTCAGTGTCACGTTTGGCAGATGCTACCATGCTTTCCACCACTCGTTCAATCTCTTGCCACAGCGCGCCAGTATGACGCTCCATCGCACCGTATTTCCATTCAACACGGCAATCAGTCAGCGCCATAGACTCATCCCTGAGTACTACAAAATGTGTTGCAGTTTGCGTCTTAACAGCGAGCCCTTGTAGTTTATCTTTTAAGCTTTCAGCAAGGCTTGGGTGAACATTAATCGAAAGTTTGGGCTCACCGAGCATGGTTTGCGCACAACTCATCGCCATTTCGCTTACGATCTTTTCCGCATTATTTTCTAAGATACCGCCCGCAAGTTTCTTGATCACAGCAAGCGCTACCTTTGGCACATCTTCGTGTACTTGCAGTGTCATTCGGCGATAATCATCGATCAACGGTTTAACCGAACGGACCAGTTTTTCAGTATTTTCTATGAGCTGGCGCTCGATGTCGGCCTGCTCGGTGTGTGCTTGTTTTTTTCCCTCTTCACTGCCCTCTAAAAAGCCACGCTGGTAGCCTTTCATTTCGGCTGCTTTTAGGTCCTCTTCGCTGAAGCTTGGTGGTGGAGGCGGGGTGGCAGGCGTTTCTTCATTCTTTTTATTCGCAGGTCTACGCACTGCAATCACTGCGCCAGGTGCAGTGCCTTCAAAATTCCTAAAGTTGAGAGGTTCAATCCGCACCTTAATGTATCCTAATAAATAAGTTGTTCTTCGGTGTTCTCGCTGGCGATGATGATTTCGCCTTTGGTCTGCAGGTCTTTCGCTACCGTGACAATATGCATCTGTGCCTCATCAACATCCTTGATGCGTACAGGCCCAAGCGAAGACATTTCCTCTTTCAATATCTTGGTTGCGCGCTCTGACATGTTGGAGAAGAAAAGATCTTTAATTTTATCAGATGCGCCTTTGAGGGCAATAGGCAGCTTGGCTTTATCTACCGTACGAAGCAGCGCCTGAACGCCTTGTGCATCAATTTTGGCGAGATCTTCAAACGTAAACATGAGCTTGCGTACTTTTTCAGCTGCCTCAGCATTTTTTTCTTCAAGCTTCGCCATGAATTTACCTTCGGCGCTGCGATCAAAGTTGTTGAAAATCTCAGCGATTAATTCATGGCTATCACGTGTCTGGCGCTTGGCAAGGCTGCTCATGAACTCCATACGAAGTGTTTTTTCGATGCCTTCCATTACTTCTTTTTTGACTGATTCCATCGAAAGCATACGCATCATCACCTCAATCGAGAGCTCTTCCGGCAGGTTCATCAGTACCCGCGCGGCATGATCTGATTTGATTTTTGATAATACGACGGCGATGGTCTGTGGATATTCGTTTTTGAGGAAGTTAGCGAGAATCTCCTCACTGACATTGTTGAGTTTATCCCAGGTTGTGCGTCCTGCGGGGCCACGAATTTCCTCCATGATGGAATCAACACGTCCCTTGCCAAGTGCTTTGACCAGCAAACGCTCGGTAGAGTCATAGTTACCAACGATTGCGCCGGATGCGGATACCTGTTCGGCAAACTCTACAAATAACCGTTCAATCATATCAGAAGGCATCTGTCCCAGGCTTGACATTGTATTGGACAGCTCACGAATCTCGTCATCTTCCATCATTGCGAACAGTTTAATGGCGTTGGTCTCGCCTATGCCCATGAGAAAGAGGGCTGCTTTCTGTACGCCGTTGAGTTTTCTAAAATCTTCTTTTTTATCTTTGGGTGACGGAGCCATAGATTCTTCCTATTTCATCATCCATTGGCGCAGTACGCCCATGGTTTCTTCGGGGTATTTATCTACGATTTCATTGATCTTGTTCATTGATGACGATTTCATGCCACCTTTGATATTGGCAACGTCGATCAGGATTTCGGTTTCGCCCTGTTCAGCACCCAGTGATGCTGGGTTGCCGCCGCCACCGCCAGGAATACGGGCAGGGGCTGCGCCAGCGGCTGCCATGCCGGGCGCCTCAAGTGCAGCTAACTCGCCAGCAACGCGACCACTAGGTGTTTGTGTGCCGCGCACGAGTTGTGTCACCGCTGGGCGAAGCACGAGCAAAATCGCAAGGATAGCAACAACACCAATGATAAGCGTCTGAATGATCGATTGCATCTCGAGTTTGAAGCGAGCAAAGAATGATTCTTCTTCCAGCGCATCTGCCTTATCAGTAAATTGCATGTTGACTACTTCGATGCGATCACCGCGTTTCTCATCAAAGCCAACAGCAGAGTTGATGAGGGTTTTAAGCTTATTTAGCTCCTCTTCACTTCGAGGCGCGTAGCTTTGATTGCCTTCTGCATCGGTCGTGTAGATGCCATCAACAAGTACCGCCACGGACAGTTTATTGACTGTGCCGCCTTCACGTACATGATTTTGTACGGTTTTTGAAATCTCAAAATTAGTGGTTTCGGTGCTGTTTTCAGAAAGCTTATCACTGCTTGCTCCGCCTGCGCCTGCTGTGCTGGCCTGTGGCAGGTTATTGGCTGCTGTTACGTTATCAGCGGCAGCCTTGTCTTTCGAATCTTCACGACCTGTTGTCGACTGCACGGAGCGCGCAACCTGTCCATCCGGATCAAATTTTTCTGAATTGGTGATGATACGATCAAAATTCATATCTGCTGCAACTTTAACGCGCACTTTACCAGCACCAACGACTTTCTCGAGCAGCTCTTCCAGCCGGTCACGCATTTGATTCTCATATGCGGTGCGATATTCCATCGCTGTTGCCGCAGTGGCATCGAGGCTATCTTCACCGCTGCCACGAGCAAGCAGTTTGCCGTGGCTATCAACTACGGTGACTTTGGATGGTTCAAGCCCTGGCACAGCTGATGCGATAAGATGAGTAATCGCTGTGACTTCGTTTTTTTCCAGCGAGTGGCCGCCGCGCATTTTGATGGTGACCGAGGCGCTTGGTTTATCTTTGTCGCGGGTAAACAGCTCGCGTTTAGGCATCACCAGATGCACACGCGCGGTTTCAATGCCCGCGATTGAACCAATGGTGCGTGAGAGTTCGCCCTCAAGCGCCCGAAGTACGTTGATGCTCATGATATAGTTTGAGCTTCCAAAGCTTTCCTGGCGATCAAAGATCTCATATCCGACAATAGAAGCACCGGAAGGCAGGCCTTGTTCTGCAAGTGTCATCCGCAAGCGAAGTACTTTATCCGAAGGCACCATGACACCGGTGCCGTTGCCGATTAATTCGTAAGGTGTGCCTGACTGCTCAAGTTCAGCAACAACTTTTGAGCTATCTTCCAGCGACATGCTGGTATAGAGCGGAACCATATTGGCGGATGATAGCCTAAAGGCAACAAATAGGAAGAAAGCGAGTAGCAAAGTTGACATGGCAAGCATCGCGCCAATTTTCGCTTTTCCCATGTTTCCTAATAAATCTGCAACAGCCATATATCGTTTCTTCCCTTGATTTTCCTAGATTAGCAGAGATTTATTGCTAATTTCTTAATAGCAGGAATTTTTTTCCTACATTGCTATAAATCCGATTTTTATGGGTGCTTGCAAGTGATTTTATTTGAAAAATTTTTATCCTCAAGACAATCGCTTGTCACGAATTTGTCACTTGCTATGGCCGTGTGGCCGCTTATAAGTTTTATACACAAATTATGCACAGTTTATTCACATACCGACAGGGATTGATAAAAAATTTCACTGCCCTGGCTGCAGCCTTTTTGCTGGTTCATATATTAGTCATGGTGCCGTTCATACAGCGTGCGCCGGATGCAGCCTCTCATCTTGCCGCAACATACGGTGAAGAGGTTGCGATATGTAAAGGCGATCGGATCGTTTATATCAAATGGTCACAGTTGCCTAAGGAACATCTACCTATTTTTTCTTCACTGATTGAAGGTGGTATACTTCCGAGTTTGTTTGCTTGTGTAATATTGGTGGCTGTCATGGTACTCGGTGCAGCCCTCTGGCCATGCCTGTTCAATTCGGCAAGGATACCCCAAGGTCAGCTCGCTGAGCGCTGGCTGTATTGGCATAGATTGCTTGCGCATGCGCCGCCCCGCTGAGATTTGATTTTAAACGGCCTGAATTTTTATCAAATCTCATTTTTATTATTTATAAGGAATTTATATGACAAATCCATCATGGCTGATCCGCATGGGGGCAACCAGTGCAGTCGCTGCATCCGCCTTTGGACAACCCAATCAGTCCGGATCACAAGTTTCACCAGCAGACGGTGTAACGCAAGTCGCACCTCTGGATCCCAATAAAAAAGAAGAAACAAAAAAACCAAGCAGCCTTGAATCTGTGTTTAAGGATATTCAGGTAACAGACCAGCACGGAGAAAAAATCAATCTCGCTGAGGTGCTCAAGGGCAAGCCCGCGCTGATGTTTTTTGGTTATAACGGCTGCCCGCGCTGCGGCACGATTGCAGACTCCATTGCCGTCATCCAGCAGAAGTTGGTTACTGAAAAGCAGGAAGTGCCGATTATTATTGTTTCTGTTCAGCCCGAAAAAGACTCGGAAGAAAAAACAAGGCGCGAATATATCATCAAATATTATCAAGAAGGGCTGCGCCAATATCAGGCGGAGGAGCTGAAGGATTCAGATAAATCCCGTGCTGAGCTGGGAAGTGCTGCCTTTGATGTGGTTGCCAAGAAAATAAAGCAAGAGCAGGTGGCAGATCAAAAAAGTCGTATTTTCCATATTATTTTCACCCCCAAGGCTGAAGACGCAAAAAACCTACAGAACCTTATCAGTGAAGAGCTTAAAAAAGCAGGCAGCCGCAATATGCTGATCACTACTAAAGATCCCAAGCAGCACACGTCCTTTGGCACATTGTTTAATGCTGAGGGCAATGTGGTGGAGGCATACCGCGCGCTCGATGCAAACCAGCAGGCGCCAGAGAAATTTACTGCCACGCTCGCGCAGGATATTTCCCGCAAGGTTACTGAGATTCAAAATCCGAAGCAAAAGTAAGCCGCGATGCAGCATCATTCTCACGACCATTCTCACGAGCACAGCGTCGAACAGCACACAAGCCGCTGGCTGACAAGGCTTGCGCTCGGCGGGCTGGTGACCACCGGCGTGGTGATTGCTGCACCTTATGTGCTCCCTGCTGTGGGAATCGGTAGTGCTGCGATGGCGCAGGAGTCCATGTGGGTGCTGCATAATGCAGCGGATGCGGGGGGCTCTGGGCTGGCAGGTCTTGCAGGAGGACTGCTCTCAAAGCTTCCCTTGGTGGGGGAAACACTAGCGGCAGGCGGCCTCTATAATGCGCTTGCCACCGGTGTTGTGGGGATTGGTGGTGTGTTGCTGGGCAACTACGTGGCTAAGCGCGAAGATGGCAGCAAAAAAATTAAATGGGGCAATGTCATCAAAACCGCCGCTCTAGTCGCCAGCGCATTGATTGCACTGCCCACGGTGCTGACCTCACTGGGCTATGGCATTATTTTTCTTTCGACGTTGGCGGGCGATGTCGCAATTGCTAACAGCGCCATCGAGATTGTCGGCAGCACTATCGGTACCATGGCGGGGATGGATGGCGCCATGTTTGGCGCTTCGGGCATTGCTGCCGCCGTGCCCCACTTCATTACCTGCGGCGCATCGATCATTCCGGCCGCGATTGGTCTTTCCATGTTCGGTTCGAAAAAACAAAAGCCTGCATCGGTTGCGGCTGAGATAGCTGTTGACCAGCCGACTCAGGCAGGAAGGCCGTGTCAGGCAATCCTGAAGCTCCGGGATGCACAAACCAATAAGCCGATCACGACGAATGATCTTGCGACGGTGCATACCGAAAAAATTCACCTGCTGGTGATTGACCAGAGCCTCAAGGACTACCACCACATCCATCCCCAGCCGACTGACATAGCTGGTGAGTATCGTTTCACGTTTACGCCCAATACTTCCAATGCCTACAGCGCATGGGCGGATATCACGCTGTGTAAAACCAAGCAAAACATCAAAATCAAAAGCGCAATTGATGCTGCGAATCCCCGCAATATACCGCCAGTGATAAGGCCCAGTGAAATGGCGGAAGCAAAGGGAATTCAGGCCAAGATTGTGACTGATAGGCCAATGCTTGCGGGTAAGGCATCGATGGTGCGCGCGTCTTTATCTGATGTAAGTGGCCGTCCGATACGCGACCTGGAGCCGGTGATGGGGGCTTATGCCCATCTGGTAGGCTTCAGCGCCGATGGAAACTCGATCATCCATTGCCATCCGCTGGGTGAAGAGCCGAGCGATAAACAGGCAAGGGGCGGGCCGGACCTGCTTTTTCATGTCGAGCCGCAGCAATCAGGCCCAACGCAATTTTACCTTCAGTTGAAAAGAAACGGTGAAGATGTCTATTTGCCGTTTGGGGCGCTGATACAAAAGCAAGAACCTAGCAAATCCATAGCTAACTACGCTGATAGAATGAAGGCGGATAATGGGGCGCTGCTGCCCGTCATGCGTTGATCATTTCCTCATATATATCGCTGATGATGACGGCAAAGAGCGGGAGCGTAAGCGGAATGGGTATGATGCAAATCAGACACAGCAAATGAAGGAAAACCAATAGCGTCAGCGTGCCTGCATAGCGCTTTCCTGCTTTTTGGACCAGCAGCCGTGATGCCACCATCGCCGCAATCAACCCGTAGCGTTTATCGACGATCAGAAATGGTACAAAGAGGTACATCACGGCAACCGCGATCCCGGGTACAACGAGTGCCAGCAACCCGCCAAACATCATCGCTGCCAAGGTAAGGCTTGCCATGACAAGCGTTAAAATGGTTGGCATAAAATAACGGGCAAGGAAGTTGCTCGCGATTTTATGCCCACGGTAAGAAGATAATACGCCTACCAGATAAATGTTATGTAATATGGAAAAAACAAACCATGTTACGATGAACACAATGACAGTATCGGAATAGTTGGATAGCACGATGGCGGTAATCAGGCATAGCATCATCAGTAAACCCGCATACACGGTGATGATATGGTTTGAGCTTACAAACTGCCACGCACGCGAAGTTAATTCTGCTAGGGTGACGGATTCAACGATCGTATTATTTTTTTGTGCATCATAAGCGGAGGAATCAAAAAAAACGCTGATCTCCCTGATGCTGCCAGCGGGAACGGCGGTAGTTGTTTCACCTTCAATAATCAGAGTATCTTTGGTGATCTTGCCGGAGCGGATTCGCCGCAAAAGAGTGACCAGATCATGGGGGCCATCATTGCCCGCGGCTGTTTGGATGGTATAGAGCTGTTGCATGTTTCCCTGCGCCGGCCCCGCCCGCGATGAATCAAGCCGCTTCTTTGGACTGCGTCATGATGATGTCGGCGAATTCGGAGAGGTAGACCGAACCTTTTACCGTACGTTGCACATAGACATTGCGTTTGTCCGACTTATCACGCTGGCGCTTGACCAATTTCGCGCCTTCGAGCGCATCAATCGCGCGGCAGATCGCTGGTTTGGAAATGGCCAGCTCATCGGAGAGCGATTTAACACTATGCGGCCCTTGCACAAGGTAGACATTCAGCAGAACGGCCTGCTGCCTTGCCGATAAATCGATAGGCATTTTTTTAAGTGCGGTTGCGGTAACACCGTGCCAGAACGACAGGGCACGAACCATTTTCGACGAACCGATTTTTTCTTCCTTAGCGACCATAACGTTCCTTTATCATTGAAAACAGCGCACGAACCGCCATCGCCTCGCCGCCTTTTGGGCGTCCCGGGCGATCGCTGACATTCCACGCCATCATGTCAATATGAAGCCAGGCGGGTGTTCTACTCACAAATTCTGCTAAATACAAGGCCGCAGTGATGGCGCCGCCATAACCGCTATCCGGATCGTTCGATAAATCAGCATTTTTTGTTTCGAGTAAGGAACGATAAGGCTTCCACAAAGGCAAGCGCCACAGCGGATCTGACGTGGCATGGCTATGGCGCATCAGCTCGTCCGCCAGCTTGTTGTCATGGGTGAAGAAGGCGGGAATATCTGTGCCCAGTGCCACACGCGCTGCGCCAGTTAAGGTCGCGCAGTCGATAAGCAGGTCGGGTTTTTCAAGGTCAGCTTCATGCAGCGCATCACATAAAATGAGCCTGCCTTCTGCATCGGTATTGCCAATTTCAACAGTGAGTCCTTTTCGTGTGGCAACAATATCCAGCGGGCGCATGGCATTGCCGCTAATCGCGTTTTCCACGATCGGCAGCAACACACGCAGCCGCACCGGCAATTTGCTATCAATAATCATTTTGGCCAGCGCCAGCACTGCAGCCGCGCCGCCCATATCTTTTTTCATGAGCTTCATGCCTGCGGTGGATTTGATATCCAGCCCGCCCGAATCAAAACAAACGCCTTTACCTACCAGCGTAATCTTCGGCGCTGTTTTTTTACCAAAGCGCAGATCGACAAGGTGAGGGGGTACGCTCGCTGCTTTACCAACGGCATAGACCATCGGCCAGTTTTGTTTTAGCAAATCCTCGCCTTTGATAACCGTAACCTCGCCTTTATGATACTTGCCAAAACGCACCGCCTCGGCCGCGAGCGATTCAGGGTTCATATCATTTGCAGGAGTATTGATCAGGTCACGAGACCAGCCTATGGCCGCCACCATTGAATCGATCAATGATTGGTCAATCGACTTAGGAAGAACGAGCGCCGGTAATTTTTTCTCATTCTTTTTATAGCGCGTGAACTGGTAACAGGCGAGCCGCCAGCCTAGTGCCAGCTGCGCCAGAGTTTCTTTTGGCAAATCACTTTTTAGCGCATATTCGCCGGCTGGCAGTCTGGCTGGCAGATGCGCAATGCTCCAGATATCGGGTTCATCATCGATGATGGCGAGAGCCATCTCAACCCCTCCTTTGATTGAAGGGATTAAAGAGCAAGCGCCAGCGTTTGCTGTAAAAGTGTTTGCCTTCAACCACGATTTAATAATAGGCGATTGTTTGCTGATCCAGTGATCATAACTACTCACTTTGAGCAGCTGCAAAGTTATATTCTGATGTTTTTCAGCTTTCATAGTTACCAGCATTATCTTTCACTAGTTTCGATACCAGCACCTATATCGCGATCGCGAATATCCTCAAGAGCCTTCTTTGAAAAGGTAATGCTGTCACCCGGATCATTGGCATCGCCTTTCGTTGCATGTAAAGCAAGATTCTTGTCTAGCAGTTTAAGTAATCTCTCTGCGCTGACGTTTGTCTTTTGAAGGATTGCCAGTAACGCTTCAACTTTAATGACGACACCTTCGGAGCGATCTTTGCCTTGATTAAGTATTTCTTCGGCTTGATCAGCAGTAATGTTGATGACTGCCATAATTTACATCGGTTGCAAAAGAATATAATTTATAAACCATTGATTGGTATTGAATTTATTGTGTTTGCTAGTGGCATGGCTAGTGTCGTTTTGGAACAGAGAAACGAACTTCACCATGCAAGCCATCATACTCGCCGGCGGTTTTGGCACAAGGCTAAAGTCAGTGACTGGAGATACCATCAAACCGATGGCGCAACTTGCTGGTCGGCCGTTTTTATCATGGTTGCTTGACTACATAGCGCAGCAAGGCGTGCGCGAGGTGATGCTGTGCCTTCACCATCAGCCCGAGCAGATCACTCGCTATTTCGGCAGTCGCTATGCAGGTATGGAATTGCGCTATCTGATTGAGGAGCAGCCACTTGGCACCGGCGGCGCGCTGGCAAATGCCATGCGAGAACTGAAACCAAATAGGCCGGCCTTTGCGCTGAACGGCGATTCATTGGTGATGGTCAACTACCGGCGGATGATGAGAAATCATATCGCTTCTGGCCGTCCGATTAGCATCGCCACCACACGCATGCCTGACTGCAGGCGCTACAGCCAACTCAACATACAGAATGACCTCATCACTCGCTATGAGCTATACGGTGATCAGCAGGAAGGCGATATCAGCGTTGGTTTTTATGTGCTGTCGCCGGAGGTTTTTGAGGGCATGTATTCATCGCCAGCTCGCAATGACGGTTATTCGGGGTTTGCAGAAAGTAGCTTCTCCTTCGAGCGCGATTTTCTCGCGCCAAACACGCCCGAGCTAAAGCCGGCTGCTTATGAAGATGTGGATTATTTCATCGATATTGGTGTGCCGGAGGATCATGCTAGGGCGCAGCGCGAAATACCGGATATACTTAATTTGAGAAAACCGATTGCTGCCTAGCCTTAGCCACCTGCAAGAGCGGCTCCAAAACCATGTTCTTTACACATTTCGCCAATGGCTTGTTTAATTTGTCTGACCATAACACCCTGCTCTTCCCATCTAAAAGAATAGCGGGCTTCGGGAGTCATGCGATCAAGTGCTTTTTCTAATGCCAATTTGATGACGCTATCTTTGTTGCTTGCAACAAGTTTCACCACTAACTCATCTGGAATAGCATTAGTCAGGGTTTGCTTAAATGGCCTATCATGATCTGTAACCAAAGATTTCATCACATAATTAACTGCTTCGTTCGTTGTCATTTCTCGCTTTGACATACTACACATCCAATTCTTTCAAAACCTCACCGCCGCGCTTGGCAGTTTGCTCCTGAATAAAATTAAACCGATGTTCCGGCTTCTTGCCCATCAGCTGGTCAACACGTTCGCGCGTGGCATCCACGTCCAACTCATCAATCTCCACACGCAAGAGTATGCGATTTTTAATGTTCATGGTCGTTTCTTTGAGTTGCGGTGGGGTCATTTCACCAAGACCTTTAAACCTGCCGACTTCTATGCGGCTATTCGCCTTGGCGTATTCGGCGATGATCTCAGCTTTTTCCTTATCATCCTGCGCGTAATAAGTGGTGGTGCCGATGGTGATGCGATATAGAGGCGGGCGGGCGAGGTAGAGATGGCCCCCGCGAATCAGCTCTGGCATCTCCTGATAAAAATAGGTCATGAGTAGCGATGCGATATGCGCGCCGTCGACATCGGCATCGGTCATGATGATGACCTTGTCATAGCGCAGGCTGTCTTCTTTATAATGCGAGCCGGTTCCACAGCCGAGCGCAAGCTCAAGATCGGCGAGTTCCTGATTGGCTTTGATTTTGTCGAGCGTGGCGGACGCGACGTTGAGGATTTTTCCGCGCAGTGGCAAAACCGCCTGCGTCTGCCGGTCTCGTGCCTGCTTGGCGCTGCCGCCTGCCGAATCGCCCTCGACGATAAAAATCTCCGTGCCTTTATTCGAGCTGCTCGAACAATCCGCAAGCTTTCCGGGCAGGCGAAGCCGAGTTGTCACCGCTTTGCGACCAACCTCTTTATCGGCTTTGCGGCGCAGGCGTTCTTCCAATCGTTCAATGATGTAGTTGATCAGTTTGTTGGCATTTTCAGGGTTGCCGGTTAAGTAATGATCGAAATGGTCGCGCATGGCGTTTTCAACAAGGCGCGACGCTTCGACATTCACCAGCTTGTTTTTAGTCTGCCCCTGGAATTGTGGCTCTCTGATGAATAGCGACAGCACCATCACAGCGCCGCCAAGCATATCCTCACCCATTGCTTGCGTGATTTTTTTGTTGCCGACGAGTTCACCGTAAGCCTTAAGCCCTTTGGATAGCGCTGAGCGCATACCGCTTTCATGGGTTCCGCCATCAGGCGTGGGAATGGTGTTGCAATAGGTCGAAACATACGCTTCTTCATCAGCCGGCCAATCAATCGCCCATTCTATGCGCCCCATTTTGCCGGGCAGCTCCGCCTCGCCAGCAAATGGCTCATTGGTGATCAGTGTGCGGCCTTCGAGCTGCTGCTTAAGGAAATCGGTTAGGCCGCCCGGGAAGTGGATGGTCGCTTTTTCTGGAACCTCAGAACCTTCTGTAATAAGCGATGCGTCGCAATACCATTCAATTTGTACCCCTCGAAACAGATAGGCCTTGGAGCGTGCAAGCTTGAAGAGTTTTTCAGGCTTAAATTTCGCTTTGCCAAAAATTTTCTCATCTGGATGGAACCGCACGATCGTGCCTTTGCCGCGCGCCACCTGTCCAACTTTTTGCAACTTGCTGGTGGGCTCGCCGCGTGAGTAAGTCTGGCGGTAATGGATCTTATCGCGGATGACTTCTACCTCGAGATGGTCCGAGAGTGCATTCACCACCGAGATGCCCACGCCATGCAAACCGCCTGAGGTATCATAAACCTTGCCACCGAACTTACCGCCGGAATGGAGCATGGTAAGGATCACTTCGAGGGCTGATTTTTTAGGAAATTTGGGGTGTGGATCGATCGGGATGCCGCGGCCGTTATCGCGGATGGTGATCAGGTTATCCTTGCCGATTTCCATCTCAATTGTGGTGGCAAAGCCTGCAACAGCCTCATCCATGGCGTTATCGAACACCTCGTTTACGAGGTGGTGCATGGCCACTTCGTCGGTGCCGCCAATATACATGCCCGGGCGACGGCGAACCGGCTCAAGCCCTTCTAAGACTTCAATATCTTGTGCAGAATATGAAGTTTCTTTCGATTTCTTTTGTGCAAATAAATCAGCCATATCACCCAAAAATTACTAATTTAATCTGCTCTCTATTAGCACCAAACCAAGGAAAATCAAGGGTTTTGAGTTGTTCGTCATGCTGCATTAAGCTAACTGGATACTATTCATTAACTTTAATAAGTTACAGTTAATAAAATTTAATGGGGCGTGTATGCATAGCGATGTTGATGTTGCAGGTGCCGTAATGGGGTTGATCAAAACCGTTGGTACAGCGTGCGGCGGCGAAATTGGACAGTTCCATACTGAAATAGGGCGAAGCATTACTCAGTCCGTTACAAGATGTACGCGCACTAGAAATGAAAATGCACTGGGCAAGCATGTACCGGGGGGATTAATACTGATCGATCTGCGAGGAACTGAGCAGCCGGAGGCTGCCAGAGTGCTGGATAATATCATTGGGCAGGCACTTCATGAATCAGGCATCACTCAGGACGAATGGAAAGTCGATGCTTCAGGTGGTAGGCGCAATGCAAAAGAAGATCTTAACACCGGAGAGGCTACAGGGCGTGAAATTAAATTCGTTGTGCCGGATGATAAGGCTGCAGCATTTGCTGATACGCTAGATAAACTGACTAAGGTTATCAGAAAATCTCCCAACCTTGCTGCGCAGTGCCACAAGGGTGTTTTATGCTCTCAGGAGGTTATCAATCAGGTAAAGGGTCTAACAACCACGGGCAAAGTAGAAAAAGGGGCAGTTAAACCTTATGTCCAGCTTGTTGTTCCCAAACACAGTGAAAAAGAAACAGAAGCGCTTGCCAAGCCGGCTCATTTCATCTTGCATTTAGAAGGGGTGCCGGATGGTATGGCTGAACAGATTGGCGCGATACAAAACATACCGACCTATGTTTATGTCGCAAGCGGCGAGCGTCGTTCAAGAGATATGAATCATACATTCACAGGCGGCGTGAACATCTCGATTCCGATCAATGATTCAGGTTTTGATAGGGTGATAAGCGCTATAAAACATTATAAGCCACCTCAAATAAGAGGAGGTAGTGATACCCCTCAATTAGGCGCTTTACCCTGATTACCAGTAAGTGCGATGATGCTTTGGAGCAGCTTTGCTATGGTGGCGCATTTATCATGAGTCTCATGCCATTCATGAATAAATACAATCTTCTGATCCGCTCTTACTTTAAGCGTGCGCGGGTTGCGTTCGATGTGGGCCAGTAGTGCTTCGGGGTTGGCGAATGTGTTTTTATAAAAGGAAAGCACCGCGCCCTTTGGCCCTACATCGATGCGTTCGATACCGGCCTGTTTGCATAAAACTTTCAGCCCAAGCACATCAATCAGGTGTTTTGTCTCTTCAGGCATTTGGCCAAAGCGATCAATGAGTTCGGCAGCAAAACTTTCAATCTCTTTCTGGTCGGCCAGCTGCGACGCCCGGCGGTAAAGACCCATCCTCAGTGATAAATCTTCAACATATGTTTCGGGGATGAGGACGGAGAGGCCGAGATTGATAGTGGGGCTGAAGTCAGTTTGCAGTAAATGGCTTTTATCATCTGTCAACCGCGAACTGCCAACTGCCGACTTCAATGTAGCAACCGCTTCCTCTAACATCTGCTGGTAAAGCTCAATGCCCACCTCTTTAATATGGCCGGATTGTTCTTCGCCAACGAGATTGCCAAAGCCACGAATATCCATATCATGCGAGGCAAGCTGGAAACCTGCGCCGAGCGTATCGAGCGTTTGCATTACTTCGAGACGTTTTGTGGCGGTATCGGTGAGTTTGCGATAATGCGGCAGGATGAAATAGGCATAGGCGCGCTGCTTGCTGCGCCCCACACGGCCACGCAGCTGGTAAAGCTGCGCCAGACCAAACAAATGCGCGTTGAAAATGACCATAGTGTTGGCCGTTGGAATATCGATACCGGATTCGATGATCGCGGTGGAAAGCAGCGCATCGACCTTGCCGTCATAGACATCATTCATGATATCATCCAGTTCGCTCGCTGCCATCTGGCCATGGGCTACGGCGAGTTTCAGCTCGGGAACCAGTTCGCTGACTTGCGCTTTGATTTCTGCCATGTCCTTAATGCGTGGGCAGACGAGGTAGCTGATGCCGCCGCGATGTTTTTCCCTGAGCAGGGCTTCACGAAGAACCACCGGATCATAAGGCAGCACAAAGCTGCGCACGGCAAGGCGGTCGATGGGAGGGGTGGTGATGAGCGAAAGATCCCGAACGCCGGTAAGCGCCATTTGCAGCGTACGGGGAATAGGGGTGGCGGAAAGCGTGAGAACATGCACATCGCTTTTGAGGCTTTTAAGCTTTTCTTTCTGCGCCACACCGAAATGCTGTTCTTCATCGACAATCACGAGGCCCAGACGCTTGAATTCGATGTTCTTCGCCAGCAGCGCATGGGTGCCGACCACAATATCGACACTACCATCTTTAAGGCCCTCACGCGTCTGCTGTTGCTCGCGCAAAGGTACCATGCGCGAAAGCTGCCGCACATTAACAGGGAATCCCTCAAAACGCGTTTTGAAATTGCGGTAATGCTGTCGTGCGAGCAGGGTGGTTGGTACGATCACGGCCACTTGCCATTTGCCGCTTACGCTCGCAAATGCTGCCCTAAGCGCCACTTCAGTTTTGCCAAAGCCGACATCGCCGCAGATGAGGCGATCCATGGGTTTCCCGATGGTGAGATCGGTAAGAACATGTTGAATAGCGCGTTCCTGATCTTCCGTTTCAGCATAGGGAAAACGTGCGCAGAATTCATCATAGCTTCCTGTCTCGGTTTCGATGACCGCACCTTGCCTGACCTGGCGCTCTGCGGCGAGTTTAAGAAGAGCTTCGGCCGCAAGAGTGATGCGTTCCTTGAGCTTTGCTTTGCGCGACTGCCAGCTTGCGCCACCGAGCTTGTCGAGCGATGCGGCTTCATCCTCCATGCCGTAGCGCGTGATGATATCGATATTCTCAACCGGCAGGAATAGACGATCCCCGCCATCATACATGATTTTCAGGCAATCATGCGTCGCACCCTGAACGCTTACGGCAATCAAGCCTTCGAAGCGGCCAATGCCATGTTCTTTATGCACCACCAGTTCACCAACGTTAAAATTGGCGGCTTCTGCCATGAAGACGTCAGCATTTTTCTTTTTCTTTGCGGCGCGGGTGATTCGTTCGCCGAGTACATCTGATTCAGAAAAAAGCATGAATGTTTCGGATTCGAAACCGTTCTCAATAGGAAGAATTAACAGTCCTATGGTTTTGCCTTTGACTTGGCGGTGGTCATGCCATGCATCAATATTCAGGCAGAAAAAATCATGCGCGCTTAGTAGCCCAAATAACCGCTCACGAGAACCGGCGCTGTAGCAGGCAATTAAAATGGGCTTACCTTTTTTTTCGCGAAGCTGGTCAAAGGGCGTATGTTCAGTCTGTGCCTGTGCTAATGGCAAGATAGGTTTGTAACCACGGCTGGACGTTTGGAATGGTGAGAGCTCGATGGTCGAGCGCGAGCCCATAAGTTTTTGCCAGGCTAAATCACTGATAAAGCCCAGATCGGGCGGCAGAGGGTTGTAGATTGCACCGCTTGCAAAGCTATTTTTTTTATGTGTTGTCGTTAGCGCCTCTTTGCGAGCCTCATAGTAATCCCCAATAGTTTCGCGCCGCTCGCTAAGCAGGCCGGATAGGGAGTGGCTGTAGCAAATTACAGCATCTGGAGCATAATCAAACAGGCTTTGAGTTTGTTTGTAGAAGAGGGGTAGCCAATGCTCCATACCTTGATAATTCTGGCCAGCAGACACGGCCTCATAGAGCGCATCCTCGCGACTGGCGGCGCCAAAAAGCTCGCGGTAGCGGGTGCGGAAAAGCTCGATGCTGCTTTCATTTAGCTGTACTTCACTGGCGGGCAATAGCGCGACATTTTCTACGGTGCCCTGCGTGAGTTGCGTCATGAGATCATAACGTTTGATGCTTTCAATCTGATCACCAAACCAATCTACGCGAACACCTTCCGCCATGCCGCTTGGAACGATATCCATGATGCCGCCGCGAACCGCGAACTCGCCGGGCTCCATCGCGCGGGCGCTTCGGCGATAACCTTGTGCGGCAAGCAGCTTGATGAGCGCGTCTGGCTTTATGGATTGGCCAGCAGATAGTTTTGCGGAGAGTTTTGCAATATCACTTGCAGGCGGCAACCACTGCATCGCTGCATTGACACTGGTAAGAATAATCCGCTTATTGCTGGCTGGCTCGATAAGTCTAGTGAGCGCCAGCATCCGCTCAGCCATAATACTGGCTTGCGGCGAGCTACGGTCATAGGGCAAGCAATCCCATGCTGGAAAGCGAATGATGTCTACCTGTGGTGCGAAAAAAGCAATACCCTGTTCAATGCGCGCCATGTCTCGATCATGCTCGGCGATAAAAAGTACGGCATGATGTGTGCCAAGCAATTCGGCAATAGCCAGCGGCTGCGCGCTGGCAGGAATACCATGCAGCGTCATCATTCCTGCATGCGCTTCAGCAGGGCGTCGTAGTGTGCTGGCGATGGCTTGCCGGTGATCCAATCCCATATCTCAACATCATTTTCTTCAAGCAGGCGTTCGTAAAGATCTAATTCAGCACCATGCAGGCTACTAAAATGCTTCTCGACGAACCGACTGAAGACAATATCCATTTCCTTGTTACCACGATGGGTGCTTCGGAAGATCAGGCGTTTGCGTCGGCTATCTGCTTCCATAGATAAAACAATATGTTAATAATTTTTTCATCTTATCGCGCTACGGTTTAACTGACTAAGTCTAACTTTCGATTGGAAATACCTATGCTCATTGGCTATCGCAACAACGACGCGGTGATCACCATCTGCCAGAATAACGCCCTTAAGTCGATAGAAATTCGCGATGTCAATAATGTGGCCGAGGACATGCTCGATTATGGTAATGCAGAGCTTGCAGGGCAGCCGCTTGCAAAAATTTTGCCCCCACGCATTGGCGAGCTCTTGAAAGAATACGTAGAGTTTGGCGGCGAGATTAATGATGTTGGTGCTGTTCTTGGCAAGGTTCAGAGTTTTTCGGTGATTGGCAAGGACGGTAAAGAAACCGGATTTCGATTGAAAGTCGTTCGCGCTGAATCAACGGGTAGTCAGGTGATTTTCAAGCTGGTGCTTCAGGATAAAATGGGTCTGCGCAAAAACGAGGCGCTACGCACGGCGATTCAGGAGAATCTGAGGGGTCACGAGGTTGTAGATTCAGAAACCGGCCTGCCTGATCGCGGTTCGCTTGGTAAAGATATCGAGCTTATGGGTTATTATAATAGCAAAAGCGATTTGCGCACCTGCTTTTCTATTTTGCAGATTGATCATTATGATGAATTGTTTTCGCAGTATGGCCGTCCTGTCTGTCAATCGATCCTCAAGCATGTGGCATTTATTTGCCGCCAGAATTTGAGACCGGATGATGTCGTCGGTAGCGTAAATTATAAACGACTTGGGGTGCTCTTGCTTGATACCACGCCAGAATCCGCCCGCATGGTGTTTAATCGCCTGCGCTGGCAGATTGCTGCTAACCCATACAACCTGCCTGATCGTACGACAATTGGTCTTTCAGTAAGTATCAGTTTCACGCGTATTACGGGCCGTGTTGACGACAAGCAGATCATCGATAAATGCGATCTGGCGCTTGATGAAATGCCCGCTAACGCAGCCAATGCCCTTATTGAAATTGGTGAAGGCGATAAGCGCAGCGCGTGATAGATTTTCTTGGTTGATTTCTCTATCATCGTGCCGCTATGCGCGATGAAGCACTAAATTTTTTATTTTCGCCGGTCACTCGCATCAAGGGGATAGGGCCTTCGGTTGCCAAGTCACTGGCGAATTTGCTGCCGGTCGGCACGCAGCTTTCCGGTGGAATGTTTCCTACCGTTCGTGATCTTTTATTTCACCTGCCGATTGGCATCATTGACCGCCGTATGAGCTACCCGCTTCATTCGGCGCCGGAAGCTGTGGTGGCCACCCTGGTTGTGAAAGTCGAAACACACCTGCCGCCTAAGCAGAAACGTTTCGGTAGACAGCCTTACAAGGTGATATGTGTGAATGAGACCGGTGAGATCACGCTGGTTTTTTTCAATGCCCGCGATGAATATATTAAGCAGGCGCTGCCGGTTGGAAGTCAGCGTGTCATCAGCGGTATGCTGGAGCGCTTCGATTTTCAGCTGCAGATGACGCATCCGGACATTATTGCTCCGGTATCCCAGCTTGCTGACGTTCAAAAAATTGAGCCTGTCTATCCCTTAACTGCCGGTATGACATCAAAGCGCATCGCAAAACTTGTTGAGCAGGCCTTGTTGCAGTTTCCTGATTTGCCGGAATGGATTGATGAGGCAACATGCAAAAAAAATGGGTGGCCTGGCCTGAAGCAGGCGCTCATTAAGGCTCATCATCCAGGGGAGCCTCAGGATTTAAATCCATCATCGCCCGAGCGCGCGCGCCTTGCTTATGATGAAATGCTGGCAACGCAGCTCCATCTTGCGATCATTAGAAGCCATATGCAGCGTCAGTCCGCCTGTGTGATTCGCGGCAATGGATCGCTTGCTAATGCCCTGCTGAAAAGACTTCCATTCGCTCTCACATCCGGCCAGCAACAGGTGCTAAGCGATATTGCCGCCGACATCTCATCAGGCCATCGCATGACGCGGCTTTTGCAGGGTGATGTCGGCAGCGGTAAAACCATCGTCGCGCTATTTTCGATGCTTAAGGTGGCCGAAGAGGATAGGCAATCGGCGCTCATGGCACCCACAGAGTTGCTTGCGAAACAGCATTACAAAACGATTTCTGCTCTAATGGGATGCGATACAATTGTTCTGCTTACCAGTTCAATCAAAAGCACTGAGCGAAAAATAGTACTGAGCAAGATCGCTAGCGGCGAAGCAAAAATTATTATTGGTACTCACGCCCTCTTTCAGGAGCAGGTCGCTTTCCAAAACCTGTCGCTCATAGTAGTGGACGAGCAGCACCGCTTCGGCGTAGCGCAGCGATTAGCGCTTGCCGAGAAAGGTGATAAACCGCACCTGCTGCATATGACGGCAACCCCCATTCCTCGATCGCTGGCGCTGACACTTTACGGCGATATGGATATTTCGGAGCTGAAAGAAAAGCCCGCAGGTCGCCAGCCTATTGCAACGCGTTTGATTCCTTCATCGCGCATCGAAGAAGTATTAGCGCGCCTAGAAGCTGCGCTCGCAAGAGGCGAGAAGGCTTACTGGATTTGCCCGATGATCGATGATGAATCGGCAAGCGCATCGCCCGATGATCTGGCAGCCGTGAAGCTTCGCTACACAGAATTTTCAGCGAGATTTAAAGGGCGGGTCAGCATGGTGCATGGGCGCATGAAGCCGGATGAGCGAAACGCACAAATGCAGCAATTTGCAGAAGGTCAAACCAGCCTGCTGGTGGCGACGACAGTTGTCGAAGTGGGGGTGGATGTGCGCGATGCCACGATTATGGTGATTGAGCGCGCCGAGCGCTTTGGCCTAGCCCAGCTTCACCAGCTGCGTGGCCGTGTGGGGCGCGGTGATAAGCCGAGCGCTTGCGTTTTGCTCTATAGCAACCATAACAATCAGGATATCATGTCTGATATCCAGCAAAGACTATCTGTTCTACGTGAAACCGATGATGGTTTCGCGATTGCTGAAGCGGATCTCAGGCAGCGCGGTAGCGGTGAGATTCTGGGCATCAGGCAAAGTGGTCACCAGCGCTTCGTTTTCATCAATTTTGCCGAGCATCACGCTATGCTAACTGAAGCAAGGCAGGAGGCTGCCCGCATCCTGAAATCAGAAGTTTCGCGGCCACATCAGCTATTGCTTTCGTTATTCAACTATCACAACGGCTCATATGACAAAGCTGCCTAGCATTTTTATTTCCATCGCCAGCTACCGTGATACGGAGTGCCAGCACACGGTGATTGATGCGTTTAAGCAAGCACTTCACCCCGAGAGAATTTTTGTAGGCATTTGCTGGCAGTATGATGCTGTAAAAGATGAGGATTGTTTCGTAGCACCTGCGCCGTATCCTGATCAGGTTCGCATCATTCCCTATGAGTCTCATGAAGCAAAAGGAGCCTGCTGGGCGCGCTCTCAAGCGCTCTCACTGCATGAAGGCGAAGATTACATCCTGATGATCGATGCACATATGCGCTTTGTTAAAGGTTGGGACGCGCTGATGATCGATGCGCTGGAACACACACCCACCAAACCTGCCGTGCTGTCCGGCATGCCGCCCAATTACACACCGCCTGACCATCTTCATGATCATGAGAAGCATGGTTTTCCCATGATTGCGGTTGGCATGATTTCTCACCCCAACCAATTGCAACCGATCCATCTGGTGAGCTACATGCGCCCAAAGGGATCACAGGGCTGGGGGCTACAGATAAGCCCATTTGTCGTCGGCAACTTCATGTTTATGCGCGCCGAAACACAGCAACAGATTCCGTTTGATCCGCATATCTTTTTCTGGGGGGAGGAGATTGCCTATTCCATGCGGTTATGGACATATGGAGTCGATATCTACCAGCCCGATAAACCGCTGATCTATCATCACTGGTTTGCCAAAAGCCGTAATGAGGGCGAGAAATCCGTCTATAAAACAGAAAAAACCAAGCGCACGGAGCTGTCTCATCTTCGTTTGCGCCACTTGCTGTTTGACGAAGCCGCACCTGAAGTAGCGTTGATCGAGTATGATCGCTACGGCCTCGGCGGCGTGAGGCCGCGCGAGGATTTCTGGCGATTTGCTGATGTCGATATGACCCAGCGTATCATCGGTGAGCGGGCAAAAACCGGCCGCTGGCTTCAGTTTCCTAGGCTTGAGAAAACGCATCGTCCGAGTATCTTTGTCAGCATTGCCAGCTACCGAGACCCTGAGTGCCAACACACTGTTAGGGATTTATACGCAAAAGCAACTTATCCCGAACGCATTACGGTTGGCATATGCTGGCAGTTTGACCCAGAAAAGGATCGTGACTGTTTCCAATACCCGCCGCCTTATCCCGATCAGATACGCAGGGTGATGTATCACTACGGCGAAAGTAAAGGTGGTTGTTGGGCAAGGGCGCAGGCCTTGTCGCTACGCGATGGTGAGGATTATGTGCTGCAGATTGATGCGCATATGCGTTTTGCCGAAGGCTGGGACGAAATCATGATCGCTATGCTTAAGCGTTCCGGCTCGCCAAAAGCGGCGCTAACGTCAACCGTTCCCAATTATAACCCGCCTCATGATCTGGAAGAAACCGCCGGACTTGTGCACGGCACTTATGTCGGCCAGATTGGCTACCCGCATGATTTACAGCCGGTGCATCTTTGCGGGTGGATCAGGAGCAAACAGGAATTGCCGGCTAATCAACTGCCGGTCACGCCGTTTTTTGTAGGCAATTTCTTTTTTGCGCCAACGCGTGTGTTCGATGAAATTCCTTTCGACCCGCATATTTATTTCAGAGGGCAGGAGCTGGTCTACTCAGCAAGGCTATGGACGCATGGCTGGGATTTGTTCCACCCTGATGAAGCGGTGATTTATCACGCATGGCATGCGAAAAGGCGTAAAGCTAAAGATGCTGAGGATTATAAGGCTATATCAGATGCGGCTGAAATTGGAAAAAAACGTGTATGGCATTTGCTGGGTCTGAAGATCACAGAAGACAAAAAAGCACTCGCAGAGATATCGCGCTATAACATGGGAAATAAGAGAGATATCAGTGATTTTTGGGAATTTGCCGGAATCGACCTCAAAAAAAACACGATTAGTTCCAACGCCGCCGAGGGTAAATGGAAAAAATCAGACAGCATTTAGTTAGAAAATAATTAATGTCTTATAACTATAAAAATAGCATGAAAAAACGATCTGGACTATCATCGGGCTTTACCCTCATCGAGCTTTCGATAGTGCTCGTGATAATTGGCTTGCTAGCAGCGGGTATTTTGATTGGGCGGGATTTAATCTTAGCTGCTCAGTTGCGGCAACAGGTATCACAATTTGAGCAATTAAATATCGCAGTGAACACTTTTCGACTTAAGTATAATTGCTTGCCCGGAGATTGCAATAATTCATACGATTTGGGGCTTGCAACAAGCGATGATGTGAGCTGGGATGGTAATTCAGATGGCCGTATTGATATCGAATACTTTTTCCAGGCCGCTTTAACGCCTGATCGCAAAGAGTCATCAAATTTCTGGCAACACATGTTAAATTCTAATCTTGTGAGTGGCTATGATGCCGCAGTCAATGGCGACATTTTTCAATCGCTTGGAAAAACCACGCCTGGACTAAAAATCCCTGCTTTGACAAATATTCCTCCAGATCAGTCCCCTTTGTTTGATGCCGCTGATTGGAGTGGTTTTTCTGGTAAGCCGGGAATTTCGCTCGCGTTTTTTGATTTTAATGCCAACGGAGTCGATGGCGGTACTGTGTATAGTGGTTTTGTCGCCAATTCTTTTGTCGTCTCTATCGATAGGGAATCGTATTTGCCTATTGTCAGCCCTGATATTGCTTATGCATTAGATAGTAAAATTGACGATGGCCTTCCTTCGAATGGTCGAATGCGTGGCAAAGGGTCCTTCATTTATTCCTCAGATATTGCTGGAAACTTAACTGTTGTTGGGGGTATTTTTTTTCCTTTAAATAGTGCTTTTACCAATGGCCCTTTAAATTGTGCCGATACACAAAAGCAGCCAAACCAATATCGGGTCCAATTAAGAGATCCCATTAGTCATTGCACAATCGTATTAAGGGGGAGCTGGTAGTGATTTGTAGCCGCTCCTTGATTGGCTTTACCCTCATCGAGATATCGATTGTGCTGGTGATTATTGGACTTGTTCTTGGCGGCGTATTAATTGGTCGTGATTTGATCAAGGCATCGCAAATGCGCGCCCAAATCGCTCAGCTCGAATCGCTTGATTCAGCGGTTAATACATTCAGGAACAAATATAACTGCCTTCCGGGGGACTGCGGCTCTGCGTTTGCCATCGATCTGGTCGATAGCGGCACTAAAAACGGCAATGCGAATGGCGCGGTTCAAAGCAGTGGCTGCACTCAGGCTGGTACAGAGGCTGAGGGCTTTTGGGAGATGCTAAGCAGATCTGGCTTGATTCCGGAAGCAATCACATCGGGGGGTGTGCCGGGTGTCAACTCGCCTCGTCCCAAAATGCCCGGGCAGGGTATGGGGTCAAATGCGCGTGGTGGTGTATGGCTAAATTCTCATGGCTACCCTTCCAGCCTATACAGAAATCTAACGCTGAATTCTTGGTATTTGACGTCGCTTATCGGCGTGTCTGGCGGTGGTATTTACAGCATCTATGATGGTTATGCACTTGATACTAAAATAGATGATGCAATGCCGAATTCGGGAAGGGTTAGAGCTAATATTGAAAGCATGATTGGATTTAATATGGCTACGGGAGAATGTTCTCTTATGGACTTCAATCTTGATGGCGAATCACCCACCCAGTGTGTTGATTTGGATCAGGACAATACCTACAATCTTTCTGTGGCTGCCTCGCCAACCCCTTACGAGCTTTGCGCGATGATTGTGAAAGCCAGTTTTTAAAATGAATTGTTTTTACCACATCCCTACAGGCTCAGAAAAAGATAGATTGTCCGATTGGTCAGGGTTTACACTCGTTGAACTCTCGATTGTTCTGATTCTAATTGGTCTTTTGCTTGGTGGTATATTGGTTGGTCAGGATTTGATCCGATCCGCTGAGCTACGCAAAGATATGCGCCAGATTGAAGAAATGAACGCTTTCGTTTTGGCCTTCCGAAACAAGTATGAGTGTCTCCCAGGGGATTGCAAGCATGCCAGTAGTTTCTTCGATGGGGTGGGAAATGGCAATGGCGATGGAATGATTCCTGGGGGTATGTCGTATACAGGCGAGAATGAAACGTTTGAGCTGTTGCCGCAGCATCTGGCGCTAGCAGGCTTTGCCTCTTTGTCTTATTGGACAGCTCCTGACCCTAACCCTTGGGGATACATACCCATGTCAACAAAGTCCGATCATGCTGTTTATATCGGCTGCCGCGTGGGAAGCGGTAGTGGTAATGATTGCCACTATGTCAGGGCTGGTTTTAAGGCGCTGTGGAATTTCGGTGCTGGTTGGGAGGGAATAAACTCCAATACACCGCTCTACACACCGGCAGAAGCGTATTTCATCGATAACAAGCTGGATGATGGGATGCCGCTGGCTGGGCGCATTAATTCTGGCTTTTTGGGTAGTTGGGATGATTCTGCATCATATGAGCAATCTATTGGATCTGGAGCTGCTGGAAGCGGCAGCTGTGTCAGTGATGCGGCAAGAAACCCATACTTGCTGAGCGAAAAGATCAAGGCATGCGCTTTAGTATTTAAGTCAGATTTTTAGAAACCACTGTTTGCATAACCCCCATTTTCCCTTGGAAATTTTCAAGTCAGAATAAAAAACAAAAAAATGTTTTTTTCCTGTTGACAGGGGGGGATTGCTTTGCCATAAAGGCGATCCTTTCTTGAGGCGGCGCTGTTTTCTAGCGCTGGTTCGATACGGCTTAAATCCTTGGATTTCATTCAAAGATTCGTATCTGTCGATTGATAGCGTGAAGAGCATTTAAGCGCAGGTGGTGGATGTGTTGCAGCATCTAGTCCTTTTCGGATGGCTAGACGTTGTTGAAATTAACAGCACAACATCATTTGCGTACACTACAGACGAATAGCAATATTCGTCTGCTATGCACAAAATAACTATTTTGTATAAGTCCAAGGCGCATCAAAATAGGTGATGTTGTGCGTGTTTCCGAAAATTTGAGTCCCAACCGTTTGGTTGGGAATATAATGACGCAAATGTTTGCCATGCAAATGTTTGGTTAGAATCAAAACTTGAGAGTTTGATTCTGGCTCAGAACGAACGCTGGCGGCAGGCTTAACACATGCAAGTCGAACGATGTAGCAATACATAGTGGCGCACGGGTGAGTAACGCGTGGGAACGTGCCTTTTGGTTCGGAATAACGTCGGGAAACTGACGCTAATACCGGATATTCTCTACGGAGGAAAGATTTATCGCCAAAAGATCGGCCCGCGTTAGATTAGGTAGTTGGTGGGGTAAAGGCCTACCAAGCCTACGATCTATAGCTGGTCTGAGAGGATGATCAGCCACACTGGAACTGAGACACGGTCCAGACTCCTACGGGAGGCAGCAGTGGGGAATATTGGACAATGGGCGAAAGCCTGATCCAGCCATGCCGCGTGAGTGATGAAGGCCTTAGGGTTGTAAAGCTCTTTTGTCAGGGAAGATGATGACGGTACCTGAAGAATAAGCACCGGCTAACTTCGTGCCAGCAGCCGCGGTAATACGAAGGGTGCTAGCGTTGTTCGGAATCACTGGGCGTAAAGCGCGCGTAGGTGGCTTTTCAAGTCAGAGGTGAAATCCCTGGGCTCAACCCAGGAACTGCCTTTGAAACTGTAAAGCTTGAGTGTTGGAGGGGATAGCGGAATTGCTAATGTAGAGGTGAAATTCGTAGATATTAGCAGAAACACCGGTGGCGAAGGCGGCTATCTGGACAACAACTGACACTGAGGCGCGAAAGTGTGGGGATCAAACAGGATTAGATACCCTGGTAGTCCACACCGTAAACGATGGATGCTAGCCGTTGGGGGGATACCTCTCAGTGGCGCAGCTAACGCGTTAAGCATCCCGCCTGGGGAGTACGGTCGCAAGATTAAAACTCAAAGAAATTGACGGGGACCCGCACAAGCGGTGGAACATGTGGTTTAATTCGAGGCAACGCGAAGAACCTTACCAGGATTCGACATGCCCTCTATGGCCTCCCGAAAAGGAGGCCTTCACTTCGGGTGGGAGGAGCACAGGTGCTGCATGGCTGTCGTCAGCTCGTGTCGTGAGATGTTGGGTTAAGTCCCGCAACGAGCGCAACCCTCATTCTCTGTTGCTAACAGGTTAGGCTGAGCACTCTGAGAAAACTGCCGGTGATAAGCCGGAGGAAGGTGGGGATGACGTCAAGTCCTCATGGCCCTTACATCCTGGGCTACACACGTGTTACAATGGCAGTGACAATGGGTCGCGAAGTCGCAAGACGGAGCCAATCCCCAAAAGCTGCCTCAGTTCGGATCGTACTCTGCAACTCGAGTGCGTGAAGCTGGAATCGCTAGTAATCGTAGATCAGCACGCTACGGTGAATACGTTCCCGGGTCTTGTACACACCGCCAGTCACACCATGGGAGCTGGTTCTACCTTAAGCTGGTTGCCTAACGCAGGAGGGCGCCAACCACGGTAGGGTCAGTGACTGGGGTGAAGTCGTAACAAGGTAGCCGTATCGGAATGTGCGGCTGGATTACCTCCTTTCTAAGGAATAGAAGCATTAACTGTAGCGCCCACTCATGGGCCGGTTTGTTTCTTATCACCTTACATGTACCCGCCACCTGTGCTTAGACGCTTGATACACGAAATAGT
>JAJTHB010000020.1 GCA_021299465.1 Rickettsiales bacterium | reverse complement strand
GCCCATGAAGCTGGCGGGGACGTTGTTACTTGGGGCGTAAGGCGCGAAATCAACGAAGGAGACTTTTTCTGCGCTATCCTGAGCCATGATCATGTTAAACACTTTGGCAAGGTCGCTATCTTTCCACTGGCCGGTTTTCAGATTGGTGGCAAAATCCAGCTCCTTGAATACGGTGTAGATCACATCGCCACTTTTATTTACGATAAATACGTCATAATAGCCATTGTCTTCAAGAAATTCATTGAAGTAAGGATGTTTAGCGGCATGTGTGCGGCTATAGCTGGAGCCATCGTTTGCGGCCATCAACTTGTTTTTTTTGCCGGTCTCGTGCGGGTTATTGGTGATATAGAGCGATTGCAGCTGCTCGGTCTGGTTTAAGCCGAGTTCATTCCACGCTGCGGTGAAATCGAGTGCCGCCTGAACCATGTGGGGGCTATCTGCCATCGTATGCAGGTCAGTGGCGATGCGCTGCATAAGGGTGTCCAGCGCAGAGGTGCGTTGTTCCAGCACATATTGCATGGATGTCTCGGCACTTTTTATTGCAGCTTCTGTGCTGGAGCGCACAGCAAAGAAGGCGACCGCAAGCCCGCTGATCAGCGATGCGGTGATGATGGCAAGCGGGATTTTTTTGGAAAGCGTGAGATTCATGGGGCACATCCTGTGGCAAAGTTACACTTTAATATCCCGACTATCGCGCTAAAAAATTAAGGAAGCGTAAAGAAGGGTAAGCATTGCTATTTTGATTTTTGTCATTGCTTCGGCTTTGCCTCGCAATGACGGGTAGATCAGGCCATGTAGCCCGGCAGCCATGATTCATTGGTTTTGCGCAGGGTGGCGGTTGCAATTTTTTCGCCGGCAAACTCCAGATTCTCCGCTTGTGTTTTGCCGATGACAGCGGCGGTAATGCCAGCTTTTTTGGCTTGTTCTAAAATAATACGAGAATTTTTTGTAGTCAGCAGATAGCGTGCCTGGTCTTCGCCGAAGTAGAAGGGGATTGGGGATTGGGAATTAGGGACTAGAGAGGCGCCAATCCCATTTCGATAGGTCATCTCTGCAAGTGCGACCAAGAGTCCGCCGTCCGAGATATCGTGGCAGGCGGTAATGTTTCCGGCCTGAATCTGCGCGCGTACAAAATCACCATTTTTCTTTTCAAGCGCGAGATCAACCGGCGGGGGCGGGCCTTCCTCGCGGCCAAGAATTTCGCGTAAGTAAAGTGACTGGCCGAGATGTCCCTTGGTTTCGCCAATCAGGATGATGTCTTCACCCTCAGCGACGAAGCTATTGCCGACGGATTTGGTGACATCTTTGAGGAGCCCAACGCCGCCGATGGCGGGTGTGGGTAGGATGCCTTTGCCGTTGGTTTCGTTATACAGCGAGGCATTGCCGGAGATGATGGGGTAATCCAGCGCAATACACGCCTCGCTCATGCCTTGCAGGCAGCCGACGATTTGGCCCATGATCTCGGGTTTTTCCGGGTTACCGAAATTGAGGCAATTGGTGATGGCGAGCGGCTGGGCGCCTACTGCCGTGATGTTTCGCCATGTTTCCGCGACTGCCTGCTTGCCGCCCTCGACGGGATCAGCGTAGCAGTAGCGCGGCGTGCAATCGGTGGAGATGGCGAGCGCCTTATTTGTGCCATGCACGCGCACGACGGCGCTATCGCCGCCCGGGCGCTGAACCGTATCGTTGCCCACCATGTGGTCATATTGTTCCCAGATCCAGCGCTTGCTGCTCAAATCGGGGGATTTGAGCAGAGTGTGGAGTATGGAGTGTAGAGTGTGGTTCGCGGGGATTTCTACACTCCACACTCCACACTCCACACTACGAACGACCGTGTACGGTCGTTCGTACATTGGCGCATCGGTCGAAACGGGCGCGATGGGCATATCGGCGACCGTCTCGCCGTGCCATTTAAGCACAATGTGGCCGGTGTCGGTGATGGTGCCGATGGTAGCAAACGCCAGCTCCCATTTTTCAAAGATTGCCCGCGCCAGCTCGGTCTTTTCCGGCTTTAAAATCATCAGCATGCGCTCCTGCGATTCAGAGAGCATCAGCTCATACGGCGTCATACCCTCTTCGCGCATCGGTACTTGATCGAGGTGCAGCTCAATGCCGCATTCGCCCTTGCCCGCCATCTCCAGCGAGCTGGAGGTAAGGCCAGCGGCGCCCATATCCTGAATGGCGATAATCGCATCCTGCTGCATCAGCTCGAGGCATGCCTCGATCAGCAGTTTTTCGGTAAACGGATCACCTACCTGCACGGTCGGGCGCTTTTCTTCGGAGGCATCATCAAACTCGGCGCTGGCCATGGTTGCGCCATGAATGCCGTCGCGGCCGGTTTTGGAGCCAACATACACCACCGGGTTGCCAATGCCGCTTGCCGCTGAGTAAAAAATCTTGTCCTGCTCAGCGATGCCAACCGTCATGGCATTCACCAGAATATTGCCGTTATAAGCAGGATGGAATGTGCATTCGCCGCCCACTGTGGGTACGCCGACGCAGTTGCCGTAAGAGCCGATACCGGCGACGACGCCGGAAAGCAGGTGCTTGGTTTTGGGGTGGTCGGGCGAGCCAAAGCGCAGCGCGTTCATGTTCGCAACTGGGCGTGCGCCCATGGTGAACACATCGCGCAGGATACCGCCGACGCCGGTCGCCGCGCCTTGGAAAGGCTCGATATAGCTTGGGTGGTTGTGCGATTCCATTTTGAAAATCGCTGCCTGATTATCGCCGATATCGATCACGCCGGCATTTTCGCCCGGGCCGCAAATGACCCACGGTGCTTTGGTCGGCAGCTTTTTCAGGTGCACGCGCGTGGATTTGTAAGAGCAATGCTCGCTCCACATCACCGAGAAAATTCCCAGCTCAATCAGGTTTGGCTCGCGGCCAAGAATTTTCAGGATGCGCTGGTACTCTTCCGGCTCAAGGCCATGTTCATCCACGATTTCGGGGGTGATTTCGATTTTTTGTGCGGCGGCTGATTTCATGGCGCATGTCTTAGCACGGCAGCATCATTTGACAACTATTAAAACGAAAATTCGTGTTCCAAATTGAGCTTGAACACATGGTCTTCGGCGGCGCGGGAGATGCCCGCCAGCCAGCCGATTTCATAGCCGATTCGCCCGCCCCAAACCGCACCATAAACCGCCGGGCCAAATCGATGTTTCTGGTCTGACCATGTGCCCATCGCATCGGAAGCACCAAAATCAGCGTGGTATTCAAGGCCAATATCAAGCTTGTCCTCAAGCTCGTATTTGCTGCCAAAGGCGAGTTCCGGCGTGGGGTTGCCATCGCGGCCGCTGCCTGTCTCGGTCTCAAGCCCAATGTTGAGGAGGTGCTGCCAGCGATTAGTGGAGTGGCCGAGGAGAAGGGCGGTCTCGACGGTATTTTTCTCATCGTTCTGGTGCGCGATGCCATAACCAAGCTCCGCGCCGACATCCAGCCAGTATTCGCCCTTACGTGTTAGTTGAAAGCCAAGCTCAGCACCGGTGGCGCGGTAGCGCATGCCGCGATCTGCGGGTTTTTCGAGGGTTCCTTCCAGCTCAAACGCCCACCAGTCGCTGGGTGCGTAGCCGATGCCCAGCACATGGCGCCGGTAGCCATCTTCTTTGGCGCGATGGTCGCTATCGAAGCGGTTTTTCAGCTCGATTTCCATCTCGCCTTTGGTGATGTAGGGCGAGTCGAGGTCATAGGCAGCAGCGGGGAGAGGGAACAGTGCCAGCAGGCAGCAGAGCAGACGTTTCATCTTAGCCTTGATTTACGGGTTAAAACCCATATATAGGGCGCATGCCGATGACCGCAAGTGAAATAGAAGCCCGAATCAAACGCGCCCTGCCAGATGCAGCGGTGGAGCTGAAGGACCTCGCCGGAGACAATGACCATTGGCAGGTCACAGTCACCAGTAATGCGTTTGCTGGCAAAAGCCGTGTGGCGCAGCACCAGCTGGTGATGGCAGCCATCGGTGAAGGTATGGGCACCACGCTGCATGCGCTTTCCATCACCACGAAAGTTGCTTGACTCGCAAGTCCAGCTTGTTAACCTCTGTTAACAACATTTCTTGCAGGTACCATGTCATTTACTGAACGAGTGAAGCGCAACGATCCGCTTCGCATCCTCACTGCCGATACGCTGATCACTGATTACATTGTCAAAGATGAGGTAATTCCGGAGCTGGTAGCGAGTTACCATCAGCAGGGTAAGCTGCTGCCAGATAGCAAAATGCAGATCAGCCGCAAGCAGTATGACGAGTTGATGCAGGCGACTCAAGGTCGCTATGAAACCAAAGCGCCCGGTGGTTCATCCTTCAATACCAGCCTCACGCTTCGGCGCGCGCTGGGTGATAAGGTGGCGGTGAGTTTCATGGGGGTGCTGGGCGAGGATGAAGATAGCCGGCGCATTCTGCGCGAACTTCAAAAGGCGGAGATTAAGCTGGTGCCGCTTTCTGCTAATCATGACCAGTTTGCGCCAATGCCTGAAGCTGCAACGTCGTTTGTCGTGATGTATCAGGATCGCCGCCGCGCGGTGGCAAGCTATCCGGGCACCAGTAAATCCTATCTACTGCCCGAGATGGTGACAGAAAAGCGCGTGAATGATGCCGATGTGGTGTTCCTGCAGGGCTCGCTCTGGCAAAAGCTGGATGAGACATTTCCTGTTCATAATGGCCATGCGGAGGAGCATGCTCTCGGCTTTGCGGATAAGTTGATGAAATATCGCTGGTCGCTGGGCAAAGAGCTGTGGTTTGCACTGCCAACCCAGCAGAATTATGGCACCATCAAGCGTTCGCACCACGATAAAGCCGCGCATTTCCGCCATGTGATGGCGGAGTCAAATGTGATTCTTGGTAATAGCGAAGAGCTCGCCCGCGCTTATACCTATGATAACGAATATGAGGACATCGCGCGTATCATTAAAGAGCGCGGTATCACCGCAGCAGATCTGAAGCAGGATGACGCCAATCCTGATCCCATCGCGCGGCTTGTTGAGCAAGAAAAACTAACCGCTGATGAAGTGCGGCGCTATGATTTCATGAACCATTCCGTGCAGGCGCAAACGGCATTCGAACGCTTGCAGCAAACACTGGCGAAAGAGCCGCTACTGGCGGCTAGCAAAGATGACAAACACCATGGCGGCGCGTGGAAAGGTAGCACCAATCAGGTGGCTTTCATTACCTGTGGCAAGCAGGGAAGTGTAGTCATCACCAAGGATGGCACCCAGCATTTTCCTGCAGCGGTAATTCACAAGGATGAGATAAAAAATACCGTCGGGGCGGGGGATACGGCCTTTGCTGGCTTTCTTACGGGCTATATTCACAAAGAACCCTACGCAGATTGCGCGAAGATGGCCAGTGAGCTGGCCTGCGCCAAGCTGCGCCACAATGGCGCTACGCTGCCTGACCCAAAAGCAGTTTTTCGCCAGTATTTTTCTGAATTTGCGGGCAAGCTGGACGCCGAGGGGCGCAGCGCCGCACAGGCGGCTGGCGTCTGATGCATGCTTGTGCTAGCATGCGCGTCTTATCATCACTGACTAACGACCAAGGATAGCAACTATGACCAATCCCGTGTTTGACCAGATTAAAAACGATATTTCAGCGAACGACATCGTGCTCTACATGAAAGGTACCAAGACCATGCCGCAATGCGGATTTTCGGCAACCGTCGTAGAGGTTCTGAAGCGCTGCGGTGTGGAAGATTTCAAGGACGTGAATGTGCTCGCCGATCAGGAGATTCGCGAAGGCATCAAGGCGTTCACCAACTGGCCGACCATTCCCCAGCTTTATGTGAAGGGCGAGTTCATTGGCGGCTGCGACATTGTTCGCGAGATGTACCAGTCCGGTGAACTCGAAGCGCTACTTAAGGAAAAAGGCGTGAAGGCTGCTTAAAATCTTCCTCTGCCTTGGCCGCCTGCCGCTGGCGATTGTGATTCAGGGTTTGGTGCATCTGATACGCCATTTTGCGGCTTTTGTCCTGCGCGCCGTGCTGCTTCTGCATCGACATAGTTTTGATAAGCTTTGTCATGCGTCACGGCTGGCACAGCCAGGCGGCTTGGCTCTGTTGCGCGAGGCGAGCGCTCGATAGGTTGGGTTCCTTTAGGTTGATCTGCACCGCCTGCGGCAGCAAAAGCATCAGGCACGCTTAGAGGATTTTTTGTCTGCTCAATGCGGCTTGGATCGCTCGGGTGTGACATTTTTATTCTCCCTGATTGTTGTTGAACTATTTTTTTCGCTGGCAGAGTTACATGATCACCGGGCGTTGTAAACCGCAGGATTATGAAGTTTTGATGACGCTGCGCCGCAGCAATTTTATTTGATTTTTTCTTTGGTTTTTTCCGAGGTGCCGGTGATGGCTTCGCCTGCTGCCTCAATGTCACGTCCAACGCCGCTCATGGTGTTGCATGCGGCAAGGGTGGTGATCATCAGCAGTGCAAGAATGGTCTTTTTCATAGCTTTAGCCTTTCGTTATTTACGTTTACTGGAATCTCTCAGCTCGCCGAGTTTGCTTGCCATACGGCGCAGCGGGCGCGAGCAGTCATCACGCGGGATGATGACCTCAATCAGGTGCATCGTATCGTTTTCTTTTACCGCCTGGGCGAAAGCATCGTCAAGCTCGGCTTTGGTCGTCACCTTGTAGGAGCGGCCATAATTCAGCACATCCCGCAGCTTGGCATATTCCCAGCGGTGGATGTTATTAAATGGCCCATCGATGATATGGCGCTGCGTGCCATAGCCGTCATTGTTGAGGATGCACACGATCGGGTTCATCTTATATTTCGCGGCGGTGGAAATTTCGATGCCGGTCATCTGGAACGCGCCGTCGCCGATGATGGCGATCACGCGGTCTTCCGGCTGCGCGACCATCGCGCCGATGGCGGCTGGCATGGCAAAACCCATGGAAAGATAATACGCATCGGAAAGGAAGTTATTGGACTGCGCGGTGCGGATGCCGATCGCGCCGAGCAGCGAATCGCCGGTATCACAGACGAGCGTCGTCGTCTCATCCATATGCAGGCCGAGGATACGAAAGAACGACTCCGAATCAAGCGGATCGTTTTTCTCGGCGGCGGTTAGCGGCTTTGCTTCTTCAATGTGGTAGGGGTTTTTGAAGATGCGTTTCGGGATGTCTTTCGCTTTCAGCCCGTCCAGAAAATCCTTAAACAGCACGTTTTCGTATGAATGCAGGCCGATGCGCGTTTTTTCGGTATTGGTGAGGATGGTGTTTTTTCGCTCCAGCGAGGCGGTGTGCATCCCCATGAACACATCGGAAAGGAATGCGCCCATGAGTATCAGGCAATCGCTTTTCTCCACATAGTCCTGCGTCACTTGCTCTGAAAGCCCGCCCGAATACACGCCGATATAAAGCGGGTGGTTTTCCGAAACGATACTTTTGGAAAGCAGCGTTGAGGCAATCGGAATGCCGAATTTTTCAGCAATGGCGATGGCAGTTTCAGTGAGGCCGTGGCGGTGCAGCTCGACATCGAGCACGATCACCGGTTGCTTTGCCTGTTTAATTTTCTCTAGCGCTTCAGCCAGCGCCGCTTCCAGATTTTCTTTATCGGATTCCGGAGCCGGAACATTTCGGATGGTGGGCAGCTTAATGGGCATATCCACCACATCATAAGGAATTTCGAGATAGCCAGGGCGGCACTGCGCGCGCATCGTTTCCACCACGCGGATGATCTCTTCGGCAGCGGTTTCCGGATCGGTGAGCACGGCGCTTGCGCAGGTCACTTCCTCAAAAATACGTTTTTGTGTATCAAAGGTACGTACCTTGTGATGCACGAGTGGGTCATGCTTTCGGTCAGCGGGCGAGGGGCCGCCGGAAATCACCAGCACCGGGCTTTTTTCGGCGTACGCGCAGGCGATCGAGTTAAGCATATTCAGGCCACCGACACAATACGTCACGCACGCGACGCCAAGCCCGCGCACGCGCGCATAGCCGTCCGCCGCGAAGCCCACCGAGGGTTCGTGGGTGAGCGTGTAAAGCTGGATTTTGGAGTTCTGGAGCCAGCGAAAGGTCGGCAGTGCAAAGTCGCCGGGAATGCCAAACGCATGGTGCACGCCTTGGTGATAGAGATAATCAAATAAATAAGAGCCGACGGTGGGTTGCATGGTGCCCCGTCATGCCCGCGGAAGCGGGAATCCAGTAATTGAATGACGAAGGAAGTAGCAAATTATTGGGGGGATGTCATCAGCAACCTGTCGTCATTCCCGCGACCTGGCTACGCCGTCGACATTTTTCAGGCGGATGGACTCAAGCAAAGCTACGCCAAGGCGAGAAGCGGGAATCTAGAACCTGTCATCCCGAGCGTAGCCGAGGGATCTTAAGATTTCTCCACTCGCGTTGCTCGGTCGAAATGACAAAGAAACTGGATTCCCGCTTTCCGCCTTCGCTAAAGCTACGGCGAGACGAGTCGCGGGAATGACGAAGAAAAAACTACGCGCCGAGCTTTGCGCCCTGGCCTTTGCTCATGTAAGCAGCGAGGGATTTATTTTCGCGGATGACCTCGGCGTAAGCATCTTTGATGGCTTTTTTAAGCCCCTCGGTTTTATCTTTGGGGCCGGTTTTGATCCCCAAAAAGATATCGTTGCAATTGCTGATTTCACCAAGATGCAAGTGGCCCGCCATGTTGGTTATCCATCTCGACTGTATACCCCCGCGCTCTCAGTTTAACGGCCATTTTATCCAGAATCTGAATGCCATGCTCGGCGTCTGTTGCCATTTCCCTTAAAAATTTTGGTAGTTGCCGCGCCTTTTTTCCTTCAACTTCATCAATAGCAAGGTACTCGGTTATACCGCCATGATTATTTGGACTGCTAATCATCGCGTTATGCAGCGTTGCATTCAGATGAACCGAATCACCAAAATCCTGTGCCCATATCTCTAATGATCCATTGCTTTTGGAAAATAGCTTATCATCCATGCGATTGGCTCTCCCCATTATTTTACAAGTGCAAATCTTAACACAGGGGGGGGTAAAGCAAGGAAAAATTAACGAATGGGTTGGTTATTTAGGCGTTTTTGCCTATATCCACAAGTGGATTAAAGCCTTCCACATGGATTTTACTCATATTGAAATGCTTGCTGGCATACTCGATATCGAGACCGACGACCTGACCTGACTTGTCATAATCTACCACCAGCCCATCGGAAATTTCGGCAGAATCAAAACTCGGCTTTTCCGAAAGCTCAATGTAAAGTGAATCGCTTTTTTTGTCGTAGAAAAAATTCATAATTATTGTGTCTTTGGTTTGAAGTTCCGATCTAGAAAAGCGTTTAAGACCTCGCCGTTATCGATCACTACACGCAAAAATCTATCACATTCCTCGATATAAATAAAGTGGCGAATGCGGCCATCGGGCTGGGTTTGTGTATACTCCGGATGCAAGGCAGCTTTTTGTACCCATTCATCTTTTATTTCAGGCCTGCGCCTGCGAACGCTAAACTCGTAGTATTGCGTGGTTTTCACTTCCCGCTCGCCCAATCAGGCCGGACGCTCACGTCAATGCCCAGCGCCCAGGCCACTAAGGTGAAGGTGGAAATAAGGATGACGGCGATGGAGAAGATATCCAGCCAGAAGCCGTTTTTCACCATATCTTTGACGGTTAAGTGACCGGTGCCAAAGGCAATGGCGTTGGGCGCGGAGGCGCCGGGTAGCATGAAGGCGCAGGAGGCGGCGAGCGTGGCGGGTACGGCGATCAGCAGCGGGTTGATATTCAGCGCGGCGGAAAGCGCTGAGATGATCGGCAGGAAGGCGGTGATGGTGGCGATATTGCTCATCATTTCCGATACGGCGATGATGATGATGGTGATGATGAGGACAACCATGATGAGACTCATGCCGTTAAGTGCGCTTAATTCACTCGACAGCCAGCGCGTGACGCCGAGCTGGGTGAGCGCATCGGCAATCGAGAGCGCGCCGCCAAAGAAAATCAGCATGCCCCAGGGCAGCTTCTGCATGTCTTTCCATTCGAGCGGGAATTGCTCAAAATTTTTGCGCGTGGGAATCACAAAGAGCAGCAGCGCGCCGAAAATGGCGATCATCGCATCATCAATCTGGCGGGCAAGCAGCGCCTCGATCTGCGAGGAAAAGACCCACAGTGTCGCCGTGAGTAAGAACACGCAAAGCACGATTTTTTCCTCGCGCGAGATGCGCCCAAGTTTGGAAAGGGAGTTTCCAACCATCTCCTGCACGTTGCTCACCACATAGGCTTTTTTCATCAGCGTGTTACATAGAAGCAGCCACGTCATGCCGAGCAGGACGAGCGCGATCGGCACGCCGAATGCCATCCAGTCGGCGAGTGAAATATCATAGCCATATTGCTTATTCATATGGCCTTGCAAAATAGCGTTCACCGGCGCGCCGACGAAGGTTCCCAGCCCGCCAAACACCGCGCCGTACGCCACGCCGAGGATCATCGCTTTGGCAAAATAATTGCGCCCGAGCGGAATCTCCTCGCCATCTTTTCCCTTGGAAAGCAGCAGCGCCATTGAGATCGCCATCGGCATCATCATGATGGTGGTTGCGGTGTTGCTGATCCACATGCCCATGAAGGCGGTGGCAAGCATCATGCCGGCGAGCACGGTTTTACCGCCAAAGCCGACGGCTTTAAGGATATTCAGGCCGATGCGAAGATGCAGATCGTATTTTTCCATGGCGAGCGAGATGACAAACCCGCCGAGGAAGAGGAAAATGATCGGGCTGGAAAATGGCGCGACCACTTCTTTGAGCGGTATCAGGCCAAGCAGCGGCAGCAGCACGATTGGAAGCAGCGAGGAAACGGGAAGGGGCATCGCCTCGGTCACCCACCACGTCGCCATCCACAGTCCGACGCCGCATGCGCGCCATGCCTCAAGCGTCATGCCTTCAGGCGGCGATACAATAAAGGTCATGAAAAATAAAAGCGGGCCGAGCACAAGGCCGGTTTTTTTTAAGGATGCGCTTGCGTCATCAGTGACAGTATTGTTGGACATGCGAGGCTCAGCTTAGTGTAGCGATTAGGCGTTTCATATCTTCGGGCAGTTCGCATTCAAACTGCATGGCTTTACCGCTTGTGGGGTGAATGAAGCCGATTTTCTGGGCATGTAGCGCCTGACGATGAAAACCCATTAGCGCGTTCTTGGTTGCTTCGGGCAGTGCTTTGGCTGCTTTGGAGCTGAGTTTGCTTGCGGTGGGTGCGCCATAAAGCGGATCGCCCACCAGCGGATGGCCGATATGGGCGAAATGCACGCGGATCTGGTGCGTGCGGCCGGTTTCGAGTTTGCACTCAACCTGTGAGATAATACCAAAATCTTTTCGCACTTCATAGTGCGTGACCGACGGCCTGCCGCCTTTATTCACCACCGCCATTTTCTGGCGGTTAGAAAAGGAGCGGTCGATATTGCCGGTGATGGTGCCGGCCTTTGGCCTCAGCGCGCCCCAGACCAGCGCGAGGTAGGTGCGTGATAAGCTGCGATCAGCCAGTTGCGCGGAAAGGGCGAGGTGCGCCGAATCGTTTTTCGCGGCAACGAGGAGGCCGGTGGTGTCCTTATCAATGCGGTGTACGATGCCCGGCCGCGCGACCCCGCCGATTCCGGAGAGCGAATCACCGCAATGGGCGAGCAAGGCGTTGGCGAGCGTCATATCCGGGTTGCCCGCCCCGGGATGGACGGTAAGGCCAGCCGGTTTGTTGATAACCAGCAGGTCGTCATCTTCATAAACAATATCCAGATCAATCGCTTGCGGCTCCATATGCGACTTTGCTGCTTCCGGTATCGATACGCAGTAAGTTTCGCCGTCTTTGACCTTGGCTGATGAGTCACTTGCCGCGTGACCCCAGCATGTGACATGCCCTTGTTCTATAAGGCTTTGCAATCGTGCGCGCGAGAATTCAGGCAGCGATTCAGCAAGGAACTTATCGAGCCTAATGCCTGCGTGATTGGCAGAAACAAAGGCAGTGAGCACATCGGGTTTGGTCATAAGGTCATGCATAAGCCATTCTCTATAACGCTACTTACTTCGATGATAAAGCAGATTGTCACAAAAGATTCATTTTGCATTATGGGGTTACAGGTTTAGAATAGTGACTATGCCTAATTCTAATCAAATATCGCTTGACGCGCAGGACGACGTGCTGGTTACCCAGCAGCGTTTCATTCCGACATTTGAAGAAGCAAAGGGATTTTTGCAGGCCGCCATGGATCGCGGTGCAGAGCAGGAAGAGCGGCAGCAACGTGATCGTGATCGCCAGATGAGGATACGCGACCTGCAGGATCAGGTGATGGCGATCCGTAATCCCGAAAAACGTGCGGAAGCGCAGGCACAGCTTGATAGTGCGGCTGCAACCGGTGGGTCGCTTTCAATGGTAGAGCGCGATATTAACCGCCATCAGGAAGCTGAAAACGAAAAAGAAGGCAAACAAATCCAGCGCGCTGCCTTTGCTGCGATCATTCCAGCAGCAGCGCTCGCAGGGTTGATGGAGTTTGGCAACCAGTTTAATCGCCAGGGAAAAGCCATGCTGGATGCGGGAATTGAGCGTGTGGCGGATGTCGGCAGCGCACCCCTCGCCACTGAGGTGGGTGGGCCCGGTATGGCGATTGCCATGATGAAGGATCTCAGCAAGGGGCAAGGCGCAGGGCTTCCTGGCCGCTCGCTTCCTGGATCATCAGCCTGATTTATAACAATTAATCTATTAATGACGCTTTTGTGACGGCTCGGTTGCGCCTCCATGCGTTTCGTCATAAAAGCTTCATTTGATTTGTTGCCACCGCCCGTGTGATACTGTGAGAGTGAAAAGAGGTTTTTAAGCCATGTCAATGTTCGATACCATTAAGGAAACACTTGGGTTCGGTGACAATGAAAATGCCCATCCGGCGCTGAAAAATTTCAGCCGCCCTTTGGAAAAAGGCAAGCATGTTGTCATGAAGACGCTCAAGACCGCTTTATGGACCGCAGCTATCTTTGCTGTAGGCGCGGCCATTTTGCCGGGCGTGCTCGCTGGGGCAATGTCTGCGATTGGGCTAGGCAGTTTTGTGACAGGTGGCAGCATACTGACGGCGGCATTAGGTGGAGCAAAAGTTGGCGCCATTATAGGTGGCATTATTGGGCTTGGAAAAGGTGTATCCGGCATGGATGAAGCGGCAGATGCTGCTGAAGAACAAAAAATGCTTAGCTACAGCCGTAATGTGCAGCGCGCGAAAAGTGATGCCATGTTTGCAGCGCAGATGGGGCAGCAGATGGGTGGTATAAGCCCACAGGCGCTAGGCTTTGGGCAAGGGCAGTCACAAACGCGTAACATGGGTTAGGGGTTGTCATAAAAGTTTCATTATCCAGTTTGAATACATGCTGGCATAGTTGGGTCAGGAAGATTTAGAAAAAGGTTTGGTTTATGGTAGAAAGAGTCAATCACAGCGCAGCGAGTTCAGTTGCTACCACTGGCTGGGAAACTGCTAAGGTCGGTCTCGCTGGCTGGTTGGCAGCTGGTGTTATTGGCGCGCTTGCGGTTGCAGCTGTAGCTGCGGTGCCTGTTGCCGTTGTTGGTTTGATTGGTGGTGCTCTGGGTGCGATTGGCTCTGGTGGTGCGCTGGCGGGTCTGGGTGCTGCTTTTGCTTCAACGGCTGGCACGTTGGTAATGGGCGGCGCAGCAACTGTTGGTGCTGTGGGTGGTCTTTCTTCGCCGGTTGGTCCTATTGCTGGCGGATTGCTGGGCATCTTAAAAGGCACAAGCCGCGTTAATGCAGAAAAAGCGGCGTTTGAGCGCCGTCAGGAAATAATGGCTGGCGCTAACATGAATCGCGATCAGGTGGTTGCACAGCGCGCGTTTGCGATGGGTGTGCAGGCGGGTCAGCAAAGCGTGATTCAGGAATTACAACAATATCAGGAGACGATGATTCGTTCGCAAATGGCTCAGGCTCAGGGTCAGAAGCCTGTTGTTGGTCAGCATACTGCGGCTGTTACCGAGAAGCGTATGGGCGCTCCGGCTCAGCAAGCGCAGGTAGGTTAAGGGGTTAGGTTATGGCTGGATTTTGGAGTAATTTGAGTAAGTCTTTCACTGGGTCGCACAAAGTGGTTTCTGGTAGTGTTGCCGGCCCTGTTGGCGAGGCTGCGGGCATGGTTGGCAAGGGTGTTGGCCATACTATGGGCGCCGCTGGAACCGCAGTTGGCGGAACTGTTGGTACTGTGACCGGTGTCGTGACCGGCATTACCAAGCCGCTCCATAAACCACTTAAAATACTTGGTATCATCGCTGCTGTTGGCGTTGTTGCTGGCACAGCGGCGCATTACTTGCGCAAAAACAAGAAACGTGACCTCCCGCAGGAGCCTATGGATATGGCGCCGCCGATTCCTGATATGTCTGCAATGCCAGGCACCATGATGGGCATGCAGCCGCAGCCTGGTCAATTTGCCGCCCGTGAAGATGCTCGCCGCGGCGCTCCTGCTGGTCAGCAGCTGGGGGCTTAGCTTCCTTCATCAAAAAATTGAAAATCCCCGCCGGCGAGCGGGGATTTTTATTTGACAGGGCAAATTCCCTCGCTATAGTGCGTCTCCCTTTAAAACTTCTAAGATATAGGTAATCTGTGAGTAAACGCGTCAACGCCAAGTATAAAATCAGCCGCCGCCTCGGCGCCAGCCTGTGGGGCAGTGCAAAAGATCCTGTGAACAAGCGTGCCTATGCGCCGGGTCAGCATGGCGTGGCCAAGCGCAAGAAAATGTCGGATTACGGCACGCAGCTGCGCGAGAAGCAGAAGCTTCGCGGCTATTACGGTAACATCACCGAGCGTCAGTTCCGCAAAATCTATGCGGAAGCATCGCGCCGCCGTGGTGATACCGGTGAAAACCTGATTGGCCTGCTCGAAAGCCGCCTTGATACCGTGGTCTATCGCATGGGTGTGGTGGCGACTGTATTCGCTGCGCGCCAGTTCGTGAATCATGGCCATGTGAAGGTGAACGGCAAGCGCGTGAACATCGCGTCTTACAACGTTCAGGAAGGCGATGTCATCGAAGTTAAAGAAAAATCAAAGCAGATGGCGACTGTGCTGGAGATGATCCAGAACCCGCAGCACTCGGTACCTGAATATATCGAGTTTAACCAGGCGGAAATGAAAGCCAAGTTTGTGCGCGTGCCGAAACTGGCGGAAGTGCCTTATCCGGTGCAGATGCAACCAAACTTCGTGATCGAGTTTTACTCTCGCTAATTTTTTAATCCCCGCGAAAGCGGGGATCCTATCGATAAATAAAACCGGCTTTGGTGCCGGTTTTTTTATGTCTGTGCATAATTCGTGGTTAATTTTTTATGTTGCCGTTAACGCACAGCATCCCAAGATCAGCAAAGTAAGTGTAGCTGTGGATTTTTGTGTTTTTTTCTATTGTTTTCATGCTGTTGATAGGCTTGTGGATAAGATTTCCACAAAAATAGATGCTTGACACTCCCATCTAATAACAATAATTTCCCATATATACCCATGCTATCCCATTAAAGAGCGGATTAATTCCAAAGCTGTTATTTTAGTGGTTCTGGCCATGGGGCAATTAAAAAATAAAAAAGGTTCAGGGCGGGGATGTTATTTTTATCCACTTATCATAACCGGATCGATAAGAAGGGCAGGGTCTCAATACCCGCCCAGTTCCGCGCTGTGCTCGGGAAAGAAGATTCACCGTCGGTGATTGCTTATCCATCACCGCTTCACAATTGTATTGAGGCGTGCGGCATGCAGCGCATCATGAAATTCAACCAGCGTGTGGAAAAATTTGAACCTTACTCTGCCGAGCGCGATGCATTTTCGGCGATGCTGTTTGGTGATTCAGTGCAGCTTGCGATGGATGCCGAAGGCCGCGTGAGCCTTCCCGAGCAGCTCATCGAATTCGCAGGTCTTTCCGAGCAGGTGACGATTGTTGGTAAAGGCGAGACGTTTGAGCTTTGGGCGCCGAAGGCATTTGAGAAATACATTGATCGCGTGCGCAGCATCGTGCGCGACAACCGTGCGACGCTGAAAGGAGATGTGCTATGATCTCTCATTCGCCGGTGATGCTTGCAGAAATGCTGGACTGGCTCAGGCCACAGGATAAAGAAATCTATATCGATGGCACCTTTGGTGCGGGCGGCTATTCGCGGGCGATTCTGGCGGCGGCGGATTGTCAGGTGTTTGCGATCGACCGCGATCCGAGCACCAAGCGCTTTGCCGAAACGCTGGAAAGTGAATTTCCCGGCCGCTTTGTGTGGATCCTCGGCAATTTCGCGGATATGTGCGCGCTGGTAGCGATGCACGGCGTACGGCAAGTGGATGGCGTGGTGCTGGATCTCGGTGTTTCCTCGATGCAGCTGGATCAGGCTGATCGCGGATTTTCGTTCAGGAAAGACGGCCCGCTCGATATGCGCATGGGCGATGGAGGTCTTTCTGCGGCCGATGTCGTGAATGAGGCGAGCGAGTCCGAGCTTGCCGATATCCTTTATTATTACGGCGAAGAAAAAGCCGCGCGCGCCATTGCCAAGGCTATCGTATCCGAGCGCACAAAAGCACCGATTGAACGTACCCAGCAACTCGCGGCGATTATTCGCGGGGTGCTTGGCGGCAAGCATGCAAAATCGGACCCCGCCACGCGCAGTTTCCAGGCACTTCGTATTCATATTAACCAGGAGTTTGAATCGATAGAGCGCGGCCTTGCTGCCGCCGGTTCTCTCCTGTCACCCGGCGGTCGTTTGGTGGTGGTCACGTTCCACTCACTCGAAGATCGGCTGGTTAAACGGCACTACCACTCCCGTTGCGGTAGATTGGGGGAGCCCTCGCGCCATGTGCCTATGCACGCGGCGGCAAACGAGGCTCCCCATTTTTTTCTGCCCAGACCGGAGAAGAGATCGGCGTCTGATGCCGAGCTTGAGGTCAATCCCAGAGCGCGCTCCGCGACGATGCGTATGATGCAGCGTGTGCGTGAGGCGGTGTTATGACGCGCCTATCCACACTCGTGTGGATGCTTTCGATTGTGGTGGCAGCGTTTCTTTTATACCAGGTGAAATATGACGTGCAGCGCGTGCGCACCGAGATTGCGAAGGTGACGCATGAGCTTCAGCAGGAGCGTGAATCGCTGGATGTGGTGGCGGCGGAATGGGCATATCTCAGTCGGCCAGAGCGCTTGCGGCAATTGTCGAAGAAACATTTATCTGCCGAAAGTTTGATGGTGCATCAAGTGGCCGAGGTGGAGGCGATTGGCTTTCCAAAGCGTCTGGAGGCATCTAAAGAACTGGATAGCGGATATACGCCTGCTAGCGTTTTGGTTGAAGGTGGCCAGTGAGATCGCGCAAGGTCATTGTTCAGGAAAGTTCAAGTGCAAGGCTCATTGAGCAAAGTCGCGTTCGCCTGATGGCGGTGGCGTTCTTTTTTCTGTTATGTTTTGGCAGCATTGCTGTGCGCATGGTCGATGTTGCCGTTTTTTCTGCTCATCGTAGTGTTACCATCACTGTTACCAATCCTGATGATGACGCGGTGGAGCAGGTTGAAGTCACACCGGATGCTGCAAGCAAACGCAGCGATGTGGTGGATCGAAATGGCAAGTTGCTGGCAACCAGTCTTAAGACGGCTTCTATGTTTGCCAATCCTAAGGAAATCCGTGAGCCGCAGGTTGCAGCCAAGCAGCTGGAAAAAGTTCTGGGCATTGATGATGCACAGCTGCTCAAGCATCTAACGAGCAATAAGTCCTTCGTATGGATCAAGCGCAATCTAACCCCCAGAGAGCAGGCGGCCGCCAACAGCCTTGGTATTCCCGGGCTTTATTTTTTGCCGGAAGAGCGGCGTGTTTATCCGTATGGCAATCTGTTGTCGCATGTCGTGGGCTATGTTGGTGTGGATAATAAGGGCCTTGCAGGCATTGAAAAATATTTTGATGCACAGCTTCGCTCTGGCGCGCAGGATGATAAGCCGCTTGCCCTTTCGCTGGATGTGAGCCTGCAAGCGATTTTGCGCGAAGAGATGCATGCTAGCGTTGAGCATTTCAGGGCGATTGGTGCGACAGGGCTGATCATGGATGTAAGCACGGGTGAGTTGCTTGCGATGTCGTCGTTGCCTGATTTTGATCCCAATAAACCTTCGCGTGCGACGGATGCGCAGAAATTCAACCGTGCAACGCTCGGTACCTATGAGATGGGCTCGACCTTTAAAACCTTTACGATGGCGATGGGGCTGGATTATGGGGTGGTGAAAATGAAGGGTGGTTATGATGCTACCAATCCATTTAAAATCGCCACCTTTACTATTTCCGATACGCATCCAAAAAAGCGCTGGCTATCAGTGCCTGAGATTTTTGCTTATTCATCAAATATCGGCACGGCGAAGATGGCGCTTGATGTTGGTGGTAAGCGCCAGAGAGAGTTTCTGGACAAGCTTGGTATGATGAAACAGGTAGAGATTGAGCTGCCAGAAAAAGCCCAGCCGCAGGTGCCATCTGAGCGGCGCGATATTAGTATCGTTACGATTTCTTACGGCCACGGCATCTCGGTTACGCCGCTGCATCTGGCGCGCGGCATTGCCGCGATGGTCTCTGGCGGCACATTGCCTAAGCTCACCTTGCTGCATGACAGGAAACATGATGCCAGCAGGCAAGAGCGAGTCATTCGTGAAGAAACCTCGCAGCATATGCGCCGACTGATGCGCCTCGTTGTAGGGCATGGCACTGGCAGCAAGGCAAATGTGCCGGGCTATCGTGTGGGTGGTAAAACCGGCACGGCCGAAAAAATCAATGCTGGTGGGGTTTATAATGAAGATGCAAAAATTGCATCGTTTGTGGCGGTTTTTCCCAGTGATGCGCCGAAATATCTGGTGCTGGTGATGGTCGATGAACCTAAGGGTGATCAATCAACTTACGGCTATGCTACCGGCGGCTGGATTGCCGCGCCAGTGGTCGGCAATGTGATTTCGCGCATGGGGATGCTTTATGGTATCAAGCCGCGTTTTGATGTGCCGGAAGATGACGCTGAAAAATACTGGACCGAGCGCGACGAAAAACCTAAGCCAGCGGTGAAAGCGTTGATCCATGCCGCGACTTATTGATTTACTCGCTGCGCTCGATGAAACATCGCAACATGCAGGGGCTGGCTCTGTAGAGGTTGCCGGAATTACTTCCGATTCGCGTGCTGTGGGGCCTGGCTTTGTGTTTGTGGCGCAAAAAGGCGAGAAGGTGGATGGTCATCAATTCATCTCGCAGGCGATACAACATGGCGCGGTCGCGGTGATTGCTGATAAAACACAAACGCTACCCAACGATCCTTGCATTATCCCAGTTGCTAATAGCCGCCGAGCTTATGCGCAGCTGGCGGCGGCGTTTTATCCGCGCCAACCGGATCATATGGTGGCGGTGACGGGCACGGATGGTAAGACATCCACGGCAGATTTTTATCGTCAATTCTGGCAGCTGCTGGGAAAGCGGTCGGCGGCGATCGGCACACTCGGTATTACCGGCAGTGATGGGGCGCTTCTATCAGAAGCCACGCACACCACGCCTGATCCGATGATGTTGCATCAGCAATTATCGGTGCTTGATGCGGATTATGTTTGCATGGAGGCATCCAGCCACGGCATTCACCAATCACGCCTTGATGGTGTGTGCCTTGAGGCGGCGGCCTTTACTTACATTGGCCGAGATCATCTTGACTATCATAAAACTGAAGAAAACTATTTCATCGCTAAGGCGCGACTGTTTGACACGCTTCTGCCAGAGGGTAAAACTGCCGTTATCAATCAGGACGATAAGCGTTACGGCGAGCTTTATGAGCGCTGCTTGAAGCGTCGCCACCGCATCATCGGCTTTGGTCGCAGCGGCAAGGATTTTCGTATCGCTTCGCTTGAATTGTTACCGCATGGCCAGCGTGCAAAGCTCGAGCTATTTAGCAGGCACTATCACGTCGATATACCGCTGGTGGGTAGCTTCCAGACCATGAATATTCTGGCGGCGCTGGGATTGGTGGTGGGAAGCGGCGGTGATATTGATGAGGCTGTGGCCGTGATTCCTAAACTCAAGGGTGTGCCGGGGCGTTTGCAGCCGGTCGCTGAGCTTGCATGCGGTGCGAGCGTCTATATTGACTATGCGCATACGCCGATGGCGCTTGCTAATATTTTGAACACGCTCAGGGCCCATACACAAAATCAGCTTCATGTGGTGTTTGGCTGCGGCGGTGATCGCGATCGTGGCAAGCGTCCGGAAATGGGTCGTATTGCAGCCGAACTCGCCGATCGGGTGATCATTACGGATGATAATCCCAGGAGTGAAGATCCGGCGTTGATTCGCCGAAGTATCATGGCAGCAAGTTCTGGCGCTAAAGAAGTTGCGGATCGCCGTGAAGCTATTTATGTTGCGCTCGGTGAGCTTCGTGCTGGTGATGTTCTGGTCATTGCTGGTAAGGGGCATGAGAAAACCCAAACCATTGCTGACCGTGTACTTCCTTTTGATGATGCGGAGGTGGCACGCGTTGGCGTGAGAGAATTGAAATTAGCGCCGTGATGCTTTGGAACGATCAAACTGCTGCGCTGGCCACTTCCGGTACTTGTAACCGAAGCTGGCAGGCATCCGGCGTGGTGATCGACAGCCGAAGCGTAAAGCCTGGTGATTTATTTGTGGCCATCAGGGGCGAGCGGTTTGACGGGCATCAATTTGCTGCTGACGCTCTTGCAAAAGGCGCTGTGGCGGCGGTGGTATCCAAACCGCTTGACGCTGGCGCCAGCGCGCTGGTTGTTCCTGATACGTTGAAAGCGCTTGAGGATTTGGGCAAAGCGGCGCGCGAGCGTTTTACTGGCAGGGTCGTGGGTATTACCGGTAGTGTCGGAAAAACCAGCGCCAAAGACATGATAAAGCTCGTCCTGTCCGCGCATGGTGAGGCCTATGCTACCAGTGGCAATTACAACAACCATATCGGCACGCCGCTGAACCTTGCTAATCTTCCGCCGGAACTTCCCTTTGCTGTGTTTGAGATGGGTATGAACCATGCCGGCGAGATTTCACATCTGACGCGCATGGTCAGGCCGCATATCGCGCTGATTACCACGGTTGAGGCGGTGCATCTTGAGTTTTTTGATTCGGTTGATGGCATTTGTGATGCCAAAGCGGAGATTTTTGATGGTGTGCCTGATGGTGGCATTGCTGTATTGAATGCTGATAATCGCTATTTGAATCGTCTGAAAATGGCAGCGGCCAGACATGGTATCAGCCGTGTGGTGACGTTTGGTGAAGCGCAGGAGGCAGATGCGCGCCTGATTGCATACCAGCCCACGAGCCAGGGCTCAGAGCTGGATATCAGTGTGCATGGCGAGCTGGTTACAACCAAACTGGGTGCGATAGGCCGTCATTGGGCTAAGACGGCGCTCATGACCTTTGCTATCACACGCGCGCTTGGATTGGATGATTCAAGAACAGCAGCTGCACTTCCCAAATATAGCGAGCCAGCAGGGCGAGGCAGGCTTAGTGCGATCGCCGTCAAGGACGGGCAGGCGACGCTTATCGATGATAGCTATAATGCCAGCCCTGCTTCCATGAAATCGGCCTTTGCCAAAACGCAGGAAGTATGGGAAGCGCTTGGCAAAAAAGGCCGAAAAATAGCGGCGCTTGGCGATATGCTGGAGCTTGGTCATCAAGAGGCCGGGTTTCACGCGCAGCTGGCTGAAGATCTACAAAAACATGATTTTTACTTGGTGCACAGCTCTGGTGCGCGCACGAAATACCTGCATGAGGCATTACCCAAAGCGATGCGCGGTGAGCATGTAGCGGATCCACTCGAGCTGGCTCATGTGCTTTCTAAGCAGCTTTCAGGCGGTGATGTGCTACTTATCAAGGGCTCACACGGCAGCCATATGTATAAACTCGCAGAGCACTACCTGAGGTTGGAAGGAACCAAGCATGCTGTATAACCTGTTTGTGCCCTACGCCAAGGAATTCGCGCTGTTTAATCTGTTTCAGTATTTGACGTTCAGGAGCGGTGCAGCGGTGATGACGGCGCTGTTTTTAAGCTTTTACTTTGGCCCAAAAATCATCCGCTGGCTGAAATCCAAGCAGGCCGAAGGCCAGCCGATTCGCGAGGATGGCCCCCAGTCGCACCTGCTCACCAAGAAAGGTACACCGACCATGGGCGGTACCATGATCCTGCTGGCGGTGAGCTTGTCCACATTGCTGTGGGCAGATCTGAGCAATGCCTATGTCTGGATTGTGCTGATGGTGACGGTTGGCTTCGGCCTCATTGGATTTGCTGATGATTATTTGAAACTCACCAAGCGTAACAGCAAAGGGCTTTCCAGCCGCAAAAAATTACTCTGGCAGTTTGTGGTGTCGTTGGCGGCGGTGGTTGCGATTAATAGCGTCGCACCGGCTAATATCTCCGGGCAGATTGCGGTGCCGTTCTTTAAGCATATTCTTATTGATCTTGGCGTTTTTTATATCTTCTTTGCGGCGGTGGTGATGGTGGGGGCGTCGAACGCGGTGAACTTAACCGATGGGCTGGATGGCCTTGCGATTGTACCGATCATGATCGTAGCTGGCTGTTTTGCACTGATCACCTATCTTGTTGGTAATGCGATTTTTGCGGGCTACCTGCAGCTGCATTTCGTGCCAGGCAGCGGCGAGCTGGCGGTATTCTGCGCTGCATTGGTAGGGGCGAGTCTCGGATTTTTGTGGTTCAATGCCCCCCCCGCGCAGGTTTTTATGGGCGATACCGGAAGCCTTGCCTTTGGCGGATCACTCGGCGTGATCAGCGTCATCACCAAACACGAGTTTGTGCTCGCCATTATTGGCGGTTTGTTCGTGATTGAAGCGCTTTCGGTGATGATTCAAGTTGCATCGTATAAACTGACAGGTAAGCGCGTGTTTAAAATGGCGCCGATCCATCACCATTTCGAAAAAATGGGTTGGGCGGAGCCAACAATCGTGATTCGTTTTTGGATCATCGCCTGTATTTTTGCGATGATTGGTCTTTCAACACTCAAGCTGCGATGATCATTGTTTCCGAATATCGCGGCCAGGCCGTTGGCGTATTTGGTCTGGGCAAGGCGGGCAGCGCGACAGTTGCATCGCTGATGGCGGGTGGCGCGGAAGTCTTTGCTTGGGATGATAAAGGCGCCAGCGGCGAGAATTGCATTCATTTTCATGAATGGCCGTGGCAGAAGATTAAAGCACTCATCCTTGCACCCGGCGTGCCGCTTACGCATCCGGCGCCGCATCCGGTTGTTATGCTTGCGCATGAACATGGCGTGCCGGTGATTGGCGACATTGAGCTGCTCTACCGCGCCCAGCCAGCGGCCCGTTATGTGGCGATTACCGGTACTAACGGTAAATCCACCACCACTGCGCTCATCCACCACATCCTTAAGGAGGCAGGCAAAAACGTACAGGTTGGTGGTAATATTGGCACGGCAGCGCTGACGCTTGAGCCGCTTGGTGAAGATGGAATTTATGTCCTGGAGACCTCGAGCTATCAGCTCGATCTATTGCGCACAACGCGGTTTAATGTCGCGGTGTTTCTCAATATAACACCAGATCACCTCGATCGGCATGGCAGCATGGAAAACTACGTGGCGGCGAAATGCCATATCTTTGATCGCCAGCGTGAAGGTGATGTCGCGGTGGTGGCGGTGGATGATGAATGGACGAGCCGGCTTCAGGCTTCAGGCAGGTTTCAGGAATCTGCGCTTATCCCCGTTTCATCCGTCAGGATGCTCGAGCATGGTGTTTATGTGAGGGATGGGGTGTTGTATGATCATTATTTCCCTGAAGCCAAAACCCTGAGGCCTGAGAGCTTGCTTGCAATCACATCCCTCACTGGCCGCCATAACTGGCAGAATGCGGCGGCGGCCTATGCGGCGTGCCGCTCGTGCGGAGCTCAGCCGGCAACGATTCATGATGCCATGAAACGTTTTCCGGGCCTTAAACATAGATTGCAGCTGGTGGCGGAGATTGATGGTGTGCGCTTCATCAACGATAGCAAGGCGACCAATGCCGATGCGACATCGAATGCACTGGCGCCTTACGGAGATATCTATTGGATTTTAGGTGGCAAACCAAAAGAGGGTGGCATCGTTTCGCTTGCGGAATATTTCCCCAAAATCCGCCATGCATTTTTGATCGGGCAGGCGGCAGAGGAATTTGCAAAAACGCTCGAAGGCAAAGTGTCCTACACACATTCCGGCACTCTGGATGCAGCAACCAAGCAGGCGGCGGCGCTTGCCTGGCGCGAGAAGAGGCACGGATCGGTGGTGCTGCTTTCACCGGCCTGCGCCTCGTTTGACCAGTGGAAAAGTTTCGAAGAACGTGGGGATGCGTTTTGCGGATATGTGGAGGCGCTGAATGCGTCTTGACCGCACCAATACCTCGCTGGTTGGCCGCTGGTGGTGGACAGTCGACCACCTGAATCTGGCGGCGTTGCTGTTGCTGCTGGTATTTGGGGCGATTTTGGTGGCGGCAGGTAGTCCGCCGGTTGCTAAGCGACTTGAGCTGCCGATGTTTTACTTTGTGCATCGGCAATATGCATTTCTGGTGGTGGGGTTGGCGGTGATGCTGGTGATTTCGATGTTCTCCCCGCCGCTTATACGCCGCTTTGCTGTGGTTGGGTTCTGCGCGAGTATGGCGCTCATGCTGGTGGTGCCCTTCATTGGTATCGAGACTAAAGGCGCACATCGCTGGATTGCGCTTGGCGGATTCTCGGTGCAGCCGTCGGAATTCATGAAACCGTTTTTTGCAGTGGTGATGGCGTGGATTTGCGCGGAAAACCAAAAACGTGTGGATTTCCCGGGCTACACGGTTGCGATCGGGTTGTATCTGGCGGTGGCACTGTTGCTCATCATCCAGCCGGATTTTGGCATGACACTCACTGTTTCGGCGATGTGGGCGATTCAATTGTTTCTGGCGGGCTTACCCATGATCTGGGTCATTATGATCGGTTTACTGGGGGTTGCGGGGGCGGTGGCGGCCTATAGTTTCCTGCCGCATGTGGCAAGGCGTATTGATAGTTTTCTTGATCCATCATCGGGTGATAATTACCAGATCAGCCGCTCGCTAGAGGCATTTAAAAGCGGCGGGGTTTTTGGGCAGGGGCCGGGTGAAGGTGAGGTCAAGCAAACCCTGCCGGACTCTCACACTGATTTTATTTTTGCAGTGGCGGGTGAAGAATTTGGTGTTATTTTTTGCATGGTGGTGCTTGGTTTGTTTGCCTTTATCGTGTTGCGCGGTTTGTCACGCGTGTGGCGGCATAATGATTTATTTGTCCTGTTAGCCGTGGCAGGAATTTTATCACAGTTTGGCATTCAGGCGATTATTAACATGGGCGTTGCGGTCAATCTTTTTCCGGCCAAGGGCATGACACTGCCGTTTGTAAGCTATGGCGGCTCGTCGGTGGTGGCAATAGCGATCGGTATGGGCATGATGCTGGCTCTAACGAGGAAGAAATACGGCAATTCTGCTTGAAGCCTAGGTGGCTTGCTTTAATATGCCGCCATGGAAACAAAACACCCTGTTATTCTCGCTGCCGGTGGCACAGGCGGTCACATTTTCCCAGCTGAAGCGCTTGCTGAAGCGCTACTTGCGCATGGTGAGCGCGTGGTGCTTGTTACCGATAAACGCTTTGCTCATTTTAAAACGGGTGTGTTCAGCCAGCTTGAGGTGTGCACGATCCATGCTGGCTCGCCCTCAGGCGGTGGGCTTCATCAGAAGGTTATTGGCGCGGCAGGGCTGGTCGTTGGCATCTTTCAGGCGAGGATGTTGCTTAGCAAATTAAAACCCAAGGCCGTGGTGGGCTTTGGTGGCTATCCTTCGTTTCCGACGGTTTTTGCCGCAGCGAGGCGGGTGCCAACCATCATTCATGAGCAAAACTCGGTGCTGGGCCGCGCAAACCGCATGCTGGCTGGTCGTGTGGATGTAATTGCAACATCATTTCCCGGCACGCAAATGATTGAAAGTGCCGATGAATCCAAAGTGGTGATGACGGGTAACCCTGTGCGTTCGTCGGTGCGTGCGCTGAAAGATATTCCTTATCCGGCTCTTGCTCAGGATGGCAAGATGCATGTGCTGGTGACCGGCGGGTCGCAGGGTGCATCGGTATTTTCGGATGTGGTGCCAAAGGCTGTGGCGCTGCTACCTGCCAATTTACGCTCACGCGTTCGCATCGATCAGCAATGCCGTGGCGAAGGTGAGCTCACCCGAACCCGCGAGATCTATGCTGAGATTGGCGTGAATGCTGATTTATCGACGTTCTTCGTCGATGTGCCGGCGCGGCTTGCCGGTAGCCATCTGGTGGTCGCGCGCTCGGGCGCGTCGACGGTATCGGAACTGGCGGTTGCAGGCAGGCCTGCGATTTTAGTGCCGCTTCCCAGTTCAATGGATAATCACCAGTATTATAATGCTAATGCCCTTGAGGATGTCGGCGGCGGGTGGGTGATGGCGCAGGAAGGTTTTACACCGGAAGCACTTTCTGCACGTCTGGAGGCTTTCCTTACCGCGCCGGACACCCTAGCTAAAGCCGCCATCAGCGCGAAGACCATCGGTCATCCTGATGCAGCCCAGCGATTGGCGGAGCTGGTGCTTAAACTGGTCGGCGGCGAGCAGATCACGGGTGGTAAAGCTAGTCATTCCCTTTCTTCGTCGCCTGACATTCGGCACCCATCCTCTGCTCTGGAGGCCGCATGATACAGGCACTCCCCATTGGCCAGCGCCTGCCGCTTACGGTTGGGGTTATCCATTTTATTGGTATTGGCGGCATCGGCATGAGCGGTATTGCTGAGGTGCTGCATAATCTTGGCTATCAAGTGCAGGGTTCAGATGCATCGGAGAGTTATAATACTCAGCGCCTGATTAAGGCCGGCATCAGCATTTTCATTGGCCATGCTCAGGATCATGTAAAGCAGGCCTCGGTGGTCGTGGTGTCATCAGCGATTAAGGCAGATAATCCGGAACTACTTGCTGCCCGTGCGGCGCGCCTTCCGATCGTCAAGCGCGCAGAAATGCTTGCCGAGCTGATGCGCTTGAAGCTCTCCATTGCCGTTGCCGGAACGCACGGCAAAACGACGACGACGGCGTTGGCCGCCGCCATGCTGGAAGCGGGTGGGCTTGAGCCAACCGTGATTAATGGCGGCATTTTAAATGCCCGTGGCACTAATGCCTATTTAGGCAAGGGTGAGTGGATGGTGGTTGAGGCTGATGAGTCGGACGGTAGCTTCACCAAGCTCCCTGCAACGATTGGTATTATTACGAATATTGATCCTGAGCATCTTGATCATTACGGTTCGTTTGATGCAGCCAAGGCAGCATTCCAAACCTTTCTTACCAACCTGCCGTTTTACGGTTTCGCTGTGCTTTGCACCGACCATCCGGAGGTGCAGGCCTTAGCAGCGCGTGTTACTGACCGCCGCATCATTACCTATGGCACTAATCCGCAGGCGGATGTGCGTGCGCAGAATATCCGCTCAACACCCACGGGTGAATGCTTTGATGTCGTGATGGATGGCCGCGTCATCAGCGATGTCCTTCTCGCCATGCATGGCGAGCATAATGTACGTAACGCACTTTCGGTGATTGCCATTGCGCGCGAGCTTAAGTTTGCGGACAGCGTGATTGCCTCAAGCCTGAAATCATTCGGTGGCGTTAAACGCCGCTTTACCAAAACCGGCGAGTCAGGTGGCGTGACGGTGATTGATGATTACGGACATCATCCGGTAGAAATCGCAGCGACATTAAAGGCAGCGCGTGCCGCGCAGTCGGGTGGCAATGGGCGTGTGATTGCCGTCGTTCAGCCGCATCGCTACACGCGGCTTCGTGATTTGTGGGATGATTTTTGCACCTGCTTCAATGATGCCGATAGCGTTATTGTGGCTGATGTTTACAGCGCCGGGGAAGAGCCGATTGATGGTATCAATGCCGATCGTCTGGCTCAGGGCTTGCAGCGCGCAGGCCATAAACAAGTGCATAAGCTTGTCTCGCCGGAGTCGCTCGCAGCGCTGGTTTCAAGCATTGCACAGCAAGGTGATATGGTGGTGTGCCTTGGCGCTGGTTCAATCACCAAATGGGCTTATGCGCTGCCTGAGCAGCTTTCTAATCCCCGCGCAGGCGGGGATCCTTTAAGGGTTCGCGCGTGATGATGGCCGCTCATTCTTATCAGCCGCCATTGGATCCACGCTTTCGCGGGGATATGAGAGCCAATGCTGATCTCTCCAAGACCAACTGGTTTCGAGTTGGTGGACGAGCGCAATGGCTGTTCAAGCCTGAAGACGCTGAAGATCTCGCATATTTCTTTCGCGAACTTCCTTTGGATGTGCCTGTAACGGTGCTTGGTGTTGGTTCCAATGTTATCATCCGCGATGGCGGCATAGATGGCGTGGTGATAAAGCTCGGGCGACGCTTCGCGGAGTGTAGAGTATGGAGTGCGGAGTGTAGCGAATTCGGCGCAAACCATACTCCACACTCCACACTCCACACTCTTGCTGTTGGTGCTGCTTGCCTCGATCTGAATGTCGCGCAGTTTGCCTGTGATCATTCCATATCAGGAATGGAATTTCTGTGCGGTGTGCCTGGCACGGTTGGTGGTGCGGTAGCGATGAATGCAGGCGCTTATGGCGCAGAGATCAAGGATGTCTTGGTCAGTGCGCGTGTGGTGCTGCGTAGCGGTATAATTCGTGATTTTAGTGCTGATGAGATTGGCTTTTCCTACCGTAGGAGCAAACTGCCGGAAGGCGCTATCATGGTGAGTTGCTTGCTTCGCGGTAAGGTAGGGGATCAGGCAGTGATTGCTGCGCGTATGAAAGAGATTCAGTCAGCGCGTGAGGAGACCCAGCCGATTCGCGCCCGAACCGGCGGCAGCACGTTTAAAAATCCTGATGGCCATAAGGCATGGGAGTTGATTGATCGCGCTGGCTGTCGTGGTATGACGCTAGGCGGTGCACAGGTGTCTGAAAAGCATTGTAATTTTCTGATCAACACCGGTGCGGCAACGGCAGCGGATCTTGAACAGCTTGGCGAAGAGGTGATTCGCCGTGTGCAAGAAAAAACGGGTATCACGTTAGAATGGGAAATTAAAAGGATCGGTAAATTGTGATTATCCCTGCGTAAGCAGGGATCCTGTAGTAGTTAAGTGGTGATAGTTCAGGATTCCCGCTTTCGTGGGAATAAGTAGATGGGAAATTAAAAGGATCAGCAAACCATGAGCATGCTCGTCAACTATACGATTTTTATTTATATCAGTATCGCTTTTGTAATGCATGTGCTGCTGCACTGGGCTTATGAGGAGTCCGAGGGCATGTCCTCGGCAGATTATTTGTTTATGGCGTTTTTTATCTATCTCGGCGTGTTTATTTTTTATGCCTATCACCTGCCGGAATGTCACGAGCAGCAGATTAAAGGTTTGGGGCTGTGCTGGATGGATACACGTGAAGTGAAGGCGCCATGAAGCATGTCGCGGTCTTAAAGGGTGGTTGGTCGGCGGAGCGCGAGGTTTCGTTGAATTCTGGCGCTGCCTGTGCCAAGGCGCTTCGCGCGCTGGGTTATCAGGTGAGCGAGGTGGATGTCGGGCATGATGTGGCGGAAAGGCTCGCGAAGCTAAAACCAGATGTGGCATTCAATGCGCTTCATGGCACGTTCGGCGAAGATGGCGGCATGCAGGGTGTATTGGAGATGCTGAAGATTCCCTACACGCATTCTGGGGTTCTTGCTTCGGCGCTTGCGATGGACAAACCCATGGCGAAGCATTTGTTTGAAGCGGCGGGTCTTCGCTGTCCAAAGGGGCGTGTGATCTCCAGAAGTGAGATGAGCAAAGGCGATCCGATGAAGCGGCCTTATGTGGCAAAGCCTGCCTGCGAAGGTTCCAGTGTTGGTGTGCATATCCTGATGCCAGATGATAATCGCACACTTGAGATGGTCGTTCAGGAAAGCGCGGATGAATGGTTGATTGAGGAATATATTTCAGGTCGCGAAATTACGGTGGCGGTGTTGAATGATCGCGCGCTTGGGGTAACAGAGATTCGCCCAAAAAGCGGTTTTTATGATTATGAGAATAAATACACCGATGGCAAAACCGAGCATCTTTGTCCGGCGCCGCTTCCAAAAGATCGTTATGATGAGGTCATGGGGCTTGCGCTTAAAGCCCACCGCGCGCTGGGTTGTCGCGGGCTTTCGCGTTCGGACTTCCGTTATGATGAAAACGAATTTTACCTGCTTGAGGTCAACACCCAGCCGGGGATGACGGCGCTATCGCTTTCGCCGGAGATTGCAGCATATGTTGGCATTTCCTTTAACGAATTGGTAAGGTTGTTGATAGAGGATGCAAGACTGGGGAAGTAGCGTCAGCTTAAGATCATGGCACGCAAAAACGAAACATTGACACCACGCCAGAAACAGTCGCAGCGCATCATGCGCGAGAAAGCGGCCCTTAAGCGTCGTCGTGAAATCAGGAAGCGCTTGCAGGCGGCTGGCGCTTTGCTTGCTTGTGTGGTGGGGCTGGCTGGCGGATTCTGGATTTGGAAATACCAAGTGATTGAGCGGTCGGTGCAGGCGATGACCAATGGTGTCTACCACGTGACACTCAAGGCGGGCTTTGATCTGGAAAATCTCTACCTCGAAGGCCGAAGCCGCACGCCGATGGCAGAGATTGAAGCGGCGATTGGAATGAAGCCTGGAAGCCCTATTCTGCAGGCATCACTGGATGATATGCGCGCACGTCTGGAAAAAATTCCTAGCGTAAAGCAGGCGGCGGTTGAGCGTTCGCTGCCCGGCACCCTGCATATTCGCATTGTGGAGCGCGAGCCGGTGGCTTTGTGGCAGCACAAGGGCAAGCAGGTGCTGGTGGATGATAATGGCGTGGTGATGGAAGGGGTGTCGCTGGCCTCCTATCCGAACGTGCCACTTGTGATTGGTCCTGATGCGCCGAAGCATGTGATGGAAGCAATTTCATTGCTAAGTGCCGAGCCAAAGCTTGCTGAGCGTGTGGTGGCGGCTGTGCGTGTTGGCGAGCGTCGCTGGAACATCCGTTTAAAGAACGGGTTAGAGGTGCGCTTACCGGAGCATGATGCCATGAGCGCATGGAATAAGCTCGCTGAGCTCGAAGAAACGCAGCAGCTTCTTAGTCGTAATGTGCATGTAATTGACTTGCGCGTGGCGGGCAGGTTGTTTATTAAGTTGTCTCCAGAGGAGGTGCCTGACGTGAATGCGGAGGGTGCCAAGGAAACTTAACTACAGCTGATATTTGTCCGTCGCTATGAAAGACAAAAAAACACTTCGTAAAAGTGGGGTGGGAAGCCTTGCGGTGCTGGATATCGGCACGTCGAAGATTGCCTGCTTTATTGCGCATATTGATTCGGCCGGCGAGATTCGTATTGTCGGCATCGGCCACCAGCTTTCCAAGGGGATTCGCTCAGGCGTGATCACTGATTTTGCTGAAGCAGAGGCATCGATTGTATCGGCGGTGCATGCTGCTGAACAAATGGCTGGTGAGACGATTGAGCATATCACCGTGTCGCTGTCAGGCGGCAATATTACGTCGCGTAATGTCACGGTGGAAATGACCATGCTGGGCGAAGAGGTGACGGACCGCGATATCATGGATATCATTGAGCAGGGGCGCGCATCGATCTCTCATAGTGAGTCCGATATTATTCATTCTATTCCGGTGTCGTATTACTTGGACGGAGCAAAGGGCATCAGCGATCCGCGAAAGATGTATGGCAAAAAACTCGGTGCGGATTTGCATATTATCACTGGCCTTCCCAGTGTGACGCGCAATCTGGCGCATTGCGTTGGGCGTTGTCATCTCGATGTTAATGAGTACATCACATCGCCCTATGCGTCTGCGCTTTCGTGTCTGGAAGAAGACGAAAAACAGCTTGGTGTGACGCTGATTGATATGGGCGGCGGTGTCACCAGTTTTTGTGTATTTTCCGGTGGCAAGAATATTTACACCGATGCAATCCCGATTGGTGGCATGCATGTCACCAACGATATCGCGCGCGGGCTGTCGACCAGCCTTGCCCATGCCGAGCGCCTGAAAACCTTGCATGGCAGCGCTATGGCAACCGCCAGCGACGATCAGGTGATGATCGAGGTGCCGCCGCTTGGCGAAGAAGATGATGGCGAGATTAATTCATTGCCGCGTTCAATGCTCGTGGGGGTTATCCGGCCGCGCATTGAAGAGATTTTTGAAATGATCCGCAGCAAGATCGAGGTGGGTGGTGCCGCCGGTATGGCTGGTAAGCGCGTGGTGATTACGGGCGGTGCGTCGCAGCTGCTTGGTGTGCGCGAAATGGCGGCCAACATTCTTGGCAAGCAGGTGCGCCTGGCGCGTCCGCGTTCTCTTCCTGGTCTTGCCGAAGCGGTGAGTGGCCCTGCTTTTGCCACGGTGCTGGGGATGATTGAATACGCCGTCAAGAAACCAATTGAAGAACAGATGTTCGAAGCTCACCGGCGCCGCACCGGCCTTACTGCTGGTTTTGAAAAAGTGGTGAGTTGGTTCAGAGAGAATTTTTAAATTCTTGAACACGCTTGCTTGAGTTGCGATTTTTTTTTCGTGCAAACCACTAAATATAGTGGTAAAACGAGATAAATTATTCCATATCCGGTATCCATACGACGAATAGGGAGACAATACGTATGACGATCAACCTGCATCTACCCACGAAGAATGAAATTCTGCGCCCAACGATTACAGTTGTTGGTGTTGGTGGCGCTGGCGGTAATGCGGTCAATAATATGATCGCCGCCAATCTTGAGGGGGTTAATTTTGTCGTGGCGAATACGGATGCGCAGGCGCTCGATCATTCGCTCACCGATCGCACCATTCAGCTTGGTGCAGGCATTACCAAAGGTCTTGGCGCCGGTGCGAAACCGGAAGTGGGCCGTGCAGCGGCAGAAGAAGCGCGCGAGGAAATCGCCGCGCATATCGAAGGTTCCAACATGGTGTTCATCACTGCCGGTATGGGCGGCGGTACTGGTACCGGTGCTGCGGCTGTCGTGGCGCGTATTGCCAAGGAGCAGGGCGTGCTGACGGTTGGTGTGGTTACCAAGCCATTCCAGTTTGAAGGCTCGCATCGCATGAAGCTTGCGGAAGCTGGGCTTAAGGAACTTCAGGATTATGTCGATACGCTGATCGTGATTCCCAACCAGAACCTGTTCCGGATTGCCAACGAGCGAACCACGTTTTCTGACGCATTCAAAATGGCCGATGAGGTCCTGCATTCTGGCGTTCGTGGTGTTACTGATCTGATGGTCAAGCCTGGCCTTATCAACCTTGATTTTGCCGATATACGAACCGTGATGCAGGAGATGGGCAAAGCCATGATGGGCACTGGTGAAGCCACCGGTGAACGGCGTGCAGTGGAAGCAGCAGAAGCGGCGATTTCCAATCCGCTACTCGATGATGTTTCGCTCAAAGGTGCTCGTGCCTTGCTGATCAATATCACAGGTGGTAGCGACATGACCCTGTTTGAGGTTGATGAAGCTGCTAATCGCATTCGTGAGGAAGTTGATCCTGAAGCCAATATTATTTTTGGTTCAACATTTGGTGATGATATGCAGGGCAGGATGCGCGTGTCTGTTGTTGCAACGGGCATTGACGCGCAGTCAATGTCTCAGCATACGCCGCAGAAACAAAATGTTTTTAATGAGCCTAAGCGTCCTTACAGCTTTGCTTCCAGTGCAAAAGTGGAGCCGACAAAATCAGTTCAGCCAGTGGTGCGTGCGGCAAGTTTTGAAGCACCGCAGCGCGAGCTGCCAAAGCCTGCACAGGTCGCGGCTGAGCAGCGCATGCCAAGCCCTGTACGTATGGAGCGTCAGGAAGAGCCTGCTGTTAGGCAGGAGCCCGCTCGCCAGCAAGTAGCAGAGCGTGAAACTGAACAGGCGCCGATGCCGCAGCGTCTCAGTGAATTTCGTGCTGAAGAGCGCGCGCCTCAGCCGCAGAATGCGACGCCGGATCTCTTTGCGCCGCAGTCGGTCGCGCCATCTTCCTATGCTCCGCATCGCGAACCTCAGCGCGAATTACCAATTCGTGATGAGCAGCAATCATCGCGTGGGTTTTTGCAGCGTGCGCTTGATGTAGGTCGTGCTTTTTCCGCTAAGCCGCAAGATGCTGTTGAACGTGTGCAGGTGGTGCAGCGTGGCGGTGTCGCTGAAGCGGCGCAGCGTAAGCCTGAGCAAAGCCAAGAAGAGCAATATCTCGATATCCCTGCTTTCTTGCGTCGTCAGGCGAACTGACGGTAAGCTATAGCGCTTAGGTTTCTGTCTCCCGGAGTTTATGAAGCAAATATCCGGGGTCTCCTTCAACCCGAGAAACATTGCTCTAAACTCAGCGTGGCAGCATATATGCCTTCTAACCCTTCTATTGCCGCCTTGCCGCTTTGGCTTTCAAAACAGCGCTGGCTGCCATATAAAACACGCCGCTCGCTACTTAAGCAGCTTTGTCCGCACATGCTCAGGGACTATGCTTTTACCTGCGATTTTTACGGTAAGGGGCTTGAACTTAAATTTACTGGAAATATCGTCAATTACATTGACCGGCTGGTTTATTTTTGTGGTGCGCATGAAAAATACATGCTGCGTTTCTTGCGTGATATGGCGGGCAGGCTGGCGTCATCTGGCCAGTTGCTTGTTTATGTCGATGTTGGCGCGAATTCAGGAAATCACACGATTTTCATGTCGCGGTTGGTGGAGCACGTGATCGCTTTCGAGCCGTTTGAGCGCGTGCGGAATCAGTTGAAGGATAATCTTATCCTCAATCATATTACTAATGTTACGCTGCATGAGGTGGCGCTGGGTGAGAAAGACGAAACCCTTCCATTTTACGCTGCTCCAGAGACGAATTTGGGTGCGGCCTCATTCCAGGCGCATCACAAGGCAGATAACCAATTATTGGGGATGCTTCAGGTGCGCCGTGGTGATGATGTGCTGCGTGACGTGGCCAATATTTCGATCATCAAAATCGATGTGGAGGGTTTTGAAAAACAAGTGCTGAGCGGATTGAAAGAAACGCTCAGTAAGCACCGCCCGCTTTTGATCGTCGAATTAACACCAACGACACGGAGCTCGATTGGAGATGAGCAGACGTTTATGTCGCTTTTCCCAGATGGCTATGTGTTTTACTATTTTGCCGCTGGAAATAAGGATAGCGGTCGCTACCAGCTCGCGCCTTACCACTTTGGTATGACACCGAAAATAGAGGATGTCATTGCCTGTCCGCGTGAAACGTTAAGCATGCTTCAAAAAATTTAGAGTTTATTCATTCATTAACCTGCTGAACTGGCGTGGTTTTAAGTGTAACAAAGTGTAATAAAGCGTGATTTGAAAAACACGCTCATTATTCGTAGATTGCCGTCATATAAACCAGTGAAAGACATGGACGTGAACCAGCAAACCACACTTCAAAACCCCATCACCTGCGTAGGAATCGGCCTGCATAGCGGCAAAGATGTTCGTTTGACCTTAATGCCTGCAGCGGCCAGTCATGGTATTGTTTTTAAGCGTCTGGATGTTCCGGCGGAGCATGCCCGTGTTCCTGCAAAATACAATCTCGTAGCGGAAACACGCCTTGGCACAACCATTCGCAATCAGCATGGTGTGGGTGTTTCGACGATTGAACACTTGATGGCGGCGCTATGGGGCGCGGGTGTGGATAACGTGCTGATCGAGCTGGATGGCCCGGAAGTGCCGATCATGGATGGCAGCTCGGAACCATTCACGTTTATGCTGGAATGCGCTGGTGTAAAAACACTTGCTGCACCCCGCAAAATCATGAAGCTGCTGAAGACAGTGCAGGTAAGTGAGGGTGGCAGCATAGCCTCGATATCGCCAAACAAAGAAGGCGATGAAGGTACGGTGATTGATATTACGATTGATTTCAATGATCAGGTGATCCAGAGGCAAACGGCGCGCTATGATTTTCGTGATGTAAGCTTCAAACAGGCGCTATCGCGCGCGCGCACCTTTGGCTTTGAGCATGAGGTGGATGCGATGCGCAAGGCTGGTCTTGCGCTTGGCGGCTCGCTTGATAACGCGATTGTTGTGGGTAAGGAGCGCATTCTCAATGAGGGTGGCCTTCGTTTTAGTGATGAATTCGTTCGCCATAAAGCACTTGATTGCATAGGAGACCTCTATCTTGCAGGCGTTCGCATCGATGCGTCTTTTCATTTTATTCGCCCTGGTCATGGCATTAATAACAAGCTGCTGCGCGCGGTGTTTGCGGATCCGTCGGCTTATGTAATGGTGCATGCTGATGACGCCCTGCAGCCGGTTTCCGCCTCGGCCGACATGCTTGCTGCTGCCCACGCCTGACGGCTCGCAAAAAGCGTTGTAAGCCATAGGTTCGGTTGCTATAACCGATGGCATGAAACTTATCTTTATTCCCATCCTATTTTTGCTTGCCCTTTCAGCGTGCAGCGATACAGAAACCGCGAGTGAAGCAGGCAAGTCTGCGACAGCGACAGGCTCCAGTCCGGAGCAGCTTTACAACGAAGCCAAAGATTTGTTTGACGAGGGCAGCTACAAAGATGCGGTGCTTGCGTTTGCCGAGGTTGAGCGCCAGCACCCTTATTCGAAATGGGCGCTGAATGCGCAAGTGATGTCAGGCTATGCCAGTTATCTTCAAGATGACTACGATGGAGCCATTTCGACCCTGGAACGTTTCGTGAAGCTTCATCCCAGCGATGAATCCACGCCTTATGCTTATTATTTGGTTGCGCTTTCATACTACGAACAGATTTCCGATGTTGGCCGCGACCAGAAAATGACTGAGCTGGCCATGCAGGCGCTGCGTGAAGTGGTGAGGCGCTTCCCTGATTCCGACTATGCGCGCGATGCCACGATCAAGCTGGACCTCACCGTGGATCATCTGGCGGGCAAGGAAATGCAGGTTGGGCGTTATTACTTAATGCGCGGGGATTATCTGGCGGCAGCAAATCGTTTTCGTTTTGTCATCGATAACTTCCAGACGACAAGCCACGTTCCGGAGGCGCTCCACCGGTTAGTCGAGACTTACCTGAAGCTTGGCGTAGCTGAGGAAGCGCAGCGTTATGCGGCAGTGCTTGGCCATAATTTTCCTGATAGCGTCTGGTATCGCGATAGCTACAGGCTGATGACGGGGCAGTCGGTGCAGGCTACTGCCTCGCAACCTGCCCAAGATGGTTCATGGTGGGATTCCCTTATTCCGTAGGTGAAGGATGCTAAGACGCCTTACCATTCAAAATATAGTCTTGATAGAGCAGGCGGAGCTTGCATTTGATGGTGGGCTTAGCGTGCTTTCTGGCGAGACTGGCGCCGGTAAATCGATTTTGCTTGATGCGCTGGGTCTGGCGCTAGGCGCGCGCGCGGATAGCGCGCTGGTGCGTCGCGGTGAGGCTGGGGGTATGGTGAGCGCAGAGTTTGACATAGCTGGTCGCAGCGATATCAAGCATGTTCTTGCTGAGCTGGGGCTTGAAGCCGACGACCAGATTATTATCCGGCGCAGTTTATCAAGCGATGGTAAAACCCGCGCGCTGGTCAACGACCAGCCGGTCACTGTCACGGCGCTTAAAAAACTTGGTGAGTTATTGATTGAGATTCATGGGCAGCATGATCAACGCGGGCTTCAGGATCGCAGCGTGCATCGCGATCTGCTTGATGGTTTTGGCAAGCTTGGCACAGAACGCACCAAAGTGGCGGGATGCTATGGCGCATGGCGCGAGTGCATGCGTGCGGTGGCGGCGCTTGAGGCCGAAATCACGCAGGCTGAGCGTGAGCAGGACTATTTGAACCACATGCGCGGCGAGCTGAAAGCGCTTAACCCTAAAGCGGGCGAGGAGGAGTCACTAAGCGATCAGCGCACGCGCATGATGCAGAGTGAAAAACTTTTTGATGTGTTAAATGAGGCGATGAACGAGCTGTCATCTCCCAGCCCGATGTCACAGCGTGTTCGATCAGTGCTGCGCACGCTCACGCGCTCACCGCTCACCTCCAGCGAGTCATTCGCCTCAGCGCTGGATGCGCTGGATAAGGCGGCGTGTTTACTGGATGAGGCACAAGAATCGCTCGAGGCGATCGGCCGCGAGGCAAGCTTTGATCCGGTGAAGCTCGAAGCCATTGAAGAGCGTCTTTTTGCGCTGAAAGCCGCTGGCCGTAAATATAATCTGCCAGTTGAAGAGCTGGTCCTGCTCAAAGAGCAGGTGAATGATAAACTTGCACTTCTTGCGGCGCAGGCCGAGCGCTTGGCAAGCCTCAGAAAAAAAGAATCTGAGGCTCGCAAATCGCTGATTGAAGCGGCAACAAATCTTTCAGAAAAGCGCAGGATTGTAGCTACGAGACTTGAAAAAGCGGTCATGAGTGAACTGAAGCCGCTTAAGATGGATGGTACGAAGTTTCATGTGAAGATCGAAATGCAGAGTGAGGAACATTGGTCGGAAGCGGGCTTAGATATTGTTGAATTTACCTGCGCGACTAACGTCACCAAGGGCGAAAAAGCCGAGCTCGCTCCACTTTCCAAAATCGCTTCCGGCGGGGAACTCTCACGCTTCATGCTGGCGATGAAGGTGGCGCTGGCGGGGGGCAGCCAGACCGCGACGATGATCTTTGATGAGATCGATACCGGCACCGGTGGCGCGGTGGCGGATGCTATTGGCGCGAGGCTTGCTGCGCTTGCTAAAGAAGCGCAGGTGCTGGTGGTGACGCATTTGCCGCAAGTGGCAGCGCGTGGCGCGCAGCATATCAAAGTCAGCAAGCAGGAAAAATCAGGCAAGGTTACGACCAGTGTTAAAACGCTGAGCGCGAAGGAGCGTGAAGAAGAGCTGGCGCGTATGCTGGCTGGCGCTACCATCACGCCGGAGGCTCGCAAAGCCGCGCAAAAACTACTGGAGCAGGCGGCATGAATTGGCGTTGTCATCCCGAGCATAGCGAGGGATCTTTTGTCTATGAATAAAGATTCTTCGCTTACGCTCAGAATGACAAAAGATGAGGTCACAAAAAAATGGCACCAGCTGGCAGAGATCATCCGCCGCCATGACCGCCTCTATTACCAGCAGGATGCACCGGAGATTTCTGACGGCGAGTATGATGCGTTGCGTTGCGAGCTTGAGGCGCTGGAAGCCGAGTTTCCTGAGCTGAAAACGCCGGATTCTCCGACTCAGAGCGTCGGTGCGCCGCCACTTGAGAAATTCGCGAAAGTGAAACACAGCGTGCCGATGCTGTCGCTCAGCAATGCGTTTAGTGCCGAAGATGTTCAGGATTGGCAGGATCGCATTCGGCGTTTTTTGAATATTCCTGAAGCGGAACGAATCGACTATATATGCGAACGAAAAATTGATGGCCTTTCGTTCTCTGCTCGCTACGAAAACGGGCGCTTTGTTCAGGGTATCACGCGCGGCGATGGCCTGGAAGGTGAAAACGTTAGCGATAATCTGGCGACAATTCTACCGTTGCAACTCACTGGAAAGCCTCCTGCTTTGCTTGAGGTTCGCGGCGAAGTGTATATGACTCATGAGGCATTCGCTGCGTTAAATGTTTCACGTGAAACAATCGGTGAGCCGGTTTTTGCGAATCCCCGTAATGCTGCTGCGGGTAGTCTCCGCCAGCTTGATGCATCGATTACGGCATCGCGGGAACTTCGTTATTTTATCCATGGTTGGGGAGAGGTTAGTTCGCCGCTTGGCACTACTCAGTCTGCAGTTTACGAAAAATTTGCTTCGTTCGGACTCACGACATTGGAAAATGTTTCACGTGAAACATTTTTGGAAGGCCTGATGGGCTATTACGAAAACACTATGGCTGTGCGCTCATCATTGCCGTATGATATTGACGGCATCGTTTATAAAATTGACCGGCTTGATCTTCAGGAAAAGCTTGGTTTTGTTGGTCGTGCGCCGCGCTGGGCGATTGCGCATAAATTCCCCGCCGAGCAGGCGATCACGCTAGTTGAGGCCATTGACATTCAGGTTGGGCGCACAGGGGTGCTAACGCCGGTTGCTCGCCTAAAGCCGGTCACGGTTGGCGGCGTAGTGGTGAGCAATGCGACGCTGCATAATGAAGACGAAATCGCGCGCAAGGATATTCGTATTGGTGATACAGTGGTTGTGCAACGCGCAGGAGATGTCATTCCGCAGATTGTGTCAGTGGATGTTACAAAACGGCCAGTTGGCGGTGTTAGTTATAGCTTTCCTGATCATTGTCCGGTGTGTGGCAGCAAAGCCGTGCGCGAAGAGGGTGAAGCGGCGCGGCGCTGCACCGGCGGCCTTAGCTGTGACGCGCAGCTCGTAGAGCGCCTGCGGCATTTTGTTTCACGTGGAGCACTCGATATTGAAGGCCTTGGCGAAAAGCAGATCACAGCGTTCTGGCAGGACGGGCTGATTAAAAACCCAGCAGATATTTTCCGGCTTTCTGAACACCAGATGGCCATTGAGCAGCGCGATGGTTGGGGCGCAAAATCCGTTGATAATCTTCTGGCGGCAATTGAGCGATCGCGGGATGTGCCGCTTGCTAAATTTATTTTCGCACTCGGCATTCGCCACGTTGGTGATATCACCGCGAAACTACTCGCACGGCATTACGGATCGTTTGCTGCTTGGTTTGACGCGATGAAATCGCTTCCTGAAAATGAGGAGGCAAGGCATGCACTTGAGAATATTGATGGCATAGGCCCCAAGGTGGCTGAGGCTATTGCAGATTTTTTTGGTGAAATCCAGCATGTGGAGCTGCTTGAAAAGCTGGCCGCAGAGCTTCGTATCCGTGATGCGGAAATTGTCACCAAAACGTCACAAATATCAGGAAAAACCGTGGTATTTACAGGCGCACTTGCGAGTGTTTCACGCGATGCGGCGAAGGCTCAGGCCGAAAGGCTCGGCGCAAAAGTCGCAAGCTCTGTATCCAGCAAAACCGACTTTGTTGTGGCTGGCGAAGATAGTGGCAGTAAGCTGAAGAAAGCAAGGGAGCTTGGCGTGAAGGTACTGAGTGAAGAAGAATGGCTTTTGATGATAACCAAAGAGTAGTTTCATGACGGACATAAACAACTGGGAGCCTAGCACGGCACTTAAGATGGGGCCAAACCAACCCATCTTTTTCGAGCAACATATCGAAGATAGGGATGGCCATCCAAACCTTGTGACGACGATAAGGATGGAAACGGCAATGGGCCAAGGCCAATCAGAAACTTTTTATTTCAGGCTGAATCAAAAACCTGATGCAGAACTTATTCGAAAACTAGATAGAAACTACAGGGCCAGTGTCGATGAGCTACACGACATAGCTAATGATATAGCGGTCTATGTTAAGTTAAAAACCAAGAAATCAGATGAACGATTGGAGCGCGAAATTTTTTGGGAAGTGTTAGTGGATTTTGCCAAAAATAATCATGAGGCTCTAAGTGATCATGATATCCAATCTTTAATAATTCAAAACAATGAAAAAAATAAAGCCGATATCATGACGGCTATTGATAGTGCATGGCAGGAGATAGTTGAAGCTAGCAAAAAAACGAAAAAGCCACTAAGCGACATGGTTTCCGACGATAGCGTTCAGGAGGCTATTTTAGAAACGCTGCCAAAGTTAGAAAAGAAGGCGAAAGAACTTCAGGGCTATGCCGTTGATTTTGGAAAAGGAAGCTACCAGTTTCCAAATTCGGATTACCGACCAATCAATGAAGAGGCAATAGAAGCTGCAGTTGAGCTTCGCAGGCAAATCGAAAACATGCGCGTCGCGTTAGGGGACGCCTGGTGGCATGCGGCAGAGTCCGTGCCTGATGTTTTGAAAGTAAAGCTTGATAACATCAGGCGCGGCCGCAATCAGCCGGGTGAATCCAATGAAAAAAAGGATAATCCCGAAGGCTATAATCTTGACGGTTATCATGCAAGTATAGCGAATAAGGGCATCAATAATCCTTATTTGTTTCGAGTGCACGAAAGAGCTTCAGCTAGTCAGAAAAAAGCAAAAGCAGCTTTACTGGACTATGGTAAAAAATTAGGCGACAACGACAGCCCCGAGAACAAAGAAACCCAAAGCATGGTTGCGAAAATGTTAGATGATACTTCGAAGGCAATCGATATCATTTCCGAATCAAGAGGATTGTTGCAGGAAATAGAATCATCTCGCGCTCAGGGCGTCAGGGGTAAATAATAATGAGCTCTTCCAATCCTTTCGCACAATCCCCTCATTACTGGCGTGTGAATTTTTGTTTGCCGCAGGCGGCGGCGGAGATGGCCGAGGAATCTTTTTCGGATTTAGTCATCAGTGTATCGGCGTTTGAGACAGACGAAGAAAATCATATCTGGACATTTGATTTACTGTGCGGTGCGCCGCCGGAGCTGGAGGAATTTCGCAGGCGGCTGATCATTATCACATCGATGCATCATATTCCGCTTCCGGAATTATCAGTGGTGATGGTCGAGCCGCAGGACTGGCTTGCGCAGGTGGCGCGGGATTTTCCGCCAATGCGCATTGGCCGGTTTTATGTGCATGGCGCGCATGTGAAGGAAAAGCCGCCTTATGCGAGCCTTCCCATTCAAGTCGAGGCGGGCGCGGCATTTGGTTCAGGCGAACATGGTACAACACGCGGCTGCCTCGAAGCACTCGAATGGCTTTCGCAAAAACGGCGATTTACCAATATTCTCGATATGGGCTGTGGCTCTGGTATTCTCGCCATTGGTGCGGCGCGGCTATGGCGGGCGCCAGTGCTGGCCGTGGATATTGACGAAGTTGCGGTGCGTGTGTCGGCTGAGAATGCTCTCATTAATCGCGTGTCATCACGCGTGCGCGCTCTGGTATCAGACGGCTATGATGGTGCTGAGGTTCAGAGCCGCGGACCTTATGATTTGATCGTGTCCAATATTCTGGCTAAGCCGCTGATGGCGTTTGCGCCCAAGCTTAAAGCAAATCTCGCACATAATGGCATGGCAGTGCTTTCAGGCTTACTCACACACCAAGAAAATATGGTAATGGCTGCCCATCGCAGGCAGGGTCTTCACCTCAAAAAACGATTTGTACATGGCGAGTGGTGCGCGCTCGTGATAGGGTAGGGCGATGAATTCCAAAACCAAATTACAGGCAGTTCATGATTGGATAGCGCGCGAAAGCGTTGCCGGCATACTCATTCCTGTGCATGACGAGTGGCTGAACGAGTATCCGCCAGCATGCAACCACCGCGTAGAGTGGCTCACGGGTTTTTCCGGATCGGCGGGGCTTGTGGTTGTGCTTGCGAAGAAAACCGCCCTGTTCGTCGATGGGCGATATACACTGCAAGCGCGTGCGGAAGTGGATGGCGCGCTGGTAGAGATCATTAATAGCGGGGATGTGAAGCCGGAAGAGTGGATAAAAAACTCCTTGCTACAGAGTGAAAAAATCGTCATCGCGTATGATCCCGCGCTTTTTACCGCATCGATGTTAAAGCGCTTTCAGTCTATTCCGGGTGTGGAATTAAAATCACTGCCATGCCCTGTGGATGCTTTATGGCTAGATAGGCCGCCAGTTCCGAAAACGCCGGTGATGGCCTATGCAGAATCTTATGCAGGTGAAGCCAGCAGTAGCAAGCGTGCGCGCATGGCTTCTAAACTTGCTGAGTTAGGCGCCGATGCTGCGGTGATCACTGCGCCGGATAGTGTGTGCTGGCTTCTGAACATTCGCGCACGCGATGTTGTGCATACACCGCTCGTTCTCGCGCCTATCATTTTTTCGGCAGGAGGCGAGGTTCAATTTTTTATTGATGTATCTCGCGTGAGTGCGGAGGTGCGTGTGCATTTAGGCAATCATGTGGCGCTGCGCGAACCGCAGCAACTTAAACAAGCGTTGAGTGAATTTAGCGGTAAGGCTGTGCTGCTCGATCCGCAAAGTGCAAGCTTGTTTTATCGCGAGGTGCTGCTTGCGGGCGGCGCAAGGCTGATTGAGAAGCATGATCCTTGCCAGCTTGCGAAAGCCACGAAAAACGAAACAGAGCTTGATCATATCCGCCGTGTGCATAAGCGCGATGGCCTTGCGCTCACGCGCTTGCTGTGTTGGTTGGAGCATGAAACGAACAAGCGTAGCGTCACTGAAACCCAGATCGCGGATCAGCTGCTTAACTTTAGAAAACAGGCAGAAGGATTTCTTGAGCCAAGCTTTGATACGATTGCTGGCAGCGGTCCAAATGGTGCGATTGTGCATTATCGTGCGACTGAGAAAACGGATCGCACACTTCGCAAGGGTGAATTATTTCTCCTCGATTCCGGCGGCCAATATTGGGGCGGCACCACCGATGTTACGCGCACCGTTCTGATTGGTAATCAGAAGGCAACACCTGACCAACGTGATCACTACACGCGTGTGCTTAAGGGCCATATTGCGCTTGCAACAGCGCGCTTTCCTTCTGGCACTAGTGGTAGCCAGCTGGATAGTCTTGCGCGCCAATATCTGTGGCAGGCAGGGCTCGATTATGATCACGGAACGGGTCATGGTGTGGGGTGTTTTCTTGGGGTGCATGAAGGGCCGCAGCGCATCAGTAAGCGTGCGGGTGATAGCGTGGCGCTCATGCCGGGTATGATTCTTTCTAACGAGCCTGGTTATTACAAGGAAGGCGAATATGGTATTCGCATTGAGAATCTTGTGGCGGTAACTAAGGAATCAGAGGGTTGGCTTGGCTTTGAAACGCTCACCTGCGCGCCGATCGACCGCCGCCTGATCGAGCATGCATTGCTGACCGGAAGCGAGATTGCGTGGTTCAATAGCTACCATGACTGGGTTCTTGCGCAGCATCATGAGCATTTGGCGAAGCATGAGCGCGAATGGCTTGAAAAGGCCTGCGCGCCGATCTGATGTATTGACAAGATTGTTATAATGTAACATAGAGCGGGCATGCGCCTTTTACTTATTCTGCCTTGCTTGCTTTTTATTTCTATGCCTGCCATTGCCAGTGGCGTGGTGGTTAGCATTAAACCCATTCACTCGCTGGTTAGCGCGGTCATGGAAGGTGATACTGAGCAGCCTCAGCTGCTGCTTTCCGGTAAAGAATCGTTGCATAGTTTTTCGCTGAAGCCATCGCAGGTGAAGTCACTCGCTGGGGCGGATATTGTGTTTTACATGAGCAATGATTTTGAACTTTTCATGGATAAGGCGATTGGGAACTTAAATGCATCGGTGCAGCTTATCCAGCTTGCCAATACGAAAGGGTTAACGCTGCTGCCTGCCCGTATGGGCGAAGGATTTGAAGCGCATGAACATGGGCACGAACATCATCACGAAGAAGATGCGGACCACAAAAAAGATGCAGGCCATGATTTTCATCTCTGGATGTCGCCAGCAAATGCAATGATCATGGTGCAGGAAATTTCAGCTAAATTATCTAAAGCCTATCCTGCTAAACAAAAACTCTATGAAACTAACGCTGCGAAACTTGTTACAAGGCTAGAGACGCTCGATCAGGATATGATGCGGCGCATGGAAAAACTTAAAAACAAACCGTTTATTGTGTTTCATGATGCCTACCAGTATTTCGAGAAGCGTTACGGGCTTAGTGCGGCTGGTTCGCTAACGATTCATCCTGAGCGGGGATTAAGCGCTCGGCATATGACTGAAATTCGTGAAAAAATTAAACATGATGGTGCGCTTTGCGTATTCCGCGAGCCGCAGTTTGATAGTGCCATAGTGGATAATTTGCTGGCCGGTACTAAGGCTAAAAGTGCCGTGCTTGATCCCGAGGGCGCGCTCATCGCGCCAGGCAAAGAGCTTTATTTTCAGCTCATAGAAGGCATTGCTGGAAGCCTTGAGTCCTGCCTTGCGGCTTAAGCCAGCCTGTCTTATAACGGCGGCATGAATACGACTGAAATTTTCCTGATACTACTCGTGGTGTTATGCTTCGTTGCGTATATCGCGCAGCGTATCAACGTTGCCAATCCTATTGCGTTTGTATTGGCAGGGATAGGGCTTGGCCTCATTCCAGCGTTTGGTAATTTTGTATTTCCGCCAGAACTTATTTTGCTGATTTTCCTTCCGCCACTGCTCACTTCAGCGGCGTATTTTACGTCACTTCGTGATTTCAAAGCAAACAAACGCCCGATCATGCAGCTTGCTGTTGGGCTTGTGGTCTTTACCTGTGTGGTGGTTGCCGTCACCATGCACTGGCTGGAGCCGGAGATTTCGATTGCCGCAGGGTTTGTACTCGGTGCGATTATTGCAGCGCCTGATGCCGTGGCAGCGGTTTCTATGACCAAGAACACCAGCTTGCCCCGCCGTGTGATGACGATTTTGGAAGGCGAGAGTCTGGTCAATGACGCAACCGGACTTGTGATGTATCAATTCGCTGTGGCGGCGGTGGTAACCGGCGCTTTTTCGTTGATGGGCGCGAGTATGCATTTTTTATGGATGGTACTTTCGGGCATTGCACTTGGCTGGCTCACTGGCTGGCTTTATATGAACATATTTCCGCGCATCCGCGAAATGTCGGTGGAGATTCTGAGTACCTTTCTTGCGCCTTATGCGGTTTATATTGCGGCTGAAAGCATGCATAGCTCAGGTGTGCTGGCGGTGGTGGCGTTTGGCCTGACCGTTGGCTGGTACGCGCCCAAAGTGTTTAAGCCGGTATTTCGTGTTCCCGCAGAAGCCATCTGGAAAATGGTGATCTTTGTGATGGAGGGCTTGGTATTTCTTTTGATCGGCCTTCATTTCCCCGGGCTTTTGGGTAGGCTCAAAGATTACGATACCGGGACGCTGCTTACTCTAGGCATTGCCATTTCACTGATGTCGGTGGCCACGCGTTTTGTGTGGGTGTTTGCGGTCGCTTATGGCACACGCCTGCTGTTTTCTTCTATTCGCGCGAAAGATCCTTACCCTGCGTGGCAAAATGTATTTGTCATTGGCTGGGTGGGCGTGCGCGGTGTAGTGGCGCTGGCAACTGCGCTTGCCGTGCCGCTAACCATTGCTGACGGCACGCCCTTTCCGCACCGTGATTTGATTTTATTCCTCGCCTTCTGCGTGATCCTCTTCACGCTGATTTTTCAGGGCCTCACGTTACCATGGCTTTTGAAGCGCGTGCGTATGGTTTACCATGAGGATACGCGCGCGGCCCAGGAGCATTGGATTGCCCGCAAAATTGCGGCGGAAACCGCGCGCGCGCGGCTTGACCAGCTCCGGCGCGATGGCAGCCATCAATCGGCGGCATTTGAGCGTATTGTGAGTCATTATGCTGACAAGGTCGAAGCACTTGGTGATGGCCCCTACACGCCCATCCATGCGCATGAGCCACCCCAGCAGCAGCGCCACGACGAGCACCCGATCCTTGCCGTTGAAAATAAAATCTGGAAAGAGGTGCTGGACGCTGAGCGCGAAGCGATCATTAAGCTACGCCACGGCTTTAAGATCAGCGACGACATTATGCACGAGATGCTGCGCGATATTGACCTGCTCTTTAACCGCTTTGCCGGCAGGGCTTAGAAATCTCTATCTGCAGCGGGAAATCTGCTTGCGATGAAGCCTCCCTCGGAAACGTCATGTACTTTGATGTACATTCGTTTCCTCGAACTCCATCGCTGCGCGCTTTCCTCGCCGTAGCGAGATTTAGGGATGGGGAAAGTTGTATGGCGTTAACCAAATTTTGTTTTACAGACAAACCCATACCCTGTAGTGGTATCGGTCTTATTCAAATTTTCCGAAAGGAACCCCCATGTCGTTTTCTAAATACATGATGAAAAAACCAGTCGCGCAGATTCAGGCGGAGTCGCAAAAAGGCGAGCTGAAGCGCACGCTTTCTGCCGCGAACCTGACCAGCCTTGGCGTCGGTGCAATTATCGGTGCGGGTATTTTCGTGATGACCGGGCAAGCCGCTGCGCAATATGCGGGTCCTGCTATTATCCTTTCTTTCGTACTGGCCGGGCTTTGCTGCGCCTTTGCCGCGCTGTGCTATGCCGAACTGGCTTCCATGCTGCCTGTTTCCGGTAGTGCGTACTCTTATGCTTATGCCTCGCTTGGCGAATTATTCGCTTGGATCATGGGCTGGCTGCTGCTGCTTGAATATGGCATCGCCGCTTCGACGGTCGCTGTCGGTTGGTCGGGCTATATCGTGAGTTTCCTCAAGGATTTTGGGATTATGATTTCGCCGATCTGGGCTGCTGCGCCCGGCTTGCCGGTGACGCTGGCTGACGGTACGGCGGCAACGGGTGTGTTCAACCTGCCAGCTTTCCTTGCCGCACTTGCTGTAAGCGCCTTGCTGGTTATCGGCATCAAGGAATCGGCCACAGTTAACAACGTCATTGTTGTGATTAAGGTGTCGGTGATTGTACTGTTTATCGCGGTTGGCCTCTTTTATGTGAATGCCGATAACTGGTCGCCGTTCATTCCTGAGCCAACGGGAAAACCTGGCGAGTTTGGTTATGATGGCATTTTGCGTGCGGCTGGCGTGATCTTCTTTGCCTATGTCGGTTTTGAAGCGGTTTCTACTGCTGCCCAGGAAGCCAAGAATCCGCAGCGCGATATGCCAATCGGTATCATTGCGTCGCTCACCATCTGTACGATTCTCTATATGCTGGTGGCGCTGGTGCTCACCGGTATCGTGCCTTACACCATGCTGAATGTGCCAGATCCTATCGCGGTGGGCGTGGATGCTATCGGCCTCGGCTGGCTGGCATTCATCGTGAAAATCGGTGCGATCACCGGCCTTTCGTCCGTAATGCTGGTGCTGCTTTACGGCCAGACGCGCATTTTCTACACCATGTCGCGTGATGGCCTTCTGCCAGCTGCCTTCAGCAAGGTGCATCCGAAATTCCAAACGCCTTACATCAATACTTTGGTGGTAGGTGTTGTGGTGGCGGTGATTGCGGGTATGACCCCGATCAGCCAGCTTGGCGATCTCGTCAGCATGGGCACGCTGCTTGCTTTTTCGATCATCTGTTTCTCGGTACTGTATTTGCGTAAAACCGAGCCGGATATGCACCGTCCTTTCCGTGTGCCGTTCTCGCCGGTGGTGCCGATCCTTGGCATTCTTTGCTGCGGCTACCTGATGTATGGCCTGCGCGAAATGTTCTGGACACTCAAATTCTATTTCCTTGCGGGTTTGGTGGTTTATTTCGCCTATGGCCAGTTCCACAGCAAGTTAAGGAATCCTGAGAAGCGCTAATCGTCAGTTTGTTGATCTTTAGTCGCTGGATGTGTGTCGGCTGTGAAACCGTCATATTTCCAAGCTATTGTTAGTAAAGCATTTTTGGATATTTTTTTGCTTGGTGCTAGCGGCTAGCAACCAGCGACGTATTCCTGCAACAATAATGTAACATATTTCCCATGTAACTCGTTGCCATTCATTGGTATTCTTATACCTGATGGAAAGGGTTTAGGCATTGAGCGTTTACCACTTTAAAGAATCTAAGATTATTGATAGGCTAACTGTCCGCAGGTCGGAGAACGGTGCTAATCGTGCCTACCTTCACGCGGCTGATGCGGTCTCGTCTAAAGAGCTACTAAAATTACAAAATACACTGGCGCAAGAAGGTTATACGCTGGTTCCTACGATCTTTGAAGATAAGCCGGCGTTAGAAGTGCGCGGTTTTTGGTTTGAAAAATCGTTGATTAAGTCGCTTTCTGAAAATGGCTGGGTTAAGGGTCCACAGTCTTTTACGGAAGAGAAAGACACACGTAGCCTTAAGGAAAAATTTAAAAGTCAAACGCTGCGTGCTACCAGCTATTTCTTCATGCTGGCGGATTTATGCTTTGCCATGTATGGCTATAAAGGTGGTCGTAAAGAAGATGTAGCCGCAGGCATTTCCTATTTTGTGGGTAGCGCCACCATGGGTGCGATGGGTACTGCCGCCCAGTCTCAGGCAGAAATTCGCAAGCAAGTTAAAAAGCTCATCGAGTATACTAAGGAACACAATCTTAACTTTGACCAGAATTTGACAGTTCCTATTGTCACCGAAAACAACAAGCGGGATGTGTTTCATAAAATCATCGACACTCTGCAAACCTATCCCGCAGAAATCGGCAATAGTTTTACTGCTATGGCAGGCGGGCTCATTGCTACATCTGCTTTGCGGCATCATGCGCTCAATAAATCACTGCATCTGGAACATCCAAGCTACAGCGCAAAAGATATCAAAGATCTAAGGATCTCAGGTTGGCAGGATTTTGGGCTTGGCACCAGCACGGTCATTTCAGGTGCGATAGGGGCTCTTGTCAAAGAAAAAAAAATTGACCCGGATGATCCTAAAAAACATGGTCTTGACGCTGTTTGGCAGTGGGTGCAATCGAAGCCTTTGCGTGTGGCGGCGTTCGGCTACATGGCAAGCACATTTTGTCACACGCTTAGCACCTATAAAAACTCTATAACTTATAAAAAGAATAATGACGTTCCCATGCTCAAAACACTGAAGTGGCGCAAGGGCTTCATCATCAACACCATCATTGGGGAGGTGCTGCTCGCACTCTCATCCAAAGGGCATGGTCATGGTATCAAATCTGACATTAGCACTGAAGATAGCGTCATTTCCGTGGCTGCAGAAATTATTGCTCAGCAAAAACCAGAGATGCAGACAGAGTTGATTGCCAATATTGGCAATTTCCTCGGCCGCGAGGACGTACTAGGTGGAAAAAATAAAAACATGCAGCAGCGCTTAGCTGGTCAGGTCGAGTTGATGAAGAGCAACCCATGGGCGCTGGCAACCGGGCAGGTTAAAGCCAAGGAAAGTGATGAGGCTGCGCTTCCTGTTCCTGAGAAAGAATGCAAAACCAAGCGCTGCAAGCTTGAAACGCCGCCCGCTGCATGGCAGGCGAAAATGGCCGAGCAAAAGGCGGCTCAGGGCGCTACGCCGCAGGTTGCAGGATAAAATCCTTGCTATCCCTTTATTTTTGTGCATAATGCTCTCGAGTTTTCGAATTACTCTTTATTTAAGTTGCTTGTTTTGGCTGCCCGGAAACGGTCAGGGTGTTTTTAAAAACACTATCGGATCTACGGTCTTTTCCTCCTCGCGTTTGATGTAAGAGTGCCCCGGTTTCGGGTGACGGAACTCTTATCAAGCTTGCCTAAAGTGGGCAGGCATCAACGCTATGAATAAGGAGATTTTCTCATGGCAACTGGTATCGTAAAATGGTTTAACCCAACCAAAGGTTTCGGCTTCATTCAACCTGATCAAGGTGGTGGCGACGTGTTCGTCCATATCAGCGCTGTAGAACGCGCTGGCCTTTCTTCACTGAACGAAGGCCAAAAAGTATCCTATGATCTCGCCACCAACAAAGGCAAGACCTCGGCTGCTAATCTTAAGCTCGAAGCAGCTTAATATTTATTTCACCTGCGGCGGCTGAGTTTGCTCAGTCGCCGCAGCGAAATTATCATAACATAAAATTTTTATTTAAGAGGCGAGCCGGTCATGTTGCTTGCCTGCTAAAAGGATAAGCCATGAACGATTTTCTCTCGCTGGGACTTCCCCAGCCCCTTCTTGACGCGCTTAAGCGTATCAATTTTAACACCCCAACCCCAATCCAGGCTCAGGCGATTCCGCCGGCGCTTGAAGGCAAAGACATTCTAGGCTCTGCCCAAACCGGCACCGGCAAAACCGGCGCCTTTGGCATCCCCCTTGTTGCCAAGCTGCTAGCCAGCCCACGCGGTAGTGCGCTCGTCATGACACCAACGCGCGAACTCGCGATGCAGGTGATTGAGATGATCGATCAGCTCACCGCTGGCCCTTACAATACCATTAAAAGCGTGCTGCTCATCGGCGGCGAATCGATGCCGAAACAAATCCAGCAGCTGCGCGCGCGTCCGCGTCTGATTGTTGGCACGCCAGGGCGTATCAACGACCATCTGGAACGCGGCAGCCTGATGCTGCATGATGCGAATTTCCTTGTGCTTGATGAAACTGATCGCATGCTCGATATGGGCTTTGAAACCCAGATTGAACGCGTGGTGAAGTTCCTGCCGCCGCAGCGCCAGACGCTTCTTTTCTCGGCCACGCTTCCTGATAACATTGTGAAGCTTTCGTCGAAATATCTGAATAATCCTGTGCGCGTGTCGGTTGGTTCGACCACCTCGCCAATTGCAAAAATCAAACAGGAAGTGATTCATACCCGCGAAGATGCGAAATACAGCGTGCTGCAGGAGCAGCTTGCGGTTCGCACCGGCTCGATCATTGTGTTTGTGAAAACCAAGTGGGGCGCTGAAAAAATGGCCACCCGCCTGCGCAAAGAAAAACATACGGTAGAAGCGATCCACGGTGACCTGCGCCAGAACCGCCGCGAAAAAGTGATCGACGGGTTTCGCGATTATAAATACCGCATTCTGGTTGCAACCGATATTGCTGCACGCGGTCTCGATATTCCGCATATCGAGCATGTGATCAATTATGACCTGCCGCAAGCGCCGGAAGATTATATCCATCGCATCGGTCGCACTGGCAGGGCAGGGGCCGAAGGTTCGGCGCTTAACCTGATCACGCCCGCTGATGATATCAAATGGCGTGCGATTCAGCGGCTCATGAATCCTAATGAAAAACATCCACCGCGTGGACCGCAAGGCAACCACGGCGGGCAGTCGCAGCAACATCGTGGTGCGAATCACCGTCCGAGCAATGGCAGCAGCAAGAATCGCCGCCGCCGTCCGTTTCGTGGCGGGCAGCGCAGCGCTCGTCCGCCTCAACAATCTGCAGCCTAATAGAACTCGCTGCTGTGGGCAATCTGCTTGCGATAGAGTCTCGCTCGTAAACGTCATGTACTAATGTGTACACTCGTTTCCTCGCACTCTATCGCTTCGCGCTTACCTCACCGCAGCGAGTTCTTGCTGATGAAATAAATCTAAGTTGTACTTCTAGCCATTTTTGGCTAGAAGTGCAGCCCTGATCCATCGGTCGGCCGTCTTAGCTCAGTTGGTAGAGCGGCGCATTCGTAATGCGTAGGTCGCAGGTTCGACTCCTGTAGACGGCACCATTTTCTATTTATATCCAGCAGCTTATGCTTCATTTAATGAAGGCTACCATTTTTTTATTTTACTCGTGTCAGCACGGTGTCGGCAGTAATGCGTAGCTTGGGGCGTTTTTGTTATACAAGCGTCGCTTTTATTCAATGAATTTTACAGATATGGTCGTATAATTATGCCGATATGGAATACTCTAAACAAAGAAAGAAGCAGTTGATTCGGGCATGGCTAGATGGAGAGATCCTTCACAGCGATAACATTGCCGATCTTGATGTATGGACCGATGTGGAAAGGCGTGACCTGAAAAATCGCGTTGCATCGGTTGTCGAATCATTACGTCCATCATCAAAAGAGCCGAATCCTTATCATTGCCTTCTTATATTTATCGGAGGAGGCCCCCTGTCTGGTAAATCAACAATCAATCACCTGTTGATGCAACAGCCGGAATTAGAGAGGGTAAGCGTTAAGATTACCCCCGAGCAGATCAGAGCGGCTATACCTGAATATTCCATGCTGCGGAATATTCCCTACGAAAAAGAGATTATCGAAGAGCTACACTTAAATGATTACGAAGTGGCGAGGTTAAGGCAACATAGTTACAATTTTGTTATAGACGAAGTGGCCAAAATTACTCAGCTAGCAATAGAAAAATTCAGCCGTGAAGGATATCCCATCATTGTTGAATCCCACATGGATCATCCTGAGGTTGTTGAACAGAATTTAGAAGCAGCAAAAGCTCAAGGCTATGAAACGTTGCTTATAGCTCCCGATATAGATGTTCCTACTTTCTTTGCCAGAGGCGAGGAGCGACTTAAAAGAACGAGTAAGCGGTTTTTCCCTCTAGACGGGCTTGGACGGCATCGAGGATTTGAAGAGTATTGGCCGGAATATGCAAAACAATTCGATGTTGCATGCAGGGTGAATAACAATGCGGAAAAGCCTTCGCTAATGGCTTTAGCTGTTGATGGAAATCTATCTGTTATTGATGAGGTGGCTTATGATCGGGCAAGACAAAAACGAGGAATTGATGTTACCGGAGACACTCCAGATGAAGCGCTCCAGTATAAGGCATTTGATAGAACTCGTATTAAATCCGAAACTGGACATTTGGAAAACGGCCATACAAAAGGCCACGCGAGAAATAAAAGAGGAGTAAACAGAGCGCTTGGTTTTTTGGAGCGAGTAATAGAAACCATTCCTGGGCCATCCGCCCGAAAATAGTCTGTATTTTTTTCATTTCCGTGTCAGCACAGTGTCAGCAATAGTGCGGCAAAAAGGTACAATTCCCTGCAAAGGGAAATGGGCTTTATCTTGTCGCAACAGTTTGAACGTGTAAAACTTTGCAATAGTTTGTTGTTATTAGCATTACAGACGATGCCCTCTCGTAATGCGTAGGTCGTAGGTTCGACTCCTGTAGGCGGCACCATCGTACAATCGTTTTTTGGGTTAGGCGGCCTGGAGCCACTGGTTTTGTTCTTTTAATTCCTTCTCGAGGCTCATACTTAATTGATGCAAGCGGCTTACGGCAGCGCGCAGTTCGATCGTATCGGCATTGCTGCGCGCGGTTGCCTCCGCGATCTGCGTTACCATGCCTACAATGGTATTGGCACGCTCATTGGCATCGCGAATATCCTGCTCAATATAACTCGTCACTTCTTTTTGTTCCTTAAGGCTGCTGAGTGATTTTTCGGTAAGTTCATGTGCCTTTGCTGCCATGGCGCTAGCCTCAGTTACAACTGATTCTGCTTTACCCGCAGCCTGATGCAACGCCTGAATATGCTGTTCGATGTTGGTGGCTGAGCGTCTGGTCGCTTCCGCCAGTTGTTTAATCTCGCTGGCAACGACGAGGAATCCTTTGCCTGCTTCGCCGGCGTGTGCTGCTTCAATAGTGGCATTGAGCGCGAGCAGGTCAATCTTCTCGGTGATAGAGGTGATGAAATCCAGCGCTTCTGACATATGCTTGCTTGTATCACCCATGGTGCGTGCAACATCATTGAAATCCAGTAATTGCTTTAGCATATTTCGGGTAGCATTTTCCGCCTGGCTGTTATGATCTTCCAGCGAGGTAATGACATGACGAAGCCGCGCAGAAGTTTCGATAATCGCGCTAAAGCGATCGCTGGTTCCTCTCAGTACGGCTTGTGCTTCATGCGTGCAGGCTGCGCTTTGGATGACACTATCCGTGAGCTCATCGCTGCGTTTGTCCAGTTGCCGAGATTCATAGCTATGCTGTTTTGCCGTTGCTACAAGCTGGCTATAGGCACTACTGGTTTGTATGCGAATAGCCTGAAAATTTGTGGCTGTATGTTTCTGCCTGTGAAGCAAACGACGGATCACGATAGCAACGACGATTGATGTCAGCACCGCCAACGGGATGGATAGCCAATGCCGGTCGCTCAGCAGTGATAGGGTTGGTATCGTGAGGGGTAACGCGGCTAGCCAATAGAACTTAGAGACGTTAGAAATCATGCGGTCATTATAAACCGAATCGTTTTAACGCTCATTTAATGGCGATAAGTCAGACCACCGTAAATGCGCCCCTTATTGTCTCGATCTGAGTCAAGATCACGTGTCAATGGCATGGAATATTCAAGATTGGTTGATATTTTCTCTCCCAGACCAATCCTTAATCCTATGCCGGAAGACGCAAGACTTTCGCGTGACGGTACGTTGCCAATAGTCTTTCTGCGCCATATAGCGCCAATATCGTAGTAACTATAAAACTGATATGAATGAACCAGTGTGTCACCAAGTGTTTCGCCGTAGCGAAGCTCGGTCTTGCCCGCGATGCCGTGATCACCACTTATTTCACCGGGGTCATAGGCTGTTCCGTAAACAGGGCCACCTAAGACAAATTGTTCAGAGGAGAGCAGGCTGTTGAATGCGTATTGGCCCGAGCCAGTTAGTAAAACTGAGGTATTCTGAAATAGCAAATGGCTATGGGATAAATCGATGTTGATTTTGGTGTAGTTATGCTCGCCGTTCTGGGTGCTGCGACCCAACCCGTCATCTGTTGCGCCCAGCCCATCAATGCCATGGCTGATTTCAGAGTCAACGAGTGTCGCGGATTTATCGCTTGAGCGATCCACGCTGCCGCCCAATCTGACGCTACGAACTCGATCATCCGTAAAGTTTGTTGTACCAAAATCGGTGATGGTATTGCGAAGGTCCGCGCTACCTCGGATGTAGGCATTTTTTGTGCGGCTGCGAAGGTAAGGGTGGATGGCTTTAACCTGAACAAAATTAGAGTCACTCTGCACATTAAGCGCTTTCAGGGATTCACCTGGCTTGGTTTTGGAGTGTGATGCTAACACCAAAAGTTTGGTGCCTTTGCTATTGAGCGGCTGAAGATATTGCAGATCAGCATAGCGAAGTTCGTCGCTAGGGCTTGAGGTGATGCCACGAAGGCTTATGCGTTCATCCATGCCCATGGCAGAATTGCCTGCCAAGATCACCGTGTGCTGCCATGGTCCAAGAAAGCGTGAGCCACGGTTATCGCTTGCCAGCATCGCATCATAGGGTTTGTGTACGTAATAAATCACGAGGTCAGTTGCGCCCGGATCAGTTGCGCTTGGCCTGAGTACGGTGCGTGCCACATTGCCCGGCAAATCGTTGATTAAAAGCAGTTGGCGCTCGAGCGTTTCACTACGCAGCGGCACCTCGCTACGAATATTCTCAATATGGCGCTTTAAAAACTGGTGAATGTTATCTGAAGGGGTTTCGCCCTGAAACGTCACCGCGCCGATTCGCCCCTCGTCGACCTGAATTACCAGTGTGCTGCCATCAACCAACCGTTGTTCGGGTGGGTAAGCAACCGCGAGCGCATAACCATTATCTCTATAGTGCTGGCCAATCGAAGCTGCGATCTGGTCAACATCCTCTTTCCCGATGCTTTTGCCGAGCATGGCTTGATAGACGGAAGTGAATTGCTCAGGTTTATAGGTCGTCATGCCCTGAATTTTAACGCCTCCCAGAACAAAGCGACCCGATTCACCAGGCGCTGAATCACTTTCCTTTTTTTCAAACGACAAAGGATCGGCATTGTCGTTGCCAAAGGGATTATCCTGAAAACGTTCGGCTGCCTTTACCGGATCAGCAGATGAGGGAATTATGGTTTGCTGTGCCTGCGCGAAAGACGAACCAAGGCTGCAGAATAGCAGCAGCTGAAGATGTGACGTTCTTTTTAGCAAGACCATTAGCATGTCCAAGACATAGGCTAAAATCGTTAAAAATAAGGTAATATCCTGGCAAGCTTAATCACAACAAAAAACCCGAAACAGGCTGTTTCGGGTTTTTTGAACCTATGGAGCGGTCAAGCGTTTGGTTTAAGAAGAAGCTTCTTGGGGGCTGTCTGAAAGGGCGGCAAGTAAGCGCTGCATATCCTCTTTAAGCGCCAGATTTTGCTTTTTCAAATCAGTGATTACGCGGAAGTCGGGCGCAGGACGCGCAGACTCTTTTGCAATTTGCTCCTTAATCTGTGAGCGTTTTTCGGCGAGGGAATCAATATGGGCATGAACAGACATGATAACGTGAACCTTTCTAGCTTAATGTTGCCCTATCGCAACATGTGGAACACAAAACAACAATACAACGCCTATGATTATAAGAAAAACTTGACCCGCGCTTCAAGGGCAAAGATGGTCAAGCTTTTTTTATTTTCTATGTCCAGTTTTTTTGTTGACGGCGTTACTGCCGCTTAGTCTGGTGGTTAAAAGTTAAAACTGCCACGCTTGACTGGCTTGGTGGCTTCATTCGCGCCTTCTTCATTGACTGCTGGCGCCGAAGGATAATCAGTGGCCATTGCCTGCAGGGCTTCGATGCGGTTGGTTGTGCTTGGGTGGGTCGAAAACAGATTGTCAACTTTGTAAGCATGCAATGGATTGATGATGAACATATGCGCTGTGGCCGGGTTTCTCTCGGCTGGAATGTTATCAATACGTCCCGCGCCATTTTGAATTTTTGCCAGTGCCGAGGCTAGCGCCAAAGGATCGCGCGCGATGGCCGCGCCGGTTGCATCTGCGCTGTATTCGCGGGTGCGTGAAATCGCCATTTGGACGAGCATGGCCGCGAAAGGAGCAAGCAGTGCAATGGCAATTACTGCCAGTGGGCTGCTGCGCCCACCATCGCTGCTGCCACGGCCACCAAAAAACATAGCGAAATTCGCCAGCGTACTAATCGCACCGGCAATCGTTGCGGTCACTGTCATGGTCAGCGTGTCTCGATTTTTAATGTGCGCCAGCTCATGTGCGATCACACCCGCTAACTCACGCTGGTTAAGTGCGCGGACAAGTCCGGTGGTGATAGCAACAGCGCCGTGGGCAGGGCTGCGGCCGGTAGCAAAAGCATTGGGCTGTTCGGAGTCAATGAGATAAGCTTTGGGCATCGGTATTTCAGCGCGATGAGCAAGCTCTTGAATCATGCCATATAGCTCACGATTTGCCGTCAGATCAATCGGGCGAGCGCGATACATCTTCAAGACAATCGAATCGGAAAACCAGTAAGAGATTGTATTGGTGATGACTGCAAACATGAGTGCCATCATCATGCCGCTGGTGCCACCAATCATCGCACCAACGCCAACGAAAAGCGCCGTAATAAAGGATAAAAGCAGTGCTGTCTTAAACATGGATCTCATATAGCCAGACACAGCCTGGTTTTCAAGCGTCTGGCTTAATGTTTGATTAAGTTTGGCACGATCCGGCTTAACCCTATCTTAAAAAAGTTGCTGTAGTTTAACTGGATTACCAAACATTTCTTTAAGAGTTTATATGCCTGTTGATAAATCCATGCTCATCTTAGTCGTTGATGACTATAACACTATGCGACGTATCGTACGTAATTTACTCAAGCAGCTCGGCTTCGATAACACAGAAGAGGCGGCTGATGGTACTGAAGCGCTTCAGAAGCTTCGTGAAAAACCATATGGTATGGTGATCTCCGATTGGAATATGGAACCAATGAGTGGCATGGATTTACTCAAGCATGTTCGTGCGGATGAGAAACTCAAGATGCTGCCATTCATTATGGTGACGGCAGAAAGTAAGCCAGAAAACGTGATTGCAGCCAAGCAAGCCGGTGTCAGCAACTACATCGTGAAACCATTTAATGCAGAGACGCTCAAAACCAAGCTGGTTAGCGTGCTCGGTGAATTCTAAAACGGAGTAGGTTTATGAGCGACGCGCAGGCACGCTTGGGTCATTCGCTGCTGAAAAGCATCGTTGAACTCAAGCAATCTAAAAAAGAGATCACGCTGGAAGATCTTGGCGGTATGTTTGAAGAAATTGCTCAGCATTTCGGCGGGCAGGGCTCGAATACCGATCGCTTTATGCATCAGGAAATTGCGCGTCTTGCGAGATACATTCAGGATGCCAAAAAAGAAATTTTCTCGATCGCTACGAATAACAACGCAGAGCCAGCAATTGTTGATGCCTCTGCCCATCTTGATGAAGTGATCAAGGCCACGGAATCCGCCACCAATAATATTATGGATGCCGTGGATACGATTTCAAATAATGCCAGCGGCATTGGCGGTGAGAAAGAACAGCAGATTCTCGATGCAACCACGCGTATCTATGAAGCATGTAATTTTCAGGATGTTACTGGTCAGCGTATTCGCAAGGTTATTAAATTGCTTGAGAATATTGAAGAGCGCATTGGTAAACTCAATGAGCTGTTCGGTAATGACGAAGATCTGATGCGCAGTGTGCAGGAGACGAAGCCGGATCCGATGAGTGATTCAGCGCTTATGAATGGCCCGCAGCTTAGTAACCAGGCTTCCAGTCAAGCGGATATTGATGCGCTGTTTGCCAGCATGGGCGGCAAAACCTAAATAAACTCCACCCTGCCGGACAATATATTTGGAATGAGCCCTTATTAAAAAGGTTGTGTGCTCTTGTGTTCGCTTCTTTTTTTGCTTTCCATTCCTGCGCGCTTGCCTCGGCATGGCGAGTTTCTGTTTCTCTTTTCCATCCATTAATCACTTGTAAATTATTCCCTCTGGCCTAGGATTTGCTTCGCATAGTATTGCGTTGTGAATCATGAAAAATAAAACTTTAATCATCAGTGGCTTACTTGTTTGGTGGGCTGTGTTTGCTACGCCGTTTGGTGCGGTGGCGGCATCTACTGGCGTTCCGAATGTCAAAGGTGCGGTGATTCGTGACTATGCCCGCATCACGTTCGAATGGCCACAAACTGTTTTTTTTAGAGCCAGCGCAAGTGGCAAAGAGCTCACCATTCGTTTTGACCGAAAAGCTAACCCGAATATGGCGACATTGCTGAGCCAGCTTAGCCCCTACGTGACGCATGCCGAGCGCAAGGCGGATGGTAAAACGATCGTGTTGTCGCTCAATAAGCCATACCGTATTCGCACTTTTGTCAGTGATCGCATTAACGGCGTGGATTTACTGGGGGTTGATCCGAAAGCAAGTCGTTTGCTTGCGAAAATCAAACCGAAAGCACCGCAGGAAGCCCGAATCGCTCCCTCTGTGCCTGCGAAAACGGTTGCTCCGCAGGTGGCGTATGGCGCCAGTGAGGAGCAGGCCAGCGCGCTGGCACAGCTATCGCCAGCAGCTGGTGAGCCTGATCAGGCGCCGCCACCAGCGCCGGTTGAGCTGACAAAACCTGAAGCAGGCGCAGCGCTGGTGGGGGATAGCGATCCAAAGCCCGCCTCTGAGATCAAACTTACTGCGCCGCAAGCCGATATGGTTAAGGTTAATGTATCCGCAGCGATTGACAGCGCCGTGATTCGCCTGCCATTTGCCGAGCGTGTGGCGCTTGCAGCCTTTATTCGTAACCGTCATCTGTGGATCGTGTTCAACAAGGCGATGCCTGTTGACCTGACCGATTTTGACCAGCTGCCGCGTACGGTTGTAGGCAAAGCGCAGCTGATTAAATCAAACCGTGCTTCCATCGTGCGGATGCCGATTGATGATGGCACCTACATGCAGGTGAACAAGGAGGAGGCGGATAGTCTTGATTGGGCGATCTTACTGACATCCAAGAAACATGAGCTCGCTAAAGAAGTTAGTGTTGTTGTGAATACCGAGCCGCCAGCGCCAGCGCATGTCTTTATCCCTTTGCTTGATGCGGCAGATCCGGTGACGGTTGTTGATCCGCAGATTGGCGATCGTATGATCGTGGTGCCATTTTATGGGGTTGACCACGGACTTGCAATCAAGCGTGATTTTGTGCAGTTCAGCTTGTTGCCAACAGTGCAAGGCCTTGCTGTTGTCAAGAAAGCCGATGATGTAAGCATTGTTCCGCTTCGCAATGGCCTAAGAATTTCTATGCCGGGTGGTGCTGTGCTCACCCCGGGATTGCCAGCCGTTGAAGCACAAAAAGTGGCGAGCGCATCGCTGGCGACCGCGACCTTGTTTCCTAATAGCTTGTGGAAAATTGATGAGGGTACAAATCCCAGGCTTTACACCAATGCACTTTTCCACCGTATCGCTCTAGCGCAGACACCGCAGGAAGCTAATGAAGTTCGTTTGCGGCTAGCACAATATTATTTGAGCATTGGCATGGCGCCAGAAGCGCTGGCGCATCTGCAGGGAATTAATCGTGTTAATCCGTCGTTTTTTCGCAGTAGCAAACTCTCTGCGCTTCGTGGCGCAACGAATTTTCTGATGGGTCGCTTTGTCGAGGCCTCGCGCGATTTTAATGCCTCTGAGCTTAACAATAACAAGGAAATTGATTTCTGGCGTAGTGTGCTGTCGGATCTTCTTGGCAATAGTGATCAATCCTATGATTATCTGGCGTTAAACCCAGACTATTTCAGCAAGTACCCACCAATCTTACGCCAGCGTCTGGCTATTGTTGCTGCCGACCGCGCCATTGCAGCCAAAGAATATAATACCGCGCTGAAGATTTTTGATTCATTGCAGCAGGAAATTCAAATTGAAGCTGTCAGTAATTATATCAACTTCCTCATGGCAAAGATCTCCCTTGAAACGGGCCAGGAAAAAGATGCACTCGAAACATTCGACCGTTTGGCCGAAGATTTTAACCGCCCATTTATTCGCGCGAATGCGGAGTTCGCTCGCATTATCTGGGGTGTGAATAACACTAAGCTCACCAAGCTTGAAGCTGCTGATAGACTTGAGCGACTTCGGCTTGGCTGGCATGGCGATAACCTTGAGATGCAGGTATTAAAGCTTCTTGGTGACATCTACAACGAACGAAAAGATTATCTCAATGCTATGCGTGTATGGCATGGAACCATTCAATCTTTTCCAAATACCGCGATTGCGATCACGATGAACCGCCAGATGCAGGAGGCCTTCATCATTATGTTTAATGAAGGAGGGTTTGATGCGCTACCGCCGCTTGAGGCGCTAGCGTTTTACTACGAGTATCGCAGCTATGCGCCCACCGGCAATACCGGGGATGAGCTGGTGGAGCGTCTGGCTGATCGGCTGGTATCGGTTGATTTACTTACTCAGGCAACGGCACTCCTTGAACATCAGATGAAATTTCAGGTGGAAAAAGAAAAACGCAGCCGTGTTGGCGCGCGCCTCGCCAGTATTCATTTGCTAAATCGCAAACCCAAAAATGCGCTAGAGGCGCTTGAGGATTCGATGTATGGCGAAAACCCGCTGCTCCTTAAGCTTTACCGCAATCGATTGACGGCTGAAGCATTGTCGGCCATGGGTGAGCCTGATCGTGCTATGCAGGCGCTTGGGCAGGATAACAGCGTTGATGCAGAAAAAATCCGCCAGATGATTTTCTGGCAGCAGCGTGACTGGAAAAGCCTGATTACCAGTGTTGAATCCCTCCTTAAGCAACGCGCAGATGCAACCGCACCGATTACCCTTGATGAAAGTGAAATGTTGGTAAAGCTCTCGCTAGCCTACGTCTTTACCAATGATGTGCCGCAGCTGAATTATCTGCGTGACTATTTCAGCCCCCTCATGAAAGATAACCCTAACAATCCGATCTTTGAGTTCGTGACTTCGCCGGATATGGCTCTTACCACGCGTAATTTCGAAGAGGTGATCAGCAAGCTGACTTCCACCCGTAATTTTATTGAAAATTATCAGGCTCGTATTCAAACAGCTGGCCTGGCAACACCTGCTAAACCCGCGACCAACCCCACACCGTAAGGAGCATTATGCGCTGGCTTGATATACAGCAAATTGCGATTCGATTAGAAGAGCTCTATCCTGACGCTGATAACGTGAACCTTCGCTTCACAGACCTGCGGCAATGGGTGACATCTATTCCTGAATTTAATGATGATCCTAATGGATGCAATGAAAAGATACTCGAAGCAATTCAAATGGCATGGCTGGATGAGCGCGACTAACAAACTTGTTGTTATCATCGACAATGAGCAGGCCATGGGCGAACTAGCCGCAACTATCGCAGGCTATATCAAACAACCATCGGTTATTGCCCTATCAGGAGATCTTGGTGTGGGTAAGACAGTGTTCGCACGTGCGCTTATTCATGCGCTTTGCGATACGACTGAAGCAGTGGTAAGCCCGACCTTTATGTTGCAGCAAACCTACCAGACGCGATTGGGGCAACGGTTGCACCATTTCGATTTCTATCGAATTAAACATGCAGAAGAGCTTGCAGAGCTTGGCTTTGAGGAGGCGCTCACCAATGATATATGCATGATTGAGTGGCCGGACATTGCCTCTTCTTTACTGCCGGATGAAACCTTATATCTAGCCATTGAGCATCATGGCGATCAGCAACATCGCTCAGTGACTTTAACATCTGAACAATCTTACTGGATGGATGTACTTCATCATCTTGATCAAAGAAAGCGTGCATCATGAGCCTTACTGATCATCAACAGCAGCGTATTTTGGCATTTCTCGAGCCAACAGAATTTGCCGGCGCTGAGTTGCTGCCGCTGGCAGGTGATGCGTCGTTTCGTCGTTATGTACGTCTCAAGCGAGGTGATGCCACAGCTATTTTAATGGACGCACCGCCTGAGCGAGAAGCGCTCGCACCTTTTATCCATGTCTGTGAGTGGTTGCGTGAGCAAGGATTCAGCGCACCTGCGATGTATGCCAAAGATGAAGCTCAGGGGTATTTATTGCTTGAGGATTTAGAGAGAGATTCATTTACGCTTTTGTGTCAAACACAGCGCATACCGGAGCGAGAACTCTATGAAGCGGCAATGGATGTGCTAGCTGAATGGCATGGCGATGCACTGCGTCGCCGCGTGGGCCAAGGGCTTAAAGTTCCTGAATATGATCAGGCGCTGCTTATGCGCGAAGTGAAGTTATTTTCTGACTGGTTTCTACCCCAACTATGCGATGCTTCAGCGCTTGCGCTCTTACAAAAGGAATATCTTGCTATCTGGCAGGATCTGCTAAGCAATGCAAAGCTTCGCAAGGATTGTTTTGTCCACCGTGATTACCATGCGGATAATTTATTCTGGCTGCCAAATCGCTCGGGAGTTAAGCGTGTTGGAATTCTTGATTTCCAGGATGCTGTGCTGGGTGATCCTGCCTATGATATTGTGTCGCTGCTTGAGGATGCAAGGCGCGATGTTGATGAAAAACTCGTGACGCATCTTCTGTCGCGCTATGTGCATTCGATGCGAATCAATCACGATGATTTTATGGCATCTTATGCGCTGCTGGGCGCGCAGCGAAATTGTAAAATAGTGGGAATTTTTACACGATTGGCCGCACGCGATGACAAAATTCATTACCTTAACTACCTGCCGAGAGTCTGGCGGCATCTGGGGCATGACCTGAAGCATCCCATGCTGGAGCCGCTTGCTTTGTGGATGAAACGCCATGTGCCTGATTCACAGCGCGGTATTATCACAATACAGCGCGATGCTGAATCGCTGGCGCTATCCGCATGAGCAGTTTTTCCAAGGCGATGGTCATGGCTGCCGGTCTCGGCAAGCGCATGATGCCGCTTACGGCAAATAAGCCCAAGCCGCTGATTGAAGTGGCCGGTAAATGCCTGATTGACCACACGCTCGATTGGCTGGCAGACTCTGGTATTCAGGAGGCGGTCGTCAACACACACTACCTTGCTGAGCAAATTGAAACGCATGTGGCTTCGCGCAGTGCGCCACGTGTGCATATTTCGCATGAAGAAGTGCTTCTGGAAACAGGCGGTGGTGTGCGTAAAGCCATGCCGATGCTTGGTGATGCTCCCTTCTTTGTTACTAACAGTGATGTAATCTGCCTTGATGGTCCTGCGCCTGCCCTCAAGCGGTTGCGCGATGCATGGCGGGATGATGCGATGGATGTTTTGCTTCTTCTTCATCCTGTTCAGCAGGCGATAGGTTACCATGGCAAGGGCGATTTTGAATTCAGCGAAGGCATACTAACAAGGCGAGGGGCAAACAGCACGGCAACTTATGTGTTTACTGGCATCCAGCTCCTGCATCCTCGGTTGTTACGGGTAGCACCTGTTGAACCTATTTTTTCGCTTAACGTGCTCTACGATGCAGCGCTTAAGCAACAGCCAGCGAGGATAAGCGCCATAATTCACGATGGCGCGTGGCTGCATGTTGGTGATCCGCAAGGCATTGAATCTGCAGAAGCCTACCTAAGTAAATACATCTAGCGAATCTGAGATTTTGGGAAAGGAAAATGTATCTCGTCCGGGCGAGAGCTACAACCGGAATCGCGTGCGAGGCCGTCCGCTCTGCCCCTAGCATAAGGCAACGGCGCGCACATGGTCGTATCAGTAATAGCACCCGTCATTGCACCTTTATATTCCGTCACGAAATGATGTGGTGGGTCATAACCGGCATTGACGCACCATGACCAGAAATTGGTCGGCACCAACTGTGTCCTCGCCTGATAAATCACCGTTTCATCCGGCAGGTTGAGCCTGACATCGCCACTTGCTGTTGAAGCTGCGGTTTGCCAGGTTTGCTGCCAGTTATAGGTCGTGTTAATATTAAGAGGCGATGGTATAGGCGGAATTAAGGTGCTTACCACGTTTGAATCGGTACATGCCCTCACATTCGTACTCGGGCGATAAACCTTCACTAGGTTCCAGTCTATGGCCCCGTTAGGAAGTACGCAGGCACTATAATCACTATCCAGACAGCTTGGCTGGCAATTGCGCGTCAGGCAGGTGCTTGAATTGAGTGCGGCCTTATTCATGTTATCGCGGCAGTAACGCTGCATGCTTATGGGCTGAGTACCTTGCGGGACTAAATCCGTTAATGCACGTATGCGCTGATCCGGCTTGTTTTGCCAATTACTGTTTACATCAGGCGCATCGCGGCAGATGTCCCTTCGATAATTTTCTGGTGCGCTAGATTTGTAGATCGTTTTTTCTGGCCCCATGCCCCACGAAATACTGAGGCCAGTAGAGGTTGGGAATTTACCCTGATCCCAGCTTTGAACAAAAACGCGTGTCGGATAAACAACCGGACCACCACTGCCATAGTTTCCGCGACGGAACTTGCCAATGTTATAGTCAAAATAAACCACGGCATCATCAGGTAGCATCACATCACCTGCTGTGGCATAGCCACCGATATCCGTGACGTAGAAGATCTGCGGCAGGCCGTATGGTACCCCAACGCTGCTATTTACCGCATAACGACGTGGCTGGTACACAATGATGTCGCCCGGAAGCGCATTATCAAGACCGGTGATGGTCGAAGGCGCGGATCCTCCAAAGTTAGGGAAGGTATCCAATGGTTTTGTTGCTGATACATAGCCGCGCCAGCCCAGTGACCATGGCCATTGCTCGCCAACGCGGCTGGTATAGCCAGCCCCAGCTTTGGCAAGAGCAAAGTTTTCTGCCGCGCCCATTTTGAACATTTTTTCATACCGGCCAATACAGGCCATATTGTTTCGTCTTGTCGTCCACATCTGGTGGCCCTTGAGCTCAGACCAGCCACCAACACGCCCCATCTGAGCCGCTTGCGGCGTCTGGGCGCGTGTCTTGACATCGCTCGGCGCATCCATTTTGTCATAAAGCAGCTTGGTCTGCCTGCCTGCTTCCGTGTCGCGATCTTCACGGCCAACACCGAGGATGACATCAAAGGTGCCAAGCGTATTAATCGGGCTACCGCCATAATAGGGGTTGCCAGCTGATGTTCCGGTATCCCACCAGCGCATGTAGGGCAGGTTCGAACCGATCTTTTTACCATGGAAACATTCGCGTGGCGGCGAGTTGCTATTGCAAGGGTTAGGACCGGGTACTGGGTTTGGATTTGGCAGCTCCTGATTGACATGCTGCGGGAAGAAGGTTTCAAAACGGTATTGCGGCGGTTCTGTACCGCTGCAAGTCAGTTCATTCAGTTTTACAGTAATTCGCTTCGCAAGGGTTTCGCCAACTCCGATGACGTTTACATTGCGGCTCTTCATGCCAAGCAGCGGCTCATTATATTCAGCGCCTTGATTGAGGGTGATATGCGTGCGCGGATCACTAACCGTTTGGTTAAAACTGTTGATTCTTCGGCCATTCATATAGGTTGGGCTTTGAAGTACTGTATTGCTCCTGCGTTTTTGCATTAAGCCTTCACAGGTGCGTATTTTGAGCAGGTTCGCGGGTACCACATCCTTAGTAATAATACGGCAGCATTGCTGGATACTCATGCGGACAGGACATTGCCCCGGGCCATCGGTTTCCCAGTAGCGGGTTTTACATGGTGGATTAAACACGCCAACATTCTCGCCAAAACGATTATAGCTAGCAGGCGGGGGATAACCTTGCGCCATCCATGCGTTATAATTCCAGTTGATGCGCTGCATCATACAATTATTAAAAGCGCGCTCGCGGAACGCCAGAATATCCACCGGCACAATACCGCATTGAACGGTTGGAACTGCCGCCCGGTAGCGATTCATGTCTGCATGTGGAGGTGCGATTTGTATTTGACAATTGCTCTGATTAACGCGGTCTGCGTTATAATCCGTGTAGGAAAGCATGCAGTCATTACAGTTCGGTTGAACGGCTCTGCGCATTACGCGAGAGGTTCTCGTTGAATAATCGCGATCGGTCATTCCTGACATGTCATTTCGCGGCGAGAAGGGATGTGACGGTTCAATGATTTTTTCAATGTTCGGGCAATAGTAGGGCGCCTCGTTAAACGAAGGAGGGTTGATATCGGTTGGCATTGGCAGGTATGCGGGATTACAGCCCCCACCTGGAGAATCTGGCGGAGTTTCAGGAAAGCAGCTGTTGAAAACATTCACCGTTGGCGGATCTACTTTCGGCGGTGGGAAGTTGGTGATAGGCGGTAATGAGCCGCCGCGGAGCTCTACGCAAGGTAAGCCGATTCGCTGGCCAGCGAATGGGTTGGGAAATGCGTCTTTAATCAATCTTCCATTATAACGGTTTGTTATTGTGTATCGATCGTCTGGGCTTAGAGTGCCACCCACGCTATTGAAAATTTGTTCCCATGAGTCCTTCAGCTGATCGCTTAGCAGGTACTCCGCCTGATTCCAGTCTGCACGGCCGGGGTGTTGATAGACAGGCGCAAGGCCAGCCTGTTTTTCCATGAATGATGTGTAGGGTTTGTTTTCCCACGCGCCCCACTGAATCTCACGCGCCCCGGGAACATACATCGGGTTATTGCGCCTTGGATTCATTGGATCGTTCAGTTTTCCGCGCCACCTATCCCAGCATTCTTCGCGATTGGTTGGTGGCGGTGCTGCGCCGGGAGCGGCAGGCAGCGGGCAGGGATAGGGGCCGGGTACTGGTATGGGGTCAGGTAATGGCAGGTCTCTAAGCGGATCAATCCGGAATGTACTGGCACCGCGTGCGAATGGCTGGCAGCTGTTCAGGTAGGTACGATCCGGATCAAAATAAGACAGCGGGTCATCACTACTGAACCCAGGGCGTTCGAGCGTATGCCAAGGTGTCAGCGAGCGTCCGAGCGCATAGTAGCTGTAGCAGAAATCCGCGGTATAACGCATGAGATCTGCGCGCGCGGTGATCGTTTCACGATCATGCATGCGTTGCCAACTCCAGTTATAGGGAGGATTGGGATTAGGTGCGTATTTCCAGAATGCCTTAATCTCGCCTACCGGAATTCCAGAAACGTGACCTGGTTCGCCACTCGGAGGGTTCTTTGTATAATCGATGATATCAGGACAGCCCAGTATGCCCTCGATGAAAAAGCTTTTGGCCAGCGATGCGTTGGTGCGGCGGTAGGCGTTGGGTGTGTCCGCCCCAGCTACAAATGGCTCATCATCCATATTCATGAGGTTGGCGAAGGCTAGCACCGGATCGTTTCGGTATTCTTCCGTATTGATGATGGCGGTATCGCGAATCGGCATGCACATGCCGCCCGGTGGTTTGGCACCCGCTACGCGGCCAACATAAGCCTGATCAAACTGCGAAACACTATCAGGCCAGTAACCATACGCATAGTCATAGTCATAGTAGGCATCGTAATAATATTCATAGTATTGACAGTATTCTTCATAGCCATAATAGCCGTAGCTGGTCGAGCAGTTTGATCCAAAGCTAGGGCCGGCATTATCCCTAACTTCATCTTCAACTTTAACGTCGCGAACTTTGAGTTTACCGGTATTTTCATCGAATATCGTGGATGGTAATTTTGCCCCCGCAACACACATATCACGGTAACGTACATCAGGTGGCAATGCAGGCACGAGAGTGGGGTCATTCAGGCGCGGCGGTGCATCATAAAATTCATAATCGTAATAAGTGTATGTGTAATTGTAGCAATCGTAATATGAGTCATAGCTTGAGCTGCTGCTACTCGATGAGCTGCTGCTATCCGAGTCAGAATCACTATCCGAGTCAGAGTCACTATCGGAGTCAGAGTCACTATCCGAGTCAGAGTCACTATCCGAGTCAGAATCACTATCCGAGTCAGAGTCACTATCCGAGTCAGAGTCACTATCCGAGTCAGAATCACTATCCGAGTCAGAATCACTATCGGAGTCAGAGTCACTATCCGAGTCAGAGTCGCTATCGGAGTCAGAGTCACTATCCGAGTCAGAGTCGCTATCGGAGTCAGAGTCACTATCTGAGTCAGAGTCACTATCTGAGTCAGAGTCACTATCTGAGTCAGAGTCACTATCCGAGTCAGAATTTGGTCCTGGAGATGGGCCTGTACCTCCGTCCGATCCTCCATCACCTCCGCCATCAGCATCAGTGCCGCCAGCATCTACACCGCCATCGGATGCCGTATCGCCCCATGCTTTGCTGACAAAAAGCCCCTCAATCGACAGGAACTGATTAACGATATTATTGATTGTAAGATTTAAAAACTGCTGTTGGCGTTCTGCAAGCAACAAGGGCTGATTTACATATCTGGCCTCGTCATCCTTGCTTGGTGTTAGATACGAGGTTTGCTGCGATGATTGAAGCAGGCTTGAAGTCAGGCAGGAGCCGAGCAGAAATAGCGAGCTATTTCCCACAAGCTTAGATCTTCGCGCGTGAGCGCTGATGCGGTTTTTGGAATGGAGTGCCACCGATCCCCTGCGTAATTTTTTTGCGAGCATTGTTTAAGTGCTCATGTTAGCGCAATATTGTGTCAATTTGATGACAAAGTCACGCGGGTTATATCGTACTATTATGATCGGGTATTGGCCAGAACAACATTTGCTGCCGCGTCACTTGGCAATATGTTATTCGGTGCGATGAGTTTGAGAAGCGCTGCAGAAGCTTCTGTTTTCTGAGCTGTTGAAAGGCTTTCATTGGTCATCAATCCGTATAGTGAGTCGGCGATTGAATGTGGCGTGCAGAGTTCTTGCAACAGTTCAGGAAAAACTTCTTTGCCTGCCAATATATTGACAAGATTGACAAAGCGCGTAAGCGCAACCCGTCGCAGCAGGTAAGCCGATATCGGATTCACCTTGTAGGGGACAACCATGGGAATGCCAGCTTTAGCAACCTCAAGAGCAACCGTGCCGGATTTGACGATCGCTCCCTGACTCGCGGCAAAAAGATTGTATTTGTCAGCGGGATCAGCGGTTACAATCGCACGGAAGGGGCATTTTTCAAAAAACGGCGCCAGTAGTGGCAAAATATGTTTGGGGACTGTCATGCCGATGGCCAGTTTTGGAAAACGCTGGCTTAGCAGCGTGATTGCGCCCGCAAAGATCGGCATATGGCGTTCGATCTCGCCTTTTCTGCTGCCAGGCAATACCGAGATCAGTGTGGTGTCGTCGCTAAGTTCATATTTATCACGGAACGCCTTGCCATCACCAACGGGTATTTCGCTAATCACGGGATGACCTACAAACGTACAGGGCAGCCCGACGCGCTCGAAGTAAGGTGGTTCAAATGGCAGCAATACCAGCATATGGTCAAACAATTCGGCGCAAAGTTTTGCGCGCTGGGGCTTATAAGCCCATACGGTAGGAGCAACATAGTGAATCAGCTTACCTTTGAAGCCAAGCTTGCGAAGTTTTTTTGCCACGCGCAAATTAAAACCCGGTACATCAATAGTCACGACGATACTGGGTTCTTTGGCGATGATGTCTTCCACCGTGCGATCCACTCGCGCAAAAACATTCATGGCGTGTGGCAACACCTCAAGAAAGCCAAGCATCGATAATTCCTGATAGGGAAACAGGCTTGCAATGCCCTCGCTGCTCATCCTCTCACCGCCTACACCAAAAAAACGAATGGGTTTTTCGCTTTGTTTTTTTAGTGCCTTCATTAGCTGCGCACCAAGTAGATCGCCCGAAGCCTCGCCGGCAATAAGATAGATTTTGGTAAATTCATCCATGATCAATGCCAATCACAAAAATGCCCTGTTCATCGGCGCGTGCAATCAGTTTGCTCCGTTCTAACACAAGCGTGCTGCCTGCTTCAATGGCAACGCCTGCATAGCCGCCTAATGCAAGCGCGTCGATGGTATCAGGGCCGATAGCGGGAAGATCCACGCGGTCGTCCTGGTCTGGCTTTTTGGCTTTTACTAACACACCGGCGCCACGCTCACGCTTCAGCGCGGCACATCTTGTAATTAATTGCTGCGTGCCTTCAATGGCTTCCAATCCAAGCACCAAGCCGCGCTCAATGATGGCGGCCTGACCGATATCCAGTTTTCCCAGCTCGCGTGCAACCAGCAGGCCTTTAGCAATATCTGCCTCATCATCAGCGGTTGGTTTGTGCTTGCCGTAGCAGCCGCTGGTCGCGACGAGCGTGCGCAAAATATCCTGCGCTGCAATAATTCGAAAACCTTCCGATTCCAGAAAATCCATCAGCGCGCGGAGCAACGCATCATCACCGCTGAAAAAAGCTTTGCCAAGCTTTGCGAGTAATTTTGTGGCGGCAAAGTCCGGCTTAAGTGAGGTAAGGGAAGGGCGCGCAACATGACCGGCAAGTACAATTTCATGAGCACCTGCTTGCCTTAGTGCATTCAACGACTCACTGACAGCACCCAGCGGCACAATCGTATGAGGCGCTCTCCTGGTTGCTTCTTGGTTGGGTTGATCACTAAAGGTCAGGACAAAGCAGGGGCGATTCGTGGCATGACACGCATCAATCAGCTGCAAGGGCAGAAGGCCACTGCCTGCGATGATACCAAGGGCACCTGGCATGTTAAGCAGCCTGCGATACTGATTTGGGGACACATAATGAGCGCGAACCTGAATTGCTCATGAAAGAAATAATTTCTTTCACAGCCTCAAACTGACCAAATTCTTTGGCAGTTTTTTCGGCGCGTTCTGCCAGTGTACCTGCATCATCTTCAAACAGCATTTTATAGGCATTGCGTAGGCCATGAATAGTATCGCGATCGAAATTGCGGCGCTTAAGGCCAACGAGATTGAGGCCTGCAAGGTTTGCACGCTCACCCATCACGGAGCCAAACGGAATCACATCATGTTCCACGCCGGACATGCCGCCGATCATGGCATGCGCGCCGATGCGGACAAACTGGTGCACTGCCGACATGCCGCCAATGATCGCGTGATCACCGATATGGACATGCCCGCCCAGCGTTGCATTGTTCACCAGAATTACATGATTGCCAATCTGGCAATCATGGGCGACGTGGCTTCCAACCATGAACAGGCAATGGCTTCCCACGCGGGTGAGCATGCCGCCGCCTTCGGTGCCCGGGTTCATGGTCACATGTTCGCGAATCGTCGCGTGATCGCCGATGACGAGCTGCGATTTTTCGCCTTTATATTTGAGATCCTGTGGCGCGTGGCCAAGTGATGCAAAGGGATAAATCGTGCAGTCTTTTCCGATGGTGGTATTGCCGCTGACGGCGACATGCGAGAGCAATTTCGTACCGGCGCCGATCGTGACTTCACTATCGATCACGCAGTAAGGCCCAACCGTGACATCGGCGGCAAGTACCGCGCTGGGAGACACAACAGCTGTGGGGTGTATGATAGCCATGGTTATTCTACAATCATGGCGGAAATGACCGCTTCAGCTACTCTGTTGCCTTCAACCGTTGCCACGCATGAAAATTTCCATACGTTCTTTCGCGAATGCTGTTTATCAACGCGGATATGAAGGGCATCGCCTGGCATCACCGGTTTCCTGAAACGCGCTTCATCAATGGTCATGAAATAAACCAGCTTGCCTTCCATCTCTTTGCCGAGCGTATGAATCACCAGCACCGCGCAGGTCTGCGCCATCGCTTCGATAATCAGCACGCCAGGCATGACAGGCTTGCCCGGGAAGTGGCCAATAAAATGCTGCTCGTTGATGCTCACATTTTTAAGGCCAATCGCATACTCGCCTGGTTTGAAATCGATGATACGTTCAATCATCAAAAACGGGTAGCGATGCGGAATCATTTCCATGATCCGTTCGATGGGAATCACGCGGTTTTCTGTTGGTTCCACTAAAGTCATAGTCATATCCATTACTCTTTTTTGCCTGCTAACTTCTTCAGCGCCGCGGTTTGGCGATGCCAATCCTTGATCGGCATTGCTGGCCCGCCGCCATAGGTTGCGCCGTCCGGAATATCACTCATCACACCAGACTGCGCCGCGATTTTAACTCCGCGACCAATCGTTAAATGTCCGGCAATACCAACCTGACCGCCGAGCATGGTGCCATCCCCGATCCTTGTGCTGCCAGCTATACCACATCCCGCAGCGATGACGACCATTTTTCCTAGTTGGGCATTATGACCAATCTGCACCAGATTATCAATCTTGCAGCCGTCACCAATGACTGTATCGGGGCCGGCGCCACGATCAATGCAGCTACCGGAGCCGATTTCGACATCATGGCCGATGATAACGCGCCCAAGCTGAGGCACTTTGAGGATGCCTCGTGGGCCAGGCGCAAAGCCAAAGCCATCCTGCCCGATATGTACGCCGCGATGGATGATCGCACGATTGCCGATAATGCTGTGGCTGATGGTCGTGTTTGCGCCAATGTTGCATTCATCACCAATTACGCAGCCTTCGCCGATCACAACGCCAGCTGCGATCTGGCAATTGTTACCGATGGTCGCCGTCTTTGCAATATGGGCATGGGGTGAAATGCCAGATGCAGCGCTGGGCGGATAGAAATACTGTGCCGCCAAGGCATAGGCACTGTAGGGCGTTTCGGTAACGAGCAAAGCCATGGACTTGGGAGCGCGAGAAGCATATTTCTCTCGCACAAAACACGCCGCCGCTTTGCTTTTCTCAAACTGCTCAAGGTATTTAGGATTATCAAGAAAACTTACCTGCTCAGCACCCGCCTGATCGAGTGCTGCCACATCCATAAGGGGTAAAGCAGGATTGGTGGCATTTCTCAGTAATGCACCGGTTAGCGAGGCAATAGCTTCAAGCGTAATGGGTGAACTGCGAACAAAGAAACGTGGATCGGCCATATCACAAGCTTTGCTTTGTTCGCATGATCAAGAAGGATTACTTTTTCTCAGGCGCTTCAAACTTGACATCGAGCTTGGGCAACTTGTCATTGAGGCGCTTAAGCACCTCCGCCGAAATATCAAGTTTGTTATCAGCATAGAGGATTTGTGAGGTTGGTACTGCCATCAAGAAGCCTTTTTCCTTAGAAAGTTCAGCGATAATGTCGGTGGTCGCTTTTTGGATGTCGCCAAGAGAGCGTTCGAACGCATTATCGAGCATCGCTTTTTTGGACTGAACTTCTTTTTGAACTTCAGTGGCCTTATTGCGGAAAGCGCGGGCTTTTTCTTCAAAAGCATCTTTGGCTAGCACGCCTTTTTGCTTGCCCAGCTCCTGATCTTCTTTTTTCAGTGCTTCTTCTTTTTTGGTGATATCAGCCTGAAAAGCTTTTTGCTTGCTTTCCAGCTGTTCGCGCACCGACTTAGCGGCGGTCGAATCTTTCATTACCTGCTGGATGTTCACCACGGCGATGATCGATTTGCTATCTTCAGCGAGTACTGGAGAAGCAAAAGCGAGGCTGGCAACAGTTGTAAGCATAGCAAGGCGACGTAACATCATAAAAGTCCTTTCATGAAATAAACTAAAAACGTGTGCCGAAGCTGAAACGGAAGGTTTCCGTTTGATCTTCGTCCTGTTTGCTGATCGCGCGAGCGAAATCGACACGAATAGGGCCAAAAGGCGAGGTCCAAAGTACACCGACACCAGCGGAGGTGCGAAGCGCACTGTCATCAAAAATGCCCGCGCCGTTATCATCGACCTTCCACAGGCTGCCGACATCACCAAATACGGCGCCTGATAGCCCGACCTCTTCTGGTAAGCCGAGTGGAAATTTTAATTCAGCTGAACCGGTATAGTAGGCATTGCCACCCAGTGCGTCATCGCTGGCGACATCGCGCGGGCCGATACCAGCGGTACGGAAACCACGAAGGTCATCGCCGCCGACAAAGAAGCGGTCATTGATGCGAACATCACGGCCGCCAAGCCCGAAAATATAACCGCCGGTGCCACTTACACTGGCAACCCACTTTGGATATAAAGAATGGAAGTAAGCGCCCTTGAGATCATGCTTTAAGTAACGCGAATCGCCGCCAAGACCGGCAAACTCCTGCATTACGCGAATGGTGGTGCCGCGCGTTGGGTTGAATTTGTTGTCACGATCATCATAGGTGAAGGCCTGACCTATGGATGAGTTGGTATTTTTGCCTTCCTGCTGACGGATGAAAGTTGAGGCTGTGGGCTCGATATCAGTTACGTCCGTTTGCCGGAGTGAGTAGGTGAAGCCATGTTGCAGATGTTCTTGCAGCGAGTAATTGGTGCGAAGGTTGATGCCGCGAATCGCCATATCGTAAGAGCTCTCACGCTGGAAATCCCGCTCGGTACGGTAGAGGTCAAAACCAGTGGCCAGCTCGCGGCCCAGGAAATAAGGTTCGGTAAAGCCAAGCTCATATTGGCGGCGGCGAGCAGCATAGGTCAGGCGAGCTTTGAGTTCCTGACCGCTGCCAAGAAAGTTATTCTCGCGCACACCAAATTCACCAAGCACGCCATCCGATGTCGAATAACCGGCACCAACATTGACTTCACCGGTAGATTTTTCTTTGACATCGACATTCACAACCGTTTTATCCGAAGCACTGCCTGGCTCGTTCTTTACTTCAACCTTCTCGAAGAAGCCGAGGTTGTTGAGGCGTTGTTCGGTGCGCTCCAGCTTGGAGCTGTTGTAGGGATCACCTTCGCTTAAGCGGAACTCGCGGCGCACGACTTCATCCAATGTGCGCACGTTACCGGTGATGTTGATGCGTTCAACATAGACACGCGGGCCTGGCTTGATGATGTAAGTGATATTGGCGAGTTTTTTCTCGCGATCGCGATCAAGTTTGGGCTGAATATCGACAAATGCATAGCCGAGATTACCCAGCTCATTGGTCATTGCTTCAACCGTTGCCTCGACTTTGCTGGCATCATAGGTCTTGCCGGATTGGGTCTGGATAATGCCTGAGAAATCAGGTTTTTCCTGATCCTTCAGCTCGCTGACTACTTCAACAGCGCCAAAATCATAGCGCACGCCCTCATCAATTACAAAGGTGACATAGAAGGCATCTTTAGCAGGTGAAAGTTCTGCGTGAGCAGACTTGACCTGAAAATCAGCGTAGCCTTCGCTGATATAGAAGCGGCGCAGCATCTCCTGGTCGAATTGCAGGCGATCCGCGTCATATTTATCGCTATCGGTGAAGAATTTATACCAGCGTGACTCTTCAGTGCGGATTGCTTCCCTTAGTGAATCAGCAGAAAACTCATTGTTGCCAATGAATGTGATTTTTTCAACTTTAGCGGTTGCACCTTCGGCAATTTCATAAACCAGATCGACACGGTTCTGATCCAGACGAATCACTTTAGGTTCAACGGTTGCGCTGTAGCGACCACTTTTTCGGTAAATATCGAGGATGCGTTTAACGTCGCTTTGAACTTTTTCGCGCGAATAAATTTCGCGGCCTTTTAGCTCAACTTCTTTTTCAAGGTCTTTGGTTTCGATGCGATCATTGCCCTCGAAGGCCACCTGATTGATGATGGGGTTTTCGACCACCTTAACAATCAATGTGCCGCCTGAGCGCATCAGCTGCACATCGGCAAAGAAACCGGTTGCATAGAGGTTCTTCAGGCTGCTGTCGATTTCTGTCTGGTTGAATGTGCTGCCAGCCGCAAGGTTCAGGTAGGAGAGAATCGTGCGGCCTTCGATGCGCTGGTTGCCTTCAATTTTGACATCGTTAATGACATCGCCGGCAGCAAGCGCCGGCCCGGCAACGAGCAGCGACCACACAGCAACACAAACAATTGAGCGAGATAATTTCATGCCCTACTCATGGTGCATAAGCAGCTAATAATCAAGCGAAAATGAGTCGGCGTAAATCGTTAAACAAGGTGAAGGCCATGAGTGTGGCAAGAATTGCAAACCCAATCTTGAATCCCCACCCCTGAACTTTTTCTGCGAGTGGTCTGCCGCGAAGCGCTTCAGCGGCATAATAAGCAAGATGTCCGCCATCGAGCATTGGAATCGGCAGCAGATTAACCAACCCTAGATTGGCCGAAAGCATCGCAATCAACCAGAGTACCGTATGAAAATCTTTTTGTGCTGCCTGACCAGAAATCTGCGCGATACCCACCGGCCCGCGAAGATCATGCGCGCCGCGCTGGCCGGTCACGATCTGGCCGATGACGCGCAGCGTAGTCTCGCAGATCATGTAGGTGCGTCGTACGGATTCAGTAAGTGCGGTGATCGGGCCGACATCTTCATATTTAATATCGGCGCTTTTGATGCCGATTAATGGGCGTTTGATTTTATTTCCCAGCCCATCATCTTCTTCAACTTCTCTGGGCGTAAGGACAATGACGAGCTTTTCGCTGGCGCGTTCGACATGAAGTGTAACGGGCGTACCAAGATTGGTCGAAATGAGGTAGGGAATATCGTTGAAGCTTTTTACCTTCTCGTCATTGATTTGATTAACACGATCCCCGGGTTTAAGACCCGCCGCTTCAGCAGCCGAACCCGGCATGATCTGGCCAACAACAGGCTCAACCGATGGCAGCCCGCTGGTCATGATGAAATAGCTGAACACCAGAATTGTCAGCAAAAAGTTTGCGATCGGGCCGGCCGCAACAATCGCTGCTTTCTTAGAAAGCGGTTTGTGATGGAAGGTGAGTTTTTTTTCTTCATCGCTCATTGCATCAAGTGCGCCCATGTCAGCGGTGCTGGCCTCCGAGGCGTCGCCATACATTTTGACATAGCCGCCAAGCGGCAGCAGCGAGATTTTCCAGCGCGTGCCGGAGCGATCAGTCCAACCAAAGATTTCTTTGCCGAAACCAATCGAGAAGGCGGAGATTTTCACACCACACCATTTCGCAACAATATAGTGGCCGAATTCATGGATGAAAACGATCACCGAAATGACGATAAAAAACGCCAGCAGCGTGTGGCCGAGGTTCAATATAAAATCCATTAAATCGTCTCCGCTATGTGTCGTGCCTGCTGATTGACAGCGAGTACATCATTGATCGAATTGAGCGGCGCATTCTCCATTGTTTCAAGCGTTCGTTCAACGATTTTAGCAATATCCAGAAAGCCGATCTCGCCGCGAAGGAAACGCGCAACAGCGATTTCATTGGCGGCGTTGAGGATGCAGGGCGCGCTAGCACCTGTCTGCATGGCTGTACGCGCAAGTCTTAGGGCAGGGAACAGCGTTTCATCTGGCGTTTCAAAGGTAAGGCTGCCGATATCGGCGAGGTTTAATGATTTGACCGGCGCTGCAATGCGCTCGGGCCATGCCATCGCATAAGCAATAGGCGTCACCATATCAGGATGGCTCATCTGCGATAGCACCGAACCATCAATGAGATGAACCAGGCAATGCACAATCGATTGCGGATGGATGAGCACGCCGAGTTTATCTGGGGCTAAGCCAAACAGGTGATGCGCTTCGATCAGCTCTAAGCCCTTATTCATGAGTGTCGCTGAGTCCACCGAGATTTTGGCACCCATCGACCAGTTGGGGTGTTTGATTGCCTGCGCAGGTGTAACATTCTGCATCTGCGCGAGTGACCACCCACGAAATGGGCCGCCGGAAGCAGTGAGTGTGATGGAAGTTATGGAGTTTGGAGTGTGGAGTGTGGAGTGTGGAAGGAGTTGAAAAACGGCGTTATGCTCAGAGTCGACGGGAAGTAAGGTGGCGTTGTGACGCGTAACTTCATCCATCATGAGGGAACCGGCACAAACCAGCGATTCCTTATTTGCCAGCGCCACAGTGCGTCCGGCGCGAATGGCGGCTAAGGTTGGTTTCAGTCCGGCGATGCCCACAATGGCAGACATGACCAGATCTGCCTCAGAAGCTGCGGCTTCTATTAGTGATTCCTCACCAGCAGCGACGATGATACCACTACCCGCAAGTAGTGTTTTAAGTTCTTGGTATTTATCTGCATTGGCAATAACAGCGCGTTTGGCGCCGAAGGTTCGTGCAAGCTTTGCGAGCTCGACCACATTATCGCTGGCTGTTAATGTTTCGATATCGAAACGATCGGGATGCGCCTCAATCAGTTTCAGCGTGTTGCGGCCAATGGTGCCGGTCGCGCCTAGAATGGTAATGGTTTTGCGTTTCACCGCATGCATAGGGGCGTGTTTAAGCTTCATGCGCTCACAACGCCTGATAGGTACACAATCAGTGCAAAACAGGGCGTGGCTGTGACGAGCCCATCAATGCGATCAAGCAGGCCGCCATGGCCAGGTATGAGGGTGCCACTATCTTTGACGCCAGCGCGGCGCTTGAGCCATGACTCAAACAAATCGCCTATCTGCGCAACAACTGCAAGTAACACAGCCAGTAGCGCGCAGCTAAGGACACTTAATGGATAAGGGGTGAAGCTGGCGCTAATCGCACCAATGATGGCGGCGGCTAGCATACCCCCTGCAAGTCCTGCCCAGGTTTTGTTTGGGCTAAGGCTCGGCGCGAGCTTGGGCCCACCGATGCGTTTGCCGGCGAAATAAGCGCCGATATCCGTCGCCCATACGACAAACAGCAGATACAGCACCACATGCGCGCCGCCATTCAGGTCACTGGGAAAATTGAGATTCCGCAGCCAGATCAGTGAAGCGCAGGGTAGGGCAACGTAGAAGTAACCGGCGAGTTTCCAGCGTTCGTCTTCGCCTTCGGTAAGCGCGTTCCATTCTTTCATCATAATGAGCGCGGCCATTACCACCACCAGCATAAATAACCAGCCGCCAATCCATTCTGCGGCCAGTAGCAATATAATCATCACCGCGCCGGAGATCGCGCGCAGCTTCAGGCCATCCCAGCGGCTGATAATCTCGTTATTCTGCGGTTCCATAGCGCCTTTCACGCGTGGCAAAATCTGCCAACGCTTCATTCAGATGGGCTGCGTCAAAATCCGGCCAGAGCGTATCAGTGAAATAAAACTCCGTGTAGGCCGATTGCCAGAGCAGGAAATTGGAAATGCGGTGCTCACCGCCGGTGCGGATGAGTAGATCTGGCTCCGGCAGGTTTGCCGTATCGAGTGTTTTGTTTACAAGGTCTTCGGTGATATCGCTGGCGCGAATCGTTCCGGCTTCGATATCTTTTGCGATCGATTGCATCGCGCGGGTGATCTCCTGCCTGCTGCCATAGGACAGCGCCACGGTCAGATTAAATGATCGATTGGCTTCGGTTTCCTGCATTGCTTGCTGGATGCGTTCCTGCATGTCGCTATCGAGGCGTGAAAAATCCCCGATGAAGCGCAGGCAAATGTCATTCTTCTTGAGCTCTGGTAATTCTTTTTCGAGGTAATGCTTGAGGAGCTGCATCAGGTCACTGATTTCTTCCTTGGGGCGTTTCCAATTTTCAGAAGAGAAGGCGTAGACAGTGAGGTATTTCACGCCCGCATCGCGGCAGGATTCCATCGTGCGGCGTAGCGAATCAGCACCTTTCTTATGGCCAGCGCTGCGCGGCAGCATGCGAGCTTTGGCCCAGCGGCCATTACCATCCATGATGATTGCCACATGTTGTGGTAAGGATCGGGGGGCAGGGGTCGGGGGTCGGGAAGAAGCGGTCAGCGAAGCGGAGTTCATAATAATTTTCCCTGATCCCCGACCCCGGAACCCTAATTCCCAAGAATCTCTTTTTCCTTCACCGCGAGCGCGTCATCCATTTTTTTGATAAATTCATCGGTCAGTTTCTGGATTTCGCCTTCACGTTTTTTCACATCATCCTTGCCCATTTCTTTTTCCATTTTTTTGAGGGCGTCATTGCCATCGCGGCGGATGTTGCGCACCGATACTTTCGCGGCTTCGGCATATTTACCCGCGATTTTGGAAAGCTCAACGCGGCGCTCTTGCGAGAGCGGCGGAATCGGAACGCGCACCAGCTGGCCGTCAGCAATGGCATTCACGCCAAGCCCAGCGGCATTGATCGCTTTTTCCACCGCCTTTACCACGCCTTTATCCCACACCTGCACCGAGAGCATGTGTGACTCCGGCACGCTGATATTGCCGACTTGGTTGAGCGGCGTCATCGAACCATAAGCATCGACCATGATGTTATCGAGCAGCGCGGCGTTGGCGCGGCCGGTGCGAAGGCCACCAAACTCGGAGTGGAGGGATTTCAGCGCGCCTTCCATGCGGCGGCGCAGTTCGTTGATGTCAGCGGTCATAGCAATACCCATCAGTTGTGTTGAACAGGCAGAAGAGTAGCGCTAAGCACTGCTAGTGCAAGGATTATATTTTATTTTAGATGGATGACATTTGAGTTAAATTGTAGCCAAAACTTATCTAATCTTTAAGGCGCGGATGCTAGGATCAACCTATTCCAATATTCATGTTAACAGAAAATTTTTATAAATTTATCATCAAGGGGACAAATATGAAAAAAATATTGATTCTATCATCTATTCTTCTTTTTAGCGCTTCATCTTACGCTGTGGCAAATGATATATTTCAATCGAAAACCGAAGGGATGGAGAATGCAAATACTCCTGTGGCGCTCATGAATCCTACTCTTCCGAAGGTAGTTAAGATGTGTGCAGATCTTTGGCATGAATTAGATAATCTCAGGGGAAAGCAGTTTTTATATTGTGAAGATAATACATGGACCGCTGAGGAATGTAGGGCGATTGAAGATAGAGTGATAGAAGTAAAAAGACTGCTGAAATATTGCGGCCCTAATCGTCCTTTTAGAGACACAATACAGAACTCACAAGATCTGGAAATTTCAATAGAATAATTTCGTAAGCAGAATTACGTTTATTTTTTGTCTTTAATTACTGTAAACTTGCCTTTGCCTTGAGCAGCGGTGGCGCGGCCGGTGCGCAGGCCACCAAACTCAAAATGAAGGAATTTAAGCGCCTTCCATACGGCGGCGGAGTTCATTGATGTCAGCGGTCATAGGGCATTCCCATCAGGTGGTTGAATAGAGCCAGAGAGTAGCGCCAAGTGGCGGTTACGCAAGGATTATTTTACTTCTTGTCTATTTAGCTTTTGCAGTGACATATTTATAAATTAATTAATAATTAATAAAGCTGTCACAAAAACGTCATTTAAAATTAATTGATTCTTTAGGGGGGGTGTTAAAGTAAATTAATTAAAAATAAAGGCTCATCCCGCGCAATATAGACACAGGAGACTATCAACATGAAAAAAATAGCATTAATTATATCCGTAATGGCGCTGGGTATTGCCATGATGAGCGTACCGGCTCAGGCGGCGAATAATAGGGTTTCAGGGCAGAGTACACCTCCAGCAAGTGCAGATTTTATATCGCCGTTTATGATTTATGATACATATTGTGCAGAGCTGCATGAAAGAATGGTTCGTGCAGCCAGCCAGTGGAAGCGGTGCTTAGAAGGATGCAGACTAGCAAATCCAACACAATTAGAATTGTGCGATTATCCCAGCTATCCTTACGGCCCTTGTGCAGATATAACCGATGAGTTGGAGGCACTTACAAAAGAGAGGAATGAAAATTGCAGCTATTATGATCCCGATTTTATCCCGAAATAATGCGGCGACCTCAATAATAAAAACCCATCAAGAAACGGGATATATTAAAAAACACCCTGCAAATTCAACCTTGCAGGGTGTTATTTTTTATCCGTAATCAGCGTAAACTTGCCTTTGCCCATGGCGGCCTGGGCGATGGAGTCTTTGTTTTCAACGGAAAATACCAGAATCGGAATCTGGTTTTCGCGGGCGAGTGAAATGGCCGAGGCATCCATCACTTTCAAATCGCGCACCAGCACTTCGTGATAGGAAAGTTTTGCCAGATGCTTGGCTTTTTTATCTTTTTTCGGGTCGGCGGTATAGACGCCATCCACCTGCGTGGCTTTCATAATCACATCACAGCCCATTTCATTGGCGCGTAGCGCAGCGGCAGTGTCGGTGGTAAAAAACGGGTTGCCGGTGCCTGCGGCGAAGATGACGACGCGACCGCGTTCCATATGCCGCTCGGCGCGGCGGCGAATGTAAGGCTCGCAAATCTGCATCATGGAAATGGCGGAAAGCACGCGCGTTTCCACGTCCATGCGCTCCAGCGTATTTTGAATAGCAAGCGCGTTCAGCACGGTGGCGAGCATGCCCATATAATCGGCGGAAGCGCGCTCCATGCCGCTTGCCGCGCCCTGAATGCCGCGGAAAATATTCCCGCCGCCGACGACGACGCACACTTCAATGCCAATATTCATCGCGCTTTTAATATCGCGGCAGATGCGTTCGATGGTTTTTGCGTCCTGGCCATAACCCTGATCGCCCATCAGCGCCTCGCCGGAGAGCTTGAGCAGGATGCGTTTGTACAGAGGTTTGGATTTGTTTGTTTTGGTCATGATGAAGTGGTTTAATATGGAATGACTGGGGATGCAACTGGTTCGTCATCACCGCTTTACTTGTCATTCCTGCAAAAGCAGGAATCCTGAACTAAGTACAGGATCCACGCTTTCGCGGGGATGAGAATCTCACTTCAACAAAATATCCGTGATCTCGCGCATTTGCGTGCGGGCGCGCATGAGGTAGAAGCCCTGGCTCGCGAGGTGATTGGCAAGCAGGGTGCTATCCGGGCTGAAATTCAGCACGAAGAAATGGTTGTATGACATGCCGATGCGCAAGGATTCAAGCATTTTTGCCCACGCATTGGAAAGCTGGCGCTCTTCGATCACCACTGCATAATCTTTCTGCAGTGCCGATAGAATCATGTAATTGGCGTAAAGCCGTCCTTTGGTGAAATAAAACAGCTCTGCCGCCGAACCAAAGGAAGATTGGCTGCTGCCTTCAATATAATGGCTGATGTCGGAAGAAGAGGAGCCAAGATCGGCTGCCATACGGTTCATTGCTTCGAGCAGGTTATCAGCGCGACGTTCAAACACCGCTTCATTTTTGGCAAGGCGCTGGTTGTAGCGCATGAGTGATTCTAGGCCTGCACGATATTGCGTGGCGGAGGAAGCGGTGGGAAGCCACGAGGTGTTCAAATCCCACATCCAGACATAGGGCGAGTAATTAAACAGGCCGTTGGCTTTCTGCACATCTTCATCCACACCGGAGGAGCCGCGTGTACGTGCGATCTGGTCGGATAGCTCAATGGTGAAGCGGGCGATCGTCGCCATGATGCCGCGCTGGAAGGCGGGCATGCGGGTCAGCGCCGCACCAGGATAGAAAAATGGATCGCTTGGTGTCCAGTGATGCTGGTTGATTTCACGGTCAACAAGCGCAGTTGCAGCTGCCACGGCATGGCTGCCACCTTCAATTTCAAATTCGGAGATATTATAGTCCGGCGAATCATCCACCGTATGTACCCAGACCATGCCGACCGGGTAATAAACCACTAAAACAAATAAAAAAATACTGATCAGCAGGACAGCGACAGCACGCGGAAGGGTTTTAATGAAGTCCAGCAATCGTTTCATGCGCTGCTTATAAACTTGCCGTATGCTTACTTCAATACAAAAACAGTGATTAACAGCTTGTTAATTGTTCATTAGTCTTGTTCTGGTAAGATGCTGAACATGATTACGAAACGTGGTTTTACGCTGATTGAGCTATCGATTGTCCTGGTGATTATCGGTTTGCTGGCGGCGGGTGTGCTTATCGGCAGGGATCTTATCCGCGCAGCTGAAATACGCACGCAAGTGTCGCAGTTTTATGAAATCCAGACAGCAGTGAATGCCTTCAAGCTGAAGTATAATTGTTTTCCGGGTGATTGTTTGGTTGCAACCCAGCTATTCTCGCCCGTAGATCCTAACTGCGCGAATGAGATTGATGAAGGTATATGTAATGGCAATGGTAATGGCCGCATTGAGAATAGCAACGGTCAAACCTACGATCAGGATCCCATGGCGGATTGGCGTTTAAGTCATGAAGTGACTGGGTTTTTCAAACAATTGCGCCTTGCCAATATGATTTCTGACTCGTCTGTCGAGATAGGCACAATTGTACAAGGGTTGCCGACGCTTCGAATGAATCGCAAGGGCGGCTTTTTTCCCAACAACACCGATGCATTTATTACCCTTGCTGATGGTCGAAATCCTCCGCTTTATGATTGGCCAAACGGAGTTGCATTTGATTATCGGCGCGGTTCAAACTGGCTATGGGCGGTGGCCTGTAATTTTAGCAATGGCGCGCCGACCGATATGAAATTCTGGGATGATCGCTGCGGCATATTTACCGGCGCAGAATTGGCTTCGCTGGACATCAAGATGGATGATGGAAGACCTCTCACAGGGAATTTGATGGGGTTTGGCGGAGCATGGGATGTCAATACAGATTGTTTGGAGGGCACTACTCACAACGAAATGCGTGCGGGAAATAAATATGATGTGCTCAAAACCAATCCTGAGTGCCTCGCTATTGTCAATTTAGATTAAAAAAAAGCCGCCCGGTGAGGAGCGGCTTTTTTTCTAACGATTGGGGTTGTCTCAGGCGGCCGCAGTGCCAGCGGCAGCGGCAACTTCAGCAGCGAAATCACTTTGCTGCTTCTCGATACCTTCACCAAGCTGGAAGCGCACGAAACCGGCAAGTTTCACCGGCGCGCCTACTGTTTTGGCGGCGTCAGCAACTACCTGCGAGATTTTGGTTTTGCCGTCGATGACAAAGAGCTGCTCCATGAGCACCACTTCTTCGTAGTACTTGCGAACGCGGCCTTCGACCATCTTTTCAATCACGTCGGCCGGTTTGCCAGAAGCCTGAGCCTGCTCACGGAAAATGGCGCGCTCGCGCTCGAGCTTTCCTGCGTCAACATCAGCGGTGGTGAGCGCATCAGGACGCGCCGCGGCAATGTGCATCGCGATCTGTTTGCCGAAAGCTTCAACCTTATCGGCAGCGCCTTCTGACTCAACGGCGAGCAGGATGGCAATTTTGCCCATGTTCGGCGCAACGGCATTGTGCACATAGCTGCACACCAAACCTTTGGAAACAGAAAGTACCGCGCTGCGGCGCAGGTTCATGTTTTCGCCAATGGTAGCGATGGCATTCGTAACATCGGTAGCAACTGAGCTTTTCAGCTTTTCAACATCGGAACCTTGATCAAGTGCGAGCGAGGCAATTTTGCTGGCGAGCGACTGGAACTGTTCATTGCGCGCCACGAAATCAGTCTCGGAATTCAGCTCAATCGCTGCGCCTTTGGTGCCTTTTACAGCGACGGCAACAACGCCCTCAGCGGCCACGCGACCAGATTTTTTAGCAGCTGCCGAGAGGCCTTTTTTGCGTAGCCAGTCGATGGCTTCTTCCATGTTGTTATTCGTTTCCGCGAGCGCTTTGCGGCAATCCAGCATACCGGCGCCGGTGGTTTCACGGAGGGTTTTAATTTGTTCTGCAGAGATGGTCATGGTTTCCTCATTGGTCAACCTGCAAGCGACTTAGTCGCCTGCAGGATTTGTTGATATATGGCGCGAGACTCCAGATATTTGCCTCGCAAATTCCGGGATGACAGGAACCTAAGCGGCAAAGCCGCTAAGGTTTACCCTCACTTCTTTCCGGGCGTTTTCTTCACCGTTACGACAGGCGCTTTCTTTGAAGCGCCACCGCGGCCACGGTTTTTACCTTTTTTAGCTTCGTCAGCATCTTCTTTTGCTTCCTGTGCTTTTTTCTCTGCGGCGGGGTCAACTGGAATGATTTCACCAGCATCCTCGCGCTCACCCATATCTTTGCTTGAGCGTGAGAGGCTTTCCTGGAGACCAGTAAGCACTGCATCGGATACCAGTTGGCAATAGAGTCGAATCGCGCGGCTGGAATCATCGTTACCCGGAATTGGGTAGGTGATACCATCAACCGAGCAGTTGCTATCAACAATCGCCACCATCGGAATATTCAGATTGCGTGCTTCTTTCACAGCAAGATCTTCCTTGCCGGTATCGATGATGAAGATCATGTCCGGCAGGCCGCCCATATCTTTGATACCACCGAGCGATGCTTCGAGTTTATCGCGTTCACGGTTCATCGAAAGCAGCTCTTTTTTGGTAAAGCCGATGTTCGGCGTATTCAGGTTCTCATCCAGTTTACGCAAGCGCTTGATCGAAGCCTGAATGGTTTTCCAGTTGGTGAGCAGGCCGCCCAGCCAGCGCTGGTTGATGTAGTACTGGCCGCAACGCTTGGCGGCTTCTGCCACCGGCTCGGATGCCTGGCGCTTGGTGCCAACAAACAATACGCGGCCATTTTGCGCGGCCACGTCTTTGATCGCGGCTAGTGCTGCGTGCAGCATCGGCACGGTTTTGCCAAGGTCGATAATATGGATGTCGTTGCGAACGCCATAAATGTAGGGAGCCATGCGCGGGTTCCAGCGCTTGGTTTTATGGCCGAAGTGAACGCCAGCTTCGATGAGCTCGCGCATATTGAATGCGGGTAATGACATAGTGTCCTCTTTTCCGGTTAGACCTCAGCGCAATGGTAGTGATTCTTTCGAACACCGGATGGCGAAGCTGCACCGCAGCCATAGCCTCATTGCGCCTGTGAAATATCCCTTCAATATAAAGGGAAGGGCTGTATAATGCGGCTTTACCGTAAGTTCAAGTGCTAATTGATTGCCGGGCCGCTGGTCGTGGGATCGGATTCACGGGATTTTTCAAGTCTTTCACGATAACTATCTTGATAATCCTTACTAATTTTACCAACAGTTCCTTTAGCGCCAAGAATATTGGCGATGTTGCCTGACCAGCCATTTTGGGCGATTTTAGCCTGTAGGGGGTCAAGGCCGATATGGCGAAGGGTTTCTTCGAGGCCATAACCCTTGAAATGCTCGTTCAGCTCTTGTTCGAGTTCCTTCTTGAATTCCTCCGGCACGCCGCCTTCACGGAAATACTGATCGCGGATTTTGTGCACTTCCATCACAAAGGCTTCAATTTGGGCTGGTGTGACATTCTTGAACCATGGTTTCAAGATACCGATGGCCTCTGTTTCCAATAGCTCTGGATCAAAGCTTTTATTATTCACCGCTTCCTTGATGAGCATGTTGATCATACCCGGTGGGCCATAAGGAAAAAGCGTTGCATTGTTTGACCAAAGCTTACCGACAAATGGTAATGATACCTTTCGACCTGCGCCGAGTGAGTAGCGTGTGCCGAGGCTGGTGGCGTAGTTGGTGAAAGGCAGAACCTGCAGGCCTGAGGCTGATCCAAACAGCGATGCAACGGCAGCGGCATGCCCCCATGGGCGCGATTGTTCGAAAGTTGCCTTTGCTTCCACCTGATCCAGCGAATCACCTTTCTTGACCTCGTGGTGGCGTTTGCTGAAAAAGATGCTGCTGCCCTGAATCACCGCAACCGCACCAAGCACACCCGGCACGCCCCAGCGCAGCACCTGCATCCATTTATCTTTGGGAAGATCGCTGTGAGGGTTGAACTTAAGCACGCCGTGGAATTTTTGAAGCGGCTCCCAGACTTTGATTTTTTCAACCGCCGTGCCCTGAAAGCTGATGCCGGTAAGGGCGTCCATGATTTTGTCGCCGAGCCAGCTGCCGACAAACAGCCCCACGGCGCTATGCACGCGGTGTGAGCCAATGCCCGCCTGCACCATGCCGGTGATGCCTTCGGCAGTATCCAGCAGCTTACCGTTGATAAACCCATGGTTGCGCTTGGAGTGAATATGGTGGCGACGGCCGCCCGAATGCTCGGTGGTCGTATTGCCGTTTTCGGCAAATTCGCCTTTGAGGTCGCCCATCGTGGCATCTTTTGACAGGGCCACCAGCCCGATGCTACTGGCGGAAACACCCGCCAGTCCGGCAGCAAACCCCTTGCGGATGGTGGTTTGTGGGTGGCGGTAAGCGTTGGGGTCAAAGGCTTTGCCTTGCAACTCAGGGTGACGTGCTTCCAGGCCTTTAATCATGTTGTCGCGGATTCGGTTTTCTTCCGCAACCATGCTCGGGTTCAGGATTTTACTTGCCCAGTTCGAAATGGTGGTCAGCACTCCCATATCGCCCACAGCTGCTTCACGCGGATCCAGTCCAATTTCAATCAGCAGCTTTTCAAAGCCAAGATCGCTAAAGAAATGTTCCATCTCGGCGGTAATCTTCTTTTCGGCTTCGGCGGCAGGAAACCCCTGCTTTAAGATCTGGTTTCGCTGCTCCAGGATGCGATCCGCCACCTTTTGCATCTGGTCGGGGGAGATGTGGTTGAAGAGCTGCTTGAAGCTGCCTTCCAGCATTTCTGAAATCGCGGCTGGCTTGGCCGAGGGGTTTTTAGCAAGGTATTGGACGATATCCTTGTTCAGAGCGCGCCAGCGTTTCGGCGATGATGAAAAGACATTGAAGAGCTCTCGAACCACCGGCAGGCCAGCAGCCATGTTGCGCTCAGCGCCGGTGGAAAAAGCACTGCCGAGCGTGGTGCTATAGTTGGTGATGGAAGGCAGGATGCCGAGCCCAGATGCCGAGCCGGGAATAGCGCTGATGCCGGCAAGCCGCGCCAGCACCTTGAACTGGTTGAAGAGCATCAGCTGCTCAGCGTGACCCAGCAGCAGATTTTCTGGGGTCAGGTGCGAAACGTTCCTCACCATGTCGGTGTAGGGTTTGCGGAAAAACATATAGCTGCCGGCAACGGCGCCAAGGCCGCCAACAACGCCGGGGATAATCTGATCAGTCACCCGCAGCCAGCGCATTTTGGGATCGTCTGAATAGTGGTCGTAAGCAAGGATACCGTGCAGTGGCCGCAGCGGCGGAATCAGGTCAATTTTGTCGATTTTTTCGCCTTCCGGAGTCTCGCCAACCAGGATATTGAGCATTTTCCTGCCAACATAAAGACCCGCCATCAGGCCAACGGCGTTAAACAGCCGGTGCTTGCTCGGAGGCACATTCAGGTATCTCGTGCTGAACCTGGCAGCCGAATAAACTGGGCCGTTGATAATATCGCTCGCCGACATAGCAGGACTGCAAAAAACCTAAGTTGGTTGACACAAATATCCATGATCAGGATACCACCTGCTTTCGGGCGGCTCAACCCGTGGAATGACCCCTGATCCAAAATTCACAGAACTGTCATAAACCCCTGAAATCCATGGTGCATTGCAGCATGAAGCGCGTGGGGGTTTTGTCACAAAAGATTCATAAAATCCGCTTGCTGGTTGTGGTATAAATTCATTATGGGGTGGAAAAGGGTTTTTTCCGCCTGTAACTGCGTGGGTAAAGCATAGGCAAAAAATGGTTTCTAAACCATTGGATAGCAAGATGGAGACTAAGGCGGATGATAAAGCTTCTGCCGCGCCTGAGGGCGCGAATGTTAAGGAAGCTAGTCCAGCCCAGGAAACGACGCAGCAGGCATGGGAGCAGCATGAGGGCAAACCATGGAATTCAAGCCCGCAAGGGCGCTTTGCCATTCGGGTAGTGACCCGCGGTGTACTGGGCGCTGCATTTTTCACGGTAGGCGGTGCGCTGACCACCAAGTGGCTCCAGAACTATAACTCCGAAGCCTCGCTCCTCAAACAGGACAATCCGCTCGCCTTTATCTCCAAGCTGGTTGATGCGGGGGTAGGAAAGCCAATCGAGGCGGTGGTCAATGCTATTGGTAAAGACGGCAAGCGCATGGTTACGTTCCGGCCAGCAGGTTTAGGCCACACCTCTCACCGTGTTAGTGGCCGGAGCCTTGGACATGAAGTATCAGCGGTTTCGTTTGACTTTTTCTGCGCTTCTATTGGCGATGCATGGGGGCGTGATATTGCCGGTTGGATTGACCCCAACGTCAAAAAAGACTGGATGAAAGATGGAAAAATCGAGTGGCCAGCCGCCATCAAGCAGGCGATGAAATCCACATGGCGTTATGTGACCTACAACGGCGGCGAAGACTGGGCGGTTGCCATTCCTTACGTATATTTCATGAAGGGGCATCGCCGGTTGGTGGATCATATCAGCCCCGGCTTCAAATATGATTTTGACCGGAATTTAAATGGTGGCAGCGCAAGGTTTTCCGGCGGTGAGCATGTTGGTAATTTCAACCGCGGCGGCATCATGGATCTGCAGCACCGCTTCGTGGTCTATAACATGGGTACCGTCGCCTACCGCGAGCTTTACACCTTCATCGGCGAGAAGCTGCAGGGCAAGCAGACCTCGCTTTACGGCGCGCAGGATAAGGAGCCGCCGAACTCAATCGGTGAGAAACTGGCGAACACGGCGAAATGGATGGTGCGCAGCGTGGTCAAGGCCGGCATCTACATGACACCGGCAGTGCCATTTTTCTGGTTCCTGCGAACACCGCAAACGAAGTTTCGCGGGCTGGTGATTGATGATGAACACGGAACGCTGGTTCGTAAAAAAATGGATGGCGATAAGTATGTGATGGTGGGCGGTCAACAGCTTGCCGAAACGGAGCTAGAGCACGCGCTGGAGCGCGGCATGCAGCATGCCTATGAACCGGTGACGGTCAATATGAATGTAAAAGGCAAAGAGCTGGAATGGATGAAACATAATCCGGTGACCAATCAGGTGAGCTTTTCTCCGGCAAAGGAGCATCCGCTGAAGGCGGGGGCTTTCCATCATAATGCGGCGGTAGGCGGGACGGTTCAGGCGGGGCTGCGCGGCCTTACATCGGTGAGTGATGCGGTTCGAGAGCCGTTTGAACGGCTTGGCGGCAAGCTTGATGAGGTGGTTGTGAACCAGCGCAAGCTTGGTGACATAGCCCAGCGAAACATGGGCAGCAGCTTGCGTAACATGGCCAACACCTACGTGAATTCGGCCATGTCCTACACTCCATACATGTATGCCAAGGCAGAGTTTGCAAATTTATGGGACGATGGCAAGATGGATATGTCGATTGAGCGGGCGATTGATGGAGCGACGCGGCTCAATTTTGGTGAATTCAGGGAAGGGCTGCGTGATATTGGTTACTCGATCATGCATAAACCGCTTCGCGATCCTAAGCGTGAGGCAGAAGCACAGCGGCGTATTTCGATTGATGAATCCGCTGCCGACGTGCTCACGGAAACCAAAGCACAAATGCATCAAGTAGATGATGTGCACAGGAATCTGGATGACACGCGCGCAAACAGACATAAGCTCAATTGGCGCGAGCGTATTGTGGCAGGCAAAAAAGAAGACGCGCCGATCGTCGGTGCCAATAAACCTAAAAACTACACCGAGGCGGAAGCCATGCGCAAAGCACTGGAAGAACTCCAGCCACCTACCAATTCGATTAACTGATTTCCCATGAATGTAACTGTTCGAACGTTGCAGGGCGCTGCATCTGATTACATGACGCAGCATCGCCCGTTGCTGAAGTGGATCATGGATGATCTTTGGGCAAAGCCCGGCAAGCCACAGCAGCAAGGCAGTAAAGATGGCATGCAAAAGCTCATTTCCAAGATCGACGAGTTGGCCAGCGGCCGCGTGCAGGTCATGAATCCCGATGATTTTAGAGATGTTGCTGAGATTTTTAACAGTGCCGCTTATGATGCTGAGCGCGATAGAGTGGTTTCATTTTCGGCTCTGCCATCCGGCATAAACATTAAAACTTTTATTGGCGAGGCGCGTGATCATTTGATCGATGATCTGGTGAATGGTCAGTTTGTTGCACCCAACCAAACAGTTGCGTTGGAAATTGCTAAAAAAGATGTTGTAGGCAAAGTCCGAGCATTTAATTCGCAGCACTCCAGAATCTTTGATGATCTCGCCGATTACGGCAAAAGAAACTCCATGCGATCACTAAATGATATTTATATGATGCCGCTCAAGCGCGCACTTGAAGCTCTGATCGCCAGCAAACCAACCCCATTTACTGAAAATATGGAGCTGGCATTGCTAGAGGGGCATGTGATGTTTAGGGCAACGGCAGCTGCCATTGATAAGGCCACTGGTTCCAGCCCGCCGCTTAATCTTCTCAGTGATTTAGAGCGTGCGGCAAAAGATTATGAGTTAAGCATTACCCCTGCACTGGCTCATCTGCGTAATGGCTTTAATGGCATCGCGAGGCATTTTAGTACATCGTCTGCTGGTAAAAAAACTTAATATCGTGTTTTGAATGCGATGTGACAGTTTGGGCGATCAGCATATGCGCTAATCATGTAATTATAGTGTGTAATGCTTCCTGAGGTTGCGATGCAGTCGGCTGAGCTATCCCCCGGCACCAGTCCTAATGTTATGGGAGTGTTATCAATTCTGTTCATAGCAAGTGTGTTGCCGCTTTCAGGCATGCCATCATCGGTCTTGGTGTCAATAGAATGTGCAATTCTCGGGCTTATGGTTGTTGGTAATACGCTGTCACTAAAACGTATGGCTGAAATACCCGTGAGGGTGAGATAAACGTCATTGGTGGATATATATGAAGAATCAGGTGTTGCAATCATGAGATGTGTTTTTCCAGAAAGCGAGGATAAAGGAAAAAGGGTGGACGCTTTTTCTGTGGTATCCAGATCTTCTGAAACACTACCTGTATCACCACCATTATCAAGGTAGAGGTATTGTGAGCTGGTTGGGTAGCTTAGTAGTTTTGCTTCATTAAGCTGTATAAAAAAAGTGCCTGCTCGCCAGCACAGCATTTGGCATTTCTTGGTGCAATGATGCCATCGCCATCGCCAAGCCCCAAAAAATCTGTATCGCCAGGGTTTACTATGTAAGCTGTGAGACCATTGTTCAGTGCAATTCTGCTAGGAATATCGCCTGGCAGCGCATTAAATTTATTTTTGAAAGTATAAATAGCAGTATTGATTTTCTCTACTTCACCAACTACGCGGCGAATCTGTGCGGCTTCAATTAAATCCCTGCCCACCAAAACGCCCGAAAGAAGAAGGCCAATCAGCACGATAACGATCGCCATTTCAACCAGCGTAAAACCACGATTGAATGGCGACATGTTATTTTGGCCCGACCATATCTTCCGGCCTCACCCACTGGTCAAACTGCTCGGCGGTGAGCAGGCCAAGTGCGATGCCAGCTTCTTTGAGGGTGGTATGTTCCTTGTGCGCTTTTTTGGCGATTTTCGCGGCGTTGTCATAGCCGATATGCGGGTTGAGCGCGGTCACCAGCATCAGCGATTCATTCATGAGTTTAGTGATGCGCGCTTCATTGGCTTCGATGCCGACCACGCAGTTTTCGGTAAAGCTGTTGCAGCCATCGGCAATCAGGCGGATGGATTGCAGCACATTATAAATAATCACCGGCTTGAACACATTCAGCTCGAAATGGCCGTTGGAGCCGCCGATGGTGACCGCCACATGATTGCCCATCACCTGCGCGCAGAGCATGGTCATCGCTTCTGATTGGGTGGGGTTTACTTTACCGGGCATAATCGAGCTGCCGGGTTCGTTTTCTGGCAAGCTCAGCTCGCCGAAGCCGCAGCGCGGGCCACTGCCGAGCAGGCGAATATCGTTGGCGATTTTCATGAGGGACACCGCCATGGTGTTGAGCATACCGGAGCATTCCACCAGCGCATCATGCGTTGCGAGCGCTTCGAATTTGTTCGGCGCGGTGACAAACGGCAGTTTGGTATAGTCCGCAACTTCTTTTGCAAAATCTTCGGCAAACCCTTTTTTCGCGTTTAGGCCGGTGCCCACCGCCGTGCCGCCTTGCGCGAGTTCATACAGCGCAGGCAGGCAGCTTTGCGCGCGGCGGATGGCGTTTTCAAGTTGCTTAGCATAGCCAGAAAATTCCTGCCCTAGCGTGAGCGGCGTCGCATCCATCAGATGCGTGCGGCCAATTTTGATGATCTCAGCGAATTCTACTGATTTTTTTGAAAGGGCGAAATGCAGCGTGCGCAGGGCCGGGATGAGTGATTTTTCAATCTCGACTGCGGCCGCAATATGCATGGCGGTGGGGAAGGAATCATTGCTCGATTGCCCCATATTCACATGGTCATTTGGGTGTACCGGTTTTTTGCTGCCCATCACGCCGCCGAGCATCTCGATCGCGCGGTTCGAGATCACCTCATTCACGTTCATGTTCGTTTGCGTGCCGCTGCCGGTTTGCCAGACGACGAGCGGGAAATTGCCATCGAGCCTGCCGTCGATCACCTCATCGGCCGCTTTCATGATCGCCTCGCCGATTTTTTTATCCAGCCCGGCGATCTGCATATTTACCTTCGCCGCCGAGCGCTTCAAAATACCAAAGGCAGTAATGAGTGGTTTTGGCATGGTCTCGCCGCCGATTTTAAAGTTGCCGAGGCTGCGTTGCGTCTGCGCACCCCAATATTTATCGGCTGGGCAGTCGATATTGCCAAAGGAATCGGATTCAGTGCGGGTTGCTAGTTGTTGGCTATTAGCTGCTGATTTAACCATGACGGATCTCCTGACTAGAAATTTCGCTGGCACACTAAACTAGCAACCAGCAACTGACAACTAGCAACTAAGAAACGTCACATGCCCCATTTTGCGGCCTGGGCGGGATTCTTTTTTGCCATATAGATGCAGCTTGGCATTTGGCATGGCAGCGTATTTTTGCCAGTCATTCACATCGTCGCCGATTAAGTTCAGCATTCGTGCGTCGCAGAGCCTTTCGACGCTTCCGAGCGGCAGGCCGCAGATGGCGCGGATGGTTTGTTCAAACTGCGACGTGATGCAGGCATCCATTGTGCAATGCCCGGAATTATGCGGACGTGGGGCGAGTTCGTTCACCAGAATTTCACCGCCGCTGGTCACAAACATTTCCACCGCCATCAGCCCTACCAAACCTAGCCCTTCCGCGATGGTTTTGGCCATGGCTTCAGCTTTGGCAGAAAGCTCAGGCGAAATAGGAGCGGGGGCGATAGTCTCGTGCAGAATATGGTTTTTATGCGTGTTCTGCACCGGCGGATAACAAGCAATGTCACCATTTTCTGAGCGCGCGACGATGACGGAGATTTCTATTTCAAATGGAATAAATGCTTCAAGAATAAACTCTCCGTCATGCGGTAATAAGGTTTTGTTATCTTTTACCTTCCATTGGCCTTTTCCATCATAGCCCATAGTTGTCGTTTTTAAAACGGCTTCAGGCGCAAATTTGGCAAAGGCTTTGTTTAATTCTTCTTGTGAATTCACCGCCACATAAGGCGCGGTTTTGATGCCGAGTTTGTTCACCGCTTCTTTCTCGCGCAGGCGGTGCTGCGCTGTTTGCAGTACGTGAATACCTGGCTTTATTTTATGTACGGAAGGGATGGTTGCCAGCGCCGTGGTATCGACATTTTCAAATTCGTAGGTGATGACATCGACCTTTTGTGCGAAGCGCTCGAGCGATTCGGGGTTGGTGTAAGAAGAGACGGTAAATGTCTTGGCGGCTTCATAGGCCGGTGCGTCCATTTCCGGCGAATAAATATGGCAGTGATAGCCCATTTCGGCTGCCGCCATCGCAAGCATGCGCCCAAGCTGCCCGCTGCCGAGTATGCCGATGGTGGAGCCGGGTGGTAGGGGATTCGGGATTAGGGATTCGGGATTCGGGGTCACGTGAGCTTGGCTTTCAGTGAATGACGTAACTTATGAAGCATTTGTTGTAGGCTTTGAATTTGTTGATCGACACTGGCACATTCTTTTTGGGTGAGATACTCAAGGTCTTGCGCGAGAATTATTTGTGTATCGACTTCAGCCAGAGAACCAATGGCTACAGAGATAAAACTGATATAGTCTTTAGTGCTTTGACGCGAATGCCCTTCAGCGATATTTGATGGTATAGATATTACTGCACGCCTTATCTGCGCTGTTAATCCGAATTGTTCTTCGCGAGGAAAGGTTCTGCTGATCACATAGATCTCTTTTACCAGCCTTCTTGCTTTTTGCCAGACTTCCAAATCGCGGTAGTTTTTAATCATACTTGTTTCCCGAAACCCGAATCCCTAATCCCGAAAGCCGACTAAGGCTTGAGCTTTACCGAATCAGTTTGCTTTTCGCGCCACTTTTCTAGTCGGTTGGCCAGTTTTTCATCGGAGATGGCGAGAATCGCGGCAGCGAGCAGGCCGGCATTTTTCGCGCCAGCTTCGCCGATCGCCAGCGTGCCGACCGGTATGCCGCCGGGCATTTGCGCAATGGAAAGCAGGCTGTCGAGACCCTTCAGGGCTTTGCTTTCGACGGGTACGCCGAGTACGGGTAGCGACGTCATGCTTGCGGCCATGCCGGGAAGGTGCGCTGCGCCGCCAGCGCCAGCAATAATCACGTTGAAGCCTTCCTCTCTTGCGCCTTTGGCAAATTTTACCAGCCGATCGGGCGTGCGGTGTGCGGAAACCACGCGCGCATCATAAGTTACGTCTAACTCATCCAATATATCTGCTGCGTGTTTCATGGTTGTCCAGTCGGATTGACTACCCATGATAATGGCGACGAGCGCCTGTTTTTTAGGCATTATTTCCTCAACGAAAAGAGGCGGAAGCTAACCTAAATCCAATAAAAAATCAAACCCGATAATATTAATAAAAAAGTTAATATTTTAATTATTAATTAATATTTGTGCCTTAGAAAGCCTGCTCTCTAGGCATGTAGCCCCTGAATTTATACGCAATAAGCGTTAAATACACTTCAATTTTAACGGGGGAAATGATATAACCATGCAACCAAATGAAGAACCGGCGCTGATGGCGCATTCCTGGATCGAAGAGCTCAAACAAGCCTTTGCCCATACTGATGGAGAAGCCGTGACGACGGATACGCTTAAAACACTAACAACTGGTTTGCCTGCCAGCCGGCGCAAGGGCACCGAGCGTTTTGGCTTACTTGGTATTCCGCTGGAAGAGATGACCCCTGCGGTAGAGACTGCATTATCAGTGCTGGTTGAAAAGCTCGATGATGTGAACCGCGAATTGTCGCGCACCAAAGAAAGCCTGGCTGAGCTTGAACGGCTGGTTGATGTTGATGTCGTTGCGCCTATTCCTAATCGCCGTGCATTCATGCGGCGCCTGAGCTGGGCGATTACCATGCAGGAACGTTACGGGCACCCTTCAACGATTCTGTTTTTTGATTTGAATGATTTCAAGCACATTAACGACGAGTATGGCCATGCGGCAGGCGATATGGCGATTCGTCATGTTTCCCAGCTGCTCTCTAATACCATGCGCGAATCGGATTTTCTTGCGCGGATTGGTGGCGATGAGTTCGCCGTGATTATGTATTATGCGGAGCAAGAGGCGGCTAGAAAACGCGGCGAAAAAATCGCAGAAAAGCTAGCTAAGACGCCACTTATTTTCAGCGGCAAACGCCTGACTCTTTCAACGGCGTATGGCTATTACACGCTTCAAAGCGGTGATGATGCCGAGTCAGCGCTGGCTTCTGCCGACACCTCAATGTACATGGATAAAAAGCGTAAAAAAGTCCCCGGCCTTTAACCTGCTATAGAAGGTTGCACCGCGTGGCTCACTTTGCTATGGTCGGGTTTCGTGCCAACTACATAGGATTATGTGATCATGCTTCGTTTATTCGTTGTTGCTGCTGTTGCTGGTATTTTGTTTTTGTTCGCTCCAGCATCTTACGCTTCTGAGAAACTGGTTACGATCGGCACCGCCGGTGTCACTGGTGTGTATTATCCGGCGGGCGGAGCAATATGTCGCTTGGTAAATCGTGGCCGTAAAGATCATGGCGTGCGCTGCTCGGTGGAGTCGACTGGCGGCTCGATCAACAATTTGGAGATGATCCGCAAAGGCGAACTGGAGCTTGGCGTGGTTCAATCTGACCTGCTTTATAATGCGTATAACGGTTCGGATATTTTTGCTGATGTCGGCGCGGATAAGGATCTTCGTATTTTGTTTTTCCTTCATTCGGAGCCGTTCACGGTGGTGGCACGCAAGGATTCCGGCATTTCCAAATTTGAAGACCTGAAAGGCAAGCGTGTATCGCTTGGCATGCCTGGCTCAGGCGGCCGCGCTACAATGGAAGAGCTGATGCGCGCTTACGGCTGGAGCAATAAAAGCTTTGCCAAGGTGGTCGACGCTAAATCCAACGATATGGTTGGCGCACTATGCGGCAATAAGGTCGATGCGATTGTTTATTCTGGCGGCCATCCCAACGGCGCGATTCAGCAGCTTACTACGGCATGTGAAACCAAACTGGTTGATGTCACGGGTCCAGTCATCAACAAGCTGATCGCTGAGCATCCTTTTTATGCTAATGCCATCATCCCTGCAGGGATGTATGCCGGTAATGATAAAGACATTCATACCTTCGGTGTGAAAGCGGTGCTGGTGTCATCAAAAGATCTGGATGAGAACACGGTTCACCTGATCGTAAAGTCGACATTTGATAATCTTGATAACTTCAAAACCCTTCATCCGGTTTTTGCTTCGCTTGATGCCAAGCGCATGGTGAAGGATACGGATATCGCGCCATTTCATTCTGGAGCGCAGAAATATTTTAAGGAAAAAACGCCTCATTGACTAGCAGGTCTCATTTGCTATAAACGCCGCTTCGCTTGGTTTCCTACCGAAAGGACGTTTCACGCATGACCACGACCACTCGCAAGCCGATCACTAAAGAATTATGGTTTAAAGTATTGCTTGGATTAATTCTGGGCATTGCTGTTGGTTTTATGATGGGGCCGGTTGCTGATGTCATGGGCACTGGTATCACCGGTAAAGCTTTCATTACTGCTTACGTGAAGCCAATCGGTACCGCGTTCATCAACCTGATCAAGATGGTGGTGGTGCCGCTAATTTTCTTCTCGCTGGTTGCTGGTATTACCAGCATGACTGATGCGGCGGCGTTTAAGCGTGTGGGGATTAAATCCGTGGCGTGGTATCTAACCACCGGCGCGTTCGCCGTATGTATTGGCCTTGTCTTTGCGTCGATTTTTAGCCCAGGCGTTGGCGTGGATCTAAGCCATTTGAAAGAAACTGCCGGCGCCGCAGCCTCCGCACCGCCGCCCACCATGAATGTAAACGGCACCGGCATTGAGATGATCATCCAGCTGCTTGTCGGCATGATTCCGACCAACGTGATCAAAGCGATGGCGGATGACCATATTCTGCAAGTGGTGGTGTTTGCCATTTTCACAGGCGTGAGCCTCAATGCGCTTGGCGACAAGACCAAAGACTTGCGCATGCTGGTTCAGCAGGCGGCGCTGCTTGTCTTCAAGCTGATCGAAACCGTGATTAAATTCTCGCCTTACGGTGTGTTCGCGCTCACTTCATGGGTAGTGGCGACGCAAGGGATGGATATTCTCTATGCGTTGCTGAAGCTTGTGCTCGTTGTGATGGGTGCGCTCTTTACCCAGTACTTGCTCTTTGGTGTGATGCTGGTGGTGTTTGGCCGCCTATCGCCGATGCCATTTTACCGCAAGATGGTGGAGCCGCAGCTGCTCGCCTTTTCCACCAGCTCTAGCAAAGCGACGCTTTCGACCGCTATGCGTGTGGTGAATGAAAAAATCGGCGTGTCGAAAACCAACACCTCGTTCGTGCTGCCGCTCGGCGCATCGATCAACATGGACGGCACCGCGATTTATCTTGGCATCTGCGCGATCTTCTTTTCGCAGGCTTATGGCATTCCGCTTGATTTCCACCACTACATGATCCTGATCCTGACTGCGACGCTCGGCTCGATTGGCGCGGCGGGTATTCCTGGCGGCTCGCTGATCATGATGGGCATGGTGCTGACTTCTGCTGGTCTGCCGCTGGAAGGTATCGCGCTGATCGCCGGTGTGGATCGTATCCTCGATATGATGCGCACCACGGTGAACATCACCGGCGATTCGCTGATTACTGTGCTGGTGGATAAGTCCGAAGGTATGCTGGATGAGAAGCAATATTATGATCGTTCGGTTTGATCTCCGACCCCACGGCTTCTAGACTTTCTTTCTCTGATTTCGTTCATTTCTTGCAGAACTTGCTCGATGGCTTGTTTGATGGCGTTTTCATCAATCAGTTCAGCGGGGGGCTCATTTAAGCGCATTCGACTGGCGATATCTACTTTCAGCCATTTTTCACTTAACGCGGTGGAATATAGTCTCTTATATGTTTCTGCACTAATGCCCTTTTGGGCGAGCGGATAAAGAACTCCAAGAGCGCTTACGTTTTTTTTCTCTGCTAGCTCGACAAGTTCATTGATGCCGTCTTGATAGTCACCTGAGCGTAGCTTCATGACTGCGCGTGTAAGCTTGTATCTTTGCTTATCAGGGCACAGCGTGCAGGCTTTGTTTATGGTCTCAATTGCAAGTGGTAGCTGCTTGGTTTTTTCGTAGCTGAAGGCAAGCATTTCTAAAAGTTCAGCATCCTCGCCGAACGTAGTTATAAATTTTTTGAGATATTGAATGGAACTAGGGTAATCACCTTTTTCATCTATCCGGCGGAGGATTGCTTTTAAACCTCCCCTGCGGATGCTATCTATGTATTCCCCTTTTTCGCCAGGGTGTGAAAAGGGATCAAGTAGGAACTCTTTTCGTATACAAAAATTTAAGACATCTTCTCTCTCTGGCCAATTTTCGCGGATTTTTTTGATGACGTCTCTTGCTTTTTCATCATAACCGGCATCGATGTAAAAGCCGCATAATTCTATCGCCATTTCCACCTTGTTATATTGACCCAGCCATTTTCTTGCGGCCAAAATGGCAATTCCATATTTCTTATTTTCTGAAAGCGAATGCACCGCTGCTACGGCCTCTTTTTTTTCCCAAGGCAATATCTTATCAGGCCATGTTTCATAGATTTTTGTGATGAGCTTATCCGCCTCATCTGCATCACCGCTGTCTATGCAGCAGCGGCACAATATTTCCACGATATCTAGATTATCGCCGTGTGATTCAAGCCATTTTTTTGCCGCTAAAGCAGCGGTGCCAAACCCGCCCTCTTTCCGATGATGCTCTAATATAGATGCAGCGCTTGCTGCATTTGCAGGCAGTTCAATGGTAGACATGAACCCATCTCACTTTTGTTTTTGATTATTTTTTGTGCCGCTGCGCCGGCCTGTGTTATTGCTTCGATTTTGTTGATTGCGTTGTTGCTGCTGTTCAACAAAACTCTGGCCATCCGGCGCTATAACGTTTGCCACAGGAGCCATTTCTAGCGGTGCTTGTTCTGGCGCGGTGACAGCAAACTGTTCACCCATGCCGCGCAGGTTGCCGCCAAGCTGGCGGATGGTGATTAAGTCTTTTTCATTGAGGCCGAGGCCTTGCAGTTTGTCGGAAACACCGTCGCCGTTTAAGTCGTTGGCATTACGACGTTTGGCGGATGCCTTGAGCGAAGCTGATGCGCTGCCACCGGTTTTGCTGCTACGGCGGCGGCGTTTTCTCTTGCCTGCCAATTCACCGAGCAGCTGGTTTTCTACACTCTTGCTGGCGAGCTCTTCATCCTGCTGCTGCGCTTGTTCCTGTTGGCGTGTTTGCAGATCCTGCACAGCACGCTCTACGCCACCTTCCATTGCCTGTGCCAATCGCTCGACGGTACGGCCGTCTAGTTTTTTCCACTCTTCCGGTGTGTTTGCAATGTCGGCAGAAATCTGCTGGGAAGCGGCATGGCTGGTTGGAATTTCTTTAGCGGCCATCAGCTTGATGGTGTGGGAGAATTGGCCGACCGCCTCGTTAGCCTCACGAATACGGCGATCGCTGAACAAATCAGGATTCTGCTGCAAGGCCTCGGCGACAATATTTTGGTAAATCTCGGTCATCTCGGCCAGCTGCTGGGCGAGGTCTGCCTTGGCTTCGGTATCACCTGACTTCATTAGTGAATCCATTGAGGCATTGCCCAGCCCAAGCTTTTTCAGCTTGCGCAGAATTTCTTTTGCTAATTCGACGGATTCAATGCGTGCGGGTGGCGCCATGCTGGAAACCGATTGCAGCTTGCGCGCATTGCTCTGGATGCGGCTGCTCATTTCCACCAGCCGGTCAATGGCGGTTTTATCACTCACATTCTGGCGCGAAGAAAACTCGATGCCGGTTTCAATCATTTCCAGCAGGCGGCTGACGCTATGGTTCTGGCGGTGCTCCCATGATGCCGGGTAATCGGTGAGGGCGTTTTCTAAAGTGGTAACGCGCGGATGGCCTTCAGGGAGGTTATCAAGCGTATGGCCAGCGACGTTAAGCGCAATGGTGCCAGCAGCTTCATTGGCGCTGGTGGTGACCATGCCGTGGCGCACTTCATTGGATTTGCTATCACCCAGCTTGAGCTGGCCAGCATAGAGCTCCACCAACCTTGATAACGCATCTGATTTTGCTTGTTGTTCGGCAGGGGTTCCCTGATCCAGCCATTCTTCAACTGTGGCGTCGGTGGCGCGCAGGTTTTTAAGGTAACGCAAGATGGTGCGCGCTTCATCAATCGCCGTTTCCTGTGTCGGTACGTCCAGCGACTGCGGGTCATTGAGGCGCCTTGCAATACCAACGACGCGCTCTGCCTTATTCGCGGCGATGTCGTTTGCTTCAAGCGACGGCGAAAGCCCTTGCAGTGACGAAGCATCCAGCCCGATATCTTTGGGCGAGGGCGCGGCGGACAAACCTTCAGCGCTAAAAGGCGTGTCTTCAAGTGGTGGCAGACGCCAGTTCTTCACCGGAACGCGCAGGATCGCCATCAGCTTATTACGCAGCGGCGTGTTACGCGCTTCCGGATCCTGCGATGCGAGCAGGTGTTTATAAAGCTCGCGCGCGCCGACGCCTTCAACGTTAGCCACATCCACACTAACGGAGCGCAGGAAGGGGCGCTTGTACCATTTATCATTATTCAGCGCATCGCCGATGGTGGTGGCCATGCCAACGATATCCGGCAATACCCATTCATCGCCCGGATCAAACGTACCGTCCTTGAAGAAAATACTATAGACGTCGTTGCGCAGCACCTCGAGGTTGGTGCGCAACCCTTCGAATTTGGCATAATCGGGATGACTCGGATCGGTCAGCGCCGGATTTTTATAGCGCTGCGCTATGATCTTATCAAAATATACATACCGATCGGGATTGAATCCGAGACCGGAATGATCACTTTTTACCAGATTGGCATGCGCGATCCATGACAGGCGATTTTCGGGAATAATAAACTTGCCCACATTGGGCATGATCTGCACGCTGCTTTGCGCGTTAATAAAGGAGGCCCGACCTTCTGCAAGCGCCTGTTCATAGGCCTGGCGAGCCTCATCAAGCTGCTGCTGGTTGGCAGGTTCTAGGCGGTTGCTGAATTCCTGAATCGCAAACGGATCATAGCGGCGAGCATATTCGGGAGTTTCGGCATTATTACCCGGGCGGCGATCAAAGTCATCATTGATGCCATCGCGGTTGCTATCCCCCCAAGATCCTGAGCCACGCGCCATCAGCCTGCTGCCTGTTCTACCTTGATTTGTTTGCCTTCTTCTGCGGCAGCGGTACCGAGCGCATAGACGCAGAGATCTTCAAATGAAACATTGTTTTCCAGCGCGATTTTATGCAGGCGTTCGAAGCTATCCATCACTTCCTGAGGAATCGTTCCGCCGCGAATCGTCGACAGCCACCATGCTTGATGTTGCAGCGGGTGACGCTGCGGGTGCGGCTCGCCGACATACACATGAAACGGGTATTTCGTGCCGTTAAAATCGCAAGGAACGGTAAAGCGTTTCATCGCATATCTCCTAATCTAATGATTATAAAACAAAATCATAGCAAAGTCATATGACGGTATGATGACAGTTGTATGAAAAAATATCAATTAATATCAGTGTTTTAGCTGATCTTGCCGAACTTGAAATTATCAGCATAGGCCTTTTTGACCTGACTTCGTGGCTGCGGTTCATCTTCCTCATACTCAATGCCCTGACGGTTTGCATAGGCTATAGCCGCTTCTTTGCTTGGGAATTTCAGCCGTATTTCCTGCGCCATGTCGGTCATGCCGTTCCAGCCCATGAGGCTATCGGTGAAGTAGGGTTTTTCCGGCGCGAACTCCAGCAGCCAGTCATGCTTGGCTTTGCCAGATTGCATGGCGTTTTTATCGGGTTGGTAGATGCGTGCTTTGGTCATATTTTTATCCCCGCGAAGGCGGGGATCCTGTGAGTTGATTACGCAAACATAATAAACCAAATCACGAATATTGCAACTTATCTACGGCGTTTGTAATGCTTGACTGGATTTCCGCCTTCGTATGGACTGGGTAGTTCAAAAATCAAGCTGCCGGTTAAGGGGTTGGCATCGGCGACGCGCACAAAAAGGCTCATACCCATCTGGTAGCGTGTGCGGGTGCGGTTTCCGATGAAGCTCGCTTCTTTTTTGTCGTAGCGGAAAAAATCACCACCTAGGTTTCGAACGGGGATAAAGCCAGTCACACCGTTTTCCGGAAGCGTGACAAACAGGCCGTATTCGTTCAGGCCGGTAACCACTCCGGAAAATGTATGGCCAATGCGCTTGCTCATGAACGCGACTTTGTAGCGATCCATCGCCTCGCGCTCGGCCATCATTGCCTTGCGTTCAGTTTCAGAAATATGAAGGGCGATGGTGGCGAGATGAGTAGATTTTCTCTCATTATCTTTCGTTTTTTTATCATTTATCACCTTAGCGAGGGCGCGGTGCACCACCAGATCCGCATAGCGGCGGATGGGTGAGGTGAAGTGACAATATTTCTGAAGACCAAGGCCAAAATGGCCAAGATTTTCCGCCGCGTAAAACGCCTGCATCTGCGCGCGCAGTACGGCGGTATGAACCAGCGGCTGTTCGATTTTTCCTTCAGAGGATTTTAGGACTCGATTAAGATGCTTGGCGGTGACGACACCTTTAGCGATACCATAGCCCGAGATTTTTAAGAGCGTTCGAAGATCTTCAAGTTTTTCTTCGGCTGGTGTTTCGTGCACGCGGTAAATGCCGTGCGATTTCTTCTTCAGCAAAAAATCAGCGGCGGCGACGTTGGCTGCGATCATAAAACATTCAATGAGCTTGTGAGCTTCCAGACGCTCGCGCTGCTTGATGGCTGCAACATGCCCCTTGTCATCAAATTCGATTTTATATTCCGGTAAATCCAGTGCAAGCGCGCCGCGATTATCGCGTTCTTTGGCGAGCGCGGCGTAGGCGTGCCAGAGATTTTTAACGTTGTCATCCTGAGCGAACCCCGCATTTGTTGCGGGGGTAGTCGAAGGATCTTTCTTAGAAGAAAATGAAGATCCCTCGGCTTCGCTCGGGATGACATGATGATGTTGAATTGTTTCCACCTGTTCATACGTCAGCCTCGCGCGCGAGCGCATCAGGCCTCGCATGAATTCGTATTTTTTGGTGACGCCGTGCGTATCAATCCATAGCTTGACTGCGAGGCAGTAGCGATCCTCGTTCGGATTCAGCGAGCACAGGCCGTTGGAAAGCCGCTCCGGCAACATGGGAATCACGCGGTCCGGAAAATAAACCGAGTTGCCGCGCTGAAATGCTTCCTTATCGAGCGCGCTATCCTGCGCTACATAATGCGCGACATCGGCAATCGCCACCACGAGCATGAAACCATCCTTGGTTGGTTCAGCGTAAACGGCATCGTCAAAATCACGCGCATCGGCGCCATCGATGGTGACCAGCGGCAGGTCGCGAAGATCGACGCGGTCTTTGGAGAGGCTTGGCGGCTGCGCTTTCTCAGCTTCCTTCATCGCCTCTTCGCTGAAGCGCTGGGGAAGTTCGTGCATACTTGCAGCGATCAGGCTGGCGGCTCTTGGTGAATCGAGTGAGCCGAGGCGCTGTTCGATCTTGGCGTAGGTCATTCCTACAGAGGGCATACCAGGCAACGTTACGCCGGAAACCAGCTCGCCCCGCTCAGCGCCGCCCGTATCACCACGCGCCACCATGAAACTTTCTTTCATCTTGCGCGACACCGGTTCGATCAGCCCGCCATCACTAGTGGGTATAAAAACCCCAAGCACGACTCGCGGCGCTTCACTGGGAAGCACTTTGATAACGAGCGCCTGATAGAGATGCTTGTCGATTTTACGAAGTTTGGCGAGCACCTTATCGCCGATGATTGCGGCTCGCGAACGACCGGATTCGGTAACGACAATATGCGGAGGTTTTTTGCGCGAATCCCACTTAAGCGGCTGGGCAATCAGCTCGCCATGGCTATCAGTTCCTGTAATCGTCAGCACCGAAATTTCGGGCAAATGGCGATCCGCTGAATGACTTTTCTTGCCTTTGGATCGTGATGGCTTCTTTTTGTGCGAGCGATCTTTCATGCATCGCTTATAGCACAAACCTCACATGGCGTATGTAATTTTTAGCCAAGCTGAATTGTGCCGACACCACCTTTTTCATCCGGATCAAAGACCCTGAGCTGGTGGCTGCCCGCCGGGCTGAACCCGTTGGCATGAGAACTACCATTCTGTGGCACAATGCTGGTGAATTTGTGCGGGCTTCTTTCTTTTCGTTCTTTACGATGGTGGTAGCTTTCTGCTTCTTTTTTGAGGCGGGCTGCTATGGCCTCATTCATGCGCTGATCGGCCATGAGTTCGGGATGGAACTGCACTCCCAGAATAAACTGGTCTTTATAACGACCATGAGGATCGGCTTCGATGGCTTCGGTAATGCGTATTTTTTGCTGGTGTTGCGGGTGGGGTTCTTCTGCATAGGCAGCAACGCGCAAACCGGTGCCAATCTTATCGACGCATTGGTGGTGCCTGCTATTGACGGCATGTTTGGTAGAGGCCGCAGGGTCGGGGGTAATGCAGCTGGGATCAAACGCTTTGTTCATTGCGGCGAATTTGGTGCCCGTCACAGTGATGATGTCATGAGCCGGCTCTTGCGGCGGTATGCCGCACGATTCCTGGCTGTGGCTATTATTGCCGATGACATCCGGAATATGCTGCCTGAGTGTACCGCCGCACACCGTGTTGATACGCTGCATACCGCCGCAAATGCCAAATATCGGCATTTTTAAATCCAATGCATTCTTGATAAGTTTGGATTCAAATATAGCGCGGTTTTTGTTGCTGGTGTTGTGCCATTCATTAGCGGTTCTGGGGTGCATTCGCGCACCGTAACTCTCTGGGGCTACGTCGGCAGCGTCATTGCCCATGACGACCAGCCCATCATACTTTTCGAGCAGGTCAGAAACGGATTGTTCACGCAGGCGACCAGTAAACATGCACTGATCATAGTTTTCGAGTATTTTGAACTCAGCGCCTTTTTCCTGAAGCTTGAGAGCCATTCTTCCGGCGGATTCTTTATTGGCAGGATCGGCACAGATAAGGATTTTAGGTGGTTTCATAGTGAGCGGGCAGCTTAGATCAGTTATTGATTAAAATTAATGCTGACCTATGCTATTGTCGAATGACAGTTTGATGACAAATTCGCTTAACTGGCTTTTTTGCTTTTAGCGGCTGTTTTAACAGGTTTTTTTGTTGTTTTCTTGCCTTTTCCTGAACCGGTCTTTTCGGCCCTGGCCGAAAGAAGGGGAATGGCCTCATCCAAAGTGAAGGCATCCAGATCCGCGCCTTTGGGAAGGGTCGCATTGATTTTGCCGTGTTTCACGTAGGGGCCGTACTGGCCTTTATAAAGCGCGACATCCGCGCCGTCATCCGGGTGTTTGCCGAGGATGCGAAGCGGTTCCGCGCCTGCGCGTTTTCCTTTAACCGGCGCGCTCGCGAGCACTTCCACCGCACGGTTGATGCCGATCGAAAGCGGGTCTTCAGCGGCGGGCAAGGTGGTGAATTTGCCGTCATGCAGCAGGTAAGGGCCGAATTTGCCGTTATTCACTACGATGGGTTTTTTCGTATCCGGATGGAGCCCCAGCTCGCGCGGTAGCGAAAGGAGTGATAGCGCGATCTCCAGCGTAATCTCTTCAGGCTTCATGGTTTTGAATAAACTTGCGCGCTTCGGTGTTTTGCCTTCGCCGAGCTGCACATAAACGCCGTACGGGCCTTTTTTGAGTGCGACCACTTCGCCGCTTACCGGATCATTTCCAAGAATGCGCGGCAGCGTGAAGCTGTTGCCTTCGCTATCGACCATTGCCGGAGCTGCTGCTTCGCCAAGCTGGCCTTTGTGGGTGCAGGTCGGGTAGTTCGAGCAGCCGGTGTAGGGGCCGAAGCGGCCAAGCTTGATGCCAAGCCTACCATCAGCACAAGCAGGGCAGGCGCGTGGGTCTTTACCATCTTTCGCTGCGCCGAATGCATAATCCGCCAGCAGCGTATCGAGCGCGGCCAGCACATCGGTGATTTTCAGCTTCTGGCTGTCTTCGATTTTGGCGATGAAATCTTTCCAGAACTCCGCCAGCACCGCTTTCCAGTCACGCTCGCCGCCGGCGACATCATCAAGCTTATCTTCCAGCGCGGCGGTGAAGCCATATTCGACATATTGCTCAAAAAAGCTGACAAGGAAGGCATTGACCAGCCTGCCGAGCGACTCGGCGATGAAGCGTTTTTTGTCGAGAGTGACATAGCCGCGATCCTGCAATACCGAAATGATCGACGCATAGGTGGACGGCCTGCCAATGCCGAGTTCTTCGAGTTTTTTAACGAGGCTTGCTTCCGAATAGCGCGGCGGCGGCTCAGTGAAATGCTGCTCGGGCGTGATCTCTTTGGCGGCAAGCGCCTCGTCTTTTTTCAAAACCGGAAGGCGGTTTTCGCCTTCTTCTTCCTCATCGTCTTTGCCTTCGGCATAGAGCGTCATGAAGCCATCGAACTTCACTACCGAACCAGTGGCGCGCAGCGTCGCCTTGCCATCGGTTGCCGCCACGGTCACAATCAGCTGATCAAACACGGCCGATTCCATTTGGCTTGCGACGGTGCGTTTCCAGATCAGCTCGTAAAGCCGCGCTTGTTCATCCGATAAGCCGGAGCTTTGCGGCGTGCGCGAAATATCGGTGGGGCGCACCGCCTCATGAGCTTCCTGCGCGTTCTTGGCTTTGCTTTTATAAACACGAGGAGCATTTGGCAGGTAGCGATCGCCAAATTGTTTGCCGATGAAACCGCGCGACTGGCTGATCGCATCCTGCGAGAGATTCACCGAATCAGTACGCATGTAGGTGATGACGCCATCTTCATAGAGCTTCTGCGCGACCTGCATGGTGCGCTTGGCGCCAAAGCCGAGCTTGCGCGCAGCTTCCTGCTGAAGCGTGGAGGTGGTAAAAGGTGGAGCCGGGTGGCGGCGCGTTTCTTTTTCTTGGAGGTCGGCCACGCGGTAGGATTTGCTTTTCAGGTTTTCGGTGATCTGCTTCGCGCGCGCTTCGTTTGTGACTGAGAATTTTTCCAGCTTCTCGCCTTCATATTCCACAAGCCTTGCAGCGATCGTGCTGCCGCTTGATTGCGCGAGGATCGCCTTAATATCCCAATATTCCTGCGAGATGAATTTTTCGATTTCTGCGTCGCGCTCGCAGATGAGGCGCAGCGCCACTGATTGCACGCGTCCGGCCGATTTACTGCCGGGGAGCTTACGCCACAAAACCGGCGATAAGGTAAAGCCCACGAGGTAATCCAGCGCGCGGCGCGCCTGCTGCGCGTTCACCAGATTCATATCGATATCGCGCGGCTCATCGAAGGCGGCTTTCACTGCTTTCTGCGTGATCTCATCGAAGGTCACGCGGTGCACCTGCAAATTTTTATGAATGGCTTTGGATTGTTTCAGCGCTTCCAGCACATGCCACGCAATTGCTTCCCCCTCGCGGTCAGGATCGCTTGCGAGATAAAGATGATCAGCTTCTTTAACGGCTTTTGCGATGGTGGCGATGGTTTTTTTGGCATCGCTATCCACCTCGTAGGTCATGGCGAAATCATCATCAGGCCTCACCGAACCATCTTTGGCCGGCAAATCGCGCACATGGCCAAACGAGGCAAAAACCTGATAGTCTTTGCCCAGGTATTTGTTTATGGTTTTGCCCTTTGCGGGTGATTCGACAATGACGACGTTCACGCAACATTCCTTATTGGTTAAGCCGAGGGCATGCCACAAAAGCCGCGGCTGTGCAAGTGTAACATCATGTGCGCCTGTTTCCCTCCCCTTAAGGGGAGGGAAGAAGCTCTGCCATTTAGTTCTTGGTTGTTTCGATTTTTTTAGATCGACGATTGACGCTGCATTATTTGATCGTTAGCTTGCCTGAAGAAAAGCAATTTTTTTTGAAGGTAAGTGATATGCGGCACCCAGTAAAAATCTATGGTTTGGCTGCTGCTTCGCTGGCAACTGTGGGTGCGATCCAAACACTTGCATTTGCTGCTGAACCCCTGAAATTATCCTCAAAACCTGCTGCTGATCCGCTATCGCTCGCGCAAAGTGTTGGCCTTAGCCCGCAGTGGGATTTTGGCCCGGTTTCGGTCGGCGGCCGCTATGATTCGACGCTTGGGGCGATTGCCGAGGCGCGTTACTCGCGGCTGATTGATAATAACTGGGCGGTGGGGCTGATTGGTGAAGCGGGCGCAAAAAATAACCGCATCAACGCCACACTCGGCCATCAATTCAGCGAGAGTGCGCAGGTGAAAGTAACCGGCGAATATCTTAGCCAGGAGCTGCCGTTTTACTTTGATTCAGGGCGTATCGACGAGCGCGTTGGCCAGCAAAGCTAAGGCTTCCAGCTTCGTCAGAGTTTCGAGCATTCAATATTTCAGAATATTCAGGTGGGCAGCTACTGGTCGGATGCGCCAAGCCACTCGCTTGCGACACTCGGTTTTATTAATAGCGATGGGCTAAGCGCCACCAATGAGCGCCATATTGCCGGCTCCACCAGCCGTGGATTTAATATTGGCAGCGATCTGAATCTAGGTGAAAATACCAGGCTGAATGCCACCGCTATTTATGATTCGATTGATTACGCCACAAAACTCTCAACTTACAGCTTAGACCGCTCCGGTTTCGGTGCGGCGCTGACGCTAGAACAGCTGCTGACCGAGCGCATGAAATTATCGCTCAAAGCAGAGAACCGTCCACTGATTGATAGCTATGGCGCGCAGCTTCAGTGGCTCCCTGAATCTATGCCTTTTAGCGTTGCGCTGATGTCGCAGCGCCTCGTGAGCAATGACCGTAGCCCTGATAGCAATGTGTTTGGTGTGAATATCGGTTTTGCACTTGATAACGCCGCCATTCAAAAACCCGGTAGCAAAACCACAACCATGAGCGATATCAGGACATGGGTGCAGCAGCCAGCTGTTCGTATGGAGCGTGTGCAGGTGCGTTCTGAGCAGCGAACCACGGTGGCGGGATCGTCTGTGGCTGCCTTAAGCGTGACTAGTGGTTCAACAGCAGGCGGCACAACAACAACCATCACCGGTACAAACTTCACCGGCGCGACCGCCGTCACGTTCGGCGGCGTGGCTGCTACGGCGTTTACCGTGGTGAGCAATACCACCATCACTGCTACCGCACCCGTGCGCTCCAGCACCGGCGCGGTCGATGTCGTCGTTACCACGCCGCAGGGAACAACGACACTGGCAGGCGGCTACACTTATAACGCGGCGGTTATTTTCGTGTCTGCTACGACCAGTAATGGTAATCTTGGTGGTCTTGCCGGAGCGGATACCATTTGTAACGCTGACGGCAACAAACCTGGCGGCTTTGCCTCTGGCTATACTTACAAAGCCATGTTGGTTGGTAATAATGCAACCAGAACCGGCGCCGGCTATTACCGCAGCGATGGCACGACACTCGTTGCCGTTGCCAACAGTGGCAACTTGGTTGGCGCAGCGTCGCTATTAGTACCTGTTGTGGGTGGCGCCAACTTTGCTTGGACAGGTGCTGGTGGGGCTAGTACTTGTAGTAACTGGACAAGTGGCGCAGGTGGAAACTTTGGATCTGTTGGCCAGACTAATGTTGCCGATAGTGCCTATTGGTTAGCTGGCGCTGATAACTGCACTATTGCTAATAGGCTCTACTGCGTGTCACAATAACTTTCTTGTTCAACCACCAGCGCTACTTTGCCGCCGGCGCTGCGGCGAGCGCAGCCAGCCAGTTCCAGCTCAAGCAGCGCGGAAAGTATTAGTGGCGCTGGAATGTCAGTCTGCTGAATCAGCTCATCGATGGCAACCGGCATCAGCGAAAGTTTAGCAAGTAGCTGCTTGCGGGCATCTTCAACGGCATCTTCATCCAGCTTTTTGTTTTCTGCAAATCCAGCGTAGTAGGGCTTGCTGTGTTCTTCGAATTTCACGGCTCTCAGGCTACGCAGGCTTGATAGCACATCTTCCGCGCTTTCGATCATGCTGGCGCCCTGCTTAATCAGTTGGTTGCCGCCTTTGCTTCTGGGGTCGAGCGGCGAGCCGGGCACGGCCATCACCTCGCGGCCATATTCGCCGGCAAGGCGCGCCGTAATCAGCGAGCCGGATTTGGGCGAGGCTTCGACTACTAAGGTGGCGAGCGCCATACCTGCGATGATACGGTTGCGCGCGGGGAAGGCGGTTGAAAAAGGTGCCTGACCGAGGGGCTGCTCGCTGATAATCGCACCCATTTCTCTCATTTGCGCATAAAGCATCTGGTTTTCGGGCGGATACATCGTGTCGATGCCGCCGGCGATGACACCGACCGTACCGGCGGTGAGCGCTCCTTTATGCACAAAGCTGTCAATGCCGCGTGCCAGGCCGGAGACCACGCACAGGCCGCTTTCTGCCAATTCGCGCGCAAGTTTTTGTGCCAGCTGGCAGCCAGCGGCGGAAGCGTTGCGTGCGCCGACCATGGCGATGCAGTCTTTTTCCCACAGGTGGGCATGGCCAGCCACAACCAGAATTGGCGGGGCATCGGCGCATTCCATCAGCAGTTTCGGGTAATCGGGCGCGCCGTAAAGAATCATCCGCGCGCCGAATTTTTCGGTTTGTTCAATCTCACACATGGCGCGGCTTTTGTCATAGGTCAGAAGCGGCGTTTTGCGACCGCCGCGCGCGGCCATTTCGGGAATTTTTTCCAGCGCACTACCAGCGGTGCCGAAGCGTTCGATCAACTGAAAAAATGTGACTGGCCCGACATTCAGCGTTCGAATAAGCCTGAGTACATTGATAAGATTATCATCAGCAATTGAACGGTAATGGCTCATGGCTTCTTCTCATAGCGCGGCTCGGTTTTCGCCTTGAGGCGCTTGATGTTTTCGCGGTGCGTCCATGTAATCAGCAGGGCGAGCGCGAGGCAAAAATAAAATCCATTCGCATTGCCCAGAAAAAGCGGCACGAGCGACACCAGCCAGAAAGCGCCAATCGAAGAAACGGACACAAATTTCGTGATTTTGAATTCGATGATCCAGATCAGCCCGGCGATGATGCCAATCCCCGGTGCGAGGCCGAATAACACACCAAATGCAGTCGCCACGCCTTTGCCGCCCTTGAATTTGAGCCACACCGGAAACACATGGCCGATCACCGCCGCCAGCGCGACGAGATAGAGCATGTCCGCTTCGACGCCAACCTCGCGGGCAATGATCACCGGCAGCGCGCCTTTGAGTGCATCGAGCAGGAGCGTGGCGATCCCAAGTTTTTTATTGCCGGTGCGCATCACATTGGTGGCGCCGATATTGCCGCTGCCGATGGCGCGGATATCGCCAAGACCCGCCGCACGCGTCAGCAGCAAGCCGAACGGGATGGAGCCGAGGAGGTAGGCACCAAATAACAGTACAATCAACATGATTTAATCCGATCCAAACACCCCTGCAGCATATAGCTTGCGGCGAGCTTGTCCACCAGCTCATCACGCCGAGCGCGCGAAAGATCGGCTTCCTGTTCCATCATCCGCGTAACCGCCATGGTGGAAAGCCGCTCATCCCACAGCAGCATTGGTAGATCAATATGCTTTTTAAGATTAGCGATGAAGCTTTGGGTGGACTGCACACGCCGGCCGCTGCTGCCGTCCATATTGATGGGGTTGCCGATCACGAGGCCGACGATTTGATGCTCGTTTGTAATCGCTTTTAGCTGCGCCAAGTCCTTGCTGAACTTGGTGCGTGTAATGGTCAGGTGCGGCGAAGCAATCATGCGTAGGCCATCAGACAGCGCAAGGCCAATGGTTTTTTCTCCCACATCCAGCCCCAGCAGGCGGCCAGAGGGGGGTAGTAAGCTAATAAATTCTTTCATTGAATCTCTCATGGTCATCCTGAGCGAAGCGCAAGCCTTGCCGAAAGATCTTAAAGGACAGCCTCGCTAGGCTCGGGATAACAATCTTGTGCTTGTCATTATCCGTCATTGTTATTAATACTGCTTTTCCTCATTTTGGGAAGTAAAACCATGGCCATTACCAGAGATGATGTTACCAAAATCGCCCGCCTCGCGCGCATCCGCGTCACCGATGAAGAAAAAGAACATTATGCCAAAGAAATTTCAGGCATTCTGCAATGGATCGAGCAGCTGCAGGAAGTGAAAACGGATGGCGTGCCGCAGATGGTCTCGGTTGCGGATATTCGCCTGCCGTGGCGCGAAGATAAGGTGACGGATGGCGGCCACCAGGAAGCGGTAGTGAAAAACGCTCCGCAATCCGATTATGGCTGCTTTGTGGTGCCGAAGGTGATGGAATAATGACAAACTTACGCTCCCTTTCTCTCGCCGACATGCGCGATGGCCTGAAGGCCAAAAAATTCTCAAGCGTTGAGCTGGCGGCCGCGCATCTTGATGCGATTGAAAAAGCTAATTCTGAGATGAATGCATTCATCACCATCACGCGCGAAAAGGCGCTGGTGATGGCGAAAACATCTGACGAAAAAATCGCCAAGGGTGAGGGCGGCGCCATCGAGGGTGTGCCGATTGGTGTGAAGGATTTATTCTGCACGAAGGGTGTTCTCACCACTGCTGCCTCGCACATTCTGGATGGTTTCAAGCCGCCCTATGAATCAACGATCACGCAAAAATTGTGGAATGCGGGCGGGGTGATGCTCGGCAAGCTTAACCTTGATGAATTCGCGATGGGTTCAGCGAATATCACCAGCTATTACGGCACAGTGAAAAGCCCGTGGAAAAAAGATGGCAAGGCGCTGGTGCCTGGCGGCTCTTCGGGTGGTTCAGCAGCAGCGGTGGCGGCGGATTTATGCCCGATGGCGCTCGGCACGGATACCGGCGGCTCCATTCGCCAACCTGCTTCGTTCTGTGGGATCGTCGGCATCAAGCCGACTTATGGCCGCTGCTCGCGCTTCGGCGTCGTGGCATTTGCCAGCTCGCTGGATCAGGCGGGGCCGATTACGCGGAATGTTCGCGATGCAGCGATCTCGCTTTCAGTCATGTGCGGGCATGATGCCAAGGATTCCACCTCGGTGAAGATGGAAATACCCGATTTTGAAAAGCTGCTTTCTGGTAATATTAAAGGCCTGAAAGTCGGTATTCCCAAGGAATACCGGCCGGATGGCATCAACCCTGAAATTGCGCAGATGTGGGGTCGCGGTATCCAGCTGATGAAAGATGCTGGCGCCGAGATTATCGACATCTCGCTGCCGCACACATCCTATGCACTCGCCACTTATTATGTCATTGCGCCTGCGGAATGTTCTTCCAACCTTGCGCGCTATGACGGCGTTAAGTTTGGCCTGCGTGTACTGCCCGAGGGCGGCGGCCTGACCGATATGTATGAAATGACGCGCGCCGCTGGCTTTGGTAATGAGGTCAAGCGCCGCATCATGATCGGCACCTATGTGCTCTCGGCAGGTTACTATGATGCCTATTACAAAAAAGCACAGCGTGTGCGCTGGCTGATCGCGAATGATTTCACCGAGGCGTTCAAAAAAGTAGATGTGATTTTAACACCCACCGCGCCTTCGGCTGCGTTTGGCTTTGATTATAAACCAACCAATCCTGTCGAAATGTACTTAAACGACGTATTCACCGTACCGACCTCGCTTGCTGGGCTTCCCGGCATTTCGATTCCTGGCGCGCTGAATAAAGATGGCCTGCCGCTCGGTCTGCAACTGATCGGCAAGGCGTTTGATGAGGCGGCGGTGCTGAATGCGGCCTACGCGCTGGAGCAGGCACTGCAATTTAACGCGAAGCCGATGGAGAAGGCGGCATGAGCCAGATGATCAAAGGCAACACTGGTGACTGGGAAATCGTGATCGGGCTTGAGGTTCATGCCCAGATTGCCACCGAGTCGAAATTATTTTCCGGCGCGCCGATTCGCTACGGCGCAGAGCCAAACGAAAATGTCTCGTTCGTAGACTGCGGCATGCCGGGCATGCTGCCGGTGATTAACGAAAAAGCGATCGAGCAGGCGGTGCGTACTGGCCTTGCGATTAATGCGCAGATCAACAACAAGAGCGTATTTGACCGCAAAAATTATTTCTATCCTGATCTGCCGCAGGGTTACCAGATTTCGCAGTATCTTGACCCGATTGTTGGCAAGGGTGAAGTGTTGCTCGATATGCCGGATGGCTCGGTGAAAAAAGTCGGCGTTACTCGCATCCATATTGAGCAGGATGCGGGAAAAAGCCTTCATGAATATAACCCTAAATACACCTATGTGGATTTAAACCGTGCGGGTGTCGCGCTGATGGAGATTGTCAGCGAGCCGGATATGCGCTCGGCGGATGAGGCGGCAGCTTACATCAAAAAACTGCGCTCGATTGTGCGCTATATTGGCGCGTGCGACGGCGATATGGAAAAGGGTAACCTGCGCTGCGATGCCAACGTGTCGGTGCGAAAGCAGGGCGCGCCATACGGCACACGCTGCGAAATTAAAAATGTGAACTCAGTACGCTTCCTGCATAAAGCGATTGAGTTTGAAGCGATGCGCCAGGTGGAGGTTTTGGAATCCGGCGGCAAGATCGATCAGGAGACCCGCCTGTTTGATTCCGCAAAGGGCGAGACGCGTACGATGCGCAGCAAGGAAGATGCGATGGATTATCGCTATTTCCCTGATCCGGATTTGTTACCGCTCGAGTTTGATGATGCGTATGTCGATGCAATCCGCAAAAGCCTTCCTGAATTGCCTGACCAGAAAAAAGCGCGCTACATGCGTGATTACGGCATGTCGGCTTATGATGCCGGTGTGATCGTGGCCGAGCAGGAATACGCCGAATATTTTGAGGCGCTGGTGAAGGTGGCCGAGCCGAAACTTGCGACCAGCTGGATGACCGGCGAGCTGTTTGGCCGCCTCAATAAAATTGGTGTGGAGATTAGCCAGTCGCCGATTTCTGCGCAGAAATTCGCAGGCCTGCTTGCGCTGATTGCCGATAACACTATCAGCGGCAAAATCGCTAAAGACGTGCTCGACCTGATGTTTGAAACGGGTAAGGATGCGGCGGTGATTGTCGAAGAAAAAGGCATGAAGCAGGTGACTGACCTTGGCGCAATCGAAAAAGTGATCGATGAGGTGATGGCGGCAAACCCGGACAAGGTGGCGGAATATCGCAGCGGCAAGGACAAGCTCTTTGCGTTTTTTGTGGGGCAGACGATGAAGCTCTCCGGCGGCAAAGCCAACCCGCAGGCGGTGAATGAACTCTTGAAGAAGAAGCTGAGTGCGTAAACTCTTCATCTTCGGCCTTGGCTATAGTTCTTTATATATCGCGCAGGCTGCTCAGAAAGCTGGCTTTTCTGTATCCGGAACCACGCGCTCGGCCGTAAAAGCGGCTTGGCTACGGGGGCAGGGGGTGGAGGTTTACAGCCCCGCCGAATGGCGGGGTCTGGATTTGGACCAGCTCGGTATCACCCATATTCTTTCCTCGATTCCGCCGCATGGTGGTTTTGAGGAGCCAGACCCCGCCATTCGCCAGGGCTGCTGGCTTGGTTACTTATCTACCACCGGCGTGTATGGCGATTGGGGTGGGGCATGGGTGGATGAAAACTCGCCCCTGAAAGGCGATTCACCGCGCCTCAAGGCGCGGATCGCTGCTGAAGAGGCATGGCGCGAGAAGGGCGGGCATATTTTTCGCCTCGCCGGGATTTATGGGCCGGGGCGAAATGTTTTGGATGAGGTGCGTGATGGCACAGCGCGGCGGATTGATAAGCCCGGGCAGTTTTTTTCGCGTATCCATGTGGAGGATATTGCGCAGGTCGTGGCCGCGTCGATGCTAAAACCCAATCCCGGCGCGGTGTATAATGTGTGTGATGATGAGCCGGCGGCTTCGCATGAAGTTGTAACCTATGCATGCGAGCTGCTAGGCAAAGAGCCGCCGCCGCTTATTCCCTATGAACAGGCCAACCTTTCACCTATGGCCCACGAATTTTATGCAGCGAACCGGCGCGTGAGGAATGACCGGCTTAAGCATGAGCTAGGCGTGGTGCTGAAATATCCCAGTTACCGCGAGGGTCTTAAGGCATTGCTTGAACTGGCATGAACTTTGCTCAATATTGGTCACGGGAGGAAATTGCCGTGCGTTTTTTCGTGTTGTGTTCTGTGATTGCTTTAACGGCTTGCGAAGATATGCAGCCGCGCGTGGATAACCATAACCTTGGCCACCAACTCAAAGATACGGATAAGCGCTATGATGCTTCCAGCGATACGAAATCCACTGGTTTGGCCTCCGGCGAATTACGCGCGCCTAAATTAGAACTGGGCAAGGATGGCAACGCCCTCAAAGAGCAAATTAAGGCTGATGCCGGTTATGTTGCGGACGAAACCAGCGCCAACGCCGAAATTGTTGGTGGCAATGTTGAGCGCGCTGGTTCGCGGATTGCAGATAATGTGCGCGATCAGGTGAAAAAAACCAACCGCAAAGTCCGCGATTGGTGGCTGACACCGCTGAAGGAGCCTCAGCCCAAAGTGGTTTCAAACTCCTACTGCTACCGTGTGATGCAGGATATCCTATGCTACCGCGAGCCGATGCCTGGTTGGGAGCAGCGTTTGGTGGCCTATCAAGGCACCCATGCCGAACCGCCGCCAGTGGCGATGACAAAGCCGCTGCCAACCGTCAAAGTTGATCCAGCGAAAACCACTGCATACCGCGTGAATAATGCTAAGCCTGTCTTTGTTAGCCTGCCAACGGAAGATCAGAAAAAACAAGAAACAGTTGATGGCGTATCAGTGCTTGATGAATCACGCGAGACTTTGCCAAATCCTGCGAGCGTGCGCGTGCCGCAGCTCTAAGCTGCCTGATAAACCAGCGGCGACTGATCTTTCCACACGTAACTATCAAATGCGCCGCAATGGCTGCAGTGGGTGTGCCAGCTATCAGTTCGATCACCGCAGCGATCACAGCTCCATGCTGCGTCGGGTTGTGCTTCGCTACTACGCGTAAGCCAACGACCTGCGGCACTGGAATCAGCAAATTCGCCTTGTTCGACATAGGCCATCAGCTTGCAGGCGCGCATTGATTCCTGTTTGGAAAGCGCTGCGCGCAGTGCTTGTCTGGCTTTTGCCCATGCCTTATGTTTGATAGCGGTTTCGGCGAGTGCCAGCTGGCTTTCGGGGTGCTCAGGCAGAAGGGATACCAGTTTCTCGGCAAGTTTTAATTGGCGTGCCTCCGGCTCCTTTGCCATGGCGAGGCGCAAAATCGCAGCAAGTTCAGGGTGTGCTGCGCTTTTCCAATGTGAAAAGATCAGTTTGATTGCTTGCTCTCCTTTGCCCAGAGCGATGGATGTGCGCGCGGATAATTGGATCGATGGCACGAATTCAGGCAGATACGATAGCGCGATTTTTGCGCAGGCACTGGCGGTGTCGAGCTGCGCTGCATCAAGCGCCTTCCTGCCTTGTTGTAAAGCGGCCAGGCCGAGATAGCGCTTCTTCTCGCTGCGCAGCAAGGCGCCGGATCGATAGGCAGCGGTGATCGCTTGCGTGGCTTGTTGCCATTCTTCCAGCTTCAGGTGCAGGGCGATGAGTTGCAGTGCCGGATGTTTATCGCGCGGATTCACTTTGCGCGCGCGCTCGGCAAGCGGCACGGCTTTGGAGAAAAGCTCCTGCCTGCTCGCCGCTTCGGATAGTGACTGTGCCGCAAGATACTCCGTTTCCTTATGTTCGAGCATTTTAGTTAGCAGCGCCTGTGTTTTTGTGTCATCACCCTGCAGGCGCGCAATCTGCGCCGACAGCAATAATGTCAGTGGTGTTTGGCCAAGAAGTTTTTCTGCTTTTTGGGTATGAGACTGCGCATTTTTGATATCCGACGCTGCCAGCGCGGCCACGCTGTAGGTCAGCTCACTTAATCCCTGCTGGTAGCAGCTGACTTGCCTTCGACGCGAAAAATTTACCGGCATCAATACCAGGGCGCGCGCCAAAATATACAGGTAAGCAAAGATGAAAATTCCCAGTGCAAATATGGCGATGAGAAATGCAATGCTGGTATCAATCCGATAGCCAGACCAGTGCATGGTGACATGGCCGGGGTGATCCGCCACCCATGCCGCGCCGGCGCCGAGCGCCGCAATTAAGCCCAGCCATAATAAAAGCCGTATCATGGAGCTAAGCCTTGCGACTCAGAAGACGACGTTTTGAATGCAGCAATTTCGAGCGCGCGAAGGGAGCTTGCCGCGCTTTGGTAAGCCTGAGCATTTGCAATCCATGCAGCAAAAACATTAGCGGTATTGACGGATAGGTCTTTCAATTCATCGAGGCTGCCTTGCATATCCCCACGGCTCAGTTTGGTTTCAGCGCGGGCGAGGATGGCTTCATCGCTACTGCCTTCCGGCTCCCCAACTTTGCGGATGCTCACCAGTGAACGTACATTATCCGCTAGTGAATCATTGCCGCTACGCTCCAGCGCCCTGCGAATCAGCGGTTCGAACTGCGCTTTAGATTCTTCCGGCGTCGTAAGTCCCTGGTTAGCATGGGTGCGCAGCGATTCGATGAGAGGCGTTATATCGCTACGCGACGCGCTGAGGCTGGCTACGGTGTTTAGTGGCGCTGCGAAACTATCGCCGCGAAGAAGTGTTTCCCTCAGCTGGGTCAAAGCAATGGTGAGTGTGATTTTTTCATCGGCCTGCATCTGGATGGTCGCGAACGATTCCTGCTGGTTGTTCACACGCGCTTCCAGCGCAGCGAGACGTGGCTCATCCAGCGCGGTTGCTGGCGCAGGTTTGGTTTCTTCGAGTAGCGCCAGCTTGGCTTCGATGCTTGCCTGCCATGCTTTCATTGCCTCATCGGGTGCGTAACTGGCGGTGGTTTCTGGTTCGGCTTTTGGTGCGCTGAGTAATTCTTCGTAGGTTTTAAGTTTTGCTTCCAGCTGATTCACACGATCTTCAAGTGCCTGCAGGCTTTGCTGCTGCGCCATCAGACGCGATTCAGATTCGCTATCCTGAACGACGGGTGGGCTAGCTGGTTCCGGCTCCAGAAACAGCCGAGGGATGATCTGGCCAAACACGAAAAGGACAATCACCAAAATCCCCAGCGCAAATATGGCGCGCTTGATGCCGGCCATCGGGCTTGGACGAGGTTTAGGATTTTCTATATCGTCGCTGTGATTCATGCCGGTCCATTATCGACGCATTGTATAAGTGATGCAAGCGTTGGCTCGTTGGCAATGACAATTTTTTTCCAGCCAGCATCGCGCAGCGGCTCTGCTGCTTGCTCGCTGATACAATAGGCGACAATCGGAAGCGCCTGATTCAAAATACCTGCCTTTTCAAGTAGCGAGATCCACAAGCTGGAGGTGCGCTCCGACATCAGCGTCACCGCATCGATCTGCTCGCGCCTTATTTGCTCGATGAGCGTATCAGAGAGCGATTCCGCTGCTACCGCCTCATAAGCCATGATGCGCTGGAGCTGGTAGCCAAAATGCCCCAGTGTTTCCTGCATTTCTGGCCGCGCATGGGCCGCCGAAACATAGATCAGTTTGGCATCCTGATCATAGGCATCCAGAATGTAATTGGCCATATCTTCGGACGTTCTGCCGGTAATGAAGACGCGCACAAAGCCCAGTGATTCTGCAACTTCAGCCGTGGCGTCGCCGACGCAAAGCAGCGACAGGTCGCGAGCATCGGTGAGGATGGCGAGTGCGCGCACACCGTGGCGGCTGGTGAGCAGCACTGCATCAGGATCCTCTGCCATCAGCTGCGCCAGTGGGATGCGTGCGGTGTGGTTCAGTAACATCTCGGTGAGTGGCTCATGCAGCACGCGGTTGCCAAGCGATTGCAACGCATCGCGCAGTTCATGCGCGTCGTCATGGCTACGGGTGATGAGAATGGTTTTGCCAGCGGTCATGAATTGCACTATGAAGTTGCTCAAAAGGTGATGCAAGGCGAAAAATGATAAGCTTGATGGATATGAGCCGGTTGCGGGAGATTACGGATGGTGATCCTGCACTTGAGAGCCAACTGTTTCAGCTCTATATCGAGACGGCGGATCGTGTGATTTCAGCGCTGGTTTTGCATATCGAAGATCACTCTGGGCAGTGGGCAAAGTTAGTGCACGAGCTGAAAGGTGCTTCAGCTAATATGCATATTCCCACAATGCTGAGCCTCTGCCGTGAGATGGAGAAAATGGATGAGCCAAAGCTGCGCCGCGAAAAGCTAGAAGAGCTGGAGCAGGCTTACGCGCCGCTGCGCGCCGAGCTTACGGCCGCTATTCAACAGCCTCAATAACTACCATCGCTTGCGCAAACGGGTATTCATCGCTGACTGAAAGATGGATTTTCGCGCTCATGCCCCTCGGCGTGATTTTTTTCAGGTAAAGCCTTGCCTCGCCATGCAGCACCAGCGTTGGATAGCCTGCCTGCGCGTTCACCATTTCAATATCATGCCATGTGATACCTTTTTTCATGCCGGTGCCCAGCGCTTTGGCGCAGGCTTCTTTCGCGGCAAAGCGTTTGGCATAGGTCGAAGCGACGGTTTTTTTGCCGGCGTTTTTGCGGCTTTTAGCTTTTTTCTGCTCGCGATCGGTAAAGATGCGGTTTTCAAACTGCTCGCCGTAACGCGCCAGTGTTTTTTCAATACGCCGGATGTCGGTTAAGTCTGTACCAATGCCTAGGATCATTTGATGCCTCCGCTGTGAGCCTGCTGGCTCTCGCATGAGGCGCCGCTTCGCGGGCTCATGGCTGCTGCGTTCTCTTGAACGCACATCACGAGCGTGCCTCCAGAATGATTCTTTTCATCGTTGTGATTGATTCTTTCATACCCACAAACATTGCCTCACCCATCAGAAAATGTCCAATGTTGAGTTCAACCACTTCCGGGATCGCGGCAATCGGGGCAACATTGTCATAATTCAATCCATGACCGGCATGGACTTCGAGACCGAGTCGCGCAGCTTGCTGCGCAGCAGTTCGCAGTTGGCAGAGTGCGGGTTGCAGTTTTTTTTCTGCTAACTGCTCACTGCCAACTGCGAACTCAGCGTAAGTGCCGGTATGCAGTTCCACCACCTTTGCTCCAGTCCTTTTCGCCGCTTCCACCTGCGCTTCGACCGGATCGATGAACAGCGATACGCGCGCACCATTATCCTGCAATGTTTTGACGTACGGGATCAGCTGTTTTTCCAGCCGCACCACATCGAGACCACCTTCGGTTGTCACCTCGGTGCGCTTTTCGGGAACTAGGCACACAGCATGCGGTTTGACGCGCAGCGCAATCGCCAGCATCTCGTCTGTCATCGCCATTTCTAAATTAAGCGGCAGAGCCACCTCGGCTTTCAGCCGCTCAATATCATAGTCGCGAATATGCCGCCGATCTTCGCGAAGATGGGCGGTGATGCCGTCCGCGCCAGCTTCCATCGCCATCAGCGCCGCGCGAACAGGGCAGGGGTGATCGCCCCCGCGCGCATTACGCACGGTCGCCACATGGTCGATATTAATGCCGAGGCGGATCATGTCTGATAACGCTCGACGCTCTGCACCACTTCTTTCGCGCGCAGGCCGGCGATGATGTTGCTCAGGTGCTTGGAATCTTTCACTTCGATATCAAGCAGGATTTCAAAGAAATCGCTCGAGCGGTTGATGATTTTCAGGTTGTTGATATTGCCCATTTCCTTGGCGATGACATTGGTGACGGTCGCAAGCGCCGCAGGCTCGTGGCTGACATGGGCTTTTAGCCGTCCGACATGTGCGATCTCGGTATTATCGCGCTCCCATGCCACATCGATCCAGCGTTCTGGTGCATCAGCATAATTCTCAAGCGTCTCGCATTCCATCGTGTGGATGGTGACGCCCTTACCGGTGGTGACGATGCCGACAATGCGGTCGCCCGGAATCGGGTGGCAGCAACCGGCGAAATGCAGTGCCATGCCCGGGATGAGGCCTTTGATCGGCATGGGTGCGGCAATGCCGTTTGGCTTTTTTTTGCGGAAGGTGCTGGTGATGGAGGAAAGCACCGCACTCACGGCGCCAGCCTTCTTTTTGCCAGTGATTGCTTCCACGACCTGCTGGCGTGAGATCAGCCCTTCACCAACATCTGACAGCAGATCATCAACCGATTTTTTACCCAGAACGCCCAGATGTGGCTCGATCATTTTTTCGTTCAGATCCTCGCCTTCCTGCTTCAGGCTTTTGGTAAGGATAGCGCGGCCAAGCGTGATGTATTCGGTGCGCTGCTGCGTGCGAACAAATTTGCGGATTTCGCTGCGCGCTTTACCGGTGACGACGAAGCGCTCCCAGCTGGGGCTTGGCGTTTGCGTTTTGCTGGTGATGATTTCCACCTGATCGCCGTTTTTCAGCTTGGTACGCAGCGGCACGATGCGGCCGTTGATCTTGGCGCCCACGCAGGTATCGCCGACGCCGGAATGCACCGCATACGCAAAATCGACCGGTGTTGCTCCGCGTGGAAAGGAAAGGATATCGCCTTTCGGGGTGAAGCAGAACACCTGATCCTGATACATTTCCAGCTTGGTGTTTTCTAAAAACTCCTCGGCGTTGGACGATTTTTCCAGAATCTCGAGCAGCTCGCGTATCCAGCGGAATTGTTTGCCGTCGGTTTTAACATCGCCGCCTTTTTGTTTGTAATTCCAGTGTGCGGCGAGGCCATATTCGGCGATATCATGCATCTCCTGCGTGCGGATCTGGATTTCGATGCGCTGCTGGCCCGGGCCAAGCACAGCGGTGTGCAGCGACTGGTAGCCGTTGGGTTTTGGTGTGGAGATGTAGTCTTTGAACTGGCCGGGAATAGTGTGCCATTCGGCGTGGATCGCGCCGAGTGCCTGATAGCATTCCTGAATGTTCTTCACCGCGATGCGAAAACCGATAATGTCGGAGAGTTGCTCGAAGCTCACATTTTTATTTTCCATCTTTTTCCAGATGGAAAACGGGCGCTTCTCACGGCCATAGATCTGTGCATCAGGCAGGCCGGCAGCAGCTAGCTTTTCACGGATCACGCCGATCACACGCTCAAGATCAGACGCGCCTTCCTTGCGCAGAAAATCCATGCGCTTGACGATGGAGTCACGTGCCTCGGGGTAGAGTTCAGCAAAGGCAAGGTCCTGCAACTCATCTTTTAAGTGACGCATGCCTATGCGTTCAGCGAGCGCGGCGTAAATGTCGACGGTTTCCTTGGCGATACGCTGGCGCTTTTCAGGATTCTTGATGTGCTTCAGCGTCTCCATATTATGCAGGCGGTCGGAGAGTTTCACCAGCAGCACGCGGATATCCTCCGACATCGCAATGAGCAGCTTCCTGAAATTCTCTGCCTGCTTGGAATTTTCCGATTTGCCCTCAAGGCGCGAAAGTTTGGTCACTCCGTCCACCAGCGTGCGTATTTCCTTGCCGAAATTCGCTTCTATATCTTCGAGGGTGACTTCGGTATCTTCCACCGTGTCGTGGAGCAGGGCGGTCACGATCGAGGCGGTGTCGAGCTTGAGATCCGTGAGGCGGTAGGCCACTTCCACCGGATGTGAAAAATAAGGATCACCGGAGGCGCGCTTCTGCGAGCCGTGCGCCTGCATGGCAAAGACATAGGCGCGGTTGATCAGGTCCTCGTCCGCGCCCGGATCATAGGACTTAATCTTTTCAACCAGTTCATATTGACGGATCATAAAGCCTGCTCTCTAACTATCTTATAGCAAAACAATGGCTTATAGAAGCGCAAAGACAGGATGAATTGTCATTAATTCTTAACAATAATTTAGCCATCTCCTGTGGTAGTTTTTGCCTGATTTAAGTGATCAGGAGACCGCAACCATGTCAAAATCACACACGAGCATTCAAAAAATCAAAGAGCAGATAAACCGCTACTGGCAGGAAAATACTCCTGAAAATGCTAAAGATGCAGTGCTGGCACTGGACATTGGTGGCACAAAAATCAGTGCAGCGCTTTACAGCCGCGACGGTTGTACGATTGCCAGCGAGCCGTTGGAAGATCTTGGCTCAGCTGCCACCCCGAGGGGACTTGAGGATCTGGCCAAGGGGTACAAGCGCCTTTTTAAGGATGCGGTGAACAAGGCAAGAGATAGAGGGTATGGCGTGGTGGCGGTGGGTATTGGTTCGCCGGGGCGCTTTGTGGACAAGGCGCTGGCAGATCAGCGCTATGGTGCCAGCCAGGCATCTGAAATGCAGAAATTTGCGCTAGGCCAGCCTTATGAGCCGGGCATGGTAATCGCCCCCGGCACGGCGAAGAACCTGGAGCAGGTTGATGGTGAAATGGATCAGGTCAACCTTCAGGCGGTGCTTTCCCGCTTTACGCCGGATGGCGTAGCGCTGCGTGTGCTGAATGATGCGGCGGCGCAGCTTGGCGGGCTCGTGGCTGGCATGGCGGCTGATGCTGATCTTTCAGGTTTGGTGCGTGGCAAAAAGCTCGTTTATTTCGGCCCGGGCACGGGGCTTGGCGGCGCAGTGATGAATGAAAAAGGCGATCTGGTGACGGATGGTCATTATCAGTATATAAAGTTAGCTAAGCGTGATGATGATACAGCCGGAATTTTTGACATTGTGCTTAAAGCAAATGCAAAAAAATATGAACCGCTTGAAAACCCGCCGCAGCATGTTTACCCGGAGGATATGCTGTCGGGCACGGGTATTGGCATGATAATAAGCAAGGTTAGCAATGGTGCTATTGCTAACACAAAGGATTTTGAGGCTCGATACCAGCAGAATCCTAAAGACCCTGAGCTTACAAATGTGACTGAGGCTCTTCGGGTGGTGGGGCGTTATATGGCCGATGTGCTGATTGCCTTAAAGCGCGGTGAGTTTGAGCATATGGATCCCAAAGCGCAGTGGCCACAGCAGGATAAGGCTGCGGTGAAGGATTTTGGTGCGGTGATTCTTGGTGGTGGCCTCACAGAGGCAAAGTTCTATAAGGATATTGTGCTCCAATCCGCGCGTTATGAGATGGACGGGCGTGGTTATGGCGCTGATTCGGTCGACATTATACAGCCCGATGGTGTAAAGAATGCTGCGCTTCTTGGCGCACTTCAGGCGCTTAATGGCGTGGATATTAAGCCGGTTGCAGACGTAGCGAAGGCGATATCCGCTCCCAAAAAATTAAGTGCCTAGGCGCAAGGTACAGCCATTGGCGCGGCGCAGATTTTAGTTAAAATTAATTCATCATTTAACACAATAACTATCTGAAAACTGAGGCTTTTTAGCCACAGCACTTAACGCTTTTTTAAATGCTAGAAGTCTATGCTGGATCGTTAAATATCAAACTGACATTTTCAGAATCGCTATGGAATCTTCTCGGCGTTTGATCATACTACTGATCGCGGGTGTAATTGTGGCTTTTGGTGTCATCGCGCTCCGCAGTCGCATGGATACCGGCGCTCCGCCGCCCAGCAATAATGTGATTATTGCGAAGCGCGACATTGCGCTCGGCACACTAATTCAGCCCAGCGGTGATCTCAGCTACGCGCCGCCACCAAGCGATGCGGCGCCTGAAACGCTGTTGCCAGAATCTTCCAACAGGCTTGGCGATTTTACTGGTGCGGTGGTTCGCCGCCCGCTCAAGGCTGGTGAGCCCGTTCATCCTACCGCATTGATGAAGCCAGGTGAGGGTGGGTTTATGTCGGCCGTTTTGGAGCCGGGTATGCGCGCTGTTTCAGTGGCGGTTACGGCAACATCAGGCGCTGCCGGCTTTATTTCGCCGGGTGATCGTGTGGATCTCATCGTGACCCACCGTATTAGAGTGACGTCTGGGCAAGAAACCGGCAACGAAGATTCAGTGGTAAGCGAAACATTCGTCCGCAACGTGCGCGTGGTGGCGGTTGATCAGATGCTTGATAATCCTGAGAACAAAGCGATTCTGGCTAAAACCGTAACAGTAGAGGTGAATGATCAGCAGGCAGAGCAGATCGCAGTGGCCAGCGAGATGGGCAAGATTTCGATGTCGCTGAGAAGTATCTCCGCAAGCCCTGAAGAGGATGCGACAGCAAGAACGAAGACAACTCAGGAAGATGTCAGCAAAATGCTTAATGGTGGAGCGATGCCGCGCGTTCGGGTTATTCGTGGAGAGCAAGTAGAGAACATGGAGTTCGCCAAGTGAGAGTCCTTAGCATGAATCGTCTGGTCTTGTTTGTGATGTTCAGTGTGCTTGGAGCATCAATGGCGATTGCCCAGGAGCGAACGATCAGCGTTGAGATTAATAAAGGTCAAATGGTGAAGCTTGATCGCCCGGCAAGTTCTGTGGTGGTCGCTGACCCGACGACGGCCGATGTACAGGTCGTATCGCCAAAACTCATTTTCGTGCATGGCAAGAAAGTTGGCGAAACATCGATATTCGCGGTGGATGGGGCGGATGAGCCGATCATGAGCGCGGCGGTGCACGTGAGTCATAATATCAGCAGTTTAAACCGAGCAATCAGTCGCGCCGCACCTGATGCAGATGTGCAGGCCAAGACCGTGGATGGTGGACTGGTGCTTGATGGGTTTACGAGCTCGATATCTGAAGCTGATAATATCAAGAATATCGCGTCCTCGTTCCTGGGTGAGAACGATAAGATGATCAATATGATGACCAGTGCTGGCAGTGATCAGGTGATGCTCCAGGTGCGCGTGGTGGAAATGAACCGCACCAACGTGAAGCGTTTTGGTGTGAACCTGCAGGCGGCATTTAATCAGGGTGATTTAATGCTGCGGTTATTGCAGGGTCGGAACATCACCGCCAATGCGGCGACGCCGCTGATCCCGCAGCCGTCCGGCTCGGCGTTCCCCGGGCGCACCAATACCGATTCGGCATTGTTTGGCGGCATTACGGACGGCAATAAATCTATCGGTGCGCTCGTCGATGCACTCGAAAACCAAGGTTTGGCAAATATACTGGCAGAACCTACGCTGACAACCACATCAGGTAAGGCTGCGAACTTCCTCGCTGGTGGTGAATTCCCAATTCCGGTAAAAGATGGCCTTGGCAACATCTCAGTCACCTATAAACCGTTTGGTGTGAAGCTTGATTTCACGCCCGTGGTGATGTCGAAAGATCGCATGAGCATTACGGTGGCGCCTGAGGTAAGCACCATTAACTTTGATAACCCGATTGAAGTAAGTGGCCTTAGAAATCCGATCATCAATACACGTAAAGCACAAGCTACGATTGAGCTTGGAAGTGGTGATACGTTCATGCTTGCGGGTTTGCTGCGGAGTGATGAATCGAATACCATCGACAAATTCCCTGGTATTGGCGATATGCCGGTACTTGGCTCTCTGTTCCGCTCGCAGGCCTTCCGCAATGACAAGACGGAGCTGGTGATTCTGGTAACACCTTATCTCGTTCGTCCGGTTGCTGAGCGTGAAAAAATGCTCACCCCGCGCGATGGTTACACCCCACCTAATGATTTTCAACGTTTGCTGATGGGTAATCTCTACCAACAAGAGCCAATGGATGGCTGGGGGCATGACCTGCCGAAGCTCAGTGGTCAGGGTGGATTCATACTCGAAGAGCAACCATAGGGCCCAGTTATGCATATTAAAACATTGAGTGTTGTAAGTCTGGTTGTACTCAGTGCCTGTAGCTCTGAGTGGGATATGCATGGTAAAGATCCTAAAGATTTTTACCGTGAAAATCCTATCAAGAACAAAGTTGAGCGCCGCACAGAATCGCGCTCGGTTTTCTTTAATGCAGGTGAAAATCGCTTGGCTCGCAACGATACCGAGTCACTTCGCTCTGGCTTGCGCCACATTACCCCTATGGCGGCAGAAGCGATCCAGCTTCAGGTGCATCGCTCACAGATGAATAACCACGTGCGCTATGAACATTTGCGTAAACTGCTCGCCAGCATGGGTTTTAACAGCAAGATCATTATGCTTGAGCCTACGGACAGTGTGAAACGCAATGAAGTTAGAATTGATATTGACTATGCATCGGTCGTGAGCCCGCGCTGTCCGGATTGGCGTGCGTCATCGGTCACCACTTACAGCAACACGCAGCAGGGTGGCTGGAGTTGTGCTAATGTCAACAATATGGGGCTTATGGTCGCTGATCCGCGTGATCTTGAGCGTGGTAGCGGTAATGTATCACCCGATGTCCGTCGTAATTCAGAAGTTTTAACTGGCTATCACAGCAATAGTGGTGCTGAAGAAAGTAGTGACAGCAGCAGCTCAGGCAGCAGTGGTTCCCAGCAAACACAGGCCACTGGCCCTTAACGTGATCTATGAAAATCTATGAACAAAATCGCACCTCAGGCGCCATTCCAAGCTTTCGTTTCCAATGCAGGCGATCTTGAAACCCTAAAGTCTTTTGCCAGCTCGCAGACATGGCCTGATGACTGTGTCGTGCAGGGTAATATTGCTACCGCTGCAACCCACCTGAAAGATCATCCTTCGCCGCGCTTGCTTTTGGTGGAGGCGCCTTCTACCGCAGGTGAGGCGATGTCGCAGCTCGGTGCGCTTGCTGAAGTCTGTGATCCAGATAGCAAGGTGATCATTGTTGGTTCCATCAATGAATATAGTTTTTATGTGAAATTGATGGAGATGGGCATCTCTAGCTACTTGCTGAGGCCGCTGACAGCCGAGAGCTTAGCGACTGCTCTTGAGAAATCACTGCAGCGTAAAGTGGAGGCGGGCGCGGCGCCTAAGCAACCAGCAAAAGTCATTGCTGTTATGGGTACACGTGGCGGCGTTGGAGCGACGACGGTATCGATCAATCTGGCTGCGGCAATCGCTGATATGTCAAAGAAAGAAGTCGCGCTGATTGATGTCGATCCGCAGGAAGGCAGCATCGCGCTGATGCTTGATCTTGAGCCTGGCCGTGGTTTTCGAGATGCGCTTGAGAAACCAGATCGCATTGACTCACTTTTTATCGAGCGGGTAATGACCAAACCACTGAAGCGCCTGTCTGTGCTTGCCGCAGAAGAGGCATTCAACGAAAAGGTTGTCATTAATGATCAGGCGGCGACGCTGCTTCTCAAGGAAATGAAAGATAAGTTTGATATCTTGGTGCTCGATATCCCGCGTCATTTACGCACCTTCAGCCGTAAATGCTTGGAGCAGGCGGATTTTGTTGTACTGGTGACCGAATTATCGCTGCTTTCCCTGCGTGATACACTCAGGTTGCAGGACATGATGCGCGAGCAGCTCAAAATGAAAGCGCCGATTGTGGTGGCTAATCGCGTCGGTCACTCAAAGCATGATATGAAAAAAGCTGACTTTGAAAAAGGAATTAACGCCGAAGTGTCCTATACTATTCCGTTCTTGCCAGATGCATTTATTCCGCCAAGTGATCAGATTCCTGTGGTGAAATTCAAGGGGCTTGCCGGCATGAAGGGGCTTTACCAGCTTGCTGAGCATATTGAGCCGGAGGCAAAAGGTTTGCTTGCGTCAGTGAAAGATAAGAAGGGCTTTAGCCTGTTTGGCGGCAGTAAAAAAGAAGCGCCGCCTAAGAAAGAAAAGGGATCATAGCCCATGTTTGGTAAGCGCGGTGTCGGTGATTCAGCGCAGCCGCCTAAGCCAGAGGCGGTAGCCTCGACGATTGCCTCCAATACGAATATTCCTGAGGCTCCTGTAGCAGCCGCACCTGCGGTGATTAAAGAACATAAAAGTGGTGAAGCACTTCTTGCTGAAACCAATGCCAGCTCGGCTGCACCGGTTGCACCAGCCAGCGATGAGCTGCGCGAGACCAAAGATAAAATCTATAACCTGCTTATGGGGCAGATTGATATTGCTACCAGCTCGCGCCTGCCGCGCGAAGAGCTCAAGCGACAGATTATTGAGCTGATTGGTGATATCGTGATGGAGCAGAAATTTGCGCTGTCGCTGGCTGAGCAGCAGCTCCTTGCTAACCAGATTGTTGATGACATGCTGGGGTTTGGCCCGCTGGAGCCACTGCTTCGTGATGACCTGATTACTGATATCATGGTCAATGGCCCGTATCAGATTTATGTGGAGAAAAAAGGTAAGCTTGATCTCACGGATGTAAAATTCCGCGATAATGCCCACGTGATGGCGATCGCGACGCGTATTGTGACGGCGGTGGGGCGCCGGGTGGACGAATCCCACCCGATTTGCGATGCGCGCCTGCCAGATGGCTCGCGCGTGAACGTGATTGCGCCGCCTTGCGCGATTCGCGGCACATCGATCTCGATTCGTAAATTTTCGCAGAAAAAAATCACTCTCGACACGATGATTCCCACCAAAAACTTATCCGAGCCTCAATGTAAGCTACTCAAGATTTGTGGTGCGGTTCGCCTGAATATTATTGTTTCCGGCGGTACCGGTTCGGGAAAAACCACCATGCTTAATGCACTCTCGCGTATGATCAGCAACGGCGAGCGTATCGTCACGATTGAAGATGCGGCGGAATTACAGCTCCAACAGCCGCACGTCGTGCCTCTGGAAACACGTCATGCCAACCTGGAAGGTGATGGCGAGATCACCATGCGTGATCTGGTTAAAAACGCCCTTCGTATGCGCCCCGACCGAATTATCCTCGGTGAGGTTCGTGGCGGCGAGGCGTTTGACCTGCTGCAAGCGATGAACACTGGCCACGATGGCTCGATGGGTACACTCCACGCCAACAATCCACGCGAGGCGCTTACGCGTCTGGAAAACATGATTGGTATGGCGGGCATTAACCTGCCAAGTAAGGCGGTGCGCACGCAGATTGCAAGCGCCGTGCAGCTTATTGTGCAAATGCAGCGTATGCGTGATGGCGTTCGCCGCTGTACGCACGTGACAGAGGTGGTTGGCATGGAAGGCGATGTCATCGTTACGCAGGACTTATTTACGTTTGAATTCACCGGTGAAGATGAAAATGGTAAGCTTACCGGCGAATTTCGTTCCAGCGGCATCAGGCCAAACTTTACGCCGCAGGCATCCTATTTCGGTCTCGACAAGGCGCTGATTGAGGCGATGACCTCCGGCCAGGAGTAAGATCGTGATCAAGCTGCTTGATATCATTATCCTGATTCTGGTGGGGATCGCATTCGCCATTTACTGGTTTAAGTTTGGCCCTGGTAAGCGCCGAAAAGAACAGTTGCTTCGTGTGGAGATGATTAAAGCAAGGCGCGGCAGCGGTAAGACCGTCAGCGATCTTTCATTGCGCAGGAAATCCGCAGAAACTAAAGGGCTGGCTAATTTGCTACTGGGGCGGCTGCCGGAATTGAAGAAGCTTCAAGACAGGTTGGAACGCGCGGGTAAAACCATGAGCGCGAAGCAGTTCATTTTTCGCCGGCTACTCTACGTGACGGGCATCTGTCTGGCGCTATCAATGGTTCTGAGATTGAATATCATGCTCGCACTCGCCATTGCGGTGATTGCGGGAGCCTGGATACCGTTCAAGCTACTTGATATGGCGATCAATAAGCAGGCAAAAGCATTCCTTCGGGTGTTTCCTGATGCGCTGGATTTAATGGTGCGTGGTTTACGCTCAGGATTGCCAATCTCGGAGTCATTCACGGTTATTGCGACAGAAATCCCAAACCCAGTAGGCAGCATATTTGCTGAGGTTTCAAGCACCATGAAACTCGGGGTTCCCATGGAAAAAGCGTTGTTTGAAATGGCCAAGAAAATCGAGCTTACCGAGTTTAATTTCTTTACCACCAGCATCGTGCTCCAGCGCGAGACCGGTGGTAATTTGGCGGAGATTCTGAATAATTTATCGGAAGTTCTCCGTAGCCGTTACATCATGCAGATGAAGATCAAGGCGATGTCCTCCGAAGCACGCGCATCCGCCTATATTATTGGCGCATTGCCATTTGTTGTGGTTGCAGCGGTGATGGCGGTAAGTCCCAAATACATGACGCCACTGTGGGAAGATTATCGTGGGAATATCGCTCTGGGCATTGCCGTTTGTATGATGACATTTGGTGGCTGGATCATGCGCCGCATGACGCAGTTCCAGATATAGCGAGTCGCTATGCAGCCAGGGCAACGTCTCAGTTTACATCAACTTCTTCCTGCCGGTGTTGAGCTCAATGAGTTTTACATCGGCTTTGCGGGTGCTGCGATCCTGCTGGTGATATATGCCATTTACAGCACATTTAAGCAGCGCGACCTGATGTCATCACGCATTCGCGCCATTCATGAACGCAGAAAAGAAATGCGCGGGGAGTTTGTCAGCTCGAAGCGCAAGCGCAAGAGGCCGGATGCAAGCGTGAATTTCATGCGCCGCGTGGTGCAAAAATTTGAATTGGTAAAAAAGCTTCAGGCGGACAAGGCCGAGACCATGCTGATTGAGGCAGGTTTTAGATCCAAGGATGCGATTTTTATTTTTACCTTCTTTATTGTCGCTGCGCCGATCGTGCTTGGTATCGTCGGCTTTATCATCATGAAAATCGATTTCGGGTTTAGCAGCAAATGGAAGATTGTGGATTTGCTATGGCCGATTTGTGGTTTGTATTTTGGTATGAAACTACCCTGGGTGTATGCAAGCCGAGCGCGCAAAAAGCGCTACCTTGCCATCCAGCGCTCGCTGTCAGATGTGATGGATCTGATGACCATCTGCGCGGAAGCGGGGCTCAGCTTATCAGCAACGCTCGACCGTGTTTCCAAGGAGCTTCGCATTTCTTATCCCGAAATGGCCGAGGAGCTGGCGCTGACATCGCTTGAGACAGGATTTTTACCTGACCGCAAGCAGGCTCTCAGCAATCTTGCTAATCGCTGTCAGTTGCCAGAGATTCGCGGTGTGGTGAGCGTGCTAATTCAGACTGAGAAATATGGCACGCCCATTGCGCAAGCCCTGCGCGTATTATCCGCTGAGTTTCGTCAGGCAAGGATGCTGCGCGCCGAACAAAAAGCAGCTCGCCTGCCAGCGCTGATGACGGTGCCGATGATCACCTGTATTCTGCCCGTTCTTTTTATCATTATTATTGCGCCGGCAGCTGTAAAACTCATGGATACGATCGGCGATAAATAAAGCTACTGACGGCTACTTCCCGGGTAGGTTTGCTCAGCATCAAAGCCCCAAAATTTTGTTTTTGGTTCTTCAAAAATTGGCTCAGCGGAGGTGGCAGGTGCGGTGTTTGGCTGGATGATTGGCTGAATGGTTTTTGCCTGACCTGCAGCAGGCTTTAGTTCGACAGGTTTAACGGTGTTATCTTCTTCATCGACTCGTGCCTGCATCTTAGGTGATAGCGCATCAAGCTGCTCCTGTTTCAGCATACGAGCATATTCTTCATAGAATACCTGATTTTCACGCGCTTCTTTTTCGGACATGGTTTGTATATTCAGCGCATGCGCGCGCGCGGCATCGCCTTTGACACCATAGGCCAGCGCAAGGTTATAGCGCATGGAAGCCGGTGCGCTTGATTGCTTCATCCATGGTTCCAGAAGGCTAATCGCCATGTCAGGCTGGTGATGCATGATATAGGATAGCGCGAGATTATTGATCACAATCGCTGAGTTGGGGGCAAGCTTGAGCGCGGTTTGATATATATCCTGCGCGGCGACATGGTTGCCAGCTTTATCAAAAGCTACCGCCTTACCATTATGGCCAGCCACGCTTTTATGGTTGATGGCGGTGAGCTTATCAAACACCTCGACTGCTTCCTTGAACTGTCCCGCATCAATCAATGCATAGCCGAGTTGTGCGAGCACGTCTTCATTGTCAGGTTGGCGTATTTCAGCCTGTTGCATCAGGGTAACGGCTTGTGCTCCTTGGCCTGCTTGCCGGTAAAGCCGCGCGAGTGCAAGATGCGCGCTAACCTCGCCATCATCTTTCAAGGCTTGCTGCTCAAGAGCGGCGATAGAGCTAGGTTGAGGTGATAGCTGCGCAAAGCTGGCGGTGCTAAAAGCAAGTATCGTTGCAACAGCTAAAACAAAGCTTGGGCGAGTGGCAACCGGCATGAGGAATCCCCGTCAAAAAGAGCCCGTACCATCCACATAAACAGTGGATGATACGGCAGGCAGGGGAGACTTTATCGGCTTACGCGAAGGTTCGCAAGCGAATCACCAATCATGCGGAATGAGTTTTGTAAATCCGTACCGGTTGGGCTGAAGAAGTAATATTCCGGTCTGGTGGCACAGTTTCGCAATAGATTGCGAGTGGCCGTGCTGATGGTCGTGCCGAGTGCTACAGTATAAACGATGATGCCATTATTTTTCATGCTGGTGCAGACCTGTGTCATGCGTTGATCCAGTCGCGTTTCTGCAGTGCTTTGGTTAGTAGTGCCAAGACGACCTTCTTCAAGGTAGCCATAAGCGCCACGTCCTGTATTGGTGATCACGTTGTCACCGTCCGTCATCAGCACGACAGCTTTATTCATGAGCGGTGCATCGTAATCGAGTGGCAGGTCGTTGGTGTTCATTTCGCCACCCCACAGCCCTCTCCAGCGCGGAGAGAGCATGCGCCAGCCCCACACCATACCAATATTGATAAGGGTGTTACCACGTGGTTGCAGCGTGCTAATCGAGTTTAGTACGGTGGTTTTCGATGATGTCAGTGGCAAGACAGCTTGTGGGCAGTCGCGGTTCGGGCCTAAGCTAACTCCAAGACCTGAGCGGAAGCGAAGGCTTGCGCTGGGTGTAGTTTGACAGTTGTTATAACTCGTCGCATTGGTGCCATGCCAAGCATTGCGGCTGGTATGGCATCCCCAATAGTATTTTGGAAAATGAAGATCTGGCCCGCCACCAACCGGAGCGGAAGGGGGTGTGTCTGTTGTATCTTCATTGGCAAGTTCGCGGGCTTGAACGCAGCCTGCCCATGGCGAGGCAGGCGGCCAGAGATGCGTATCTGGCTGAGTCCAGTTTGCTCGTGTATTTCCAATATTTACCGCTTGTGAGAATGGCACCATACCAACCCAGAGGTCAGGTACCGTTTCACGGCTGCCATAGAGCAGGTTGACCAGTGTGGTTGCAGCTGCTCGTGCGGCCTGAATTTTGGTTTGACCACCACCGGCTGATTCACCCATCGAACCGGTGACGTCCATCACAAGCACAACTTCCAAGCCGCTGGTGGCGCGTGTAATTTCGCTATTGGCCTGTATTGGCATGCTCTCGATACCAAACACCTTCATCAAGGTCATTGGTACAACACCTTGTGAGTTCAGGGTGAGCCTTGATAAATCCGGGTTGCCGGTTACACTAAGGCTGGTAACCTGAGAACCCATGTAGTTGGGTGGATAGTTGGCGTTAAAATATTTGGTGACTTCCTGATTGAGGTTAACCGTGTTGGCATTGGAACCAGCGGCCAGACCAGCGGCATCCAGCGCGGAGCTCATGCGTGACTGGGCGATTTGAACACGCCCCATATCGATGGCGATACCGGCTGAGCCAACCATCACGAAAATGCCAAACCCAATGAGCGGCATGGCAGAGCCTTGCTCGCTGAGATAAAATCTTTTAAACGTCGTTTTTAGTAGGCGTTTCATGACACCCTCCTTGCTCGAAGCTACGAGCCTAATGTTTGCAAGTCACCAAGGCGCGGCTTAAATACCGCCACCCTATATAACTGCTTACTCGTTAAAACATCCGAAACGAGCATCGGCTGAAAATTGTAATAGACTTCGGCGATAATGACGGTATCGCGATCATTAAGTGTCAGGCCGTTGGGCAGTGTAGCGGTAAGGCCAGTTGAGCCAACCTGGCTTGATTGAGTCCATGAACCACCTCCGGTGTATTGCCAATTCACTCGTGGAGGATTGGTGCCGGTTTTGGTCACTGAGCTGATAATGACATAGCCATTATTGCCAAAGCTGTAAGGCTGCATCACCTGGCCAACAGCGCTGATCAGTTGGTTGAGCTGGGTCACGCCAATCGTTTCCGACTGCGATACGACGTCAGAAATGGTGACAGCTGATTTCTCGACTTTTTGCGAAACAATAATAAAGCGTGTCATTTCCACGCTGCCCATGAACAAAGCCAGCAAAAATGGTAACGACGTAGCAAATTCAACGTAGGCTATGCCGTCTTCACGGCGGCGCAAATTGCATAGATGTTGATAAAGTCGTTTCATCATAGGGTTTACCAGGGTTCGTTTTTTACAACCGTTCGAGCGGTGAGCTGATAGGTCGTGCCGATGATTCTGTTGATAACAGGCGTTACAATTTGCCAAGGGTAGCTGACGGTATAGACAACGATATCATTGGCCTCGCCTGCGCCCGCTGCCCCCATATCCTGATCCCATTGGCCATTGCCATTAATATCGGTGTAGGTTTCACCAGCATTATACATACCATTACCATTGGCATCGATGTACGGCTCGGGACGATTGACATTATTAAAGGCCGAATAGGTCGTCATGCTGACCGTAATTAAGTTGGGATCTAGTAAGCCGGCTGTGCGTGTCGCTACAGATTCGATGAGTTGCTCCTGACGAGTTAAGCCACTTGTTTCTGTATAACCGGTTCTGCCGGTGCGCGCCGTGCTACCCGTGGCGCTTTCCATAACAGCTTGGGTAAACATAATCATGGAGAATTCAACAATGCCCATCATCAGTAATATTAACACCGGCGAAAGCATCGCAAACTCGATGGCGGTGGTGCCATCCTGCGACCTTCTAAATATGCGCCATGTTTTTATCTTCATACGATGAATGTTCGCTGTAGGCGGTTTACTGACTATCGATGATTCTATCATGATGAGTCTTAAGCGGGCGTAAATTATCCATCGCAATTTATTGATAATTATAGCTAATTTGATTTGTGTTTTGATGCATATGCATCGCATTTTAGCTAAATATCCACCATTAAAATCATCTAAAAGCAGTTGGTTATTTTTACTCGCCTTAGCGCGCGGGCTGATTTAACTTCGTCTTAAATTTTAGTGGCTTTTCATCATGCGTTCGCCGGTACAGTTTTTTTTAAAACAATTTGACGAGATCAACTGGTTTATCGTGCTTGTGATGAGTGCGATCGCAGGGCTTGGCGTGGTGATGATGGTGTCGGCTGGCGGCGGCGAATGGTCGCCCTGGGCTAACCAGCAAATGATCAGATTTATGGCGGCATTCATTGTCATGCTCGTAATTGCTACGATGCCAATGCGATGGCTGCTTGATTACGCGTATCTGATTTATTTCGCAGCCGTGATTGTACTCATTGTGGTCGATATTATTGGCCATACAGGAATGGGGGCGCAGCGCTGGCTTCGTGTTGGGGGGCTTAATTTGCAGCCATCAGAATTTACCAAACTAGCGGTGGTGATTGCACTGGCTCGTTATTTTCACAATCTCCAACCTGAAGATATTAAGCGTATTCCCTATTTGATCATTCCGCTCATCATGCTTCTTATTCCGGCAGCGCTTATTTTTCGCCAGCCGAATCTTGGCACCACGATGATTGTGCTGTCGATGGGTATGGTGATGTGTTTTTTAGCGGGTGTTCAGTGGCGATATTTTATTGGTGCTGTGGTAGCTGCAGTTGCGGCGGCACCGGTGGCTTGGCATTTTATGCATGGCTACCAGAAAAAGCGGGTGCTTACTTTCCTTGACCCTAATCAGGACCCGCTCGGCGCTGGTTACAATATTATGCAATCTAAAATCGCGATCGGTTCTGGAGGTTTTTTTGGCAAAGGCTTCCTGGAGGGATCACAAAACCAGCTTAACTTTTTGCCTGAGAAACACACCGATTTTATTTTTACCATGCTGGCGGAAGAATTTGGGTTTCTGGGCGGCATGGTGCTGCTTTCACTTTATGCACTACTGATTCTATGTGGCATGCTGGTGGCGTTAAGGTCAAAGAGCACCTTCGGTGCGATGATTGCGGCCGGTGTCACAACGATGATCTTCATCCATGTGCTGATCAATGTCGGCATGGTAATGGGACTCATGCCAGTGGTGGGAGTGCCGCTGCCGCTGATGTCCTACGGCGGCAGCATTACACTATCTACCGTATTTGCTGTTGGGCTGATGCTTAATTGCTGGGTGCACCGCGACCAGATGCCGGCGCGGCTAACCCCTAAACTATAAGCCTTGTAAAGCTTTGCCAATCTGGTTATCCTAGGTTTGTCGTATGAACTCAAGGATTTGGCGCAGTAACGTTTAGATGCGCCCAGGTGTTGTTTATGTTGGAATCCACGCAGGAATCGCGCAGCAATGCGCGCGATGCACAGCGTGCGGCTGGTGAGGCAATGTATGCCGCGCTGGATCTTGGCACGAATAACTGTCGCTTGCTGATTGCAGGGCTGTCTGCCCGTGGCGCTTCTCTCAAAGTATTTGATAGTTATTCACGCATTGTACGCCTTGGTGAGGGCGTGAGTAGTAGTGGCGTGCTTTCGGACGAAGCGATGGAACGCACGTTGCTGGCGCTTACTGCATGCCAGAAAAAAATTGCCAAATATCAACTGGCAGGTATGCGTTTTGTCGCAACCGAAGCATGCCGGCGCGCTAAGAACGCTAAGGATTTTCTCGCCCGCGCCGAACGTGAAACGGGGCTTGCGATTGAGATCATAACCACTGAAGAAGAAGCCCAGCTTGCTTTCAAGGGTTGTGCATCGCTGCTAAAGCCAGCGGCCAGTCGTGCGGTGGTGTTTGATATCGGCGGCGGCAGCACCGAGCTGATGTGGATTGATACGGCGAGCAAAGCCATTTTGGATTGGATATCGATTGATTTTGGTGTGATGAACTTGGCTGATAAATACGGCGGCAGTGATTTTTCGGATCTCGCTTTTGATGATATGGTTTCTGCGCTCGCTAAGCGCTTATCTATTTTTAGCGATAAAAATAATATCACCAGACATGTCGCAGCTGGCGATGTGCAGCTTCTTTCAACATCCGGAACGGTCACGACGCTTGCCGCGATTCACCTCGACTTGCCGCGCTATGATCGCGCGCGTATCGATGGCATTACACTATCCGCAGCGGATATACGGGCAACCACGCGTAAATTGCTTGCGATGCGGCCCTCCGAGCGTTTCTCGCACCCCTGTATTGGGCCAGATCGCAGTGATTTCATTCTTTCTGGCTGCGCGATTTTTGATGCTATCAGTGGTTTATGGCCTGCGCAGGATATCACCATTGCTGATCGTGGCGTGCGCGAGGGCATCATTTTATCGTTGATTCAGGCATGAAAAATTCTGGTCAGAAAGGTGGCGCGCGTCATCTCAAAACGCGGCTTAAAACGGCGAAGGGTCGCAAGACTTCCTCGACCTTGTGGCTACAGCGACAGCTGAATGATCCGTATGTGCATCAAGCAAAAAAAGACGGCTATCGTTCGCGTGCGGCCTATAAGCTGATCGAGATGGACGATAAGTTTCGTTTCTTCAGGGCTGGCCAGCGCGTGCTTGACCTTGGAGCGGCACCGGGAGGGTGGGCGCAAGTGGCGGCGGCGCGAGTGAAATCGAGTGTCGTGAGTCCTACGGTGCTTGGGGTCGACCTGCTCGCTATTGATGATGTGGCTGCTGTTACATTCATGAAGCTTGATTTTATGGATGATGCTGCACCGGCGCGCATCCGCGAAGCGCTTGGCGGGAATGTGCAGGTTATACTGTCTGATATGGCGCCAAACACCACCGGCCACACCCCAACAGATCATTTGCGTATTATGGTGCTGCTGGAGGCGGCCTATGAATTTGCAAAAGAAGTGCTGGCCAAAGACGGTGCTTTTGTCGCCAAAATCTTTCAAGGCGGTACTGAGCGCGAGCTCCTTGCCGCGATGAAAAAAGATTTTGCTATCGTGAAGCACGCCAAGCCTAAAGCCAGCAGGGCGGATTCAGCAGAGATGTATGTGGTGGCGATGGGGTTTAAGGGATGAGCCGGCTCTGTTTTCTTGCAGCGGCACTTCTGCTTTTTTCCTGCACTCCCCTTCAGCAGGATTTCGTTGCAGATACGAAACAATCAGCGCGCGTTGAACGTGGGCTCTTTGTGGCGTCTGATGGAGCGCTACTGCCACTGCGCTCATGGTTGCCAAAAGGAAAGCCGAAAGCGACCATCATTGCCCTGCATGGGTTTAATGATTATAGCAAGGCATTCGAGGCGGTGGGGCCATATTTTGCCGCGCGTGGCATGGCGTTTTATGCTTATGACCAGCGCGGTTTCGGTGCGTCGATTCAGCCGGGTATCTGGGCGGGCAAGGCAAACCTTATGCGCGATATCGCAGAGTTTTCCATGCTGCTTAAACGAAAGCACCCACAGGCCAAGCTGGTTGTAATGGGTGAAAGCATGGGCGCAGCAGTGGCGCTGAATGCCGTTGGTGATGGTAAGATCGCGCCTGATAAGCTGGTGCTTTCTGCTCCGGCGATCTGGGGCGGGAGTAACATGAATCCGTTTTATCGCACGACACTGACCCTCGGCGCGCATCTTGTGCCTGGCTGGCAACTGACCGGCAGCGATCTTAAGATTCAGGCCACCGACAATATTCCACTGCTACGCCAGATGTCGCTTGATCCACTCATTATTAAATCCACACGGCTTGATTCGGTTTATGGGCTGGTTAGGCTGATGGGGGATGCATTTGAGGCGTTACCAAACGTCAACTCATCGGTGCTACTGCTCTATGGCGGCAAGGATCAGGTGATCCCGCCGTCCAGTATCGAGGTTTCACTGGCGCGGTTTCCACAGCCACTCACCTTTGCTTATTACCCGGGCGGCTATCATATGCTTACGCGTGATTTTGCCGGTGCGCGTGTCATGGCCGATATCGCGTATTGGATTTATCATGGCGGCCATAATCTTCCTTCCGGCCTTGCCAAAGAAGTTGATCCCAAAACAGCGAAGTGACTTGACGCCAGTCGGACGGCGCTTTAATCAAAACGACAAGCGGTTCTTCGAGAGAAGATCAAAAGGGAATCACGCGCAAATCGTGAGCTGTGCCCGCAACTGTAAGTGGTGAGCTTCGCCGCATATGTCACTGGGAAACTGGGAAGACGCTGCGAAGTGATGAAGCCTAAGTCAGGAGACCTGCCGCTTAAGTGTCACGCGCATCCGGCGGACGGGGAGATCCGGGGGGTGTTGTAAAAGGCTAGTCCTTACGTGGTGGCACTGCTTATCGCTGCAATGGTGCGGCGAGCGGCAGTTTGTCACCATTTTTTGTAAGGACTGTGTTATGTTTCGTTTTCATTGTCATTCCCGCGCAAGCGGGAATCCTGTCGTTGCCGCTGCGATTTTTCTGGCGGTTTTTTCTTCCGCTCCGGCATTCGCCCAGACAACCATTCCGCCGATCATCGTGACGGCGACGCGCACGCCAGCGAACCTCACCCAGATTGCCAGCTCGGTGACGGTGATTAACGAAGAGGAGATTCGCCGAAAAAATAAACAGACGGTGGTGGAGCTGCTGAGGGATGTGCCGGGCTTAAACTTAGTACAAAGCGGCGGAGTGGGGCAGAATACGCGTGTTTTTACGCGTGGTACCAATTCAAACCACACGCTGGTAATGATGGATGGTGTGGCGCTGAATGACCCGTCCGACACCGCCAATGCCTATGATTTTTCCAATCTCACCACGGATAACATTGAGCGCATCGAGATTTTGCGCGGGGCTCAAAGTACGCTTTATGGTTCGCAGGCGATCGGCGGCGTCATCAACATCATCACCAAAAAAGGAAAGGGCGTGCCAAGGCATAGCGCGTTCATCGAGGTTGGCCGTTATAGCAGCGCCAAGCTTGGCGCCAGCTCTTTGGGTGAAGTGGGGGATACGTCCTATAGCGTTTCGGCCTCCGGCAGCCGCACCGATGGTATCTCGGCTTTTTCCAAGGAATTTGGCGGCAGGGAAAAAGATGGCAACGAAACGTATAGTCTCGGCGCTAACCTTGCGCAGCGTATCAACGAGTCATTCACAGCCAAGCTGAATGCGCGCTATAATCGCACAAGCACCGAGTTTGATTCGCCCGGCAGCATTCCAAATTTTGGCCTGAGGCCCGATGATGATTTGCAGCCTGATGCCGATAACCGACAAATTAATATGCGTGCCAGTGGCGAGTGGGTGTCGGCGGGCGGCGAGTGGTCGCAAGAGCTGGGTGTTTCGGTGGTGGACATAAACCGTTCGCTGATCACCGAATATTTTGATGCACTATTTAATCCGCTGTTTGGAAGGCGCGACTATGAAGGTCAGCGGCGGGTGCTGGACTGGGTGCACCGCATTCGCCATTTCCGCCATCACGACATAACCGCCGGCATAGAGTTTGCGACAGAGGATTTCAGGACTGATGGGCTGAAACGCGTGGACGTCGATAACCGCGCGTTCTTTGCTAATGACCAGTTTATTTACGGCGATGCTTTCATGAATGCTGGTGTGCGACTTGATGAGCACCAGCAGTTTGGGCGCGTGTTCACCTACAAGCTCGCGCCGGGCTACCGCATCAATGCGACCGGTACGACACTGAAGGCCAGCTACGGCACCGGTTTTAAAGCACCGTCGCTCTCGCAGCTTTATGATCCATCATCGGGTAACCGTAATCTCGGTTCTGAGCGCAGCAAAAGTCTGGATGCCGGTTTTGAGCAATCGCTCTATGATGGAAAACTGGTGGTGGGTGCGACCGCTTTTCGCAATTACATTGACGACCTGATTGGTTTTGGTCCGTCACCGTTGTTTCTGACTCTCAATGTCGGCAAGGCGCGCACACAAGGGTTTGAGTGGAATATTATCGCGAGGCCCCATAGCGATCTTGACCTTTCTGCGAACTATACTTTCACCAGCGCCGAAAATCGCCGCAACGGCACATGGCTTCTGCGCCGCCCGAAGCATCTGGCGAATATCGGCGCGACTTACCGCGTAAGTGCTGATTCTGATTTAGGCATGAATCTGCGCTATGTTGGCGCTAGCAGGGATTTTCTTTACAGCTCAGGTTCCGGCGCGAAAACGACGCTCGCTTCCTTTGCCACGTTTGATCTCTCGGCCAATCATCGCCTGACGCCTGAAATGTCGGTTTATGGTAGGCTGGATAACCTGCTGGATAAGCGTTATGAGGAAATCTCAGGCTTTGGACAGCCTGGTCGCGGGCTGTATGTGGGCGTCAAATCTGGCTTTTAACCTGTTGATAGATATAGTTAAACCATTGTAACATAATCTTAATGTGTTTGCGCTACACCAAGATGGTATAGTTCTTGAATAGTAGTTATCTAATAGTAGTTGGTTAAATCTATTCATTTGCAGGGGTTATGTTGCATCGGAAATTTATAGCGGCGTTGGTGGCGACTACATGGTCGCTGCCTGCGCTTGCGCAGACCGATGCGCTCATCGAGGGCGCGAAGCTCTGTACCAAGCAGATGCCGCGCTATGAGCGCGAGTATGGCATTCCTACGCATTTGCTTTCCGCCATCGCTTCGACTGAGTCCGGCCGTTATCACAAGGGGCTTAAAATCACCATTCCGTGGCCGTGGACCATCAATGTCGAAGGCAAGGGCTATTATTTCGACAGCAAACAGGAAGCGATTGCCGCGGTGAAGCGTTATCGCATGCAGGGCGCGCGCAGCATTGATGTGGGCTGCATGCAGGTCAATCTCCATCATCACCCGCAGGCTTTTGCGTCGCTGGAGCAGGCGTTTGATCCCGCTGTGAATGTTGCCTATGCCGCGAGTTTCCTGCGTAGCCTGTATGAAGATGAAAAATCATGGAAAACAGCGGCGTCTCATTACCATTCCAAAACGCCAAGCCGCGGTACTGCGTATGCCGGCAATGTCTATAATAACTGGTACACGATTGTCAGCCGCCTTCGTGATGCAAGGCTGCAAGTATCTTCACCTGAAACACAAGTGGCATCGGCAGCAGATAAGTCAGTGCCGGTTCCAAGTAAACCAGCGCCGGTCAAACTGGTGGGTGCGGATGAGAAACCCAAGGTGGTAGAGCCAAAGGTTATTCAGGTAGCGGCAAAGCTGCCTGAACAGCGTGGCCGCGATGTTAAAACGCATCAGGCGCCGCGCATGAACTCAATTAAATTCACGCGTCAGGAGGATAAGCGCGAGAACGGTATTATTGTGGTGCGCCCTTCGATCAAGGTGGTGGATGCGCCTGCTAAACCAGCTGCGGGCACCATTACGCTGGCGCAGGCTAAAACCGAGGAAACGCCTGAGGCGCGGGTTATGCGTATTAATCCTGCTTCTTCTGAGGCCGCCATCAATCAACGCCCGTCCGGCCCGCGTTTTGTTTTTGACAATTGACGGCGAAGCGATCATATCCATTTTTCATGAAAGCGTTTGAAGTTCTTCACGTGAATGCATTGTCGGTTGCCTGCGATGGCGGCGGCGGTGCGCTTGGGCATCCTAAAGTTTACCTGCACATTGATCAGGATAAGGGCAGCATCGTGTGCCCCTATTGCAGCCGCACCTATGTGCTGCGTCTTGACGCTGTCAAGGCATCATCCCACTGAGTGGTTGTTATTAACCAACTTTTCAGGTCAACTTCTTGTATTGCTTCTGTAATCGCCATCCGCTGCGCTGCAGCAAGTTTGAACTAGAACGATCAGTTTGAAAATTTCTTGCTTTTTGGGGTAAACGGGAGCATATTGCGCTCAGGCTTTCAGTATAGAAAGCAACTACAACACAGCTAAAAAATTTAACGGGAGAAAACCTATGTCAGCAGGCGATTATATTGTGCTCGCGCTGATGATGGCCACCTTCGGCGTGTTGATGGCGGGCATTGTCCTCATGGGCATGGGCGGAAACGCCAATCTCAAATATGGCAATAAATTGATGACGGCGAGGGTGTCGTTTCAGGGGTTGGTGATCCTGATGCTTGCCCTTGTGTTTTTTATGGGCAAGCCCTAAGCTTAGGGCATGGTTAAGCTCAATAAAATCTATACGCGCACCGGCGATCAGGGTGATTCCGGTCTGGTTGATGGCTCCCGTCTGCCCAAATCCGACCTTCGGTTTGAGGCAATGGGCGATGTCGATGAGGCCAACTCGATGATTGGTCTTGCGCGGCTGCATACGGCGCCAGCTTCACTTACACCACAATTCCATCTGTATGATGATATGCTCTCGCGCATCCAGCATGATTTGTTTGATCTCGGTGCGGATCTGGCAACGCCGATGACTGAAGAAGAAGATAAAGCCCTGCGCATCATCGAAAAACAGGTGCGGCGTCTGGAGACTGAAATTGATCAGCTCAATGAATATCTGGAGCCTCTCAATTCTTTCGTGCTCCCTGGCGGTAGTGAGCTTGCTGCGCGCCTGCATCTTGCCCGCACAGTGACCCGCCGCGCCGAGCGCATTGCCTGTGCGCTGGCCGAGCGCGAGCGAATCAATCCGTTTGCGCTGCAATACATTAACCGGCTTTCGGATTTCCTGTTTGTGCTTGCCCGCGCCGCTAATGATAATGGGCGAGATGATGTGCTGTGGAAACCGGGCATTAATCGCTGATTTATCTGATTTATTAACCATCTGCTAACCGCCATCTGGTAGCATTTTTCCATGAAAATCCTTGTCGGTGTTAAGCGAGTTATTGATTACAACGTGCGCATCCGCGTGAAGGCGGATGGTTCGGGCGTGGAGACGGCCAACGTCAAAATGTCGATGAACCCGTTTGATGAAATCGCCGTAGAAGAGGCGGTGCGCCTCAAGGAAAAAAATATCGCCAGCGAAGTGGTGGTGGTGTCGATTGGCGCAGATCTGGCGCAGGAGCAGCTTCGAAGCGCGATGGCGATGGGCGCGGATCGCGCGATTTTGATCCCCATCGAGCAGGAAATCAACTCACTCATTGCCGCTAAATTGCTGAAGGCGGTGGTGGAAAAAGAACAGCCGCAGCTTGTCATTATCGGCAAGCAGGCGATTGATGATGATGCGAACCAGACCGGCCAGATGCTCGCGGGCCTTCTTGGCTGGGGGCAGGGAACGTTTGCTTCCAAACTCACGATTGAAAATGGCGCGGCGACTGTTGTGCGCGAAGTCGATGGCGGTCTTGCCACCGTGAAGCTTTCACTGCCAGCCATTGTCACCACGGATTTACGCCTGAACGAACCG
>JAJTHB010000035.1 GCA_021299465.1 Rickettsiales bacterium | reverse complement strand
TGCTGTCGTATGGTGAAACCGCTGCCTGATCCCCATGTAAATTTATGCATCCTTTCATCGTTTCCATGCCGCTGGTGGCAGTAGCTGAGCTGGGCGATAAAACCCAGCTGCTCGCGCTGATGCTGGCCGCGCATTACGCCCGCGCACTGGCGATTATCGCCGGCATGACGCTGGCCACCTTGCTCAACCATGCGCTGGCCTCGTGGCTGGGCTATGCGCTTGGCAGCGAACTGGCATCGCCAGCATTTTCCATTGCTTCCGGCGTGGTGTTTGTGGCGATGGGGCTGTGGCTGCTGAAGGCCGACAAAGCGCCGCATCTACCAAAACGCTGGCTGGCGGCAGGGGCGTTTACGGCCAGCTTTGTGCTGTTTTTTCTTCTGGAGACGGGCGACAAAACCCAGCTGGCCACGCTCGCGCTCGCAGCAACGCATGAATCGGTGCTGTGGGTGGCGCTTGGCAGCACGCTGGGGCTGCTGCTGGTGAATGTCCCGGTGGTGCTGGCGGGAAGGAGCGCCAGTGAGTGGATGGAAAAGCCAGTTTTTCGCTATATAGCGGCAGGATTATTTGTCATATTCGGCCTGATTCAGCTGGCCGCTTACGCAGGGGGTGTGTGATGAGTTACCATGTGGGTGAAAAATTACAAAGCGGGCAGCCCTGCAAAATCTGCGGCGAGCATGAGCTTGAAATTGTTGCCACGCGCGGGCGCGGCGGCCAGCACCTGACCACCGGTATCTGCACCGGCTGCGGCCTAGTGCATAGCTACCCGATTCCCACCAAAGAGGAGCTGGATCACTATTACAGCCAGCATTACCGAAACGACTACAAGGGCGTTTTCACGCCGCAGCGCAAGCATATCCTGCGCTATTCGCGCGCGGCACTGGAGCGGCTTGCGCGCCTTGGCCAGTTTGCGCCTAAGGGTCTCAGGCTGCTCGATGTCGGCAGTGGTAGCGGCGAATTTGTCTATCTCGCCTCGCGGGCAGGTTTTAAAGCTGAGGGACTGGAGCCGCATACCGGCTATTCTGACTACACGCGCAGCACCTTCGGTGTGCCGATTACCACCGCGGTGCTGGAGCAGGCGGAAATTGGCGCGGAAACCATCGATGTCATCACGCTGCACCATGTGCTTGAACATTTGCAGTTTCCGCTGACATCGCTCTCCATTCTTAACCGCTGGCTGAAGCCGGGCGGGCTGATCATGGTGGATGTGCCGGATATCGAAACCACCCACCACTCGCCCACCAATCGTTATCACTACGCGCACATTTACAACTTCAACCACGATACGCTGAAAGCCATTCTCAGCAAAGCGGGCTTTGAGGTGATCGACCATCCTGATTATCGCGGCACAGTGCTGTGCGCGCGCAAAGTCGGCGCGCCGGATCCGGCAAAAAATATCGCTATGCCGGAAAACTACCAGCGCCTGAAAGCGTTGCTCGCCAAGGAACATGCGGCGGTTGCGTACAAGCGCAAGAAGCCGCTTTTCCGCCTTCTGCGCAAATGCTGGCGTTATCCCAGCGAGATTGTCGTCGCTGCGCTGCTTGGCCATCCGCGCCGCATCGCCGATTATGTCTTCAGGCGCTACGAAAGGGCGGCAGGCTGAACGGCTAGTTTTCTGCTGGAAAAATCATACTGACTGGTCTAGTATGATCTGCGTTTAAAAAACAGGAGATGTTATGAAGTCACTTGCTGTCTTGTTTATTCTCACCTCGCACGCTACCATTCCTGAAACTGGCCAACCGACCGGCCTGTGGCTCGAAGAATTCACCACGCCATATTATGTGATGGTGGATGCGGGCTACGAGGTGGATGTCGCTTCGGTGAGGGGCGGCGCTGTGCCGATTGATCCGAAAAGCAAACCGGCCAGTGAAAAAGAGGCGGAAGCCTCGGTGGTGCGCTACCTGAAGGATGACAAAGCGCAGCGCAAAATCGCCGCATCCAAACCGCTGGAAAGCGTGGATGGTAAGCGCTATGCCGTGATCATTCTACCCGGCGGGCATGGTACGATGTTTGATTTGCCAGAAAGCGCGAAGCTTGCGTCGCTCGTTTCTGAAACGCTGGCCGATAACCGCATTGTCGCCGCCATCTGCCACGGGCCGGCTGGTCTCGTGAATGCTAAATTTGCAGACGGCACGCCGGTGGTCAAAGGAAAGCGTGTGGCGGCCTTCACCAATGAGGAAGAAGAGGCGGTGAAGCTCACAGATGCCATGCCATTTCTGCTCGAAACGCGCCTGAAAGAACTTGGCGCCAAACATGAAGAAGCGCCGAATTTCCAGCCCTTTGCGGTTGCGGATGGCAACCTGATTACTGGCCAGAACCCTGCCTCGTCACATAAGGTGGCGGAGCTGGTGATTGCGGCACTCAAGGAGAAAAAATAATGGCAAAATTTTTAGTGATTGCCGCCTCGAGCGGCATTGGTCAGGCGGTGGTCAGCCAGCTTAAAGCGGCGGGTCACGAGGTATTTACGACGGCGCGCGGCGATGGCAAAATTAAACCTGATCTCGTGCTTGATGCCACTGATTTTGACGCGGTAGACGCCGCTTTCAAACAGGCAGGTGAGATTGACGGGGTGGTGAATTGCTCCGGCTCGCTGCTGCTGCGCTCGGCGCACCTCACCACGAAAGAGCAATATCAAGCGACGATCGACGCCTCGCTCACCACCGCCTTTGCGACCGCGCGCGCCGCCGGTAAGCACATGACGAAGGGCGGCTCGGTGGTGCTGGTATCGTCCGCTGCGGCGATGGAGGGACTTGCCAACCACGAGGCAATTGCTGCGGCTAAAGCCGGCATCATTGGTCTCACATTGTCTGCTGCTGCCACTTATGCGCCTTCAAACCTGCGCTTTAATGCGGTCGCGCCCGGCCTCACACAAACACCGCTCACCGCGCAGCTTACCGCCAATGATGCCTCGCGCAAATTCTCAGAAGCTATGCATGCGCTTGGCCGCCTCGGCACACCAGAAGACGTGGCGCGTGCGATTGTGTTCCTGCTTGATCCGGCGAACAGCTGGATCACCGGACAGGTGCTGGCGGTGGATGGCGGCTTATCGCGCGTGCGGCCGAAAATGAAAGCCTAGCCATCGATGGGTGCGCTGCGCCTGATTCTTGCCGATCAGCTTTCAATCAGCCTGCCATCGCTTGTTGGCGCTGATAAGGCGCACGATACCATCATGCTCTGCGAGGTGATGGCGGAAGCAACCTATGTCAAACATCACCCTAAGAAAATCGCCTTTCTCTTTGCGGCTATGCGCCATTTTGCGCGCGAGCTGGAAGAGGCAGGCTACAAGGTCCGCTACACGAAGCTGGATGATGCTGAAAATACCGGAAGCTTAACCGGCGAGCTTTTGCGTGCAGCAGCAGAGCTTAAACCTGCGCGCGTCATCCTCACGGAGCCGGGTGAATATCGCGTGCCGGAGATGATGCGCGCTTGGCCAAAGCAGCTTGGCATTCCTGTAGAGATTCTGCCTGATACGCGCTTTCTGGCGACGCATGCAGAGTTTGCCGCGTGGGCGAAGAATAAAAAACAGCTGCGCATGGAATTTTTCTACCGCGAGATGCGAAAGAACTACGGCATCCTCATGGAAAAAGATGGCGCGCCCACTGGCGGCCAGTGGAACTACGATAAGGAAAACCGTAAGCCCCCAAAAGCGGGCATGAGCTCGCCGCCGCGCCTTTCTCACAAAAAATCCGCCATCACCAAAGAGGTGCTGGCGCTGGTGGGGCAGCGCTTTGGCCATCATTTTGGCAGGCTCGAGCCGTTTCATTTTGCGGTGACGCGCGCGCAGGCGCTCATGGAGGCCGAGCATTTCATGCGCGAGCTGCTGCCGCAATTTGGTGATTATCAGGATGCGATGGTATCAGGCGAGGCGTATCTTTATCACTCGCTGCTTTCCAGCTATCTCAATGCCGGTTTGCTGCTGCCGCTGGAGCTGTGTGAGATGGCCGAGAAGGAATATCGCGCCGGCCGCGCGCCGCTTGCCAGCGCAGAAGGTTTCATCCGCCAGATTCTTGGCTGGCGTGAATATATTCGCGGTGTGTATTGGCATTTCATGCCGGATTATGGCGAGCGAAACGCGCTTGATGCGAAGCGGCCGCTGCCGGAATTTTACTGGGGAGCAGATACCCAGATGTTCTGCATGGCCGAGACAGTGCGCCACACGCGCGACCATGCCTACTCCCACCACATTCAGCGCCTGATGATCACTGGCAATTTTGCGCTGCTTGCTGGCCTCGATGTGAAGCAGGTGCAGCAGTGGTATCTGGCGGTGTATGCCGATGCTTATGAGTGGGTGGAAATGCCCAACACGCTGGGCATGGCGCTGTATGGTGATGGCGGGGTGGTGGCAAGCAAACCTTATGCTGCCAGCGGTAAATACATTCACCGCATGAGTAATTATTGTGAGAAGTGCAAGTACGATCCTGATGAAATGACCGGCGAGAAGGCCTGCCCGTTTAATGCGCTGTACTGGGATTTTCTGGTGCGCCACGAAGACAAGTTTCGCGGCAATCAGCGCATGCCCTATGTGTTTTCCACCTGGGATAAGTTTACGCCGCAAAAGCAGCGCGCGATTCGCGCTCAAGCCTCAGAAATCCTGAAGCGAATGGAAGAGGGGGCGATATGATCACCGTCTATTACGATGGCAAGTGCGGCTTGTGCCGCCGCGAAATCAGCCACTATCAGCGCATCGCGCCGGAGGGTCTTTTTAATTGGGTGGAGATTACATCAAACCCGGCGCCGTTCACTGCAAAAGGCTTCAGGGTGGAAGAGGGTTTAAAGGCGCTGCATGTGGAAGATGACGCAGGAAAGATGCATATCGGGGTTGCGGCGTTTATTGTCATTTGGCAGAAACTACCGCGCTGGCGGCTCCTCGCCATGCTCGCAAGCCTGCCACTGATATTGCCGCTGCTTGAATTTTGCTACTGTCATTTTGCGCGCTGGCGTTTTAAACGTCTTGGCTATGATCGCTGTGAAATAGCAGGAGAAAATAATGAACGATGATAAGGCAAAAAATGTGCTCGGCGGCGAGTTGGCATTATGTGGTCTTTCGCCGAAAACCGGCTTTTACCGAGACGGCTATTGCCGCACTGGCGCGCATGATACGGGGCGCCATGTAGTTGCAGCGATGGTGACCGAGGAGTTCCTCGCCTTCACGAAGTCGCGCGGTAATGATCTATCCACACCTCGCCCGGAGTATGATTTTCCTGGCCTGAAACCCGGCGATCGCTGGTGCCTGTGTGCGCTGCGCTGGAAAGAGGCCGAGGAAGCGGGCGCCGCACCGCCGGTGGATCTGGCCGCTACGCATGAGAAGGCACTGGAGTTCATTCCGCTTGAAACCCTCAAGCGTTACCAGAGGCAGTAACATGCCGCGCGGGGTGAAAAAAACCAACCTGCCGCAAAAAATCTGCGTAAGCTGTGGCCGCCCGTTTACATGGCGCAAAAAATGGGAGAAAGTGTGGCAGGATGTGAAATATTGTTCCGATAAGTGCCGGATGAAAAAATCATGACGCCGAAACAGATTCAGCTCGCAAGACTGCTCACATATGCGGGCGTGCTACCCTTTGCCAGCGCATGCGCGCTTGCTTTTTTCGGGCAGCTGCAGCTGGCAGAGCGCCTCGCGCTGAGCTACGGCGCGGTGATTGCGTCATTTCTCGCCGGTATTCACTGGGCGGTCTACATGCAGCATGGCGAGCGCTGCCCGCGCAATCTTTTGATCACCAGCAATATCACGGCGTTGCTTGTATTCGCATCACTGCTGCTTGAGAATATCAAAGTGGCGCTGCTGCTGCAGGTGCTTTGCTTTCTGTATCTATTGACACTGGATTTGAAGCTGCATCTTGCAGGCCTGTGGCCTGAATGGTTTTATCGGCTGCGGCTCGTTGCTACTGCGCTGGTGGTGCTGGCTTTGATAGGAGTAATGGTAGCATGAAACCAAAAATCGCGGTGATTGGCGCCGGTGTCGGCGGACTCGCGCTGGCGCGCCAGCTGGCAGCGGACGGCGAACTGGTGGTGTTTGAAAAAGCGCGCGGCGTGGGCGGGCGCATGGCGACGCGCTACGCCGATCCATTTTTCTTTGACCACGGCGCGCAGTGTTTCACCGCACGCAGCAAAGCCTTTCAGGGCTTCGTGAAACCACTCATCGAAGAAGGTGTGATCGCAGAATGGAAAGGTAAAGTCATCAACCTTGAAGTGGGAAAAAAAACGACTAAACGCCTGTGGTTTGAGGTGCATCTGGTGGCGAGCCCGAACATGAACAGCCTCTGCAAGCATTTAAGCGGCGGCGTGGATATCCGCCTTTCCACCGAAGTTGCGCCACTTGGCACGCGCAAAGAAGATGGCTGGCATTTGACCGATAAGGAAGGAAAGCCGCTTGGCGTGTTTGACTGGGTAATCTCTACCGCCCCGCCGGCGCAAACTGCCGCGCTGTTTGGTAAGTCATTGCCAAAAACAACACCGCTCGCAAACTCGACCTTATCCGGCTGCTATGCGCTCATGCTGGGCTTTAACCGCACATGGGATCAAAGCTGGATCGCGGCCAAAGTACGAAATAATCCGCTGAAATGGATCTCGGTGAACTCCACCAAGCCCGGACGAAATCCGGACGTCACCTGCTTGGTCGCCCATAGCCGCGGCAGCTGGGCGGATGAGCATATGGATATGGACATGAATGAGGCCGAGGCGCTGCTGCTAGCCGAATTTTCAAACGTGACCGGCATGGATGCGAAGGCTGCCGATTTCAAGGCGCTGCATCGCTGGCGCTATGCGATTGTTGAGGATACTCAAAAGTCCGGCCCCTATCTCGATATTGATCACGGTTTGGCGGCGGTGAGTGACTGGTCGGCGACCTCGCGCATTGAGGAGGTGTGGCTGATGGCGATGGATCTGGCGCGGGATATGAAAATTGCGATGCTCACACAGATGAGCCATAAATTGTCATCCCGAGCGTAGCCGAGGGATCTTAAGATCCTTCGGTTCGGCTGAAGCCTCACTCAGGATGACACATCAAAAATGTTTCACGTGAAACATTTTGCCAGTCGTGATGAATGTAGTAAAATCCGGCCATGGCCTTGCCCGTTTCATCCCTTACGTCCGCCTTCGAAAAAGCGCACACGCTGCGCTGGCTTTACATTGATTTTAATAGCTATTTTGCGAGCGTTGAGCAGCAGCTGAACCCGGCGCTGCGCGGCCGGCCGATCGCGGTGGTACCGGTGGAAACCGACGCGACCTGCGCCATTGCCGCCAGCTACGAAGCCAAGGCCTACGGCATCAAAACCGGCACGCCGATTTACGAGGCGAAGCAGAAATGCCCGGCGCTGATCTGCGTACCTGCGCGCCACGAGCATTATGTGCGGTTTCACCAGAACATCCTTACCGAGCTGGATAAGCACCTGCCGGTGACTGCTGTCTGCTCGATTGATGAGATGGCCTGCCGGCTGATGGATAATGAAACCGACCTGCCGCGCATCCGCACCATCGCAGATGCTATCAAGCGCGGGCTTGCGCAGGAAGTGGGAGAATATGTGCGTTGCTCGATTGGCGTGGCAGCTAATAAGTATCTCGCGAAAGTAGCCACCGACCTGCAAAAGCCGGACGGCTTTACCATTCTCTCTGAAGCTTCGCGCACCCAGCAGCTGCTAACCCTCAAGCTGCGCGATTTGCCGGGCATTGGCCATAACATGGAAAAGCGCCTGCATATGGCGGGTATTTACGATATGGCCTCGCTGCTGGAACTGAGCAGCAAAGAGATGCGCCGCATCTGGGGTAGCATCTGGGGCGAAAAAATGTGGTATCTGCTGCGCGGGGTGGAGCTGCCGGATGAAGAAACCAGCCGCAGTACCATCGGCCACAGCCATGTGATGGCGCCGCAGCTGCGTGACCCGCTGAAGGCGCGCTATGTGGCCAAGCGCCTGACCATGAAAGCCGCCAGCCGCTTGCGCCGCCTTGGCTACAGCGCTTCAGCGTTCAGCCTCTCGATGCGTATTGAAAACGGCCCGAGGCTTTCTGCCGAGCGGCGTTGTTACCAAGCACAAGATACCATGACGTTTCTTTCGCTGCTGGGTGACGCGTGGAGTGAACTCATGCAGGGGGCGCGAGGCGGGCGTATTAAAAAACTCTCGGTGGTGCTCTTTCATTTATCGCCCAAGGAAGCGGGGGCGACGCAGCTGCCGCTGGAATTTCCCGATCTCGATTTCAAAGAGCGCGATAAGGCCGAGCGTATGTCGCGCGCGCTCGATAAAATCAACCATCGCTTCGGGCGCGATAGTGTGCTGGTGGGCATGCTGCCGGCGCAGGGGCGCAGTTTTTCTGGAACTAAAGTGGCGTTTACGCGCATTCCTGATGTAGAAGAATTTTTCGAATGACAAAAAACTACTAGCGTGATCAGAATATCACAGCCTATGTTCTTGATTTACCGTATGGGGGTATATTTCTTTACCCTTCTTTAACACAATATCTATTGACCGATACCCATACACTAACACTATATATAGTAGATCGAGGCTAAAGTCCGACTCAATAAGTAAGGTATAAAAACAGGGGGAAATAACAATTATGCTCAGCAACAATGCCTATGACTTTGATCGCAATGGCAATTTGATTCACTACGATCCCACCCGCACCGTGGTGGCATTCCCGAAAACCAAAGAAGAAAAAAAGCTGCACCAGAAGCAGGCTGTTCCTCCCGTAAAACCCAAGATTGATGCCAGCAAGATCGCGCTGGATTATTCGCGCGACGCGCTGCTTACCGATTTCGGCAAGGCGACGCTTGATGATCGCTACTTGCTGCCGAATGAAAACTACCAGCAGATGTTTGCCCGCGTGGCGAGCGCGTTTGCGGATGATTTAGACCACGCGCAGCGGCTTTATGATTATGTTTCACGCCTGTGGTTCATGCCCTCCACGCCGATTCTTTCTAACGGCGGCGCGGGCAGGGGGCTTCCTATTTCCTGCTTCCTGAACACGGTTGCCGATTCGCTCGACGGCATTGTTTCCACCTGGAATGAAAACGTGCTGCTTGCGAGCAACGGCGGCGGCATCGGCACCTATTGGGGCTTTGTGCGCGGC
>JAJTHB010000031.1 GCA_021299465.1 Rickettsiales bacterium | reverse complement strand
GACCACTGGGGGGGGGGGGGTAACATCGTCGGATAATCTGAAAGGAAAGCTACCTATGAATGATACACTAAAAATGTCAGCCCAACTTGCAGCAGCGCATCTCTCTCAGGAGAAATACAAAAAATCCCCCGATGCCAAAGGTCAGTCTGCCGATGCAATGGGGCGACAATATGCTGGAATAGTAGTAAAAGCAGTGGTGGGGAAAGATGCCGTCGACGAATTTTCGGCGCTGATTCAAGCATTGGGTATGTCTACACAGTTTACTGATGGATCAGTCTCTCTCTTTTCTAACTCGCAATTAGAAGTGCCATTTAACAACGGTCGTCCTTTTGAAAGAGAAGAGGCAATCATATCTTCCGATGGTGCCATGAATAAAGCGGGTCTTGAATTCCTCCTCGAAGCCGGTGTGAAAAACCCGGTGCTGGAAGTGGCGGCGAAGGAGCTGGGCATTGAGGTGGATAAATCCAAAGGCGGCTGGGCAGCGCGGGGTTAGTTTTTTGTCATTCCCGCGAAAGCGGGAATCCAGTTTCATTTTCAAATAAATGCCATTGCGCCACAGACCCGCCTTCGCCCAGGCTTTGTCGGGCACGGCGGCGCTACTGGATTCCCGCTTTCGCGGGAATGACGGTTTGCATTCGGCAAAAATTTCCCATTGCGGTCAGGGTTCGTGAGTCGCTACAGTAATTACCAATTACTAATCACCAAGCACTAAACCATGACCATCAACGTCAATCCCAACCGTATCAATACCAGTTCCGCAGGTGTTAAAACCTCTATCCAGCGGCGCTCGCAGCAAAGTGAGCGCGAGGCGCAGGTGCCCGTGCCAAAGCGCGCGGCGCTCAATATCATTCCCGCTGAAGAGTCGCTGGCGACGCTGATTCGCTCGGCGTTGGCGGCGCTACGTCAGGGTACATATTGGGATCGCGGGACGATATTGAATGTGCTTGTTTAGTCGTTAGTCGACAGTCGTTAGTCGATAGTGTAAATTGCCGATCATTTAATGCTAACGACTTGCGACTAAGGACTAACGACATTTATGGCATTCAACTGGCAAGACCCACTCGACCTCGAATCGCAGCTCACTGATGAAGAGCGCATGGTGCGTGATACGGCGCGCGGCTATGCGCGCGATAAGCTGATGCCGCGCGTGCTGGAGGCGAGTCGCCACGAGCATTTCGACCCCGAAATTATGCGCGAGATGGGCGCGCTGGGGCTCTTTGGCTCCACCATCAAAGGCTATGGCTGCGCCGGCGTGAGCCATGTGGCGATGGGCCTCATCTGCCGCGAGGTGGAGTGGGTGGATTCGGGCTATCGCTCGGCGCTATCGGTGCAGTCTTCGCTGGTGATGCACCCGATCTATACGTTTGGCACCGATGCACAAAAAGATAAATACCTGCCGAAACTCGCCACCGGCGAGCTGGTTGGCTGCTTTGGCCTCACCGAGCCGGATCATGGATCCGACCCCAGCAGCATGGTGACGAACGCGAAGAAGGTCGATGGCGGCTACCTCTTAAATGGCGCGAAAAACTGGATCACCAACTCGCCAATTGCCGATATCTTTATTATCTGGGCGAAACTGGACGGCGAGATTCGCGGCTTCATTTTAGAAAAAGGGATGAAGGGCCTTTCCGCGCCGAAAATCGAGGGCAAGATGTCGCTTCGCGCCTCGATCACCGGTATGATCTCGATGCAGGATGTGTTTGTGCCGGCCGAAAATATTTTTCCTGATGTGAGAGGCCTGAAGGGGCCATTTAGCTGCCTCAACAAGGCGCGCTACGGCATTGGCTGGGGCGCGCTCGGCGCGGCGGAATTCTGCTACGAAGCAGCGCGCGCTTACGTGATGGACAGGAAACAATTCGGCAAGCCGCTTGCGGCCAATCAGCTCATCCAGAAAAAACTGGCCGATATGCTGGTAGAAATTGCGCTCGGCCTGCAGGCTTGCCTGCGCGTTGGTAGGCTCATCGATGAAGATCGCTGGCATCCGGATATGATTTCCATCATCAAGCGCAACTCAGCGGGCAAGGCGCTCGAAATGGCGCGCGTGGCGCGTGATATGCACGGTGGCAACGGTATCGCCGATGAATATCATGTCATCCGCCATGTGATGAATCTGGAGAGCGTGAACACCTACGAAGGCACGCACGACATCCACGCGCTGATTTTAGGCCGCGCGATTACCGGCATGCAGGCGTTTAAGAGTGAGTAGATGTCATCCCGAGCGTAGCCGAGGGATCTTGTGCTTTAAAAAGATCTTTCGACTCGCTATGCTCGCTCAAGATGACAGCAACTATGACTAAAGACATTCTCTTCATCATGACCGGCGGCACGATCGATGCTGAGGCGTATGCTGACCCCAAGCATCCGCCGAAAAACGCGATACCACTCAAAGATAGCCTGGTGCCGATGGCAGTGGAAGAGCTGGGCTATGCCAAGGATTGTCGTTTTTTTCAGTGGATGATGAAAGACAGCAAGGATTTTACCGAGGTCGAGATTTATGCGCTGTCGGTTTTCATCAAACAGCGCCGCGCGAACCATATCATCATGACGCATGGCACGGATCGTATGGCGATCACCGCAAGTGAGCTTAGCAAACAAATGGCGGGTAGTGAAAAAACCATCGTGATCACCGGCTCAACCGTTCCTCTGGCCAACGGCAGGGGTAGTGATGCGCCGGATAATCTTCGTTTCGCTATCGAAACGATAGAGCATTTGTCTGCCGGTGTGCATGTCGTCATGCATTGCCGTCATTTCAGGCCGGGATTCTTTCGCAAGAATCTCTCCACCATGCGCTTTGAGGAGATACAGGAATGAAAAAAATCATGATCGCCGTTATGCTTGTGCTGGTGGGCGGCGGAGCCTATTACTTTCTTGCTTACCCGCCGGTCGTAAAAAAGCGCGCAGCCGAGCGTTCACTGGCCGCGTTTAGCGAAGCGGTCGCAACCAAAGACCGCACTCAAATCGGCGCGGCGCTCACCAAGTTTCTTGCGCCGGATGCGAAGATTCGCCTTGAGATTTCCTTCATCAGCATTCAAACCGTGCTCGGCCGCGAAAGCCCGCCGCTCGTGCAGGACTTCACCAAAGAGACCTTTATCCCATTCATTGATAACGTGCTCTATCCGCTTACTGATTATATGTATAACGGCAAGATCGAGAGCTTTGAGCTTTCAGAAGATGGCAAGCAAGCGGCGGTTGGTTTTGCAAATGACGGCTGGGCGGATGGTATTTCCCATGCCAGCGGCATCGCGCTGAACATGCGCTACACGGTGAAGGGCCTGTGCTCCGGCAGCGCCATTTTTTCCGGCGAAGAAGCACAGCTGAAAGATGCGGTCTGTCAGCTTCAGCTGCGCCTCGTTCCCAAGCCCGGCGAGCTGGATAAAGTGAAGGACATGGGTGCGATGCGCGAGATTCTGACGGGTCAGTAGCGCCCGGCGCCTTGAGTTTCTCGCAGGAATAAATCTTTTGAGATACTGGGTCTGGTAATACCCAGCCTGCCAGCGGCAGCAATGGCAGGGCGAATGATCTGTCCTGTCAGTCCGTTTGCGGTTTCTCTTGGAAAATTCGACTCCGCGACGACCGGCAGCGCCATGATCCTGTCGCGTAGTTCAAGCACAGCGCGGTCGCTTGCCCGCATCCCGCCAGGTTTCTCTGGTCGCTGGTGGTTATCCTGATCAAGTGCTGTGATAATCGCAGCGAAGCCTTGCACCAGCTCGTTTCTGACATCTGCGTAGGTGAGGGGGCCTGAGGCAAAACCATCCAGCCATTCTTTGAATTCGCGGATTAAATCGCCATCTTTCTCGTTTGCATGGGTAGCGATGAAAAGCCGGGCTTTATTTTCAGGAAGGCTCAGGCGAGGAATATTCCTTTTTTCTTCCTGTTCTTTGGCCACGGCGGCAAGTTTTGCGCTAAGCGCCTGCTGGCCTTCTGCAGTCAGTGGCTTTGATGCACGCTTCTCAATCTGCGCCGCGAGTTCCGGCGTAAGCACAGGGCGATCCAGCCGGTCGCCTGGGTCATTCCACGGGTTATTCATCGTCTTTTTTCAAGCCAGTCGGTCGCGGATTGAATGCCGATATCATGCAAATACATCAGGAAACTCCATTCCAGATTCAGTTTGCTGGAGCGGCCAAGCCCAAGAAGGATATCCTGCGCTTCGATGCGGTGCATGGTTACTGGTTTTTGTTTCAGCGCACCACTTTCAATCATACTGTTATATTGCTCAATCGCGCGCAGTTCAGAAAGCAGTGCGGCAGTAAAACTGATCTCGGTCATGCGATCTAAAATATCCGCCGCGCCGGTTGGAATTTCTTCCACATAATGTGGGTGCACTTCCACCAGCATAATATCACGGCCGCTACCCACCAGCGGTGCTAAGGCCGGGCAGGCGGAGAAGCTGCCGTCCCAATACGGCTCCCCGTCAATTTCCACGGTGCGGAAAATATAAGGCAGGCAGCAGGAGGCCATCACCGCATCGAGCGAGACCTCGCTATGGTCAAACACGCGGCTTTTACCGGTGCGCGCATGGGTGGTGTTGATATAAAGCGGAATAGGGCTTTTCTTATTAAGCGCCTTAAAATCCACCATCTCCTCGATGATGCTTTTCATGGGGTTGATATCAAACAAATTAAACTGGTAGGGCGAGAACATCTTGGTGAGAACATCAAGAGCCATGGAAGAAGGCGAAAGATCGATACCGACGCTACCTAAAAACTTATCGGCAATGGTGGTGCGGATAGGTAGCAGGCCGGCGGCAATATTAGCCTTGCGCCAGAATTTCAGCAGCGCGTCGCGCGCACCTTCGCGCCCGCCTTCCATCAATCCCTGTGCTGCCACAACCGCCAGCATTGCCCCGCCACTGGTGGCGCTGATCGCTTCGATCTCTATGGTTTCATCTTGAAGTAATTGATCGATCACGCCCCAGCTATAGGCCGCATGCGCACCACCGCCTTGCAGCGCGAGTGAGATGGGAAGGGTCTTGGAATTTTTTGGCATGAGTGCAGATTATAGCAGCTATTTGCCTTTAAAAACAGGCTTTCGTTTGTCGTTCCAGGCGCCCATACCTTCATGACGATCAGCGGTGGAAAGCAGTGTATTATAATAGGATAATTCTATCGTAAAAGCCTGATCTAGATTAAGATTATCCCCCTCTCGCAGCGCTTTGCGTATGGCTTGGATAGAAAGCGGTCCATTGCTGGCAATGAGGCTCGCAGTTTCTATGGCTTCCTTACGCAATGTTTCAGGCGCACATAGGCGGTTCACCATTCCCCAATCCATAGCTTCCTTCGCGCCAAATGGCTTGCCGGTGAGCAAAATTTCGCGCGCGCGGCGGCTGCCAACCGCCCGTGGCAAGGTTTGTGAGCCGCCCATGCCGGGCATAATGCCGAGCGTGGCTTCAGTCAGCGCAAAACGCGCATCCTCAGCGGCATAAATAAAATCTGAAGCGAGCGCCAGTTCCAGCCCGCCGCCCATGGCCGCACCATGCACCGCAGCGATCACCGGCACATTGCAGGTAAGCATTGCATCGCGTGCGCCACGAAACAATGTATGCTGGGCAACCCACGCCGTTTCATCCATCCCGCGCCGCTCTTTAAGATCCGCGCCAGCGCAAAAATGTTTGCCATTCCCAGCAAGGATAATGCAGCGCGTGGAGGGAGGAGGGGTTTTAAGCTTATCTGCCAGCAGCTTGGCCATTTCACTGGTCAGCGCATTGGCTGCCTCAGGGCGGTTTAGCTCAAGCATCAGCACGTGGTTTGTTGGTTCATCTACCAGAATCAAGTCGCTCATACGCTGAAAATACTTGATTCATGCGATAAAACCACTAAAAACCTCGCACGATCATCCCCCATATTATTGATAGTCAGGACCCCTGCATAGGCAGGGATGACAAGGAGAAGACGCCATGACCCTGCCATTAATGCCTAAAGCTACTGCCGTGTGGCTGGTTGAGAACACTGCACTCACCTTTGAGCAAATCGCTGAGTTTTGCGGTATGCACCCACTTGAAATTCAGGGCATTGCTGACGGCGATGTATCTGGCGGTATCCGCGGCTTAGACCCTACTGCGAATGGCCAGCTCACCATGGAGGAAATCCATCGCTGTGAAGTGGATAGTGATGCACGCCTTGCCATTGCCGGCACTGCCAAGCAATATATCAACAAGAAATCCAAAGGTGGCCGTTATACTCCCGTTGCGCGCCGCCAGGACAAGCCGGATGCCATTGCATGGCTGGTCAAAAATTTCCCAACCATGAGCGATGCTCAGATTGGTAAGCTCGTGGGCACCACCAAAAACACGATTCAGGCGGTGAGGGGTAAAACCCACTGGAATTCCAACAATATCAAGCCGCGTGACCCGGTTTTGCTAGGTCTTTGCTCACAAACCATGCTCGATGGCGCGATTGCCAAGATCAAACCCGAATCCAAGGAAGCCGTTTAGTCAGGCAAATTGTTGCCTCAAAACAACAGCTTTACAAATTAATTAGTCCTCATATTGTTATGGGGCGCATTTGAGATGTAACTGCTTGGTTATACTCATCAATTATCCCAATCTATGATCAGCAATAAGCTGTTTCCGGTAACCTTTTAGTAAGGTTTGCCTGTTACTTTTGTGCCAGGGTTGCGCAAATTATGATTTCTCATCAATTGAGTAGTAAGTTGCGTGTTGTTCATCCAAACTAACACCATGTTTTTGCAATCAAGCGAAAGCTAGGCATTAAATTAGTCAAACCATTTAGGAGATAAATATGACGATTCAAAAAGCCAGAAAGAAAGGCAAATCAGGCTTTACGCTGATCGAGCTTTCAATCGTGCTCGTGATCATCGGCCTCATCGTGGGCGGTGTACTCGTCGGTCAGGATTTGATCAAGGCCGCTGAAGTCCGCGCCACCATTGGTCAGTATGAAAAATATAACTCAACGGTCAACACCTTCCGCACCAAATATAACGGCATCCCGGGTGACCTTGCAGCAGCAAGCGCTGGTGCGTTCGGTCTCTGCCCAACAGGTGGATGTAACACTGCCGGCACAACCGGTCTTGGTGATGGTAACGGCCTTGTAACCGATACAGCCGGCACTGCGACTCTTGCCATTGGTGAGCCACTCTTCTTCTGGCAGCAAATGTCGTCAGCCAACCTGATTGACGGTAACTTTGGTGCGGCACTGACCACAGGTGGTGCTGTAGCGGCTAACTTAACGGGTGCAAGCGTAGGCACATACCTGCCAGCAGCACGCATTGGTCGCGGAAACTACTGGAACGTAGCTGCTGATAGCGGTATCAATTATTACATGCTCTCCGGCTTCGGCACGACCCCGATTGCGACCGCAGGCACTCTAAGCTTTTCTCCTGCCATCACACCGATTGAGGCCTTCAACGTCGATAGTAAAATCGACGATGGTGCGCCAAATACCGGTACGGTTCAGGCAAGGGGTACGGGTTCTACCGGCATCCTCTACGGTGCTCTCGCTTCAGGCAATGTTGCCGCATTCGCAACCACACCAACTGCTACAACCTGTATCACCGGTGCTACGTCGACGGATGCTACCAATACTTTTGCTCGTGGCACGATATCGGGTAACAATCCGACCTGTATCCTGCGCATGCGCTTTAACTAAGGATAATTCTCTCAATCCCCGCGAAAGCGGGGATCCTGAGGGATCAAACTCAAGAGCCGCCCTCGGGCGGCTTTTTTTTTCTATTCCGATGTAAGCGGGGATCCTGAACCAATCGTTCGCACATAAACTTCCCCCCTTCCTGCGCAACCATTCTTCCGCCATCTTCAGCCTGACTTCGGCCGAAGTGAAGTCTGGTTTAAATGTGGCAGATCATTTGAATCAGCAGCGATGCTCGCGGCACCAACCCCGTCTGCATCCGCTAGTTGACGATGGCAACATCAGAGACGAACGAAAAAACTGCGCGGGCGCACCCAACTTAAAATGAGACGAGAGATGGTGCTAATAGACCCTAAAACAAATAGCCCACCGGCACGGAATAATTAATCAGCACCGTTTCCGAGCCCGGATTTTTGTCACCCAGACTGGCATTAGAAATATGGTTCACGGCAACACCAACGCGGTGCTGGCTTGGCAGCTGGTAACTCACCTCAATACCTGAGCGGAATTCAAGGCCGTGGCCTAGGTCTTTGCCATCGCCTTGCGCGTACCCGCCAGCCATGAAATTCGGAATCAGAAAGAGCTGATTATCAATCAGCGGCACTTCCCAGTTAATCCCGCCAAACGCATAGACCGCGCCATCAGTGGAGACATCAATACCGACCGTCGGACGCAGACCGTAGCCAACGGGGCTTAAGCGATATTCGAGGCCAAACTGCGTGGCTTCATTATCTTGATCAATAAAATCAAACCAGCCGACATAGCCAGTTAAGTAATCCGAAGCGGCGGCAGGGGCCGATAAGCCAAAGGCAGCAACGGTTGCAAGAAGGGCAGAGCGCAGGCGCATAACATCTCCGGAAAAAATTGTGATGCCAAAGCTATACTAGACCGCTTATTAATTTTCTATTAAAAGACGCACTCCGCTAGCGGGCTGCCCGCCGAAGCTTTAGCGTAGGCGGGTGTAGTTCAATGGTAGAACGGCAGCTTCCCAAGCTGCATACGAGGGTTCGATTCCCTTCACCCGCTCCAATATCAATCCCCGCGAAAGCGGGTATCCTGAATTTCGTAGTTGAATCTCAGCTTTTCCCGCCTCGTATCTTCTCAATCGTCCTCAGGCCGCCAAGGCCAAGCATACCCATCAACACGGTTGAAAGCGCATCCATATCAAACGTCGGCAGTCTTACCTCGCCGCCGCTATTCATGATGGTAAAGGCGAGCAGCGGTTGCAGGATGAAGTGATAGGCAAACGCCACGCCGCATACCCAGCCGATGAACGGCCGCCAGCCCGCGACAAACCGGTCACTGCTTGCTGCTTCAATTTTATTGATCTCGGTTTGCGCCTCATCGGCAGAAAGCGCAAGGCGTAGCTCTTCGAGGTCGCTTGCGCGCTCGGTTTTCAGCAGCTCGATCTTTGCTTTTTCACGAGCTTCGGGGTCGGGGATCAGCTTGTCGAGCAGCTTAGAAATAGCGGGTATGAGGTCGAGAAGGAGCATGGTTTACATCCCCGCGAAAGCTGGGATCCTGTCGTTGAGTGATGACCAATGCTGACTTAAAAAAAGATGTTCCGGAAGTGGCAAAATGGATCCCAGCCTACGCCGGGATGATAGCTACCGATTCTCGCGAGTTTTCATGAATTCAATCTCGGGAAAATCTTTCTGGATGCGTTCTAAATGCCATGCATTCGGCGCGAGATAGGCGAGCTGGCCGGATGCATCCTCGGCAGTGTTATATTTATTTTTGCTGCAGAATTCGTCGAGTGATTTCTGGTCTTTCGCCTTAATCCAGCGCGCAGCAGTGTAAGACACCGCTTCAAAACTACCTTTTACCCCATATTCCCCGGCAATACGGGATGCAATTACATCGAACTGCAGCGCGCCGACCACGCCAATAATCCATGCACTCCCATCGAGCGGCTTAAAAATCTGCGATGCGCCTTCTTCTGAGAGCTGCTCGAGTGCGGCTTTGAGCTGCTTGGATCGGAGCGGATCCTCAAGGCGAATGCGTTGAAATAGTTCCGGTGCGAAATTGGGAATGCCTGTGAAATAGAGCGCCTCGCCTTCGGTCAAGCTATCGCCGATCCGAAGATGCCCATGCCCGGGAATGCCGAGGATATCGCCTGGCCAAGCCTCCTCAGCGAGTTCACGTTCGCGCGCAAGGAACAGCACCGGGTTATTGAGCGCCAGCGTCTTGCCGCTCCTGACATGCAGCACCTTCATGCCGCGGGTATATTTACCGGAACAGATGCGAACAAAAGCGATGCGGTCGCGGTGATTTTTATCCATGTTCGCCTGAATCTTGAACACAAAGCCGGTAAATTTTGGCTCCTGGGGCGCGACCTCGCGCGTATCTGTTTTTTGCAGGCGGGGAGGCGGTGCAAACTCACAAATCGCCTCCAGCAGTTCACGTACGCCGAAATTATTGATCGCGCTGCCGAAAAAGACCGGCGTCATATGGCCTTCTAAAAAATGTTCGCGGTCAAAAGCCGGATAGATGGCCTTGACCATCGCCACCTCTTCGCGGAATTTTGTTAGTTCCGCTACCGGAATAACATCATCCAGCGCCGGGTCATTTGCGCCTTGATAAGGTTTGCCATCAGTGATCACTGCGCCGCCAGTATCATCAAACAGATAGAGCGTGTCGGTTATCAAATTATAGCAGCCACGAAAACGCTCGCCCATGCCGATCGGCCAGGTGATTGGGCAGACGGAAAGCTGCAGGCGGCTTTCAATCTCATCGAGAAGCTCAAATGGCTCGCGTGTTTCGCGGTCCATCTTGTTGATGAAGGTGGTGATCGGCGTATCGCGCAGGCGGCAGACTTCAAAGAGTTTATAGGTTTGTTCCTCAATGCCCTTCGCACCGTCGAGAACCATCACTGCGCTGTCAACGGCGGTCAGCGTGCGGTAGGTATCTTCCGAAAAATCCTTGTGGCCGGGCGTGTCAAGCAGGTTGATGGTTTTGCCGTTATACTCAAACGTCATCACCGAAGCGGTCACCGAAATGCCGCGCTGCTGCTCAATCGCCATCCAGTCGCTGGTTGCAGATTTGCCGCCCTTCTTGGCCTTGACCGCGCCGGCGAGGTGAATCGCCCCGCCAAACAGCAGCAGTTTTTCGGTAAGCGTCGTCTTGCCCGCGTCAGGATGCGAGATAATGGCAAAAGTGCGGCGCAGGCTGGAGGGCGTGGTCATGGTTAGGCTGCTTTTTCCCAGCCGCCGCTGGCGGTTTGTTTGTAGTAGGTGAGCGGCAGGCCCTGGTCTTTATAGTGTTTCCAGCGTTCACGCGCGGCGCTGGTTGCGGCGTCATCTCGACCATCAAACAAATCAAAGACGCGTTCGAATAATTCTGAATCCGGAATGATCTGGCCATGGGTGATGAAGAGGCCGCGAGCGTTATTAGCTGCGTCTGGCTGGGTGCTGATTAGGATGGGCTGCTGGTCGGGATGCGCGTCTTTGCTACTGCCGTGTGGTAAAAAACTCGCGGGATCGTATGTCCATAGCAGCTGGCTGAGCTGTTCCATCCGCGCGTCGGACTCGCACCACACATGCGCCCGCAGCCCGCTGCCGTAGGCTTTTTCAAGCAGCTTGGGCAGCGCGCGGTCAAGCGCGGTGGTGGTTAAGTGGTAGAAGCTGATCTGCATGGTGGGTTTTAACGCATTCTCTCGTGATGGTTGGCAACGCGCTGCAGAAATTCAAGAAAATTTTCAAGCGAATTGAAATAGCGGACTGGTTCGTTACTACGACGCTCATGCTGTAGCTGAGCAATCCGGCCGGAATATTTTTCACCGATCACATGGAGTTCAATATTGCTATGCCTTGTTGCGCCAAAATCGTCCATATGATCGCCTACATACCAACAGGCATTGCTAAGGCCGAGCTTATCCATGGCCTCATGTACCATATCCGGCGCGGGCTTGGCGGGCACATCGGAACGATGGCCAACAACCACATCAAAATCTTGTTCGATTCCAAAATGGCGCACCTCTTCGAGCAACATGTCATGCGGCTTATTGCTGACTATCCCAACTTTTACGCCTTTATTTTTTAGCAGCGAAATGACCTGACGGACGTGAGGTTTAAGGCTCCATTCTTCGCGTGGCAGGGCATGCATGATCGGCATCCATACCTTGTGGGTCAAGTCCTCCGGCTTCATGCGCTGGCCGGGAAAATACTTATCGCAAAAAGCTTGTTTGTCCTTGTGCCATTCTTGATTCATGTCATCGATATTTTTTCCCGGCATGTACCTATCGATAAAAACCTGCGAGGCATGCGGTAGCAGCTTTGCATGGTCGAACAGCGTATCATCCCAGTCAAAGAGAACAACTGAAGGCAGGTTTTTTGGCAAGATATGGCTGGTATGACCAACAACAAATCCGTTACTATAATCACTCATAGTTATCCGCAACCCATTGATTAAGCAGGCGCACGCCGTAGGCGGTCGCGCCTTTGTCGCAGATGTCGCTGGCTTTTTTGCTCCACGCCGTGCCGGCGATATCGAGATGCGCCCACGGCACATCATTCACAAAGCGTTGCAGGAACTGCGCGGCAGTAATGGAGCCTGCCTCGCGATCGCGGCCAATATTCTGCATATCGGCGATATCGGAATTGATCTGCTCGTCATACACTTTGCCCAGTGGCAGGCGCCAGACTTCTTCGCCGGTTTTTTCGCCGGCCTTGAAGAGCTGCTCGGCGATCTTGTCATTATTGGAAAATAGCCCGGCGCGCGAGGTGCCGAGTGCGACGATGATCGCGCCGGTAAGCGTGGCCAGATCAATAATCGCTTTGGGTTTTAAGTGTTTCTGCACATACCACAGCACATCGGCGAGCACGAGGCGGCCTTCTGCATCGGTGTTGAGCACTTCGATCGTCTGGCCGGAATAGCTGGTCACCACGTCGCCCGGGCGCTGGGCGTTGCCGTCTGGCATATTTTCGACAAGCCCCACCGCGCCCACGACATTCACTTTCGCCTTGCGGCCAGCGAGCGCTTTCATGAGGCCGATGACGGTGCCCGCGCCACCCATGTCCCATTTCATCTCTTCCATGCCGTTTGCCGGTTTGATCGAAATGCCGCCGGTATCAAACGTCACGCCTTTGCCAACAAACGCCAGCGGCTGGGCTTTTCCCTTGCCCGCGCCGTGATATCGCATGATCACCATCTGTGATTCGCGCGTCGAGCCCTGACCAACGCCGATCAGCGCGCCAAAGCCCATTTTATGCATCTCCGGCTCGCCGAAAATTTCCACCTCAACGCCGAGCTTCTTAAGCTCTAAGCAACGCTCAGCAAGCGATTCCGGATGAATGATATTAGCTGGTTCGCTCACCACTTCGCGGGTAAAGAACACGCCTTCAGCCAGTTTCTCGAGTTCGGCGTAAGGTTTGGCTGCAGCTTTACTGCCGCCAAGTGCGACCGAGAAAGCTTTAAGTGTTGGTTTCTCATCAGCCGTTTTCTTGGTGAAATATTTATCGAATCTGAAACTGCGCAGCTGTGCACCATGGGCGATACGCGCGGCGATCTCAGCCACAGCGAGCGAGCCTATTTTTGCGCCCTCAATAGTAAGTGTTGCGGATGCAGCACGTAGGCCGTTGAGCTTTGGCACGCAGCCGCCGCCAATTTTTTCCCACTCATATGCATTGAGGTCTTTGATACTGCCGATACCGGCAAGCAGCGCATAATCAGCGCGCGCACCCTCAGTAAGTGCGATGGCAAGGTGCGATCCGCGCTTGCCTTTGAACTGGCTGGTTTTGATTGCCTTGGTGATAAGACCATTTGCTTTCTGGTCGATCGCTTTTGCTTCGCTGGAAAGTTTTAGATCGTCGGCTACAAGGTAAACGACAACCTTGTCGACGGTGGTGGCGGAGCGTTCAATAAATTTGATCTGCATAGGACTTTCCTTTGAGGCTCATTAAGGCTAAGAATGAGTGATGGAACGTTACAACATCTATATTATGCGCATGCTAGCGCACTCTATGCTGCTGATTACGCTTAGCCTTACCAGCATCGTTTGGCTGACGCAAGCGCTGCGCTTTATCGATGTGATCGTGAATCAGGGCGTGTCGATTCTGATTTTTTTGACGCTTACGGTGTTGCTCATTCCATCGCTGTTGATCATGATTCTGCCGCCCGCCATGCTGTGCTCGGTGCTGTTTGTGTACAACAAACTCAAGATGGAAAGTGAGCTGGTGGTTTTGCAGGCTGCTGGTCTTTCAAAGTGGGCGCTGGCGAGACCGGCCCTGATCGTCGCGGGCGTCACGACGCTGATCGGCTATATGATCGCTTTTTACCTGCAGCCAGTGACTTACCGAGAATTCAAGGAAATGCAGTTTTTCCTGCGTAATAACTACGCCTCCATTTTACTTCAGGAAGGAGTGTTTAACAGCCCTGTGAATGGCCTGACCGTATTTATTCGTGAACGTGATAAGGATAACATCCTTTATGGCATTCTCGTGCATGACAACCGGACGCCGGATAAAAGCATTACGATGATGGCGGAGGAAGGCAAGCTTGTGCAAACGCCAGGGGGGCCGCGTTTTTTGATGGTTAGGGGCAACCGTCAGGAGATACAAAACGGCAAATTATCGTTTTTAAATTTTGAAAACTACACGCTCGATATCAGCCTCTACACGCAGGAATCAGGTAGGCGTTACCGTGACCCGCAGGAGATGTTTGTGCATGAACTATTTGCACCGGATGAAACCGCATCTGAGCAGGAGCTTATGAAGCGAAAAGCAGAGGGCCATCAGCGCCTGGTATGGCCAGCCTATAGTTTGTGTGTAGCGCTGACTGCACTTGCGGTTCTGCTTGCCAGCGAGTTTAACCGCCGTGGTCACTGGCGGCCAATCGCGATTGCGGTAGCCCTTACAGTATTCATGCTATTTGGTGCGGTGGGGCTTCGCGGTATGATTGCGAATCATCCAACGATGGTGTGGGCTTACTATCTCGCTCTAATATTACCGATGTTCCTCGCCATTGCCAGTTTGAATGATAAATTTTCGCTGCTGCGCTGGAGGCAGGCGTGAGGCTACCCTGGACGCTATCTGCCTACATTGGCAAGCATTTTTTACATAGCATTATGCTGGCGCTGTTTGGCCTGCTTGCACTGAGCATGCTGGTCGATATTGTTGAGCTGTTGCGCCGCGCGTCGGGAAAAGAAAACATTCCCTTCATGGTCATTTTGCAGATGTCGGCGCTTAAAATGCCCAGCATGGCAGAAAAGCTAGTGCCTTACGCCGTGCTGATCGGCAGTATGCTGGCGCTCACCAAGCTCACACGCACGCAGGAACTGGTGGTGGTGCGTGCGGCGGGAGTGTCAGTATGGCAATTTCTTTATCCGGCGATGGTTGTGGTGGTGGTGCTTGGCTTGTTTATGACCACCGTGTTCAATCCGCTTGCTTCAGCGCTTTTGCTTCGCTTTGAGCAGGTTGAGGGGCGCTACTTAACTGGTCGTCCAAGCCTGCTTTCTGTCTCGGCTTCTGGTCTATGGCTCAGGCAAATTGAAGAAGATGGCGATGAGCATATTATTCATGCTATGCGCATTTCACAAAGCGATATGTCCTTTGCCAATGTGATTATTTTCAGCTTCGGCAACAATAAGGCATTTAAAGAGCGCCTAGACGCAAAGCAGGCGGTACTGGAAACGGGTAGGCTGATTTTGATCGATGTCACGCGCTCGATCCCTGGTCAGCCACCGCTGCCCATTGCACGCTTTGAAATCCCCACTACGCTGACTTTAGGCTATATTCAGGACAGCTTCGCCTCGCCGGAAACCATGTCGTTTTGGTCATTACCGGCTTTTACTGGTATGCTTGAAAACGCTGGTTTTTCTGGTCTTAAACACCGCCTCCATTGGCAGAGCCTGCTTGCCAGCCCTTTTTTACTTGCTGGCACAGTACTGATTGCTGCCATTTTTTCCCTGCGACTGCCGCGCCGTGGCAAGATCGGGATTTTAGTGGTGGCTGGTATTTTAACTGGATTTTTAATGCATTTCTTTACCGATCTTATTCATGCGCTCGGCTCCGCCGGCACGCTGCCGGTGGCACTTGCGGCATGGACACCGGCGATCGTGGTTAGCATGATCGGCACCGCGTTATTATTGCAGGTGGAGGATGGTTAGCACCCTTGACGCCATGATTATTTATAGCTATATTTAATATGTTTGAATGGGATAAAACCAAGCAACAAAAAAACCTCGCCAAGCACGGCGTGGATTTTGAGTGCGTGTGGGAAATGGATTGGCTAAATGCGGCGTTTACGCCGGATGGTCGCAAGGAATATGGAGAGCTTCGTATCGTTGCTTTTCTGCCTTACGGCAAGCGTTTATATACCTGCATTTACACTCAGCGCGGCGAAAACAAGCGAATCATCAGCCTTCGCAAATCGAACGAAAAAGAGGAAGTTAGATATGAGCAGAAATTGGACGACGAAGGACGGTGAAATCAAAGAAGTAACACCGCAAATTATGAAACATATGCGCCTGATGCGCGATGTTGACCCGGCGTGGCTCGCACGGTTCGAAGCCGAGAAAAAGAAGCGCGGGCGCGGCAGGCCGCAGGGTCGCACCAAAGCGGTGGTGAGCCTCAGCATTGATAAAGATATTCTGCAAGCGCTCAGGAAAAGCGGTGCCGGCTGGCAATCTCGCGTCAATGCGCTGCTGCGCGCCGCGGTAGGGCTGAAGTAAGGTTACTATCGTTGAATCCCCGCTGACGGAACCCCTCGCCAATATTCATCGGCAATTATCTTCTTTTCTTCCTGCGCAGTTCGTGACAGTGGCTGGTCTGCTCCCGAATTATCACCGGCGCGAACTTTGGCAGCAGCGGTAAAAAGTTTATCTCTAAACTTAGGCTGGGCGCTACCAACCACCAATGAAACCCTATGCTCAGAGCCATTGGTTGTGATATTTGACTCAATACCGAAAGCTGAAAGCTTTTGCATCAACGCTCTATCACTAGTCTGTCCCATAGAGGCAATGGTAAAATCCCCGCCCATGGTGCGCGCAATCGTACGCCCCTGAAGTACAGGTCCGGCAATTTCTTCGAGTAGATCAATGGTCTGCTGGCCAAGGTCATAGTCTTCGCCAATGGAGCTGTAGGTTTGCTGGCGCTTTTCTAAAATAGCGAGCGCCAGGTCAGTAGCGGCGGCGCGCATCAAGAGAACTTCTTTTGTTGCGGGTTTTTTGGGATCAAAAATATCATTTAGATGCCTTGCAAAATCCTCTTCAGAGCGAGTAACTCGAGGTTGATCAGCGCCTTCATTCGCAACGCGCTTCACTGTGGCTGAGCTTGGTTGAATGTTGCCACCAGAACCAAATTTTTGAATACCAGTCATAGCTGCTCCTTTTTGATTAAACTAGATTTCTAACAAATAAGTTTACGCATCTTAACAAATAGGGGGGGGTAAACAAGCTGAAGTTTGTGAAGATTCAGTGACGGCGCGTTGTTGGCCTTTTTGGGCGGGCTTTAGAGGCTTGTTTTTGGCGGTTTTTCTGTTAAAACTTGTCATCTGGAGCGAAGGCGAGAGATCTTAAAAAAAATCCTTCGGTTCGCCTCTAGAGCATTTTTGATTTAAGTATATGCACTTGCCTGTCATGGTCGGGCCTGACCCGACCATCCATCAAAGCGCCGTGGGCGCTATGTTTTTTTAGATGGATCCTCGGCTCGGGGGCCGAGGATGACAAGTGTAGGCATTTAAATCAAAAATGCTCTATCTCACTTAAGGATGACAAAATAATGCGCACGGCAACGATTGAACGAAAAACCAAAGAAACCCAGATTGCCGTCACGGTGAATCTCGATGGTACCGGCGAATATCAGATATCGACCGGTATCGGGTTTCTGGATCACATGCTCGAACAGCTCTCGCGCCACAGCCTGATGGATTTGAAAGTGAGCGCCAAAGGCGATTTGCACATTGATATGCACCATACTACCGAGGATACCGGCATCGCGATCGGCGAGGCGGTGGCAAAAGCACTCGGCGACCGAAAGGGCATCACCCGCTACGCCCATGCCTATAGCCCGATGGATGAGACACTCTCGCGCGTGGCGCTGGATATTTCCGGCCGGCCTTATTTTGTGTGGAAAGTGGAATTCTCCAAGCCTAAGCTCGGCGAGATGGACACCGAGTTGTTTCGGGAATGGTTTCAGGCGTTTGCCTTTGCCTCTGGCATCACGCTGCATGTGGAAAATCTTTACGGCGTGAATAACCACCATATCGTCGAATCCTGCTACAAGGGCCTTGCGCGCAGTCTTCGCGCGGCCTGCGCGATTGACCCAAGGAAAAGCGATGCCATTCCTTCTACCAAGGGAACGCTCGGGGGTAGTCTATGATGTTTTGTTTCCATACCCGCGGAAGCGTGTATCGTGAAGGTTCTACAGGGTTCCTGCTTTCGCAGGAAAAATTTGGAGGATCACTTTAATGTTCGGCCAGATGAAGCTCTATACTGTGCATGTGAGGCCGGGCGCCGCGAGCGCCTATGAAAAGCCGGTCTTTGTGCGCGAGGGTTTCAACCTTTATGCATTCGTCTTCACTATGTTCTGGGTGCTGTATCACCGCTTATGGCTGCCGGCGCTTGGCATTTTCCTTGTCAATGCCGCGCTGATGGCGATGGCCAAAGGGCAGTGGTTTGGCATGGAGGGAATTTCGATTATGCAGCTCGGCGTAAATATCCTGATCGGTTTCCATGCGAATGACTGGCTGCGTGCCAGGCTTGCAAAGCGTGGCTACATCATGGCCGATATTACAGCGGGTGATTCGCTGCTTCGCGCCGAGCAACGCTATTTCGAGCGGCTGCTGGCGGCATGACCATCGCCGTCATTGATTATGGCTCCGGCAATCTGCGCTCGGCGGCAAAAGCCTTAGAGCGCGTCGCGCCTGGCGGCATCAAAATCCACATCACCGCAGATCCTGAGGATTTGAAGCGCGCGAGCCATATCGTGCTGCCGGGCGTGGGCGCGTATGGCGACTGCATGCGCGGCCTTGCCTCCATTTCCGGCATGCTCGAGGCGCTTAGCGAAGAAGTGCAGGTGAAAAAGAAGCCGTTTCTGGGCATTTGTGTCGGCATGCAGCTTTTGTTTGAGCGCGGCCACGAGCACGGCGTGCATGATGGGCTGGGCTGGCTGAAGGGTGAGGTGGTTTCTCTTAGCCAGCAACCAGCAACCAGCAACCAGCAACTAAAAATCCCCCACATGGGCTGGAACGAGCTTACCATTACGCCGCATCCACTGCTTGCTGGCATCGACACCGGTGCGCACGCCTATTTCGTCCATAGCTACCATGCGGCAGGCTCGCCGGATGTGATCGCCACCACCAGCTATGGACAAACCATTGCAGCGGTGGTAGCGAAAGGTAACATCATGGGCACACAGTTTCACCCGGAAAAAAGTCAGGAAACGGGGCTACGCCTACTCAGCAATTTTGTAAGGCTTTGACATGCCCGCACGCGTCGAACGCATCACCGAATTCCGCCACGCTGATCTGCCCGAACTGGTGCAGGCCACCGAGGACGCCATCCGCGAAGGCATTGGTTTTAACTGGGTGCTGCCGCCCGGCAAGGATGTGCTGGAGACCTACTGGAAAGGGGTGCTGGTAGTTCCGGAGCGCGTGCTTTTTGCTGGCCGTCTGGACGGTACGCTTTCCGCCAGTATTCAGCTTGTAAAGCCAGGCCCCAGCAAAGAAACCTCATCATTCGCCGCACAGATCGAAGCGCATTTTGTGGCGCCATGGGCACGCGGGCATGGCCTTGCGAAAATGCTGCTGGAAGCTGCTGAACGTGAGGCGCGCTCGCAGGGTTTTTCCGTGCTGCGGCTTTCTGTGCGCGCCACACAGGAAGCGGCGATCAAGCTTTACGAAGAAAGTGGCTATATCCTCTGGGGCACGCTGCCTTACTATGAATTTGAAAGTGCGCAGATGATCCCCGGGCGCTTTTATTATAAAAACCTCGAGCCGATCAGTACGCTGGTATGAACCTCTACCCCGCCATAGACTTAAAAGAAGGCCGCTGTGTGCGCCTGCTTCGCGGCGAGATGGATAAAGCCACCGTGTTTGACAAAAGCCCCGCCGATCAGGCCAAGCAATTTGAAGCGGCAGGTTTTTCGTGGTTGCATGTGGTGGATTTAAACGGCGCGTTTGAAGGAAAGCCGGTGAATGAACAGGCGGTGAAGTCCATTCGCTCCAGCGTGCGCATGAAGCTGCAGCTGGGCGGCGGCATCCGCACGCTCGACCAGATCGATAGCTGGCTTTCGCTCGGCATTTCGAGGGTGATTTTAGGAACAATCGCGCTCAAAAACCCGCCGCTGGTGAAAGAGGCCTGCAAGCTTTTTCCTGGCAAAATCGCCGTCGGTATTGATGCCAAGGATGGCTATGTCGCGGTCGAAGGCTGGGCGGAAGTCTCCGACATTAAAGCAGCGCAGCTTGCGAGGAAATTTGAAGATGCAGGCGTGGCCGCCATCATCTACACCGATATCAGCCGCGATGGCGCGATGCAGGGGAGCAATGTCGCCGAAACCGTTTCTCTTGCGAAACAGATTTCCATTCCGGTCATTGCCTCTGGCGGCGTCTCGTCACTCTCAGATATTCGTGCTTACAAAGAGCATGCTGCCAGCGGTATTGACGGTGTGATCATTGGCCGCGCGCTCTATGATGGTGTGATTGATCCGGCCGAAGCTCTGGCAGTGGCAGGCGGCTGATGGATATCATCTATGAAGTGATCGGTTGGGTGGGCATGGTGCTGGTGCTTGGCGCGTATGGCCTGCTTGCTGCCAAAAAAATTGAGAGCGATACGCTCATCTATCACGGCATGAACATCATCGGTGCGCTGCTGCTTGCTGTCTACACTTACTGGAAAGAAGCATTGCCCTCTGCGGCGCTCAACATCATCTGGTGTTTTATCGGCCTGTATGCGCTATGGGGCATCCGCCGTGCGCACAGAAAGTCTGGCGATGCTTAAAACACGTATTATCCCCTGCCTTGATGTCAAAGATGGCCGCGTGGTCAAGGGCGTGAATTTTGTGGAGCTGCGCGATGCGGGTGATCCGGTGGAGCAGGCAAAGCTTTATGATGCGGGCGGCGCTGATGAGCTTTGTTTTCTTGATATCACCGCCTCCAGCGATAATCGCGGCATTCTCTATGATGTGATTTCCCGCGTCGCGGAGGCGTGCTTCATGCCGCTGACCGTCGGTGGTGGTGTGCGGTCGCTCGGCGACATCCGCAACCTGCTCCTCGCGGGAGCCGATAAAGTTTCGATCAATACCGAGGCCGTGCGCAGGCCTGAATTTGTGCGTGAAGCGGCGGAAAAATTCGGCAGCCAGTGCATTGTGGTGGCGATTGATGCGAAGTCGGAAATAAAAATGAGTGATGCGAGGCCAGCAGGCCGAGCCAGCCCTGAGCAGGGCTCCATGGAGTTTTCAGCAGAAAACTCCGGGAGCAACTTTAAAGTCTACACCCATGGCGGCCGCAATCCTACCGGCCTTGACGCGGTCGCATGGGCGAAAAAAATGGCCGAGTATGGAGCAGGGGAGATTCTGCTCACCTCCATGGATCGTGATGGCACGAAGCAGGGGGTGAACATTCCGCTCACCCGCGCGGTGGCAGATAGCGTATCCATCCCCGTGATCGCCTCGGGCGGCATTGGCTCGCTTTCCCATTTTGCCGAAGCGGTGAAGGAAGGGCATGCCAGCGCGGTGCTGGCGGCCTCGGTTTTTCACTACGGTGAATTCACCATCGCCGAGGTGAAAGAGTCTATGCAAAAGGCGGGCATTGCGGTAAGGAGATAGAATGAGTACGAGCGATACATTAGAACGCCTCTACAAGGTTGTGGAAAGCCGCCGCGGCGGTGATCCCGATACGTCCTATGTGGCCAAGCGCCTGAGGCAGGGTACAGCGAAAATTTCCCAGAAGCTGGGTGAAGAAGCGGTCGAAACCGTGATTGCCGCCATGCGCGGGGACAAAAAAGAAATCATCAATGAATCAGCGGATCTGATCTTTCATTGGCTGCTGCTGCTCGTGGATCAGGGCATTACACTGGAAGAGGTAATGGCGGAGATGACGCGCCGCGAGGGCACTTCCGGCCATGTGGAAAAAAAACGAAGAAGAGGGGATTTATGATCGATAGCAAAAGCCTGGATGTTTTATTTAACAACGCACGTACGCATAATGGCTGGCAGCAAAAGCCGGTCGAGGACAGCCTGCTGAAACAGGTCTTTGACCTTGCGAAAATGGCGCCAACCAGCGCCAACATGCAGCCAATGCGTATTGTATTTGTAAAGTCACAAGCGGCCAAAGAAAAATTAAAACCCGCGCTCGACAAGGGTAACATCGACAAAACCATGAGCGCGCCGGTCGTCGCCATTATTGGCATGGATGTGCATTTTTACAATGAGCTACCGCGCCTGTTTCCGCATGTGGATGCGAAAGCATGGTTTAAGGACTTGCCGGAGAATGTTCTCGAAGTGCTGGCACTGCGCAACAGCAGCCTGCAGGGCGCCTATTTCATGCTGGCGGCGCGCGCGGTTGGCCTTGATTGCGGGCCGATGAGCGGCTTTAACAACCAGATGGTGGATGAGCTGTTTTTTAAAGGTACCACGGTTAAATCCAACTTCATCTGCAATCTCGGTTACGGCGATGCCAGCAAGCTCCACCCGCGCAGCCCAAGGCCGGAGTTTGGTGAGTTTTGCAAGATTGAATAGTGGCCGTCATCCCCGCGCAAGCGGGAATGACGATAAAGGAGGAATGAGTGCCCTACGACAACAACAACGTCTTTGCTAAAATTCTGCGCGGCGAGATTTCATGTAGCAAAGTCTATGAAGATGGCTTTGCGCTGGCTTTTTACGATATTGCGCCCGCCGCGCCCACCCATGTGCTGGTGATTCCAAAAGGCGAGTTTGAATCATTTCAGGATTTTGCCGCCAGAGCATCGGCAGAAAAAATGCAGGGATTTTTCTATGCGGTGCAGAAAGTGGCCAGCCAGCTGGGCATGGATAAGAACGGCTACCGTTTGATCAGCAATCATGGTAAGGAAGGTGGGCAGGTTGTGCCGCATTTTCATGTGCACCTGCTCGCCGGCAAGCCGCT